>NZ_JBEOZE010000002.1:0-545187 GCF_040297465.1 Streptomyces sp. NPDC001787
GGCGGCCCGCCCCGTCGGGCCCCCCCCGGCGCCCCCGGGGGGGCGGGCGTTGATGCCCCGGCGCGGGGGGGGGGGGGGGGCGGGGGGCCGGCCCGGGGGGGGGGGGGGGGGGGGCGCCCCCCCGCCCCCCCCTTCCCCGTACGCGTGCTCCCTACAGCACCTTCGACAGGAACGACTTCGTCCGGTCGTGCTGAGGGTTCGTCAGTACGTCGCGCGGGTGGCCCGCTTCGACCACCACGCCGTCGTCCATGAAGACCAGCGCGTCGCCCACCTCACGGGCGAAGCCCATCTCATGGGTGACGACGATCATGGTCATGCCGTCCTCGGCCAGCCCGCGCATGACGTCCAGGACATCCCCGACCAGCTCCGGGTCGAGCGCGGAGGTCGGCTCGTCGAAGAGCATCAGCTTCGGCTCCATGGCCAGCGCGCGGGCGATGGCCACCCGCTGCTGCTGACCGCCGGAGAGCTGCGAGGGGTAGTTCTTCGCCTTGTCGGCGAGCCCGACCCGGTCCAGCAGCCGTTCGGCGCGCGCGTGCGCGACGGCCCGTGTCTCGCCCTTGACCTGGACGGGGGCCTCCATGACGTTCTCGATGGCCGTCATGTGCGGGAACAGGTTGAAGCGCTGGAAGACCATGCCGATGTCCCGGCGCTTGCGGGCGACCTCGCTGTCCTTGAGCTCGTAGAGCCGGTCGCCCTTCTGGCGGTATCCGACCAGTTCGCCGTCGACCGAGAGCCGGCCCGCGCTGATCTTCTCCAGGTGGTTGATGCACCGCAGGAAGGTCGACTTGCCGGAACCGGACGGGCCGATCAGGCAGAAGACCTCACGCGGGGCGACCTCCAGGTCGATGCCCTTGAGGATGTGCGCGGAGCCGAAGGACTTGTGGACGCCCTCGGCCTTCACCATGGGGTTCATACCGAGCCTCCGTTCGGGCGTCCCAGTGACAGCACTCCGGCCTTGACCTTCTGGAACGGTGTGGCCGCCAGGCTCCGGCTGGAGCCCCGGGCGTAGTAGCGCTCCAGGTAGAACTGGCCGATGCTCAGGATCGAGGTGAGGATCATGTACCAGGCCGCGGCCAGGAACAGCATCTCCACCGTCGCCCCCGAGGTCTGCGAGACGTTCTGGGTCGAACGCAGCAGTTCGGTGTACTGGACGGCCACCGCCAGCGACGAGGTCTTGAGCATGTTGATGACCTCGTTGCCCGTCGGCGGCACGATCACGCGCATCGCCTGGGGGACCACGATCCGGCTCAGGGTCTTGCCGTGGCTCATGCCCAGCGCGTGGGCCGCCTCGGTCTGCCCCTCGTCGACGGACTGGAGCCCGGCCCGGCAGATCTCCGCCATGTACGCGGCCTCATTGAGCCCGAGGCCCAGCAGCGCACAGAGGAACGGGGTCATGAAGGACGACCACTCGTCCTTGTAGATCGGCCCGAGGTTGATGTACTCGAACACGATGCCGAGGTTGAACCAGACCAGGAGCTGTACGTAGACCGGGGTGCCGCGGAAGAACCAGATGTAGCCCCATGCGATCGAGGACGTCACCGGGTTCTTCGAGAGCCGCATCACCGCGAGCACGACGCCCAGCACCACACCGATGATCATCGCCAGCACGGTGATGATGACGGTGTTCTTCACGCCCTGGAGGATCTGGTCGTCGAAGAAGTAGTCCGGGATCGCGCTCCAGTTGATCTTCCCCTGGGCGAAGGCGTAGCCGAGTGCGGCCAGCAGGGCGATGGCGACGACGGCCGAGACGTACCGGCCGTAGTGCCGCACCGGGACGGCCTTGATGGCCATCGGTACGGGCGTGGGAGTGGAAGTGGGCGGCGTGTCGGCCGGCCCTGTCTTCTTGATGTCAGTCACAGGTGCTGCCTTTCAGCCCCGGTCTCCGCTCAGGACCCGCCGTTGATCTTGGCCTCGCTGACCGCTCCGGCCTCCACACCCCACTTGGCGATGATCTTCTCGTACTCGCCGCTCTTGATGATCGCGTCGAGCGCGGCCTGCACGGCCTTGGTCAGTTCCTTGTTGTCCTTGGCGACGGCGATGCCGTACGGGGCCGCCTCGACCTGCTCGCCGACCAGCTGGAAGTCGTTGCCGCCGCCGGAGGTCTTCACCGCGTACGCGGCCACCGGGAAGTCGGAGGAGCCGGCGTCCGCGCCGCCGCCGCGCAGGCGGGTCTGCGCCTCCAGGTCGTTGTCGAACGCCTCGATGGAGATCGTGCCCTTGCTGCCGCACTTCTCGTTCTCGGTCTTGGCCAGGTCGTGCGAGACCGTGCCGCGCTGGACCACGATCTTCTTGCCGCAGAGGTCCGACCAGGTCTTGATGCCCCTGTCGTCGCCCTTCTTGGTGTAGATCGAGACACCGGCGGTGAAGTAGTCGACGAAGTCGACGCCCTCGCCGACCTTCTTCCCGGTCTCGGAGTCGATGCCCTCCTGGCGGTCCTTGGTGTCGGTCATCGACGACATCGCCAGGTCGTAGCGCTTGGAACGCAGCCCGGTGAGCAGCGTGTCGAAAGTGCCGTTCTCGAAGGTGAACCTCACCCCGAGCTGCTTGCCGAGCGCGTCGCCGATGTCGGGGTCGATACCGACGGTCTTGCCGGACTTGTCCTTGAATTCGACCGGGGGGTAGGCGATGTCCGAACCGACCTTGATCTCGCCCTTGTCCCTGATCGCCTGCGGAAGCAGATCGGCGAGCGGGGCGTTCTCGGTGGTGTTCGTTTCGCCGCGCTTCTTGGTGGCGGAGTCGGTCTGGTCGCCACAGGCGGTCAGCAGCATGGTGCCGGCGACCGCGATGGCGCAAACCGCTGCAATCCGGGACTTCGCGGTCGTACGACAGGTGGTGCTTGCGGTCATGTCGGAGTCCTCCGGCAGGTGAAGGGGGGTGCTGAAAGGTGGACGCGCGCACAACTTCGAGTGTCGCCACCTTGTGTGATTACGGCATCTTGCCATTCGGATTACCCCATTCAGGGAGCCGGTCATGTCAAAATCGGGTAACGGGCGACCCCCGAACCTCAACTGGCCGGTACGTCAAGGCCGGACCATCTGTGGGAATTGCATCCTCCGGCCGGAGAATCTCCGGCACGTCTCGACCGGTGGACGACTTTTATGCCGCTTAGCGGACTTGTCCCGATATTCGACTATGAGTCACGTCACCGACTCGATATGGACTCGTCCGAGGCACTGTTCGTCAGGTAAAAAAGACGTTTACACCCCTCATCCGGGGCTCAGGGCGCGTGTGCGGCGCGCCCGCGCGTATGTAATCCCCCCTGCGGGAGCGGGCCAACCACTCTGCGCAGGCACGTACGCGGTGCCCGCCCACCCCTCCTCAACCAGGAGTGGCCACCCTCAAACGATGAAGACTTAAGGGGTCAACACCATGGCAGCGGAGATCGTCAATCCTCGCAGCGACAGCACTACTGACAGTGACATCCATCACGTGGACACCACAGCCGACGAGCCCTTCGATCCGGCCTTCGCCCTTCACCGCGGCGGGAAGATGGCCGTGCGGTCCACCGTCCCGATCCGGGACAAGGACGACCTCTCCCTCGCGTACACACCCGGCGTCGCCAAGGTGTGCAGCGCCATCGCCGAGAATCCCGAGCTCGTCCACGACTACACCTGGAAATCGCAGGTCGTGGCCGTCGTGACGGACGGCACCGCCGTTCTCGGTCTCGGTGACATCGGTCCCGAGGCGTCCCTCCCGGTGATGGAGGGCAAGGCGATCCTGTTCAAGCAGTTCGGCGGGGTCGACGCGGTGCCGATCGCGCTCGCCACCACCGACGCGGACGAGATCGTCGACACGGTCGTCCGGCTCGCGCCCTCCTTCGGCGGTGTGAACCTGGAGGACATCTCGGCCCCCCGGTGCTTCGAGATCGAGCGCAAGCTCCAGGAGCGCCTGGACATCCCCGTCTTCCACGACGACCAGCACGGCACCGCCGTCGTGACCCTCGCGGCCCTGCGGAACGCCGCGAAGCTGTCCGGGCGGACGCTCGGCGATCTGCGCGGGGTCATCTCCGGCGCCGGGGCGGCAGGGGTGGCCATCGCCAAGTTCCTGCTGGAGGCCGGGATCGGCGATATCGCCGTGGCCGACCGCAAGGGCATCGTCAGCCGGGACCGCGAGGACCTGACCGACGTCAAGCGGGAGCTGGCCGCGATCACCAACAGGGCGGGCATCTCCGGACCGTTGGAGTCGGCCCTGGCCGGTGCCGACGTGTTCATCGGTGTCTCCGGCGGTACGGTCCCGGAGGCGGCCGTCGCCTCGATGGCCCCGGGGGCGTACGTCTTCGCCATGGCCAACCCGAATCCCGAGGTCCACCCCGACATCGCGCACAAGTACGCGGCGGTGGTGGCGACCGGGCGTTCGGACTTCCCGAACCAGATCAACAACGTGCTGGCCTTCCCCGGAATCTTCGCCGGCGCGCTCCAGGTCCGGGCCTCCCGGATCACCGAGGGCATGAAGATCGCGGCGGCGAACGCGCTGGCCGACGTGGTCGGTGACGAACTGGCGGCGGACTACGTGATCCCGTCCCCGTTCGACGAGCGGGTCGCCCCGGCGGTGACCGCGGCCGTGGCCGCCGCCGCGCGGGCGGAGGGCGTCGCGCGCCGCTGACGTGGTGACAGGGGGTGGGGCGGGCCCGTGGCGTACGGGGCCGCCCCACCCCTTCCGTGTGCCGGTGGCGGGTGCCGCTGCCCGGCCCGTGCCCGTCCGTGACCCGGTCGTGTGCGGTGCTCCGGGGCGGGTTGGCGTGCGTCACACCGCCGGCCGGTTACGCCGCCGGGCTCCCCGCCCTATCGTCGAGCCATGTTCGCCGCCTACGCAGCCCGCATCGACCCCGACCAGCCCCTGAACGGCCTTGAGCTGGGTGAACGCCCGGCGCCCGAGGCGCGTCCCGGCTGGACCACCGTCGACGTCAGGGCCGCCTCCCTCAACCATCACGACCTCTGGTCCCTGCGCGGCGTGGGCCTCGCCGAGGACAAGCTGCCGATGATCCTCGGCTGTGACGCCGCCGGGGTCGACCAGGACGGCAACGAGGTCGTCCTGCACTCGGTGATCGGCCAGACGGGGCACGGGGTCGGCCCCGGCGAGACGCGGTCCATCCTCACCGAGCGCTACCAGGGCACCTTCGCCGAGCAGGTCACCGTGCCCAGCTGGAACGTGCTGCCCAAACCGAAGGAACTCACCTTCGAGCAGGCGGCCTGCCTGCCGACCGCCTGGCTCACCGCGTACCGGATGCTGTTCACCAACGCGGGAGTGCGCCCCGGCGATTCCGTGCTCGTCCAGGGCGCGGGCGGCGGTGTCGCCACCGCCGCCATCGTGCTCGGCAAGGCGGCCGGACTGAGGATGTTCGCCACCAGCCGGGACGAGGACAGGCGCGGGCGGGCCGTCGAGCTCGGCGCCGTGGAGGCGTACGAGTCCGGCGCCCGGCTTCCCCACCGCATGGACGCGGTCATCGAGACGGTCGGTGCCGCCACCTGGTCCCACTCGGTGAAGGCGCTGCGCCCCGGAGGCACGATCGTCATCTCCGGAGCCACCAGCGGTGACCGCCCCTCGCATGCCGAACTCACCCGGATCTTCTTCCTCGAACTGAAGGTCGTCGGCTCCACGATGGGCTCCAAGGACGAGCTGGAGGACCTGCTCGCCTTCTGCGCGGCGACCGGGGTGCGGCCCGTCATCGACGAGGTGCTGCCGCTGGACCGGGCCCGGGAGGGGTTCGAACGGATGGAGTCGGGAGAGCACTTCGGGAAGATCGTGCTCACCTCGTCCTGAGGGCCGTCCCTTCAGGGGCCGGAGGGGGCGGCTCAGGAAGGGCCCGCGGCGTCCTGGCCGACCCGCGTCAGTTCCATCGCCGCCCCCGCCACCGGGCTCATCCGGCGCTTGCGGAGGTCCAGGACGGGGGCCGGGGCCGAGAGGCCGTGTGAGGCCAGCAGATTCATCAGGGACCAGATCACGTCGGGGCGCCCCGCCAGGGAGAGCTCCCGGCCCTCGGGGGTGATGACCGCCGCGGCGGTGGTGCCGGCGAGCAGATTGGTGCGGGGCCAGTCGACGACGTACGAGCTGCCGGCCGGGTCCGCGTACAGGACGACCTCCCTGGTGCGGTGCAGCACCGCCAGATAGGTCATCGGGACCGTCAGCCTCCGGGCGGCCTCGAACGGCGGTGTGCCGTCCGCCGGATGGACGCGCAGCACCGTATCGAGGACCGGGCCGTGGTCCTGGAAGCTGTGCGTGGAGCGCATCTTGAGGAACCGGCCCCGCACCAGAACACCACCGCGGCGCGACCACCGCCGGCTGACGGACCCGAACGCCGCCCGTTCGCCCGGGAGCCGGTCCACGATCCACCGGGACTCCTCGCCCGGCTCGGTCACCGGCGCCGGTTCCTCGGGGAAGGAACGGTCCCGCTCGGCCACCGCGGTGTAGCGCGCCGCCGTGCGGGCGTCCAGGCGCCGGAGGTCGATCGTGTCGCCGGTCAGCTCGACGCCTCCCACCGACCGTGAGATCCGCATCTGCCGCAGCAGGCGGCCGGGGCGCCGGGTCGCCTCGCTCAGCCCGCCGTCGAGACCGGCCACCCGGCAGGTCCGGGTCCCCGCCAGCAGGGTGCTGCTGGGCCACAGGGGGGTGACCTTCCCATGGGGCGGCGGACCGGCGGGTCCGGAAGGCCCGGCCGGGGCGACGAGGACGGCCAGGCGGCCCGCCGTGACCGCTGACAGACACACGGACGGGACCCGCCACGAGCCCGTGATCTCGAACGATCCCGCCGGGACCTCCGCCCCGGCTTCCTCCGCCCCGTACACCCGCAGCCTCAGTGCGACCAGTGGGGTGAATTCGGCGGGGGTGTAGTCGCCCGGGTACGACGTGACGCCCGTCCCGCCCTCGGGGTCGTACCGCGCGAGTGACGCCTCCAGTACATCCGCGCGTACCAGCCGTGCCTGGGGATGGCCCTTCGGGGACTGCGGAGCCCACATCACGAAGGTCTCCTCGCCGTAGGAGAAGCCGCCGTCCTCGACCCGGTCGGCGCGCGTGATCCGGGGGAATCCGCGGCGCGTGAGGCTGGAGGCCAGGATGAGGACCAGGCCCGAGCCGACCAGCGCGGCGAGCAGCGGGATCCAGGCCCAGTCCTCGCCCTCGGTCCAGGCGACGCAGGCCACGACGTAGGCCAGGGGGACCGGGAAACAGCAGACCGTGGCGAAGAGAAGGCTGCCGGTCATCGCACCGGCGTAGCTACGCATGGTCCCGCCTCACCTCGTTCTCGCGCCCCGGCGGCACGGATCGCGCCCCGGGGTTGCTGTCCTCGGCCCATACTTCCGCCGCTCCCGCCCGGGCACCACCCTTCCGGAGGAACCCGGTCGGCGCGTCCTTCCCCGGCCCGGTCCGCCTCCAACCCGGCCCGGATCGCGGTCGCATGTTCCGTACCGTCCACCGACAGCCCCCGCCGCACGCACTCTTGATGGAGTGTCAGTTCTGCTGATGGGATCTGCCCATGCGAATCGGCAGAGCACTCGTGGCAGTCGTCGTCTCCTCCGTACTGGCGGCCGGGGCTCTCGCCCCCGCCGCGTCGGCGCGTCCCGCCCCCGACCGGCCGGGGAGCGGCATCCCGCGGCTGACCGACGACCGGGGCAGGGCCCTCACCCTGCGCGGCTGGAACGTCGAGGACAAGGCGAACAGCGGCGAGGCGGCCCTGACGGCCGTGACCGAGAAGCACTTCCGCGATCTGCGGGCCAAGGGGTTCAACTTCGCCCGGCTGCTGGTCTTCTGGGACGATCTGGAGCCGGAGCGGGGCCGGTACAGCGAACGGTATCTGCGCCGGATCGACCGGATCCTGGACTGGGCGCGGAAGTACCGTGTCCAGGTCCTCCTCGACGCCCACCAGGACGTCTTCGGCCCGGCCTTCGGCCACCGCGGCATCCCCGCCTGGGCCACCCGTACCGACGGGCTGCCGTTCACCCCGCACCCCGACGACTGGTTCGCCGAGTACTTCGAGCCGGCCGTCCAGCGGGCCTTCACCCACCTGTACGAGGACCCGGACCTGCGGCGCGCCCAGACCGACATGTGGCGGGTCCTCGCGGGCCGGTTCGCGCACCACCCGGCGGTCATCGGCTACGACCTGATCAACGAGCCGATGGGGGAGCTGCGGGAGGGCGAGGAGCTGCCCGGGGCCGCCCGCAGGATCGAGGCCGAGCAGCTCACCCCGATGTACAACAGGCTGGCCCGCGCGGTGCGTTCGGTCGACCGCGACACCTGGATCTTCGTCGAGCCCACGCCGATCGTGGGCGAGGGCGTACCCACCGGGCTGGGCCGGATCGAGGACCGCAGGGCCGTGTACGCCCCGCACTTCTACAACACGGCGATGGAGGCGGGCGCCGACTACGACCCCGGCGCCGGCTGGATCGAGTCGTACGAGGCCGCCGTGACCGCCTACCCGAGGGAGCGGCGCATGCCGGTCGTCGTCGGCGAATGGGGACCGCTGAACAACGGGCTCCCGCTGATGAACCGTTTCTACCGTGAGGCGGTCGCCTCGCTGAACCGCTACAGCTCCGGCTGGGCGGGCTATGTGTGGTGCTACGGGGGCGGCTACTGCGCCCTCGACGAGCAGGGCCGCTTCCGTACGAACAAGGAGCTGACCGCCACCCCGTACGCCCCGGCGGTCGCGGGCACGGTCCGCTCCGACACGTACGACGCGGATGCCCGGGTCTACCGGCTCACCTACACGGCGGCCCGGCGCGGTACGACGGAGATCTCGCTGCCGCCCTCGGCGCGGGGCTGGCGGGTCTCGGTGGACGGGCACGCCGTGGTCCGGGGGGACGCGCGGCACGGGGGCGAGCTGAGGGTCGTGGCGAGGGGCGGGGCGCGGGTGGGGGTGACGGTGCGCGAGAGTGGCGCCCATGGCTGAGATGAAGACCCCTGAGGGGCTGGTGCTGCGTTCCTGGCGGCCGGACGACGCCCCGGCCGTGCTGCGCGCCTTCGCGCCCGCCGGGATGTCCCGCCAGTCGGCCCGTCCCGTCACGACCCCGGCCGAGGCCCTGGAGTGGGTGGCGGACCGGGAGCGGGAGCGCGCGGCCGGGACCGGCTACGCCTGGGCCGTCGTGGGGGAGGGCGAGGTGCTCGGGTGCGTGACCGTGGGTGCGGTGAACCGCGTCCACGACACGGGCTGGGTCTCGTACTGGACGGCCGGACCCGCCCGGGGGAGGGGTGTCGCCGGGGCGGGCGTACGGGCGCTCGCGCGCTGGGCCTTCGGCGACCTCGGACTGTTCCGGCTCGAACTGGGGCACCGGACGAACAATCCGGCCTCCTGCCGGGTCGCCGGGCGGGCCGGGTTCGCGGTGGAGGGGATCGAGCGGGGCAAGCTGCGGTACGGCGAGGAGCGGTTCGACGTGGAGCGGCACGCCCGTCTCGCGACCGATTCTGTCAACGACGGTTGACGAGATGGCTATGTCAACGTAGGTTGACGGCATGACCGAAGCAACGGATCTGGCCGCACGCGCCGGTGACCGTGACCCGCGTGTCGGGCTGCGGGCCGTCGCCGCGCTGCGGCGTCTGCTGGAACAACTCGAAGCCGTACAGGTCAGGAGCGCCCGCGCCCAGGGCTGGTCGTGGCAGGAGATCGCGGCCGAGCTGGGTGTCAGCCGGCAGGCCGTGCACAAGAAGTACGGGAGGCTTTGATGTTCGAGCGATTCACCAAGGGCGCCCGAGCCGTCGTGACCGGTGCCGTCGCCCAGGCCGAGCGGGCCGGTGCCGGCTCGGTCGCCGAGGAGCATCTGCTCCTCGCCCTGCTGGAACAGAGGGGCGGCCGGGCCGCCTTCGCCGTCGCGGCGCTCGGCCTCACCGACCGCCGTGGCCCGCTGGAGTCCTCGCTCGCCGATGCCCGTCGGCGCGGAGGCCTGACCAGGGCCGACACGGACGCGCTCGCCGGGATCGGGATCGATGTCGACGAGATCGTGTCCCGTGTGGAAGGGGCGCACGGCGAGGGCGCGCTCGCCGGTGACCGGACGAGCCGCCGGTGGTGGTCCGGGCGCCGCCCGTTCACCCCGGGCGCGAAGACCATCCTGGAGAAGTCGCTGAGGGTCGCCCTCGGGCGCGGCGACCGCTTCATCGGCGAGGAGCACCTGCTGCTGGCGCTCACCGCCACCCCCGGGACGGTCGCGGACGTCCTCGCCGAGCACGGGGCGACCTACGCGACCGTGGAGCGTGCCCTGTACGGGGCCGGGGGAGCGGACCGGCACGGCGGAGGGCCGCGGGCGGAGGCGGGCTGACCCGCACCCCGCCCCGGCCTCACCGCCCCGCCCGCACCCCGGCCGTGTGGGGCGGGGTGCGGCCGGGGTGTGGCCGGGGTACGGGTCGTCCCTCGGCCGTCAGCCCCTGTCGCGGCCGTCGGCGCGGTCGTCCTCGCCCGCGGAGCCGCCCTCGCGCAGCAGCGAGCCGATGTGCGCCGCCGCCGTACCCAGGTGGCGGCGGGCCTCGGTGAGCTGCTCCTCCGTGACGCCGTGGTCCCGTGCCGCGTCGCGGATGTCGTCGCGGAAGCGGTCCAGGAGCCGGTCCAGGTCGCGGGCCGGGTCGCCGGTGGTGGCCGTGTCCCGGCCCCACTCGGGGTCCGCTCCGGCGGCCCCGGCCGCCGCGGTGGTCCCGGTGTCCTCGGGCCTGCCGAAGGGGGACCAGTTGCCCGTCCTGGCGAATCCGCCGAGCTGGCCGGTGATCTCGGCCAGGCCCTCGCGCACGCCGGCGGGCCAGTCGCCCCGCGCGAAGTGCTCCTGGACCTGGCGTGCGGCGTTCTGCATCTGGTCGCGCGCCTTCTCGTGGGCCTCCTGGGCCTGGCGGCGGGCCTGCTGGGCGTCCTCGCGGGCGCGCCGGGACTCGTCCTTCGCGCGGCGGGTCTGCTCCTTCCACTCCTGCTTGGCCTTGCGCAGCTCTTCCTTCGCCGTGCGCCATGCCTCGCTGTCGCCCAGGTCCCCCAGGTCGCCGAACGGGTAGGGGCGGGACCCCTTGGCGCCCTTGCCGCCCGGTGTTCCGCCGCCCGGGGTGTGCCGGGACTCGGACGCGGCGGCCCGCATCTCGCTGCGCAGCTTGCCCGCCGCTCCACGGACGTCGTCGCGGATCTCGGCGGCCAGCTCGGAGACGGAATCGCGGATCTCCAGCTCCAGATCGGCCAGTTCGCCGCCGCGCCCCGCCAGTTCGGCGCGTCCCGCGTCGGTGATCGAGTAGACCTTGCGGCCGCCCTCGGTGGCGTGGGTGACCAGGCCCTCCGCCTCCAGCTTGGCCAGGCGCGGGTAGACGGTGCCCGCCGAGGGCGCGTACAGGCCCTGGAAACGTTCCTCCAGGAGCCGGATCACCTCGTAGCCGTGACGCGGGGCCTCGTCCAGCAGCTTCAGCAGGTAGAGGCGCAGACGGCCGTGGGCGAATACGGGGGGCATCTCAGAGAACCTTTCCGGTCGGCTCGGTGTCGTGCGGTTCTTCCTCGGCCTGCGGGCGGCGCAGCAGGGCGATCGAACCGGATGCGGTCATCGCCCGCAGAGTCCCGGTCCCGGCGCCGAGGGTGCCGGTGATCTTCTTGGCCCCCCACTGTCCGCCGACCCGCAGGTCCTCGAAGGCGCTGGACAGGGAGCCGCTCGCGGTGTTCGCCTCGACCGTCGCGTCCGCCGGGTGCGGCAGCCTGATGGCGATCTCGCCGGAGACCGTGGTCAGCCGGATGTCGGTGGGCCGTCCGGACGGGTCGAGGTCCAGGATCATGCCACCGCTGACGGACTCGGCGCGTACGGAGGTCCCGGCGCCGTCGACCACGGTCAGATCGCCGGAGACGGACTGGAAACGGAGATCGCCGGTGACGTCCTGGGCCTCCAGATTCCCGGACACCGTCTCGGCGGTCACCTTGCCGGTGAGGCCCGACACACTGGTGTCCCCGCTGACCCCGCGCACGTCGGTGCGTCCCCGGATTCCGGAGACGACGGCCTCGGCGCCGACCACCGCGACCTGAACGGCACAGTCGGCGGGCACGACGACGGAGACGACGGCCCTGCGGCGCCAGCCCTTGTCCTCAAGCCACTTGTGGAGGCCCTTCCAGTGCAGGTCCTCGTAGGCGACGGTCAGGGTGCCGTCCTGCTGGGTCACCACGAGCGGCGGGCCCTCCAGCGCGGAGATCTCCAGCCGGGCGGACGGCTCCTCGCTGCCGACCACGTTGACGGTGCCGTTGACGACGCGCACCTGGAGCGTGGTCACCGGTTCGTCGAAGGCGAGCTTCTGCGGCTCGGCGACGGCCCACGTCGACACAGGCATGGATATGACCTCCCGGAGAGCGTGGTGACGCAACATATCGCGTCTCGTGTCGAACACGATATATCGCGGATTGGTGAAGTCAAGCGTGATCGGTGGAGCCGCCGATCGCCCGAACGCCCAGAGGTGTCGCTCAAATAGCGTCATACATGGGCAAATTGCCCTAGCGTGTGAGGCATGAACGCGACATCCGTGGGGGCGCTGCTGCTGTGCCGGGCCGACCCCGAGACCGTACGGCCCCTGGCTCACCTCCTGCGCGAGCCGATGCTGCTCACCCCGGCGGGCGACGAGTGGAGCGCACTCGTACCGGAGGGGAAGCCCTGGAAGGGCACGGGGCGGGCGGGCGCGGACACCGAGGCGGACGGGGCGGCCGAGCCCGTCGACCGGGTGCTCGGCGGCTGGGCCGCGGCGCTCGCGGTCGGCTCCGCCTGGCCGGTGCTGGCCCTGTGGTGGGACGGCGACCGGGCCGGCTACACACTGGCCGCCGGGTTCCGCCGCCCGGTCGGCTACATCTGGCTCGCCGACGGCACTCCGGCGGGCGAGGGCGAGGCCATGCGCACCTTCGCCGCACGGCTCGGCCTCGACCCCGTCCTGGACCTCCAGGCGCTGGAGGAACTGACCCTGCCGGACCCCGACGCGGACGCCGGCGCCCGGCTGACCGGACTGCTCGCCGTGCTCACCCGCACCGGACTGACCCTGCCGCCGGGCCTCGGCCCCGGCGAGTCCGCCGACCGGCTGCGCGGTGTGGCCGAGGTGCTGCCGGGGACGGAACGCGTGGAGTGGGCGGGCTGGCGCGACGCCGTACGCGTGGAACTGGACGCGGTCGAGAACAGCCGCCTCGGCCCCTGGGTGCGCGGCCCCGGGGCCCGAGCGCTGGCCGTGGCCGAGGTCGCGGCCGGGCTGCCGCTCCTGCTGTGGGGCGCACGCCGGCGCAGCGGAGGCTGGGCCGCGGCCGGGGCGGTGCTGCTGGTGCAGGGCGCGCTGGGTATCGCGTACCACCGCGTCCGCGGGACCCGGCCGCCCGGGGGCCAGGGGCGGGAATAGCGCCGGGGGCGGGAACGGCGCCGGACGGGACAGCGCCCGGGACCGGGTCGCGTACGGAGCCGGGCCCGGTACGGAGCCGGGTCAGGGGGCAGGGGTCAGGGGTGGCGGGCGGGGCGGAGGGCGAAGGCCCCGGCTACGCGTCCTCGTCGTCCTCGTCGTCCAGCCGTGCCAGCCAGGTCGCGAGGCGCTCGACGGGCACCTCGAAGTCGGGGTTGAGGTCGACGAACGTACGCAGCTGCTCGGCGAGCCACTCGAAAGTGACCTCCTCCTCGCCGCGCCGCTTCTCCAGTTCCTCGATGCCACGGTCGGTGAAGTACAAGACGTGCTCCTGTTGCGTACGGAAGTTCTCCCCTCAGGGTATGGGGTCGCCGGAAGCGGCCGGATCTCGACTGTGCGAAGTGGTTCCCCCTCGCCTGCCGGGGTGCCGGACAGTAATCTTGTCGGCCGGATCAAGTCAGCGCCGGGGCACCTGCCTTGACGTGCGGATCGGGGGAGCCGTGAGTGGTCGTGTCCGTCGTATCGATCTCGGTGACGGCAAGATCGTCTATGCCAGGGTCAGCGCGGCCGAGGGGTACGGGTCGTCCGACCGGGACGTCGGCGTGGCCGACGCCGCCGCGGCCAGGCTGGAGCAGCTCAACGAGCTGATCGCCCGGGTCGGCGGCACCGTCCTGGACGCCGCGGCCGCGGTCAAGCCGCACGAGGCCTCGGTCACCTTCGGGGTGGAGCTGAGCACCAAGTCCGGCAAGGCGCTCGCCATCCTCGCGGACGGCGAGGCCAAGGCGTCCGTGCAGGTCTCCCTCACCTGGCGGCTGGGCGAGCGGGACCCGGAGGGGCCGGCCGGCACGGATGTCTGACGGCCTTCCCGACCTCGACGCACTCGTCCGGGCGGCCACCGTTCACTTCCTGCCGCCGGAACCGGACCAGGACCGGATGTGGGGCAGTGGCTTCTTCGTCGCGCCCGGCTGGATCCTGACCGCCGCGCATGTGCTCCTCCCGTATGTGCGGGAGGACCAGGGCCGGCGCTTCAGGGTGGCCGGTGACCAGCGGCAGCACGGCATCGCCCCGGCCCCGGCACGGCTGGAGCAGTGGCTCGTGGGTGACCCGTGGAGCGATCACGTCCCGGCCCAGCGCGATCTGGCCCTGGTGCGGCTGCTCGACGACACGGTCGAGCACGAGTGCGTCTGGCTCAGCGACCAGATGGTCTCCAGCGGCGGTGACCGGGTGGCGTTCGGTTTCCGGCCGACCCCGGACGAGGCCGAGGAGGACATCAGTCCGTACGGGCTCTGGCGCGGCGCGGTCAAGGCGAACGTCGACGACGGGGCACTCGCCGTCCGGTTCGAGTCCCTGGCCGAATTCCCTCCGGGTGTCTCGGGCGGACCGGTACTGGATCCCGCCACCGGCGCCGTGCTGGAGATCGTGAAGTCCGGCCGCGCGGAGCAGGACGGCGGACGGGCCGTGTCCGCCGCAGCCCTGCGCCGGTTCGGCGTGCTGTACCGCGAGGTCATGGACGCCCATGACCGCTGGCACCACGGCCGCCGGGCCGACACCGGCAGCTGGACCTCCCACCAGGGCCGGCTCGTCGGCGGGGGCTCCGGCGCCGACGCCGAACAGTGGTCCCCCGAGGACCGGGTGAACGCGCTGAACCACCTCGCGGGCCTGGCCACGCCCCTGGCGGGCGATGCCGCGGGGCTCGCCCGCCACGTGCGCAACGAACGGCTGCCGCACACCGTGCCGGCGCCCCTGACCTGGCGTGACGGGCACGGGCTGCTCTACCGGGGCGACGGCACCCCGCTCCCGGCGTACGTCTTCATGCACTACCTGCGGCTCGTCGGCGAACTCACCCGCGGCTACGGGGGCGACACGAGCGGGCTCGACGACTGGCTGGACGGGCGGCTGCGCAGGCTGCCCCCGCACCTGCGGCGGCTGGTGGAACAGGCCCGGCTGCCGGAGAGGGACAGCACGGAGCGTGTCGTCATCCCCTACCCCGGCCTCGCCGACCCGGCCCACATCGTCGTCGTCGAACTCGACGAACTGCCCTACGGGACCCTGCACTGGCAGATCAGGATCGACGACGGCAGCGGCGACCACGAGATCTTCGCCTCGGAGACCGACCCGAACGGCGTGGCGCCCGGCCGGCTCCGCGTCAACCTGCGCGAACACCTCGCCGAGGCATTCCAGTTCGCCGACATGGCGAGCGGGGTGCCCGCACCCTGCGAAGTCGTCGTACCCGCCGGGTACTTCGACACCCCCGTACACCGGTGGCAGCTCGCCGACGACGCGCGCCTGGGCGACCCCGCCCACCTTCCGGTCGGGGTGAGGCGGCGGATCGTCCTGCGCAACGTGGACCGCCGGGGGGAGCCGGACGCCGGCTGGTCGGACCGCTGGAGTGCGGCGGCCGGCCGCGGACCGCTCACGGCGAGCCGGGTGCCGCCCGCCGGACAGCCGCCCCGGAGCAGGCACTTCGCCGAGATCCAGCCCTCCGGCATCCCCGTGCTGTGCCATCCCGCGAGCCGGGGCATCGGCCGCAAGGCCATCGAGTTCGCCTTCGAGACGGGCCACGGCATCGCCCTGTGGCGCATCGACGGCCATGACCGGGGCCCCTGCGACAGCGACTGCGAGGACCTGCACAAGGGGGTCGCCGAACTGCTGGCGCGCACCGAGTCGCTCCCCGAACTCCCCGACCGGCTGCGGCGCATCAGAGAAGAGATCCACGAGAACCGGACGACGGGGCACTGGGCCGAATCCGTCGCCGTCATGTACGACGACCCCCGACGCCCGGTGCCGGAGCGACCCGTGGGACCGGTGGACTCACCATGACGACTTGGCCGGAAATCAGCTTTGGCCGGGCCTTACGGGGGTACATTCCCGTGGGCCCATTGCGGGCGTTGCCTGCCCCCGTCGGCCAGAGCGCGGGAAGTCACCGACCGCCGACGAGGAGCGAGAAATGAGCAACTGGCTGATTTACCGGGGTGAGGGAGAGCCCGCCCCGGAACGGATCGGCGAGCTTCCGCCCCCGCCGCCCTGGCGCGACTTCACCGGTGAGCCGACCGGGCTCCCGGTCCCCGACCCGGACTCCTCGACGAAGCGGCGCCTCGGCGGGCGCCCCCTGCTCCCCGTCCAGGACGAGGACGCGATCCAGCTCATCAACGCCGCCCTGTATCTGCGGCGACCGCTCCTGGTGACCGGCGAGCCCGGCTCCGGCAAGAGCACGCTCGCCCACGCCGTCGCCCGGGAGCTGGGCCTGGGCCGGGTCCTGCAGTGGTCCGTCGTCAGCCGTACGGAGCTGAAGCAGGGGCTGTACGAGTACGACGCGATCGGCCGGCTCCAGGACGCCCAGCTCTCCCGCGAACGCGGCGCGGGCGAGGGCGACATCGGCGAGTACATCAAGCTCGGCCCGCTCGGCACGGCGCTCCTCCCGGCGGAACGCCCGCGGGTGCTGCTCATCGACGAGCTCGACAAGAGCGACATCGACCTGCCGAACGACCTGCTGAACGTGCTGGAGGAGGGCGAGTTCCGCATCCCCGAACTGGAGCGCACCGCCAAGCGCGAGGGACACGCGCCCGTCACCGTCCTGGACGACGACGGCCGCAGTGTGCCCGTCGTCGACGGAAGGGTGCGCTGCCGCGCCTTCCCCTTCGTCGTGATGACGAGCAACGGCGAGCGCGACTTCCCCAAGCCCCTGCTGCGCCGCTGCATCCGGCTCAATCTGGAACCACCGCGCAACGAAAGGCTCGCCGCGCTGGTGCACGCCCACTTCGGGGAGGGCGCGCACGAGGCCAACCGGGACCTTCTGGAGAGCTTCAGCCGGGGCGACGACGAGGGGCTGCGGCCGACCGACGAACTGCTCAACGCGATCTTCCTCACCCAGCACACCGCACGGGAGGCAGGCAGCCGGCGGGACAGCATCGCCCGGCTGCTGATGCGTCCCCTGGAGCAGCACCCCCAGCAGCGGTGACGCCGCGATGAACTCCGCCTCCCGCAGGGCAGCCGGCGCTGAGCACGGCGTGCTCACCGCCCTGGTCGCCCGGCTCCGGGAGGCCGAATTCAGCACCACCGCCGAAGAGGTGGCCGACGCGCTGTGGCTCGCCCGCTGGGTCGGGCCCGCCACCTGGCCGGACGGGCCGTCGGCCCCGGCCGCGGCGGAGCCCCCGCCCGGCGACCCGGCGACCGGGAACATCGCGGCGCCGGATCCGGTGGCACCGCTCGTCCGCGGCCCGGCGGCACCGGCCGAGGGGCTCGCCGCGCTGCGCGCCCCGGCCACGGACGGCGAGGGAACCGACGGCACCGGCACACGGCAGGGCGGCTCTCCGGTACGGGTCCCCACCGCGCCCACCCTGCCCGACCCGCTCGCCCTCCAGCGCGCGCTGCGCCCCCTGCAGCGGTTCCGCCCGCCCGCCCGCCCGGCGGGCGGACTCCTCGACGAGAAGGCCACCGCGCAGCGCGCGGCCGAGACCGGCCTGACCGTGCCGGTGCTGCGCCCCGCGCGCCGCCGGGTGGCCCGAGCCCAGCTGCTCATGGACGTCTCCTCCTCGACCATGGTGTGGGAGCAGACCCTCGACGAACTGCGGGAGGTCCTCGAACGCGCCGGTGCCTTCCGCGAGGTGCGCGTCCACTATCTGCACGAGGACCCGGACGGCGCCCCGGGCGCCGCCACCACGGCCACCGCCGGCCCGGCCGAGCTGCGGCCCCCGGCCCAGTTCACCGACCCCACCGGACGGCAGATCACGCTGCTGTTCAGCGACTGCGCCGGACCGATGTGGCGCAACGGCGCCATGCACCGGCTGCTCCACCGCTGGGCGGCCGCCATGCCGGTCGCCGTCGTCCAGCCGCTGCCGCAGCGGATGTGGCGCAACACCCATCTGCCCGCCCGGCCGGGACTGCTGCGCAGGCCCGAAGGGCCCGCGGGGCGGCTGGAGTTCCTCTCCCCGGGGCAGACGCCCCGGCACGCGGTGGCCGTTCCGGTGCTGGCGCCCCATCACCTGCCCCTGCGGACCTGGGCCCGGCTGCTGTCGGGGACCGGCGAACTGACGCTGCGGGCGGCGGCGGCCTGGGTCGGCCCGGACCCGCGCCCCGCCCCCGCCCCGGCCCGCCGGGCCGCCGACGTACCGGCCCGGGAACGGGTCCGGGCGTTCCGCCGCCATGCCTCGCCCGCCGCGGTCCGGCTCGCCCAGTGGCTGACCACCACCCCGCTGGAACTTCCGGTGATGCAGCACCTCCAGCGGGCCATGCTGCCCGACAGCGGTCCCGACGTACTCGCGGAAGTGCTGCTCGGGGGGCTGCTCACTCGTCTCGACGGAGGACCCGGCAGCCCCGCCTACGCGTTCCGCGACGGTGTCTGGGCCGAGCTGTACCAACGGCTGGCACCCGGCGACCCGGATCTGGCGCTCAAGCACCTCTCCCGCTACATCGAGGGGCGCTGGGGGCGCACGGCCCGCAACTTCCCCGCGATGGCGGTGGCCTATCTGGAGGGCAGCGTGGAGCCGCCCCGGCCGCCGGACGGTTCCCCGGACGACCCGCTGCTGCGGGAGTTCGCCGTCGTCTCCACCCGGGTGCTGCGCCGCTCGCTGCCCCGGCCCGTCACCGCCGCCACGGAGCACACCGACTCGCCCGGTGACGCGGCGGCGGAGGCGCGGGCACGGCTGGAGCGGTTCCGGCTGCAGGGCACCGCCCGGGACCTGGACGCCGGAATCGCGCTGCTCGGCTCGGCGTCCGGGGCCGAGCGCCGCCGCCCGGAACAGGCCGAGCTGTACGCGTCCCTGGCCTCGGCCCTCGTCGAGCGGTGGGAGGCGCGCAGGCTCGGTGAAGACCTCCAGGGCGCCCTCCAGGCCGCGGAACAGGCCGTGCCCACCGTGACCCGGGCCTACCGGACCATGGGCGACGTGCTGGTGAGGATGGCCGAGGAGGTGGCGGCGGCCGGGGCGGACACGGACGCGGTGCCCGGCCGGTACCGGCAGCGTGCCGCCGCGCCGGGGCAGACGGCGGACGCGGACTCCGTGCGCTTCCTGCTGCTGGACGACGCACAGCGGGCGCTGGCGGAGGCGGTCGCCGGGGGCGGCGCGGTCGCCAGGACCGCCGCGATCGTCCGCGCCCGGGTGCTCCAGGAGCTGGCCGGTGACTTCGCGGAGCAGGCCCTGCGGCTGCACAGCCCGCCGCCCGAAGATCCCCAGGAGTGGTATTCGGCCATGATGCTCCGGTCGATCGGCGTGCTGGACACGCTGGTCGAGGCGGACCCCGTACCGCCCTCGTCGCTGTACCTGCGCGGCCGGTCCTACATCATGCTCGCCCGCCGGCTGGCGGGGACGACGGACAGCGGCCCGGCCACCGACCCCGAGCGGGTACGGGACGCCGCCCGGCGCGCCCGCGCCGACCTGACCGAGTCGCTGGCCCGGATGGCGCACCTGCTCACCGGCGACCGGGACGGCGAGGAGCCGCGGCCCGAGGCCGCCGCGCACTGGCAGCCCGACCCCGCCGACCTCGTCGACGGCTGGGCCGCGCTGGCACAGGCCCATGAGCTGGCCTGGACCGGCCTCGACACGGAGACGGGCCTGGTGCACGCCCTGCGGGCGCTCACCGAGGCGCGGGCCGCCGCCGAGAACCTGCCGGCCGGCTCCCGGCGCGAACTGCTGATCCTCCGCTGCCTGGAGGCGAAGGCGTCCATCGAGAGCCGGCGCTTCCACGAGGGCATGGACTCCCCGGACGAGGCGCTCGACCGGGCCGTCGAGGCCTGGGCGGAGGTCTGGTCCCGGACGCCCGCCGACAGCCCCTGGGAGCCCGGGAACCTCCAGATATACGGCCTCACCCTGCTGCGCCGGGCACAGCAGAACAGGTCCGAGGAGGATCTGCGCGAGACGGTCCGGCTGCTGCGCCAGTCCGTGGCGGGCACCTCGGAGAACAGCCCGGATCTCGCCGCGCGGAGAATGAACCTGGGCCTGGCGCTGCTGTTCCGCTTCCGGCTCGTGGGAGCCCTGGTCGACCTGTACGAGGCCGACTGGATATTGGGAGCGGCGGCCCGCGGGGCCGTCTCGGGCGATGTCGCGGCCTCCGCCCACGCCGTCCGCGGCCAGGTGGCTCTGGAACTCGGCCGGGCGGTCGGGGCCGAAGTGCGGTTCACCGAGGCCGCGGCCTACTTCAAGCAGGCCGCGGACCGCGCGCTCGCCGCCGGATCGCCCGTCATGGCCGCCGCCCATCTGATGGACCGGGCCAGGACGCTGGAGCGGATCGCCGGTCCCGACCGGGCGCTCACCGAGTACCACCGCGCACTCGATGTCCTCACTGAGCACGGCGGGGAGCACGGCCGGGTCGCGGACCGGATCAGGGAGAACGTACGGCGCCTCGAATCGGGTGACGCATGACGTTGCCGCCCGACGACAGCAGCACGCCCCTGCCCTCCTTCGGGTCCCTGGCCGCCCTCGTCGACCGCGGCGGCGCGACCGGACACCCGGTGCTGGACGCGGTCCTGGCGGGACTGCGCGACCGGTCCGCCGAGTCCGGGCCGTGCGTGGCGTACTACGAGGACGCCCCATGACGGCGGACACCACGGCGGGCCCCGTTCCGCACTGGCCGCACCGGGCGCTGGACGCCTCCAACCTGACCCCGGTCCCGCTGCGGCAGTTCGTGCTCAAGGTGCACAGCCGGTGCAACCTCGCCTGCGACTACTGCTACATCTACCGCAGCCCCGACACCAGCTGGCGCGAGCGCCCGGCGCGGGTGGCGGAGGAGACCATGGCCCGCGCCGCCGACCGCATCGGCGAGCATGCCGCCGCCCACGGCCTGGACCGCATCCGGGTCGAACTGCACGGCGGCGAACCCCTGCTGGCGGGCCCCGGGCCGCTGCTCGCGTACACCCGCGCGGTACGCCGGGCGGTGCCCGCGGACTGCGAGGTGCTGCCCACCGTGCAGACCAACGGCACGCTGCTGACCGGCACCGTCCTCGACCGGCTCGGTGACGAGGGCATCCGGGTGGGCCTCAGCCTCGACGGCGGGAACGCCCGCCTCGACGGCCGGCGCCTGGGCCACGACGGAAGGCCCTCCTGGCCCGCCGCGTCCCGCGCCGCCGCCCTGCTCGCCCGGCGCGGTGCGCAGTACGCGGGCATCCTCAGCACCATCGACCTCGCCGGAGACCCGCGCGAGGTCTACACCTCGCTGCTCGCCCTGGACCCGCCCGGACTGGACTTCCTGCTGCCGCACGCCAACTGGGGCACGCCCCCGGCGGGGAAGCGGCCCGCCCGCCCCGGACGGCACCGGCCGCACCCGGCACCGTACGGGCAGTGGCTCGCCGAGGTCTTCGACCTGTGGTGGCACGCGGACGGGCTGCGGACGAGGGTCCGGCTGTTCACGGAGATACTGGCCCTGCTGCTGGGCAGCCGGAGCACCGCCGAGGCGGTCGGTCTCTCCCCGATGGCGGCGATCGTGGTCGACACGGACGGTGCGATCGAGCAGGTCGACTCGCTCAAGAGCGCCTACGCGGGCGCCCCCGAGACCGGCCTGGACGTCTTCGCCAACTCCTTCGACCAGGCGCTGCGCCACCCCGGAGTCGCGGCACGGCAGCTGGGTGAACAGGGGCTCGCGCCGGAGTGCCGGGGCTGCCCGGTGCTCCGGGTGTGCGGCGGCGGCAACTACGCGCACCGATACGCCCCGAACAGCGGCTTTCTGCACCCCAGCGTCTACTGTGCCGACCTCGAACACCTCATACGGCACATCGCCCGGCGCCTGTGTGACGCGGGAGACAATGGTCACTGTTCGCCAACCTGCCCTCACTGAGCGGAATCTGACGCACAATCGAAGAGCTTGCGCACAAAGTTGAACACTTGCGTCGAGGGAGTACCGGGATGACGGAGGATTCCGACCACGTCACGGTCGTGTTCGCGGGACAGAGTGAGTCCTGGGCCAAATGGGTGGAGGAGGAGTGCGAGACGGCGGGCATCGCCACGAACCTCGTCCGCTGGGACCCCCTGCGCAAGCCGCCGGAGGGCCGGGCCCTCACCGACCTGCTCGCCGCCCCCGGCCGGGTCCTGCTCGTGCTGGACGACTGGTACCTGCGCTTCGACGCGGGCCGCTACCGGGCCTGGGCCGATGTGCTCCGGCAGGTGCTCCCCGCCCACCGGGCACAGATCGCGGCCATCTCCGTCACCCCGCACAGCCTGCCAGAGGCGGCACGTGAGCTGGACCCCGTCGGCCTCTACGGGGTGGGGCGCGAGGAGGCCAAGCAGCGCCTGCTGACCGCCTGCGGGCTCGTCCTGGACCAGCACTCCGGGGTCGACCTCGACCGGGGGCTGCGCTTCCCGGACGAGCCGCCGCCCGTGTCCAACGTGGAGCGCCGCAACCGCCGCTTCACCGGTCGCCGCCAGGTCCTGGACCGGGTGCACCGGCTGCTGAACGACCGTACGGCGCCGGCCGCGCAGACCGCCCCCGCGCCGGTGGCGGTGCACGGAGCGGGCGGAATCGGCAAGACCGAGGTGGCGCGGGAGTACGCGCACCGTTACGCCGGCGAGTACGACGCCATCTGGTGGATCAGGGCCCACACCCCGCTCATGGCGCGCGAGGACTTCGCCGCGCTGGCCAAGGAGCTGCGCACCGGGGACGGCGACGAACTGCGCGGGCTCATCGCCGCCGCCCAGCGCCGCCTCGCCGCGTCACGGCAGCGCTGGCTCATCGTGTTCGACGGGGCGGACAGCCCGGACGAGCTGGCCGGACTGCTGCCCAGGGGCCCCGGCCACGTACTGATCACCACGCGCGACACCTCCTGGTCCTCCCACGGGGCGGAGCTCGTCGAACTGCCCCGCTTCGAACGCGAGGAGAGCATCGCCTTCGCCTGCCGCCGGGCGCCGAGGATCACCGAGGAGGACGCCGACCGGCTGGCCGACGTGGTCGAGGACCTGCCGATCCTCATCGACCAGATGGCCGCCTGGCTGGAGGCGTATCCCCTCACCGACGTCGCCCGCTACGTCCAGGACATCCGCGAGGGCGACCCCAACATCCTGGACGTCATGCCGTCCGGCGGCGAGGCGCAGCGGTTCCAGGCCGTGTGGTCCACCACGCTGAACACCCTCGGCGAGGACGCGCCGCAGGCCCATGAACTCCTCAAGCTGCTGGCCCACTTCTCCGCCGACACCGTGCCGGTCCGGCTGCTCCGGTCGGCCAGGGCCTCCGACCTGCCCAGCCATCTGGCGCGCCTGGTCAGCGAACCCAGCAACTGGAACTCGGCCCTGCGCAGGCTCTCCGAGACCACGTCCATGCGGCTGGAGTACGAGACGGGCCCCCAGGACGACATCCTCACCGTGGGCACCCTGCGCATGCACCGGCTCTTCCACCGCTTCGTCCGCAGCACCCTGTCGGCCCGCGACCGCAAGCAGGCGTCCGAGACCGCCTGCCGGGTCCTGGTCGCCGCCGACCCCCGGGACCCGACGTCCCCCCGCCACTGGCAGCGCTACGCCGATCTGATCCCCCATCTGGAACCCTCGGGCGCGCTGGAGTCGGCCGACGAGGACGTACGGAGCCTCGTCCTCAACTGCGTCGAGTACCTCCGGATGCGGGGCGAGTACGGCGACGGCTGGACGATCACCAGGAAGGCGCTGGACCACTGGCGGGCCGACTCGGGCCCCACCGACCGCACCGTCCTGGTCGCCACCCACCAGTACGCCAACATGCTGCGCAGGCTGGGGCGTTACGCCGATGCCGAGGGCGTCGGACGCGACATCCTCGACCGGCTCTCCGCGGACCCGGACGTGCAGGACATCGAGCTGCTGCGGGCCATGAACGGCCTCGGCGGCACACTGACGGCCCTCGGGCGGTACGACGAGGCGCGGTCCCTCTACGAGGACGCCACGGCCCGCGCGGTGCGCAGGCTCGGGGACAGCACTGTGCCGCGCACCCTCGCCATCCGCAGCAACCTCGCCCAGGCCATCGCCCTTCAGGGGCGGTACGCGGAGTCCCTGGACCAGCACCGGGCGATCCTGGAGGCACGCGTGGGGCTGCTCGGCCCCCGTAACGCCCTCACCCTGCTGTCCGCCCTGTACACCGCCTGGACCCTGCGCCTGCTGGGCCGCTACCGCGAGGCGCTCGTGATCCAGGAGCGCAACACCTGGCTGCACGGCCAAGTGCTCGACCGGGAGCACTCCCAGACCCTCCAGGCCCAGCACAACCTCGCCCTGTGCCGGCGCAGGGAGGGCGATCTGGAGTACGCCCACGCCATGATGCGCCGGGTCCGCGACAAGGTGACCGGCCGCCGGGGCGGACACCACCCCGAGACGCTGCTGATCTCCACCGACTACGCCATGCTGCTGCGGGAGATGGGCCGGTTCGACGAGGCGCTGGAGATCGCCGAGTCGACCGCCCGGCTGTACGCCACCCAGCTCGGCGAGGACCACCCCTACGCGATCGGCAGCCGGGCCAACCGCGGTGTCGTCCTGCGCGATCTGGGCTATCACAGCTCCGCCCTGGCGATCGGCGAGGAGACGACGGAGGGCATGGCACGCGTGCTCGGCGAGGACCACCCCTGGAGCATCGGCTGCGCCCTGAACGCGACCGCCGCACGGGCGGCGACGGGCGACCCGCAGGGCGCGGTGGACCTCGGCCGCGCCGCGCTGGGACGGGCCCGCGTGGGGGTCGGGCTCGGGCACGCCCTCACGGTCGGCCTGGAGGTGGGGCTGGCCCTGGACCTGCGGGCGGCGGGCCGGACGGAGGAGGCCGCAAAGCTGGCCGAGGAGACACTGGGCCGGCTCATTGCCTCCCTCGGGCGGACACACCGCACGGTGCGCGCGGTGGCCGCGGGGGAGCGCCCGTACTGGGACTTCGAGCCCCAGCCGATCTGATTCCGTACCGCACAACGGGCTCCGGCCCCCGCCGATGTGTATCGGCGGGGGCCGGAGCCCGTGACGGTGGTGCCGCTGATCAGGCCTCGAAGACCTCGGCGACCAGCTGGGCCTGCTCGGCCTGGTGGCGCTTGGCCGAGCCGACCGCCGGGGACGAGCCGTGCGGCCGCGAGATGCGGCGCAGGCGCTCACCGTGCGGGATGTCGGCGCCGACGGCCAGGTCCAGGTGGTCGATCAGGTTGAGCGCGATGAACGGCCACGCGCCCTGGTTCGCCGGCTCCTCCTGGGCCCAGAGGTACTTCTCGGCGTTCGGGTACTTGGCGATCTCGGCCTGGAGCTCCGCACCC
The DNA here is from genome assembly GCF_040297465.1 of Streptomyces sp. NPDC001787. Lineage (NCBI taxonomy): Bacteria > Bacillati > Actinomycetota > Actinomycetes > Kitasatosporales > Streptomycetaceae > Streptomyces > Streptomyces sp. NPDC001787. The sequence continues at coordinate 25,451 of NZ_JBEOZE010000002.1, forward strand.
GGCAGCGGGTACAGGCGCTCCAGCCGGATGATGGCCGTCTCCGTGTCGCCGCGCTTCTCCCGCTCGGCGTCCAGGTCGTAGTACAGCTTGCCCGCGCAGAAGACGACCTTGCGGACGTCCTCGGGCTTGACCGACGCGTCGCCGATCACCGGACGGAAACCGCCGGTGGTGAACTCCTCGATCTTCGACGCCGCGGCCTTCAGACGCAGCATCGACTTCGGGGTGAAGACGATCAGCGGCTTGTGGTGCGGGTTGTGCACCTGCCAGCGCAGCAGGTGGAAGTAGTTCGACGGCAGGGTCGGCATCGCGACCGTCATGTTGTCCTGCGCGCACATCTGGAGGAAGCGCTCCGGGCGGGCGGACGAGTGGTCCGGGCCCTGGCCCTCGTAGCCGTGCGGCAGCAGCAGCGTGACGCCGGAGGTCTGGCCCCACTTCTGCTCGGCCGAGGAGATGAACTCGTCCACGACGGTCTGCGCGCCGTTGACGAAGTCACCGAACTGGGCCTCCCAGACGACCAGCGACTCGGGACGGGCCAGCGAGTAGCCGTACTCGAAGCCCATTGCCGCGTACTCGGAGAGCAGCGAGTCGTAGACGTTGTACCGGGCCTGGTCGTCGGTGAGGTACAGCAGCGGGGTGTAGTCCTCGCCCGTCACCTGGTCGACCAGCACCGCGTGGCGCTGCCCGAACGTGCCGCGGCGGGTGTCCTGGCCGGCGAGCCGGACCGGGGTGCCCTCCATCAGCAGCGAACCGATGGCGAGCGTCTCGCCCATGCCCCAGTCGATCGTGCCGTTCTCCACCGAGGCCGCGCGACGCTGCATCTGCGGCATCAGGCGGGGGTGGACGGTGATCTGCTCGGGGATGTTGACCTGGGACTCGGCGATCCGCTTGACGACCTCGGCGGAGACCGCCGTGTCGACGGCCACCGGGAACGCGGCCTGCGGCTCCGGGACGTGCGGGGCGGGCGGCTGCGAGGTGGCCTCGCGGACCTCCGCGAAGACCTTCTCCAGCTGGCCCTGGAAGTCCTGGAGCGCCTGCTCCGCCTCTTCCAGCGTGATGTCGCCGCGACCGATGAGGGACTCGGTGTAGAGCTTGCGCACCGAGCGCTTCTTGTCGATCAGCGTGTACATCTGCGGGTTGGTGAACTCCGGGTTGTCGCCCTCGTTGTGACCGCGGCGGCGGTAGCAGATGAGGTCGATCACGACGTCCTTGTTGAACGCCTGCCGGAACTCGAAGGCGAGCCGCGCCACGCGGACCACGGCCTCCGGGTCGTCGCCGTTGACGTGGATGATCGGTGCCTCGATCATGCGCGCCACGTCGGTGGCGTACATCGAGGAGCGCGAGGACTCCGGGGCGGCGGTGAAGCCGACCTGGTTGTTGATCACCACGTGCACGGTGCCGCCGGTGCGGTAGCCGCGCAGCTGCGACATGTTGAGCGTCTCGGCGACGACGCCCTGGCCCGCGAAGGCCGCGTCGCCGTGGAGCGCGACGGGCAGGACGGTGAAGTCCGTGCCGCCCTTGTTGATGATGTCCTGCTTGGCGCGGGCGATGCCCTCCAGGACCGGGTCGACCGCCTCCAGGTGGGAGGGGTTGGCGGCCAGCGAGACCTTGATCTGCTCGCCGTCCAGACCGGTGAAGGTGCCCTCGGCGCCCAGGTGGTACTTGACGTCGCCGGAGCCGTGCATGGAGCGCGGGTCGAGGTTGCCCTCGAACTCGCGGAAGATCTGAGCGTACGACTTGCCGACGATGTTCGCCAGCACGTTCAGCCGGCCGCGGTGGGCCATGCCGATGACGACCTCGTCGAGGCGGGCCTCGGCGGCGGAGTCGATGACCGCGTCGAGCAGCGGGATGACGGACTCGCCGCCCTCCAGCGAGAACCGCTTCTGGCCGACGTACTTGGTCTGCAGGAACGTCTCGAACGCCTCGGCGGCGTTCAGCCGGCGCAGGATGCGCAGCTGCTCCTCGCGCTCGGGCTGCTGGGCGCGCGGGCGCTCGACCCGGTCCTGGAGCCACTTGCGCTGCTTCGGGTCCTGGATGTGCATGAACTCGATGCCGGTGGTGCGGCAGTACGACTCGCGCAGCACTCCGAGGATGTCGCGGAGCTTCATCATCGACTTGCCGGCGAAGCCGCCGACCGCGAAGTCCCGCTCCAGGTCCCACAGGGTGAGGCCGTGCTCGGTGATGTCGAGGTCGGGGTGCTTGCGCTGGCGGTACTCCAGCGGGTCGGTGTCGGCCATGACGTGGCCGCGGACCCGGTAGGAGTGGATGAGCTCGAAGACGCGGGCGGCCTTGGTGACGTCGCTGTCGTGCGAGGCGTCGATGTCCGTGAGCCAGCGGACCGGCTCGTAGGGGATGCGCAGCGCCTTGAAGATCTCGTCGTAGAACTCGTTCTGGCCGAGCAGCAGCTGGCTCAGGACGCGCAGGAACTCGCCGGAGGCGGCACCCTGGATGACCCGGTGGTCGTACGTCGAGGTCAGCGTCATGACCTTCGAGATACCGAGCTTGTTGAGGGTGTCCTGCGAGGTGCCCTGGAACTCCGCCGGGTAGTCCATCGCGCCGACGCCCATGATGAGGCCCTGACCGGGCATCAGGCGGGGCACGGAGTGGACGGTGCCGATGCCGCCGGGGTTGGTCAGCGAGGCGGTGACCCCGGTGAAGTCGTCCATGCCGAGCTTGCCGATGCGGGCGCGCCGGACGATGTCCTCGTACGCCTGCCAGAACTCGAAGAAGTTGAGCGTCTCGGCCTTCTTGATGGCCGCGACGACGAGCTGGCGGTCACCGTTGGGCTTCACCAGGTCGATGGCCAGGCCGAGGTTGATGTGCTCCGGCTTGACCAGGGTCGGCTTGCCGTCCTTGACCGTGAAGGAGTGGTTCATCGACGGCATGGCCTTGAGGGCCTGCACCATCGCGTACCCGATGAGGTGCGTGAAGGAGATCTTCCCGCCGCGGGCGCGCTTGAGGTGGTTGTTGATGACGATGCGGTTGTCGAAGAGCAGCTTCACCGGGACGGCGCGGACGGACGTGGCCGTCGGCAGCTCCAGCGAGGCGTTCATGTTCTTCGCGACCGCGGCGGAGGGGCCGCGCAGCGTCACGTACTCCGGACCCTCCGGGGCCTCGGTCGCCTCGGCGGCCTTGGCCGGGGCCGCGGCGGGCTTCGCCGGAGCGGCCTTCGCCGGGGCTGCCGGAGCAGCGGCGGCGGGGGCGGCCTTCGCGGGCGCCGGAGCGGCGGCGGGCTGGACCGGGGCGGCGGGCGCGGCGGCCGGAGCCGGTGCCGCGGGCTGGGCCGGGGGGGTGGCGACCGGGGCCGGGGTCACCGCGGCCGCGACGTCGGGAAGGGGCTTGTCCGCCGTGCCGGAGGTACCCGGCTTGTAGTCGGCGAAGAAGTCCCACCAGGCACGGTCGACCGAACTGGGGTCCTGGAGGTACTGCTGATAGATCTCGTCGACGAGCCACTCATTGGGGCCGAAGGCCGCGGCCGGGTTCCCACCCGGGCTGGCTTGGTCGGTCGAGATGCTTGAGTTACTGGGGGACTGAGACGACACGGCGGCAACCGCCCTCTTCCGCTTCACAAGGTGATGGACAGCGGAAATCAAGGCTACGCCTCCTTGGCCATTCCTTGCAGACCGGGCCGGTCTTCGTCGTGCAAGTCACATCGGAAGGCGGGTTTCGGCACAGGAAATGGCGGGAAACAACCTGGGTTCCGCCGCACTTCGGGTACGCAGAGCCGTGGGTACGGCCACCCGACCGTATCCCCTTTATGGAGGACACGGAGAACGTGCCCTTCCGGTTCGAACCCTATGTCAACCGCGCGGCTGGGACATTCCCGGAAGGGTGACCTGGATACGGCAGCCGCGTGATGATTCGGCCACCCCGATCCGGCCCCCGTGCAGATCCACCGCCCAGCGGGCGATGGCCAGCCCCAGACCCGTACCGCCGTCGCTGCCCGGTCCGTGCGGGGACGGCGCCTGCCCCCGGTTGAACCGCTCGAAGACCCGGTGGCGCTCGGCCTCCGGGATGCCCGGACCCTCGTCCATGACCTCCAGCTCCAGCGACTCGGGATGCGCCCCGCGGCGCGCCAGCACCGTGACCCGGCCGTGCGGCGGGCTGTGCTTGACCGCGTTGTCGATGAGGTTGGCGACCACCTGGTGCAGCCGCTCCGCGTCCGCGTGCGCCGTCAGCTCGGGCGGTGACACATCCAGATGCAGATGGACGTCCGTACGGGAGTGATTGCCGGAGCCGGAGGAGAGCCGGCGCTGCGAGGCGGCCAGATTGGCCTCCTTCAGCACTCCCGACAGATACGGCCACACCTCGAAGCGGCGGGCCTTGAGCGCCACCACCCCGTTGTCCAGGCGGGAGAGGTCGAGCAGGGTCTCCACCAGCCTGCCGAGCCGTTCGGTCTGCTTCAGGGCCGTGCGCATCGTCTCGGGGTCGGCCGGTGACACCCCGTCCACGACGTTCTCCAGCACGGCTCTCAGCGCCGCGATGGGAGTGCGCAGCTCATGGGAGACATTGGCGACCAGCTCCTTGCGATGCCGGTCCTCCGCCTCCAGATCGTCCGCCATCCGGTTGATCGTCTGGGCCAGGTCGCCCAGCTCGTCCCGCCGCCCGGCGCCGCTGACCCGGCCGGTGTAGTCGCCGTGCGAGATCGACCGGGCCACCGCTCTCATCTCGTCCAGCGGCGCGGTCAGACCGTGCGCCACGAACTGGGTGATCAGCAGTGTGGCGATCACCGAGAACACCGTGATGAACCGGAATTCGGTCCGGGTGCGCAGGGCGACGATGAGGAGCCCCGTCGTGATGAACACCGACACCACGACGAGGGTGCCGAGCTTGGCCTTGATCGAGAAGGGCCGTAGTCCCGCCCCTGGCCGGGTCATGGCGCGGGGGTCTCCAGGGCGTAGCCGACGCCGTGCACGGTACGGATCCGCTCGGCGCCGATCTTCCGGCGCAGTGCCTTGATGTGGCTGTCGACCGTACGGGTGCCCGAGGCGTCCGCCCAGTCCCACACCTCCGCCAGCAGCTGCTCACGGGAGAGCACCGCACGCGGGGTGTTGGCCAGGCAGACCAGCAGATCGAACTCCGTCGGCGTCAGGTGCACGTCCTCGGTGCGCACCCGGACCCGGCGCTGCGCGTGGTCGATCTCCAGCTCGCCCAGGCGCAGGATGCCGCTGCGCGGGGTGACCGCGGCCAGCGCCGCACGCTCCACCCGGCGCAGCAGGACGTGCACCCGGGCCGCCAGCTCGCGCATGGAGAACGGTTTGGTCATGTAGTCGTCGGCGCCGACGCCGAGCCCGACCAGCATGTCGGTCTCGTCGTCGCGTGCCGTCAGCATCAGCACCGGCACCGGGCGCTGGGCCTGCACCCGACGGCAGACCTCCAGCCCGTCGAAGCCGGGAAGCATGATGTCGAGCACCATCAGATCGGGCTGCCAGGCCTCGGCCGCGTCCACGGCCGCGGGCCCGTCCAGTGCGGTCTGCACCAGGAAGCCCTCGGCCCGCAGCCGGGCGGAAATGGCGTCGACGATCGTGGGGTCGTCCTCGACCACCAGCACCCGGCGCTGAGCCCCTGGGGTGGCCGCGACGCCGTTGTGGGTGGTGTGTGTCTGTTCCATCGCCCCGCCCCTGCCCGTTTCTCACGGGGGTCATACCCCCGCAAGGCACGGTCTTCGCTCGTGGATTTCGTGGGTGATCCCTTGTACCGCTCAGCAGCGTAAAGGCAGCGGACGGCTCCCGGCTACGCAGGGTGTTGTCACGCATCGACGAGTTGGGGCCCGCGGGGAGGCGGATCGTCGGCCTTGTACCGGATGCCCGGGGGCGCGGCGTGGCCCCGGGTGCCGGACGGGGGGATCAGTCCGTCCGGAGTGCGAGATGGACCACGTCCGGTACACCTCGGGCAACGGCTACCTCTTCCGTCCTTACCGCACTGAACCCGGCATTCCGCAAAGCCTGTTCGAAGGCGTGCGACGGCTGCGCGGACCACACGGCGAGCACACCGCCCGTGGTCAGACGCGCGCGGCAGTCCGCGAGACCGGCGGGGGAGTAGAGGTTCCCGTTGTCGTCCGTGACGGTCCAGTCGGGCCCGTTGTCGATGTCCAGGCACAGAGCGTCGTAACGCTCCGTGGTCGTCCGCAGGTGTGCGACCAGGTCCGTGTGCAGGATCTCGGTCCGCGCGTCGGCCAGCGCCTCGCCGGAGATCCGGTCCAGCGGCCCCTCCCGGTGCCAGTCGACGATCGCCTGTTCCCGCTCGACGACGACGATCCGCCCCCAGCGCTCCTCGGCGGCGGCCCGCGCCAGGGAGAACCCGACCCCGAGTCCGCCGATGAGGACGGCGGGACCGGGCCGGCCGGCCGGGAGCGCGGCGAGCGCCGCGTCGATCAGGAGCCGCTCGGACCGCCCGTCCGAGGTGTCCATCAGGAAACAGCCGTTGGCGATGATCTCGAAGTCCTCCCCGCGCTCACGCAGGACGACCTCGCCGAAAGGTCCTTCGCGTCGGTCGAGCGTGACGGGGCTGGTGCTGGCGGACATGACGTGGCTCTCCGGTCTCCGGTGGCGGTGGACGATGTCCCGCCATCCTGGCCCGCCGGACCCGGCCGGGGCCAACGCTTTGGCACATCCGGCCCGGTGGGGGGCGGTTCACGGAAGGCGGGAGCGGCTGCCGGTGTTGCACCCGGTGCGGAGGCGCGGAGCGGTGGGCGCGGGGGCCGGGCGGTGGGTGATCGCTCAGAGCGAACACGGGGTGGGGAACAATCAGCCGCTCAGGAGCATTGAGTCGACATAGCTCAACTTGCCTGCCGAAGGGGAGATCATGACTACGGAGTCCAAGGCGTTCACAACGATCGACCTGCCCGTGCTGCCGCTCGACGACGAAGTCGTACTGCCCGGAATGGTGGTGCCGCTGGATCTTTCGGACACGGAGGTACGGGCCGCCGTCGAGGCCGCGCAGGCCGCCGCGCGTGCCGGTGACGGCAAGCCCGAGGTGCTGCTGGTGCCACGGATCGACGGGACGTACACGGGGACCGGTGTCCTCGGCACCGTCGAGCAGGTCGGACGCCTCTCGGACGGCGACCCGGGCGCGCTCATCCGGGCCCGTGACCGGGTGCGGATCGGCGCCGGGACCAGTGGGCCCGGCGGGGCGCTGTGGGTGGAGGGGACCCGGATCGACGTGGTCGTTCCCGATCCGCTGCCCGGTGCCGCCGCGGAGCTGGTCAAGGAGTACAAGGCGCTCGCCACCAGCTGGCTGAAGAAGCGCGGCGCCTGGCAGGTCGTGGACCGGGTCCAGCAGATCGAGGACATCTCCGCGCTGGCCGACAACTCCGGATACTCGCCCTTCCTGACCACCGCGCAGAAGGTGCGGCTGCTGGAGACCGTGGACGCGGTCGCCCGGCTGAAGCTCGCCATCCAGTGGCTCGGCGAACACCTCGCCGAGCAGGACGTCGCCGAGTCGATCGCCAAGGACGTCCAGGAGGGCGTCGACAAGCAGCAGCGCGAATTCCTGCTGCGGCGCCAGCTCGACGCCGTGCGCAAGGAGCTCTCCGAGCTCAACGGCGACCCGGAGGACGAGTCCGACGACTACCGGGCCCGGGTCGAGGCCGCCGATCTTCCCGGGCACGTCCGGGAGGCCGCGCTCAAGGAGGTCGAGAAGCTGGAGCGCTCCTCCGACCAGAGCCCGGAGGGTTCCTGGATCAGGACGTGGCTGGACACCGTTCTCGAACTGCCCTGGACCGAGCGGACCGAGGACGCCTACGACATCCGCGGCGCGCGGGAGATCCTGGACGCCGAGCACGCCGGTCTGGCCGACGTGAAGGAACGGATCACCGAGTACCTCGCGGTGCGCAAGCGGCGTGCCGACCGCGGCCTCGGGGTCGTCGGCGGGCGGCGCGGCGGCGCGGTGCTGGCACTCGTCGGCCCGCCCGGAGTGGGCAAGACCTCGCTCGGCGAGTCCGTCGCGCACGCCATGGGCCGCAAGTTCGTCCGTGTCGCGCTCGGCGGTGTCCGGGACGAGGCGGAGATCAGGGGCCACCGGCGTACGTACGTGGGCGCGCTCCCCGGACGTATCGTGCGGGCCATCAAGGAGGCCGGTTCGATGAACCCGGTCGTCCTGCTCGACGAGATCGACAAGGTCGGCTCGGACTTCCGGGGCGACCCGGCCGCCGCCCTGCTCGAAGTCCTGGACCCGGCCCAGAACCACACCTTCCGCGACCACTACCTGGAGGTCGAGCTCGACCTCAGCGACGTGGTGTTCCTGGCGACGGCCAATGTGCTGGAGGCCATCCCGGAGGCACTGCTGGACCGTATGGAGCTGGTCCGGCTCGACGGCTACACCGAGGACGAGAAGGTCGTCATCGCCCGCGACCACCTGCTCCCGCGCCAGCTGGAGCGGGCCGGTCTGGAGAAGGACGAGGTCGGCCTCGACGAGTCCGCGCTGCGCAAGCTGGCGGGGGAGTACACCCGCGAGGCGGGCGTACGGAACCTGGAGAGGGCCGTCGCCAGGCTGCTCCGCAAGGTGGCGGCCCAGCACGAACTGGGCGACCGGGAGCTGCCGTTCACGGTGTCCGAGGAGGATCTGCGAGGCCTGATCGGACGGCCGCACCACGTTCCCGAGTCCGCCCAGGACCCGGCCGAGCGCCGTACGGCGGTGCCGGGCGTGGCCACCGGTCTCGCGGTCACCGGGGCCGGCGGGGACGTGCTGTTCGTGGAGGCGTCGCTGGCCGACCCGGAGACCGGGGCGTCCGGACTGACCCTCACCGGCCAGCTCGGCGACGTGATGAAGGAGTCGGCGCAGATCGCGCTGAGCTTCCTGCGGTCGCACGGCGCGGAGCTGGAACTGCCGGTCGCGGACCTCAAGGACCGCGGCGCGCACATCCACTTCCCGGCGGGCGCCGTCCCCAAGGACGGGCCCAGCGCCGGTATCACCATGACGACGGCGCTGGCCTCCCTGCTCTCGGGACGCCTGGTCCGTACAGACGTGGCGATGACCGGCGAGGTGTCGCTGACCGGGCGGGTGCTGCCGATCGGCGGACTGAAGCAGAAGCTGCTGGCGGCCCATCGCGCGGGCATCACCACCGTGGTGATCCCCAAGCGGAACGAGGCCGACCTGGACGACGTCCCGGCCGAGGTCCTCGACACGCTGGACGTGCACCCGGTCACCGATGTCCGCCAGGTGCTGGAGATCGCCCTCGCCCCGGCCTCGGCCGGGGTGCGGGAGAGGATCCCGGCCGCGGCCTGACTGTCACGGCGTGACGGGCGTGGCACCAGGTGCGCGGCCGGTACGGACGGCCCGCCCACCCGAGTCGACGGGGGGCGGGCCGTTCCGCGTACGGGAGGGGCCGAGGCCGACCGGATCCGGGGCAAAGGCCCTCCGGATCCGGGGCACGGGCCCGCTCGGGCGGCGACCGGACCGGTCAGGGGCGGTAGATGGTGCCCGGTACCGGCGTGGCGGGTGCCATCAGCTCGGGGACCGTCACGAAGGTGTAGCCCTTCTTCTGGAGCGCGTCGATGATCCCCGGCACCGCGGGCACCGTGCCCTTGTAGATGTCATGGAGCAGGATGATGCCGTCCTTGCCCGCCTGGTCGAGTATCCGCTTCTTGATCAGCGCGGAGTCGTTCGTCGAGTAGTCCTTGGCCGTGGCGCTCCACAGGATCTGCGAGAGCCCGAGGTCCCTGCTGATGTCGGAGACGGTGTCGTCGGTGCGGCCCTGCGGCGGACGCATCAGCCGGGGCTTCTTCCCGGTGATCTTCGCGATGGCGTCCTGGGTCTTCTTCAGCTCGGCCCGTATCTCGTCGGGCTTCTTGTCCGTGAGGATCTCGTGCGACCAGGTGTGATTGGCCACCTCGTGGCCCTCGTCCTGGATGCGCCGCACGGTGTCGGGGTGCTTGAGCACGTGGTTCTTGCCCAGCAGGAAGAAGGTGGCGTGGACCTTCTTCTCCTTGAGGATGTCCAGGAGACGTGGGGTGTCCTTCGCCGGGCCCGCGTCGAAGGTGAGCGCTATGCACTTGGCCTTGCGGCAGTCCACCGGGCCGAACGAGCCCTTGGCGTCGGAGGCGGCGTCCTGACGTGCCGAGCCCGGGGCCGTCGTCTCCATGGAGCAGCCGCTCAAGGTGAGCGTGAGCGCGGTCACAAGGGTGGCGGCCAACCCCATACCGAACGACTTCGTCTTCCTGGGCAAGGCAGGTCACTCCTCCGTGGTTGGTTCCGCACATCCGTGCGGCACGGCGAGGACTATACATAGCGCGTATACGCGTGGTTCATAGTGGGGGTCCGGGCGCGGCGCGACGCCCCGGCGACGCCTGCTCGTCACCGGGGCGCGGTCGTGCGGAGTCGCCGCGTGCGCGACCGGGGGTCAGCCGTTGGCCAGCGCCTGCACGCGGTCCAGGGCGCCGTTGAAGCGGTTGTGGTCGCCGACCGTCGGGCCGGACGAGGTGTACTGCCACATCGTGTAGAAGCCCCAGCCGGCCGGGAGTTCACCGACGGTCGAGTTGTAGCGGGCCACCCAGAGCGGGTTGGTGGCGCCGAAGCTCGCGTTGTTGCCCGTGCAGTCCTTCCACCAGCTGGTCGCGGTGTAGATCACCGGGTCCCGTCCGGTGCGTGCCCGGTAGGTGTTCACGAAGTCACGTATCCAGGCGACCATGCCCGCCTGGGACAGGCCGTAGCACTGGGCTCCGTACGGGTTCCACTCGATGTCCAGCGCCCCGGGCAGGGTCTTGCCGTCCCGGGACCAGCCGCCCCCGTTGTCCACGAAGTAGTTCGCCTGGGCGGCGCCGCTGGTCGTGTTCGGGGTGGCGAAGTGGTACGAACCCCGGATCATGCCGACGTTGTACGAGCCGTTGTACTGCTGGGCGAAGTCCTCGTTCTTGTAGTACGTGCCCTCGGTGGCCTTGACGTAGGCCCACCGCACGCCGCTGTTCCACAGCGTCGCCCAGTCGACGGCGTTCTGATGGCCGCTGACGTCCACGCCCTCGGTCTGCACGGCGCGCGGGTCCCGCGGCAGTCCGCCCTGACCGTCGTGCTCGATGACGCCCTGGCCCATCCGGGCCGTACCCCGGGCGGGGGTGTCGCCCGCGGTCGCCGTACCGGGCAGGGTGATGAGGAGGGAGAGAGCCGCGAGAAGGGTTCCCGCGGCGGCGAGGCGCGAGCGGCGGGACGGTCCGAATCTGAGGACGGGCATTCTGGGTTTCCTCCGAGGCCTGAGTGGGGGGAGCAAGGGGAGTTGCTGCCAGGGGCGGTTGGGGGAGCGCCCCTGTCGGGCTGTCATGGTGTGTTCATGCCACCCATGACAGTGCTGACGCTACGCACGTAGACCGGCGTGGCGGAAGGGGGCCTGCGCGCCGCCGTTGGTCTACGCCTGCGAAATACTGACCGAGCTGCGGCGATGGCCGACGGCGAAAGAAACTTTCAGCGGCGGAAAAGCGTATGAGGGGTGCTGACGTGCACGGGAGTGAACGAGGGCGTGAACCCGGCGCAACCGCCGGAAGTGGTGTGGACCACGAATTCCTCGCGCTGGAGCGTGAGTTGGCCGTCTTCTTGCGCCGGGCACGCGCCAATTCGGGGGAAATGGCCCGTGAGGTGCACCCCGACCTGGAGTCGGCCGCCTACGGCCTGCTCGTGCGCCTGGAGTCGGCGGGGCGGCAGCGGGCCACCGATCTCGCGGCCTACTTCGGCGTCGGCAAGGCGACGATGAGCCGTCAGCTGCGCGCCCTGGAGGGCCTCGGACTGGTGGCCCGCGAACCCGACCCGGCGGACGGCCGGGCCTGGCTGGTCCACCTCACCGATGAGGGGCTGGCCCGGTTCCGCCGCGTACGGGACGCCCGTCGCGGCCGGTACGTGCGCAAGCTCGCCGACTGGGACCGGGCGGAGGTCGCGGAACTGGCCCGGCTGCTGCACCACTTGAACGCCCGGGCCGAGGACTGAGCGGGATCCTCCGGCGTACGCCGCCCAGGGGCGCGCGACGGGCCTCCGGGATACGGCTCAGAACTCCGCGTACACCGCCGTGGCGTCGTCGTGCGTCTTGCTCCGCCGCAGATACACGCGGTCCGTGTCCGCGTTCTCCAGCTCCCGGACCCGGTCGATGAGCCTCTGGGGCCCCACCTTGCGCAACAGCCCCAGGGCGGCCGTCCAGTCGCCCTCGTGGAACGTCTCCGTCCAGCGGCCGGCCCCGTCCGTGAGCGCGGCCAGCGCGCGCACCCGCGCCCGCGGGGTCTCACCGGTCACCGCGCGTGATGCCACCCGGGGGTCGGCGGCGGCGGTGAAGAACCCGCCCTCCTGGTTGCGGAACTGCGTGTCGGCGACCGTCTCGGAGGCCAGCGCGCCGGGCGGCAGCCGGTCGAGACGGTCGTCGAGCACCGGCCGGACCGTCCCGTCCGGTGCCTCCAGGAGAAGGGCGGAGTCGGACAGCACCAGGTATTCGACCCGGTGTTCGTCCCAGCGTGCGAGGACCACTGTTGCCTGAGGTGTACGCACGTGAGAAAGGTCACACGTGGCCCGATGGGCGTCGGCGGTGCGCCGAATGGACTCCGAGAGAATCCCGGTGAGCGTCAGATCTCGTCGTGAACCGGACAGTTCGGCCAGCGAGCCGCCCAGTCGCGCGGTGAACCAGGGCACCGAGTGCACACATCCGTCGTCGCCCCGGGGCGGGGTGACGCCGTCCAGCAGGACCAGCGATCCACCCTGGCCGGACGCGGGCAGAGCCGTGGAGACCCAGTCCTCGTTGGGGCGTTCGGGACTGCCGGGAACAGAGGCGAGTTCGATGCGCATACTGCCAGTCTGCACGAACTCTTCACGGGGCCTGCACGGGGCGGGCATTGGCTTGTACCAGCAGGTCAGCGCGGCCCGACAGGGCGGAAGGAAGGGCTCCGGAGCGTGTGCGGGCGGGCATCCTGCCAAAGCCGGGGCCGAAGTTCCACCCGGTGTCCATGCATGGCCGACGACGCGCGCGGGGAGACTTGTTCGTCAACTCGGGAGTGATGTTCACTCGTTCGAGTGGCGGAGCGGTTGATGCGCGCCCCCCTCTCAAAAGCGCTGGAATGGTCGGAAGCCGTACCAGGAGCGGGGTGCCTCCATACGTGACCGAGCGTCACCTCCGCTTCAAGGGTGGACGAGTCGAGATTGCGAGCACCGGTGCAGAAGAAGCGGCCGCGGAGCAAGGGCAGCACGCGCGACGGTTCCGGGGCGATGCCCCCGGCGGCAGCGGGGGCGGGCAAGCGCACCGTGCGGGTACGCAGCCGGCTCGTCGCGGGCGTCGCCGTCGTCGGGATCACCGTCATCGCGGCGGGCGCGCCCGCGGCTCTCGACGCCTCCTCCGAACTCAACGAGTCCCAGGGCCTGGTCACCCTCGCGGAGCTGAACCAGCAGGCCATCACCCTGGCGCACTCCCTCGCCGACGAGCGCGACGCGGTCACCGCGTACATCGCCGCCGGCCGTGACGAGGGCGCGGGCGGCAAGAAGGACGGCGGGAACAGCGAGGCCGAGAGCCGCAGCGCCCGCGTCGACCAGCAGATCGACGAGATCCGCGCCGAGGCCCCGGACACGCTGCGCCGTGACCTCTCCACGGTTCCCTCCCTCCGCCGCGCGGCCCTCACCGGCAAGGGATCGGCGCTGGAGGCCCACCAGGCGTACTCCGAGGTCATCTCCAAGCTCCACGACCTCGCCGAGGAGCTCGCGGAGAAGACCCCGCCGCGCGCCGCCGACGCCACCCGGGCCCCGCTCGCGCTGGCCGGTGCCGTCGAGCAGGCCTCCGCCACCCGCGGACTCCTCCTGGCCGCCCTCGCCGTCCCGGGCAAGAAGGACACGGCCCCGCAGAACGACCCGCTCACCGGGCTGCCGCTCCAGGACGAGGGCGACTCCGAGGACTCCCGCGACCGGGACGAGCTGAGCGCCGCCGCCCAGCAGGCCCGCGTACGGGAACTGGCCTCGCTCGCCGACTTCGACCAGGCCGCGAGCCCCGCCGCCCGCGACAAGCTCGCCGCCACCGTCACCGGCTCCGAGGTCAACAGCGCGGAGAAGTACCTCTCCAGGCTCACCGACCGGCCCGAGCTCTCCGCCTCCGAGCGCAAGACCGACCCCGGGAAGACCGGGGAGGCGCTCTCCGCCCGGATCGAGCGCATGCGCGGCGTGGAGTCCGCCCTCGGCACGGAGCGGGTCCAGCGCCTGGAGCGGCTGCGCGACGACGACGTCACCGCGCTCGAACTGAGCATCGCCCTGCTCGGCGGCTGTTTCCTGCTCGCCGTCGGGGTCTCCACCGCCGTCGCCCGCACGCTCACCCAGCCGCTCGCCGTCCTCCGTCTCGGCGCCGCGCGCCTCGCGAGTGAACCGGAGAGCGCCGAACCGGTCCGCTACACCGGCCGCAACGACGAGTTCGCCCAGGTCGTCCGGTCGATGAACACCCTGCACGGCAAGGTCCACGGGCTGCACCAGGAGTTCACCGGCCGCTTCGAGAGCCTCCAGGGCGAGCGGGCCGAACTGATCGCGGGCCGCGAGGCACTCACCCTCCAGCGGGCCGAACTCCAGGTCCACGCGGCCGATCTCGCCGGCCAGCTGGAGCGGCTGAGGAACACGGTCCACCACACCTTCGTCAACCTCTCCCTGCGCACCCTCGGGCTGGTCGAGCGCCAGCTCGGTGTCATCGAGAGCCTGGAGGAGCGCGAGCAGGACCCGGAGCGCCTGGGCACGCTCTTCAAGCTGGACCACATGGCCACCGTCATGCGCCGGCACAGCGAGAACATGCTGGTCCTCGCGGGCGCCGAGCACGGCCACGGCCACCCGAACCCGATCCCGCTGGTCGATGTCCTGCGCGCCGCCGTCAGCGAGATCGAGCGGTACGAGCGGGTCACCATCCAGTCCCTGCCGCCGCATGCCCAGATCGCCGGTTTCGCCGCCGACGACCTCAGCCACCTCGTCGCCGAACTCCTGGAGAACGCGACCTCCTTCTCACCCCCCGACTCCCAGGTGGAGCTGTCCGGCTGGCTGCTGGAGACCGGTGAGGTGATGCTCTCCGTGCAGGACGAGGGCATCGGCATGTCATCCGTACGGATGGGCGAACTCAATGCCAGGCTGGCCGACCCGGCCTCCTTCGAGGCGGGGGAGCAGAACGCCGACGGCGCCGGGCTCGGCCTCCAGGTGACATCACTGCTGGCCGCGCGCCACGGCGTGCGGGTGCAGCTGCGCGAGCAGAAGGGGAGTGGAGTGACGGCCGTAGTCGTCCTGCCGCAGACCCTGCTGCCGAAGACCCCTCCGGCGGCCTCGCCGCCGCCGGTGAAGGTGTCCGGGGACGCGCCCGCGCTGAACCTGCCGGGATCGGTCGCCGAGGCCAACTCCAACGCGCTGCCCGCCCGCTCGGCCGCGGCCCCCGCCGACCCGCTGATCGCCGCCGCCGAGCAGACGATCCGGGACGCCGGTGTCCAGCCGTACGAGGCCGTGCCGGCCCCGGTGCCCGCCGAGTCCCCGGCCGCTGCCGAGTCCCCGGCCCCCGCCGAACCCCCGTCCTCCGCCGAGGACCCCGCGCCCGCCGGGACCCCCGCTCCGGCACCCGGGCCCGTGTCCGCGCAGACGCCTCCGGAGCCGGAATCCGCGCCGGAGTCCGAGTCCGAGATCACCATGCAGGTCCGGATGCCGGTGGCGCCGGTGGTGCCGGAGACCGCCGATCCGTACGCGATCGGCCCCGACCGGCACGAGCGCCCCGCCGACCCCGGCCCCGCCCGGACGGCCGCCCCGGCCCCCCAGGAGCCGGACGCCGCGCCGAAGCCGCACGAGACCCCGGCCCCCGCGGAGCCGCTCCCCGCCCAGGACCCGGCCCCCGCCCCGGCGGTGGACGCCTTCCCCGGCCCCCGGCAGCCACTGGCCGAACGGATCACCGACAAGGGGCTGCCCAAGCGCACCCCCAGGATCGTCCAGCCCGCCGCGGCCCCCACCACCGAGCGCAAGGGCAGCATCGACAAGGAGGCCCTGCGCCGCAGACTCGGCGGCTTCCACCAGGGGGCCAAGGACGGCCGGCGCGATGTCGAGGCGGAGATCGCCGAGAGCACCGGCAAGCACACCGTGGCCGACCACCACGGCGAACGCACCGTACAGACCGAGCAACCTGAGCCGGCCGGCCGCACGGGCGGCCGGACCGATGAGACGGGGGACACAGTCGAGGAGGCACGCAGTTGACTGCGCCCAGCACATTCGGGCTGAGTACCGAAGCCCGGAACCTTCACTGGTTGCTGAGCAATCTGGTGGAGGAGGTGCCAGGGGTCCACTCGGTCACCGTCGTCTCGTCCGACGGGCTCATGCTGCTCTCCTCCGACCCCGGCCATCTCACCACCACCCCGGTCACCGGCCGGCAGGACGGCCCCAAGGGCTCCAGCGCCGACCTCGCCACCATCGTCTCCGGCATCGGCTCCCTCACCGTGGGAGCCGCGAAGCTGATGGACGGCGGCGGCGTCAAGCAGACGATGGTCGCCATGGACGAGGGCAGCGTCTTCGTCATGTCGATCAGCGACGGCTCCCTGCTCGGCGTGCACGCCACCCCCGACTGCGACATGAGCGTCATCGCGTACCACATGGCGCTCTTCGTCGGCCGTGCCGGACACGTCCTCACCCCCGAACTCCGCAGTGAACTGCGCAAATCGATGGAGAGCACCCAGTGACGCCCGCTGCTGAACCCGCCCGCAGGCTCCCCGTCCGCGGGTCCGACAAGAGGCCCGCACGGGTCCGTCCGTACTCCCTCACCGGGGGCCGCACCCGCTTCGGCCACGTCCTGCTCGTCGAGACGTTCGTCGCCGCGCTGGAGGCCCCCGAGGAGCGCCGCGAGCTCACCAACGGCAATCTCGCCTCGCGCGTCATGCCCGAACTCCAGGCGATCGTCGAACTCTGCCGCCGGATGCGTACGGTCGCGGAGATCTCGGCCCTCCTGAAGATGCCGCTCGGTGTGGTCCGGGTGCTGCTCAGCGACCTGGCCGACCAGGGAAAGATCCGCGTGTACGGAACCGGTCACGGCACCGGTCAGCCCGACCGCGCACTGCTCGAAAGGGTGCTCAATGGACTCCGCCGTCTCTGAGTCGCCGCTCTTCGCCCCGCGACAGCCGGGGCCCGGGGACCAGGCCGACGAATCGATCCAGGCCTGGCAGCTCGACCACACCAGGGCGCCCATCGCCACCAAGATCGTGGTCGCTGGCGGTTTCGGGGTGGGCAAGACGACGTTCGTCGGCTCGGTCTCCGAGATCACCCCGCTGAAGACCGAAGCGCTGATGACCCAGGCCAGCGAGGAGACCGACGACCTCTCCGCGACGCCCGACAAGGTCACCACGACCGTCGCGATGGACTTCGGCCGGCTCACGCTCGACGACGACCTCGTCCTGTACGTCTTCGGCACACCCGGCCAGCAGCGCTTCTGGTTCATGTGGGACGACCTGGTGCGCGGGGCGATCGGCGCGGTCGTGCTCGCGGACACCCGGCGGCTGGCCGACTGCTTCCCCGCGCTCGACTACTTCGAGAGCTGTGGGCTGCCGTACATCGTGGCGGTCAACCACTTCGAGGGCACGCCCGGTTACGAGGCGGAGGACGTCAGGGAGGCCCTGACCGTACCCCCGCACGTACCTGTTGTGATCATGGACGCGCGCAACAGGATCACGGTCGTCGAGTCGCTGCTGGCCCTGGTGGGCCACGCGCTCGACGCCACCCCGGCGTAGAGCCCCCGGCGCAAGCCGGAAACACCTAACGGAGAAACCGCGATGCGGAAGATACTCATAGTCGGAGCCGGTCAGTCCGGACTCCAGCTGGCCCTCGGCCTCCAGTCCAAAGGGTACGAAGTCACCCTGATGTCCAACCGCACGGCCGACGAGATCCGGTCCGGCCGGGTCATGTCGACGCAGTGCATGTTCCACACCGCGCTCCAGCACGAGCGCGACTACCAGCTCAACTTCTGGGAGTCGCAGGCCCCGAAGATCCAGGGCCTCGGCGTCTCGGTCGCAGCCCCCGACTCCTCGCGGGCCGTCGACTGGGTCGGGAAGCTGGACGGCTTCGCCCAGTCCGTCGACCAGCGCGTGAAGATGGCCGGCTGGATGGAGACCTTCGCCCAGCGCGGCGGTCAGCTCGTCATCCACGGTGCGGCCGTCTCCGATCTGGACTACTTCTCCCGCACCTACGACCTGGTGATGGTCTCCGCGGGCAAGGGCGAACTGGTCTCCATGTTCGGCCGGGACGCGTCCCGTTCGCCGTTCGACGCCCCGCAGCGCGCGCTGGCCGTCGCGTATGTGCACGGCATGGGCGTGCGCCCGGAGCACCCGGACTACGACGCCGTCCGCTGCAACCTGGTCCCGGGTGTCGGCGAGCTGTTCGTGATGCCGACCCTGACCATCTCCGGCCGTGCGGACATCCTGTTCTGGGAGGGCGTCCCGGGCGGCCCGCTGGACGTCTTCCAGGGCATCAAGGACCCCTCCGAGCACCTCGCCAAGACGCTGGAGCTCATGGAGAAGTTCACCCCGTGGGAGTACGCGCGCGCCACCAAGGTCGAACTGACCGACGCCAACGGCACGCTGGCGGGCCGTTACGCCCCGACCGTCCGCAAGCCGATCGGCCGGCTGCCCGGCGGCGGTCTGGTCCTCGGTGTGGCCGACGTGGTCGTCGCCAACGACCCGATCACCGGGCAGGGTTCGAACTCCGCCTCCAAGTGCGCGAACGCCTATCTGGACTCGATCATCGAGCACGGTGACCGCGAGTTCGACGCGCAGTGGATGCAGTCCACGTTCGACCGCTACTGGGACACCGCGCAGCACGTCACGAAGTGGACCAACGCCATGCTCGGCGTCCCGCCGGAGCACGTGCTGAACCTGATCGGCGCCGCCGGTCAGTTCCAGCCGGTCGCCGACCGCTTCGCCAACGGGTTCAACAACCCGGCGGACTTCGACAACTTCTTCTTCGATCCGGAGAAGACGAACGCGTACCTGGCCTCGGTCGCCGGGGCCTGACCCCGTACACCCGGAGGCCGGGCCGCAGGCCGGCGCGTCGGTCGGCGCGACGGCCCGGCCTCCGCGCGAGCGGTACGGGACTAGGCGTCCGGCGCCGTGTCCGCGCTGTAGCCGGTGTCCGCGCCCTGTGAGGCGCCCTCGGGCAGTTCCGGCGGGGTGTACGTGGTCAGCGGCGTGCCCCGCGGATCGGGGCGCACCGCGCCCAGCAGCGGATTCGACGCGACCGGCGACACCTTCACCGAGGATCCGGGCCGCGGTGCCTGCGCCACCATGCCGTCGCCGATGTACAGCGCCACATGGGTCGCCTTGGGGAAGTAGACCACCAGGTCCCCCGGGCGCAGCGAGGCGACGGGCACCTTCGGCAGCTGCCGCCACTGCTCCTGCGAGGTCCGCGGGATGGCCCGGCCCGCGCTCGCCCAGGCCTGCGAGGTGAGCCCGGAGCAGTCGAAGGAGTCGGGGCCCTCGGCGCCCCAGAGATACGGTTTGCCGATCTGGCCGACCGCGAACGCGACGGCCTCACGGCCCTGTTCGGTCGGCGGACGGGTCGAGCTGAGCGCTCCCGAGGCGACCAGTTCACCCTGGGCCTTGTCCGTGTCCCGCTGCTCCAGCGCGGCCAGTCCGGCGATCTGCTCGGCGGAGAGCGTGGCCAGCAGCCCCTCGACCTCGTTCAGCTTCGTCCGTACGGCGTCGCGCTGCCGCTTCTCGCGTGCGGCCAGCGTCCGTTGCCTGTCGAGCGCCGCGCGGGACTTGGCGGCCAGCGCGTCGGCGCGTTCCGCGGCGACGGTCAGCCGGTTCACGGTCGCGGCCCGCCCGGCGGCGGCCCGCTCGATGACATGGCTCTGGTCCAGGGCGCGCACGGGGTCTCGGGCCAGCAGGAGATGCAGATAGGCGGAGAATTCGGACCGCCCCTGGTACTGCTCACGGGCCAGCCTGCCCGCGTCCCCGCGACCGCGGTCGAGGGCGAGGCGGGCCTTGCTCAGGTCGGAGTTCAGCTTCCTGGTCTCCGCTGTGCGCTTCCTCAGCTGTTCCTCGGTGCCGTTGTAGGTCTCGGTGGCCTCCTCGGCCTGCTGGTAGAGCCTCCGCAGCTCCGTCAGCAGCTCGGCGATGCTTCTGGGCTCCCCGGCGCCCGGGGCGGGGCCGAGGCCGGCGTCCGTGTCGGTCTCCGTGTCGGTCTCCACGTCGGCGTCGGCCCCGGCGTCCACTTCCGCGCCGGTCTCCGTACCCGGACCGTCGGGAGAGACGGGCGGGACGGGTGAGGAGGGCGAGGCGACGGCGGGGGACGCCAGCACGACCGCGGCCAGCGCCGCCGCCGTGCAGAGCGCGCGCGGGATCCTGCCTGACACGACACCACCTCCGGTGACGGATTCGGAGCCCTGAACGGGCTCCGGACGAGTGAGCGAATCTGGTTCATCCGGTCACTCGGTGTCGGCCGATGCAAGCACCGTGCGGTGTGGCGGCCGGCGGATCCCCCGGAAGGCGGTGCGGGGGAATCCGCCGACGGCGCGTCAGGCCACCGTGAAGGCGTAGAAGGCCCGGTCCCGCTGGACGACGACGGTCCGTCCGGTGGCCAGGGTCCGGTACGGGGCGGTCACCGCGGCCCCCTTCGGGTCCTGCACACCAATGTCCTGGAACTTCCACAGCCGTCGCCCGTCGGCCGCGGAGAACGCGGTGACCTGGGAGGCGTCGGCGGCGATCAGGGTCTTCTCGCTGGAGCTGAGGGTGATCGCGGGGGCACTGCCACCCAGCGGCACCTCCGTCGAACGCCGCCACACGAGCCGGCCGGTCCCGCGCTGCACCGCGCCGACCTCCTGGGTGCGGTTGGTGGTGTGGAGCAGCGGCCCGGCCACCACGGGCGTGCCGTAGACCGAACCCGTACCGCCGCTCAGCCGCCACAGCGGCTTGGCGGTGTCCGACTCGAACGCCTGGAGGTCCGCGCCGACCGCGCCGTACAGCCGCCCGTCCTCGTCGCCCTGGACGCCCGCCGCCGGGGCGACGGTGCCGTACTGCTTCACCCACAGCAGCTTGCCGGTCTTCTGGTCGAACGAGCGGATGGAGCCCTTCCCCTTGGCGGCGCCGACCTCGGCGGGCGTGAGCGTCACCGCGTCCTGGCGTACGAGGAGGTCGGCGGAGCGCTCCGCGACCAGCCGGTAGACGGGGGTGCCCGGGGCCCGGCCGGCCGGGACGGCGGTGCGCCACAGCTCCTGGCGCCGCACGATGTCGTAGGCGAAGAAGTAGGCCTGGACGACCTGCTTGTCCTTGCCCGGCTTCTTGCCCTTCTTCGGCCTGGGGGCCTTCACGGTGACCGTGGTGGAGCCGGTGAACCAGACGACCGACCCGGACTGCCCGGTGATCGCGCCCATCCTCAGGTTCGGCAGGCCCGTGAACTGGTCCGCGTACCGCAGCCGGTGCTTGACCGCACCGTCCTCGGGGGACAGCCACAGGAACTCGGTCGGGCTCGCCACGAAGCAGAGATCCGCACCCGCCGCCAGGGCGGCCTGTCCCTTGGCCGCGTCCGCGCGCTGCCAGACCCGCTTCCCGGTGCGCAGGTCGATGGCGCTCGCCTGGCTCTCGCTCGTCAGCACCAGCAGCTTGTCCCGCCACACGGCGGTCGTGAGCGGTGACGACTCGGAGGCCGGGTGGGTGTAGGTCCACCGCGGTTCCGGGGCCTGCCCCGGGAGGGTGCGGCGACGGTCCGGAGCGGGCTTGTCGTCGTCGGCCGCCGCGCTGTCGTCGGACCCCAGGAGTCCCACGGCGCCCCCGCCGACGATCAGTCCGCCGGCCGCGGCGGCAGCGGTGATGAGCAGGGCCCGGCGGCTCGCGGTGGGGGACGGGGCCGGAGCCGGGGGCGGCAGCGGGAGCGACACCATCGGTGTGGCGGCGGGCGCGGGGACCCCCGGAAGGGCGGCCGGGGCGTAGGGAGCGGGGCCGCCAGGGGTGCGCTGGTACGGCGTTCCGGGGGCGGGGGCGGGGGCCTCGGCGGGCGAGAGGGCCGAGGGGGCCGTGGCCGGCACCGGGCCGCCGGACGGCCGGGGGGCGGCCGGAAGCGCGTCGGCGGGAGTTGCCGGGGCGGCGGCCGAGGACGCGGTCAGCTCGCGGGGGACGGCGAGCTGGGTCGTCGGGTGGTCGGTCCGCGCGGCGCCCGGCACGGTACCGAGGTCGCGGGTGGTTCCCCCGCTCTCCTTCCCGGCTCCGGGGGCGCCGCCCGGCGCACCGGGGGCCGGGACCGCGTCCTCGGGGGTGCCGTCCGGCCCGCCGCCGGGCGCGAGCGGCGCCGCGTCGACGGGGGCGTCCCGGGGCTCATCCGCGTTCGTTTCCGCGCCCGCGTCCCTTTCCTCGCCCGCCGGCTCCGCGCCCGCGTTCCCTTCCGCGCCCGCCGGCTCCGCGTCGAGCGGCGTATCCAGCGCCCGGACGCGCGCCTCCTGGCCGGCCACCGCCGCCACCAGCCGCTCGGGGAGCCAGCCGCCCCTGGCGAGCCCGGCCGCACCCTCCAGCGCCAGCTCCGCGGCGACCGAACCGGCGCTCGGCCGCAGGGCGGGGTCCTTCGCGAGGCAGCCGGCGATCAGTTCCCGCAACGCGTCGGGCACGGAGTCCAGTTCGGGTTCCGCGTGCGCGATCCGGCCGGCCGCCTCCTCGGGCGGACCGTCGGTGAAGGGGGTCGTGCCGGTGGCCGCGTACGCCAGCAGCAGCCCCAGTACGAAGAGGTCGGAGGGTGCGCCCGCCTCCACGCCCTCGACCTGCTCGGGCGTGAGATACCCCAGCCGGACCGAGAGCTGCTCGCCCCTCGCCTCGGCGGACGCCGCAGCCCCCAGCGGGCCGAACGCGGTGAGCCGGGGCCCGTCCTCGGCCAGCAGCACCGTTTCGGGCGCGAGCCCCTGGAGCGCGGTCCCGGTGGCGTGCACCCGGGAGAGGATCTCGGCGATGCCCGCGCCCAGTATCCGCACCGCGCGTTCGGGCAGCGGTCCGCCGAGTCCGATCGCCTCGGCGAGCGTCAGCGCGGGGACGTAACCCGCCGCCGTCCACAGGGCGTTGGGTGCCTCGGCCGTGGTGCCGGAGTCGTCGTCCGGGGTCACCCGGGTGTCCAGCGGCGGCGTCACCCAGCCGCCCGCCAGACGTTCGGCCGTGCGCGCCTCCGACTGGAAGCGGCGCCGGAAGGCCGGGACGGCGGCGAGTGCGGGCCGCGCCGCGGTGATCACGACCGGCTCGCCGTCAGCGCTCTCCCGGGCCACGTACTGCACGGCGGCGGCACCCTCGCGGAAGCGGGCCAGCACGGTGTACCGGCCCAAATGGCGTGGATCGTCCTGACGCAGCGCCTCCATGGCGCACCCCCCTCGTGACCGTCCCTCGGCACCTGACCGTCGATCTTAGGGCCTGCCCCGCGCCGGACCGCCCACGCCGCTCAGCCGCCGCTCCGGGGCTTCGTCCAGGGCCACTTGGGCGTGCGGGACTCGCGGCCCCCGGGGGCGTACTCGTACACCCAGCCGCGCTGGATGCCGAGCCGCTTCGAGTACCCGGCCGGGACCCGGCGGTACGCGTACACGGTCGGCGCCCCGCCGTCGGCGTCCGGTACCGGGACCTCGTACCACTTGGGGGGATGACCGGTCGGGCCCAGGAGGACGGGCAGCACCCTGCCGTCCAGGGGGCCGCCGGTGAAGGGGGTGTTCTCGCTTCTCACCCGCTCAGTCTGACGCAGTGGGTTCCGGCATCAGGTGCGCCGCCCCACTGACGGCGGGGACCACCAGCCCCGCGAGCCGTCCCGCCGGGCCCTCCGCGGTCTCCAGGGCCAGGAGTTCGGCCATCGCGGAGGCGGTCTCCCGGTCCGTCGCCGCGGTCGCCGCGAGCAGCGCGATCAGATGGTCGACCAGCCAGCCGCGCAGTTCGGCCGCCGGGGGCTGCTTCTCCTCGTCGAGCCAGATCAGGGAGGCGGCCTCGACGGCGGCGATCCAGGTGCGCACCATCATCCGCAGCCGGGGCCCCGCGGGGCGCAGGCCGGGGCCCTCGCCCCGGCCGAGGTGCAGCAGGATCTGCTCGGCCGCCGCCCGTCGTACGCCGTCGACGATCGCCGTCGTACGGGAGGTCTCGGCGACGCTGCCGCCCTGGAGCAGGGCGCTGAAACCCGCGTCGTGCTCGTCGACGAAGCCGAGATAGCGGTCCAGGACCCTGCTCACCCGCTCGGTGGGCGGGCCCACCGCGGGTTCCGTGAAGCAGAGCTTCAGCTCGTCCGCGGCGGACCGGAGGGCCGCCTCGTACAACTGCTGGCGCCCGCCGGGGAAGTAGCGGTAGACGAGCGGCCGGGAGACACCGGCGAGAGCCGCCACCTCGTCCAGCGAGACCTCGTCGGGTGCCCGGTGCGCGAAGAGGCTGAGCGCCGCGCCGAGGAGCTGGGTGCGGCGCTCCTCGACGCTGAGCCTGCGGTACGCACGGGGCGGCGGGGCCGCGGCGGTGGAGGTCATGGCCCGAAGCCTAACGGCCCCGTCCCGGCCGGGACGGGGGCTCAAGCCAGCAGGCCGGAGCGCTTCCACAGCCGGCGGCCGACCCCGTTCAGGACGCCGATGTCGTCGAAGAAGTCCGTCAGCCGCTTCGCGCCCGACTGCATGACCTCCGTGCGGTGGCCGCTCGCCTTCACCTGGGCGACGGCCTCGCGGCGGTCCAGGCCGACGTTGTCGTACACCTGCGGGTTGATGAAGCAGATGGAGAAGACCCGGGCGGCCTCCCCGCAGCTGACCCGGGTGAGTTCACGCTCCCAGCGCGGGGCGGTCACCATCTGGCGGCGCAGCTCCTCGCGGGCGTACCGGACGTGCCGGGCCTCCTCGACCACATGGATACGGGTCACCCCGCGCACCAGGGTCTGGACCCGCTCGTCCGGGAAGGTCAGCCGCTGCATCCAGTCGAGGATCTCCTCGCCGAGCAGGGTCGCGGCGAACGAACCGGGCGTGGTGGACACCGTCTTCAGGACCCGCGCCAGATTGTGGTAGACCCGCGGGACCGGGTACGTGGGCGCGCCGCCCCAGTCGATCATGCGGCCGAACATGATGGAGTGCCGGCACTCGTCCGCGATCTCGGTGAGCGCGTAACGGACATGGTTGCTGGTCACCGGCTTGTCGTAGACGTGCCGCACCAGCAGCTGCATGAGGATGATCTCGAACCAGATGCCGAGCGAGGAGAGCGCGGCAGCCTCGTGCCGGGCCAGGTCCATCCGCTGCTCCTCGGACATCCTGTCCCACAGCGGGGTGTCGTAGAGCGAGACCAGCTCCGGCGGCCAGAACCACTTGCCCTCCTCGACGGCGGAGTCCCAGTCGAGTTCGGTCTCGGGGTCGAAGGAGTGCTTGGCGGAGGATTCGAGCAGCCGCACGGCAATCTGCTCGCGGTCGCGGAGCGGGCCCAGCGCGTCGCGGAGCACCCGCGCCTCGCGGTCGGTCACGGTCGTCATGGCGGGGGCACCTCACAGATGGGTTACCGGCGGTCACCTCTTATGAGACTACCTGTCAGCAAGGCGGTCAATCCCTTGCGCACGACTTGTTGACCCGGCGTCTACCAACGTGTGAACCTGCCGGGGGAACAGTCGGTGAACGTACCCCCGGGGTATTCAACTGACGCCGGAGCCACGGAACTTATCGAGTCAAGCGAGGCGAAGGAGCCGTCCGTGTCGACACACGACCTCTACACCACCGCCCCCGAAGAGCCGCTGTGGCAGGTCCCGGCCACGGGGGCCGCCCGGTTCAGCTGGGACTACGACGACGGCCGTGAGCGCCTTCTCGCCCTCTACCAGAAGGGCAAGGACAAGCAGTGGGACGGCAACAAGCGGATCGACTGGTCCCAGGAGGTCGACCCCGCCGACCCGCTGGGCACCCCGGACGAGGCCCTCACGCTGTACGGCACCCCGCACTGGGCGAAGATGACCGACCGGGACCGCGGTGAGCTGCGCAAGCACTACACCTCCTGGCAGTTCAGCCAGTTCCTGCACGGCGAGCAGGGCGCGATGATCTGCGCGGCGCGGATCGTGGAGTCCGTACCCGACCTGGACGCCAAGTTCTACTCCGCCACCCAGACCATGGACGAGGCCCGGCACGCGGAGATATACGGCCGGTTCCTGCACGAGAAGATCGGGATGCTCTACCCGGTCAACAACAACCTCCAGGGTCTGCTCGGCGACACCCTGCGCGACTCCCGCTGGGACATGCCCTACCTCGGCATGCAGGTCCTCATAGAGGGGCTGGCCCTCGCCGCGTTCGGGATGATCCGCGACACCACGACCAAGCCGCTGCCCAAGCAGATCCTCGCGTACGTCATGCAGGACGAGGCCCGGCACGTCGCCTTCGGGCGGATGGCGCTGCGCGACTACTACAAGCAGCTGAGCGACGCCGAACTGCGCGAGCGCGAGGAGTTCGTCATCGAGGGCTGCTACCTGATGCGCGACCGGCTCAGCGGTGTCGAGGTCCTGGAGAACTTCGGCATAGGCAAGCAGGAGGCCAAGGAGCTGTCCGAACACTCCGAGTACCTCCAGCTCTTCCGCAAGCTGCTGTTCAGCCGGATAGTGCCGTGCGTCAAGGACATCGGACTGTGGGGACCCAGGCTCCAGAAGGCGTACGTCGACATGGGCGTCCTCGAACTCGGCGACTCCAGCCTGGACCTCCTCATGGCCCAGGACGAGGAGATCGCCGAACAGCTGGACCGGGACCGCTTCGCGGCGGAGGAGCGGGACAGGGTCGCCGAGGTCGCGGACGCGATAGCGCAGGGCGGTGTCCTGTCAGGAGCCTCCGGCGACTGAGCCGGCGAACGCGGCCACCTCCACCGTCGGTTCCGGCGACGGCACCGGTGGCCGCTACGGGCTCGGCGGGCGCGGTGGGCTCGGTGGGTTCGGCCGACGCTGCGGGCGCGGTGGGTTCGGCGAGGGCGCGGACCCGGACGGAGCCGGCGCACCTTCCGGGTTCCTCCGCCGGGTTTCCCGGCCGGTTCGTCGGCCGGTTCGCCGGCCGCTTCCTCGGCCTGTCCGACCGCCGGTTGCTCTCGACCTGATACCGATCAGGTACCTGTCGAAATTCCGTTCGCAAACGTGACGTAACTTGAACGCATGACCACGCCGCCTCAGCCGCCGCAGGGCCCGTACGGGCCGCCCCAGCCTCAGCAGAATCCGTACGGCCAGCCGGCCGCCCCCGGGCCCTACCCGCAACAGCAGCAGCCCTACGGCTACCCCCAGGCGCCCCCGCCCCCGCCCCAGCAGGGCGGTTGGGGCCAGCCGGGCATACCCGGCGGCCAGCCCCAGATGCCAGGTCAGCCCCCGCTGCCCGGTCAGCCCCAGATGGGCGGATGGCCGCCGCAGGGCCCGCAGCCGCCGCGCAGGAAGCGCACGGGTCTGATCGTCGGGATCGTGGCCGGTGCGGTCGTGGCCGCCGGCGGGGTCGCCTTCGGCGTCTCCCAGTTGGCCGACAAGGGCGCCGACGCCGTGTTCCCGGAGGCCGAGTACCGGCTCGTCGTGTCCAAGAAGCTGCTGGACGAGGAATTCACCCTGGCCAACGACATGTCGAAGACCGAGGGCAAGGAGATCGAGGACACCCCCGACCCCAGCGTCCGGGACGGCAAGGCGATCATCGCTCAGTACACCGCGGACGGCGGCAGCGCCCTCGTGCTCTCCGGGATGTACGGGCGGCTCGCCAGCCCCGACTTCATGCGCGGCAAGATCATGGAGGGAGCGGCGGAGGCGGACGGCGCGACGCTCGTCGTACCCGCGAAGAAGGTCACTCCCGAGGGGTACGACACCACGATCGAGTGCCAGGTCGTGCAGTCGAAGGAGAGCGGCGGCACCGCCAACATCCCGATGTGCGCCTGGGGTGACGACAACACCGCGGCGATGGTCGCGGTGATCAGGCCCGAGAACGTGCTGAAGGACGCCAAGTCCATCGACCTGAAGCAGGCCGCCGAGGAGACCGCCAAGGTCCGCGACGAGACGCGCAAGCCGCTCGGCTGATCAGGGGCCGCCCGCGGGCGGGGGCCCGGCCCGCCGGTCCGCGGCCCGGGGCCGCCTGCGGGGACGTGCCGCGGGCCCCTCCCTCCGGCTCATGGCCGCACGGGAGGAAGGACGGCCTCCATCGCGCGGGCCGCGCCCAGCAGTTCCCGGTCCGCGCCCCGGTCCGCCACCAGTTGGAGACCCACCGGGCAGCCGTCCGGGGTGAATCCGGCGGGCAGGCTCGCCGCCGGATGGCCGCTCAGATTGAACGCCCAGGTCAGCGCCGTGGAGTAGAGGTCACCCGGCCCCTCGTGCCCGTGCGGCCGGTTCGGGGTGGCCGGGGTCAGCAGCAATGGCGTACGGGTGAGGAGCGCGGCCAGCCTGCGGTCGTTCTCGCGCCGGACGGCCAGGGCGTCCGCCATGGCGCGCGGGTCCGCCGGGCCCCGCGCGGCACCGGCCGCCCCGCCCCGTATCGCGAGCCACGCCGAAGCCGGGTCGAGCAGGGCGCAGCCACCGTCCAGCAGCCGTACCACTCCGGCCGAGACGAGCCGGTCCACCGCACCCCGGACGACCTCCGCGACCTCCGGGTCCACGTCCGCGTACCCGAGATCGGGGCTGTAGACGGCGGTCAGCGGCAGTTCGGGGGGCGCGGGGGGCGTGGACGCCGCGGGCCGCGGGCCGTCGTCGAGCACATGGCGCAGATACCGTTCCGCCCCGGCCGCCGACCGGGCGAGCACCCCCGCCGCCGCCAGTCCGGAGCGGTCGGGCGAGGGGAGCAGGCCGTTCGTCGTCTTCAGCCCGAACACCCCGCACCAGGCCGCCGGGATGCGCACCGACCCCGCCCCGTCGCTGCCCGTCGCCAGCTCCACCAGGTCCGCCGCGACCGCGACCGCCGAACCGGCCGAGGACCCGCCCGGGGTGCGGTCGGCCCGCCACGGGTTGACCGTGCGTCCGTACCGGCCCTGCCCCCAGGTCTGCCAGACCGTGCCGGGGCCCGGCACGGAGGTCGAGCCGACCGGGACACCGCCCGCCGCGATCAGCCGACGGGCCGCGTACGAGCGGAGACCGGCCGGCCCCTTCACCGCGAACGGCAGCCCGGCCAGGGGGAGCCGGCGGGCCTCCGGTTCGCGGGCGAGTGCCTCCTCGTGCCAGACCTCGGTGAACGCGCGCAGGCGGGGGTCCAGCCGGTCGATCCGCTCCAGCGCCCGCGCCACCGCCGATACATGAGTCATGGGGCGAGTGTCCCGGGCCGCCGGTCCGGCCGTCGAGAGCCTTCCGCACCGGCCGGGCGGCCGGCACGGAGCGCCCCCGTCGGCCCGCCCGGATCACGTTGGGCCCGCCCGGATCACGGGGCCCGCCCGGGTCACGGGCCGACCGCCCCCTCACCCGTCGAGTGCCGCCTCCATCACGGCCCGTGCGATGGGCGCCGCGCTGCCGCCGCCGCTGATGTCCGCCCGGTCGGCGGAGGCGTCCTCGACGACCACCGCGACCGCGACCGCCGGACGTCCCGAGTCCGGAGCCTGCGCCCAGGAGATGAACCAGGCGTACGGCGTACCGGAGTTGTCGATGCCGTGCTGGGCGGTGCCGGTCTTGCCGCCGACCCGTACCCCGTCGATCGCCGCGTTCGACCCGGTGCCGTTCTCCACCACGTCGACCATCATCCGCTGGAGCTGGACGGCCGTGGACGGGTTCATGGCCTGGTGGTACGAGCGTGAGCCCTGCTGCCGGACGGTGTCGCCGTCATGGGTGGTCGTACGGTCCACGAGATGCGGATACCTCAGGTCGCCGCCGTTCGCCACGGCGGAGGCGACCATCGCCATCTGAAGCGGGGTCGCGGTCGTGTCGAACTGCCCGATCGAGGACAGCGCCAGCTGGTCGTCGCTCATGTCCGTGTCGAAGTTGCTCCTCGCGACCCCGGACGGGATCCGCAGGCCGTCGTCGTTGAAGCCGAACCTGCCCACCGCCTCCAGCATCCCGTCGAGCCCCACTTCGACGCCGAGGTGCGCCATGACGGTGTTGCAGGAGACCCGGATCGCCTCGGCCAGCGACGCCTTGGCGCAGCCGCGCGCCTCGTCGGGCAGGGTGGTCGTGGTGCCGGGCAGGACGTACGGCGACGGGGTGTCGGTGGCGGCGTCCGGGTCGGTCACCACCCGGGAGTCCAGCGCCGCCGCGGCTGTCACGATCTTGAACGCGGAACCCGGCGGATAGGTCTGCCGGATGGCCCGGTTGAGCATCGGACGGCTCTTGACGGCGTTGAGCCGCGTCCACGCCTCGGTCACCCCGGCCCCGGTGCCCGACAGCCGCTCGGGGTCGTACGAAGGGGTCGAGACCAGCGCCAGGATGCGGCCGGTCGAGGGCTCGACGGCGGCGACGGCGCCCCGCCGGCCGCTCAGCCCCTCGTACGCGGCGCGCTGCGTCGAGTCCTTGATGGTGGTGACGACATCGCCGCCCGGCTGCCGGCTGCGGGTGATCTCGTTCCACAGGGGGAGCGGGGCGAGCAGCGGGTCGGTGCCGGACAGAATGCCGTCCTCGGCGTTCTCCAGGAGGGTGGTGCCGTACGTCTGCGAGGCGTAGCCGGTGACCGGTGCGTACAGGGGGCCGTGCAGGTAGGTGCGTTCGTACGCGAGCTGTTCGCCGGTGTCCTCGGAGCCGGTGACGGCCCGCTCGCCGACCAGGATGTTGCCGCGCGCCTGGTCGTAGCGGTCGATGGTGTTGCGGCGGTTGGCGGGGTTGTCGTTCAGCTCGTCGGCCTCGAAGACCTGGACCCGGGCGGCGTTCAGCAGGAGCGCCACGAGCAGCAGCAGACAGAAGGCGGCGGCCCGCCGGATGTAGCGGATCACCGTTCGTCCTCCAGGATCGGGGCGATGACACCGGTCTCGACCTGACCGGGGCCGGGTCTGCGGGCCAGGTCGCTGACCCGGATCAGCAGCGCGACGATGATCCAGTTGGTGACGACGGACGAACCGCCCTGGGCCAGGAACGGCATGGCCATGCCGGTCAGCGGGATCAGCCCCATCACCCCGCCCGCGATCACGAAGACCTGAAGGGCCAGGATCGAGGCGAGCCCGATGGAGAGCAGCCGCCCGAACGGGTCGCGCAGCGCGAGTCCGGCCCGGTAGCCCCGGGCGACGAGCAGGGCGTACAGGAGGAAGACGGCGGTCAGCCCGGTCAGGCCCAGTTCCTCGCCCGCGGTCGCCAGGATGAAGTCGGACTTGGCGGCGAAGCCGATCAGGATGGAGTGGCCGAGCCCCAGTCCGGTACCGAGCATGCCGCCCGCGGCGAAGGCGAACAGCGACTGGGCGAGCTGGTTGGGCCCCTGGCCGGCGTCGATCGAGGCGAACGGGTCGAGCCAGTCCTGCACCCGGCTGTGCACATGCGGTTCGAAGGAGCCGACGACGAAGGCGCCGACCGCGGCGAGCAGCAGTCCGACGGCGATCCAGCCGGTCCGGCCGGTCGCCACGTACAGCATGATGACGAAGAGTCCGAAGAAGAGCAGCGAGGTGCCGAGGTCGCGCTCCAGGACCAGGACCCCGACGCTGAGCAGCCAGATCGCCACGATGGGGCCGAGCACCCGGCCGGTGGGCAGCTGGAGCTTCCAGACCCTGCGGCCGGTGTACGCCAGCGCGTTGCGGTTCGCGGCGAGGTAGGCGGCGAAGAACACCGCGAGCAGGATCTTGGCGAACTCGCCCGGCTGGAAGGAGAGCCCGCCGACCCTGATCCAGATCCTGGCCCCGTTCACGGCGGGGAAGAAGATCGGCACGATCATCAGCACCAGCGCGGTGGCGACGGAGAGGTACGCGTAGCGCTGGAGCACCCGGTGGTCGCGCAGGAGGACCACGACGGCGATGAACAGCGCGACTCCGAGCGTGGACCAGATCAGCTGCGTCGGCGCCGCCTGGTCCTTGGGGGTCTCCAGGTCGAGCCGGTAGATCAGCACCAGGCCCAGACCGTTGAGCAGGACGGCGATCGGCAGCACCAGCGGATCGGCGTACGGGGCACGTAGGCGGACCGCGAGATGGGCCAGCAGCGCGAGCAGACCGAGTCCGGCGCCGTACCCGGCGACATCGGGAGGTACCGCGCCGTTCCTGGCGAGGCCCACGGCGGCGTAGCCGAAGACGGAGATGAGGACGGCCCCGACGAGGAGCGAGAGCTCCACCCCGCGCCGCTTGGGCAGGCGTAGTTCGGGCGGGGGAGCGTCCGCCGTCATTGCGGTCATGCCACGCAACGTAGCAAGAGGTGTGCGGTATTTCCCTTATGCGGTGAACTTCGCGGACGCGGCCCGGGGGAGCGGAGGGAGCACGAGGGGAGGGGCCCGGGGAGCGGAGGGAGCGCGAAGGAAGGGGCCCGGGGGCAGGGGGGAAGGAGGGGCAGGGGAGCCAGGGGTGTGCGGCGGGTGCGGGGCCGGGCTGTGTCCGCGCTAGGGCCGGCGCCCGTCGGGTCCCGGGGCCGGGCCGGCGGTTCCCGGTTCCGGCTCCTCGTCGGACGCCACGTACTCCGGCAGCGTCAGCCGCGCCACCGCCCCGCCGTCCTCCGCGTTGCCGAAGACCAGTTCCGCGCCGATGACCCGTGCCTGGCCCACGGCGATGGTCAGCCCGAGCCCGTGGCCCCTCCCGCCGCCGTCCGTCCGGAACCGCTGAGGCCCGGTCTCCAGCAGATACGCGGGGAACCCGCCGCCGTGGTCCCGTACGGTCACCACCGGTCCCTCGACGGTCACGACCACCGGCGGGCCGCCGTGCCGGTGCGCGTTGGCGACCAGATTGCCGATCACCCGCTCCAGCCGCCGCCGGTCCGTCTCGACCCGGGCCGCCCCGGTGATCCTGACCCCGGTGTCCGTGCCGGACGCCCGCACCACTCGTTCCACGACCGGCGCCAGCTCGTGGACCGCGGGATCTGTCTGCTCGGTCCGGGCGTCGAGCCGGGAGATCTCCAGCAGGTCCTCGGTCAGCGCCCGCATCGCCCGGACCCGGTCCCGGACCAGTTCGGCCGGGCGGCCGGGCGGCAGCAGTTCGGCGGCGGCCGACAGTCCGGTCAGCGGGGTGCGCAGTTCGTGCGCCACATCGGCGGTGAACCGCTGCTCGGTCTGCAGCTTGCGCTGGAGCGTGGAGGCCATGGTGTCCAGCGCCCCGGCGACGATCGCCACTTCGTCCTGGGCGCGCGCCGGGCGCGCGGTACGGGGGTCCTCGACCCGGGCGTCGAGGTCGCCCGCGCTGATCCGGCGGGCCACCCGGGCGCTCTGGTGCAGTCGCCGCGTGACCCGGCTGACGGCGAACAGTCCGACCAGCAGCGTGGCGGCGATGGCCAGCAGCGAGGAGCCGACGATCGCCCGGTCGAGGCCGCTGATCGTGTGCGCGCTCTGGCTGTAGTCGATCCAGGTGGCCAGGGCCCGGCCGTCCGCCGGGCCCGCCGCCCACATGGCCGGGGCGCCCGCGTCGTCGGTGACCAGCGTGCCCTGCTCGCCGCCCACGGCCAGGGCGCGCAGCGAGGCGGGCAGACCGGCCGGATCGATCCCGGAGCCCCGGGGGAGCGGCTCACCGGCCTCGTACGCCCTGGTGACCTCCTCCAGCCGGTCCAGGGCCTTCTCGCGGGCGTGGCCGACCGTCTGACGGGTCACCGCCGAGTGCACGAGGACACCGAGCAGGGCGGCGAGGGTGCAGCACATCACGGTGAGGAAGACCGCGGACTTCCAGGTCAGGGTCGCGGTCCAGGCGGGGGCGCGGGGTCTGCGCCGTCTCATCGCTGCCCCGCCGCGATACCGGGGGCGGCGGCGGACGGGGAACCCGACGGGGAAGCGGCCGGGGGCGCGGGCGGGGCGGCCGACGGGGAGGCGGAGGGGAGGACGGAGGGCGCGGGCGCCGGGATCCGCTGCCGCGGCATGCGCAGGATCTCGTCCCGGGCGGGCAGCATGGCGTGCTGCTGCTCGTCCCAGGTCCAGGCCGTGCGGTACTCGTACCCGATGATCGCCGAGGGCGCCCGCATGATGAGGTCCCGGCCCGCGATCTGCACGCTGATCACCGCGTCCGAGGTGGACATGATCCGGGTCAGCCCGCCCCCGTCGGGCATGTAGACCCGTACGGCGAGCTGACGGTCGGGCAGGGTGATGCCCAGCACGAGTTCGTCCCTGCCGTCACCGGTCAGATCGCGGAAGTACGGGGCGAGGACGGGGCAGGCGGCGGGCTTCCCGGAGCAGTCGGCCAACTGCGCGACGGTCTTCGCGGGGAGCTCGTCGGTGCCGCTGTCCCGGTCGGGCCGGGCCTTCAGCCCGGCCCGCACCACGGCCACCGGGTCCAGCGCGCGCACATCGCCGCCGGGGACCCGGATGCCGGGGATACGGGCGGTCTCGCCCTCCCCGTAGTCGTACGGGGCGGCGGAGGCGGCGGGCAGATCCGGCCAGAGCCGGGAGGGCTCGACGGCGGACGGCGTGCGCCCGGCGCTCACCAGCCCCCCGGCGGAGCCGCAGCCGGTGAGCAGCGCGAGCGCCGCGCCGGCCGCCGCGGCGGCGCGGGCCGCCGCCGGAGCACGGCGCGTGCCCACGGGAGCTCGTTGCGGGCGCACGGCTCGGCCTCCTCTTCGACGACAGGGGCCTACACCCTAATCGGAAGCGAGCGCGTAACGCCTGTTTGGTGCCGCTATGGGATGCTCTGGTGCTGTCCGTCCGGCTGGCCCGCGTCGGTGCCGCCCGGCGGACGTCAGCGCTGGTACGGGTTCTGTCCGGGCGGCGCGTACCCCGGCTGCTGCGGAGCCTGGCCGTAGGGGTTGCCGTCCGGCCCGGCGTGCTGCTGGGCGAGCAGCGCGTCCGCCTGCTCCTTCGGGATCTGCTGCTCCCCGCCGCAGAAGGTGCACTGCGTCGCGTACTTCGTCGAGAACGGGAACAGCGGCACGAAGAACAGCGTGAACTTCGTGACGCGCTTGCGCAGCGTGTGCGCGGCCGGATTGCCGCACCAGCCGCACACCATCGTCAGGATGGCCAACTGGTACAGATAGCCCCGCGTACCGAAAATGATCATTCCGTGTTCCCTTTCCCCGTCTTTCCGTGGAGCGCACGCCGGCACAGGGCCAGCAGCTTCTCGTCCTCGTACGTGTCGTGGCTGCCGTACCCGCCGTCCATGGCGTTGTGACGGCGTACGGAGGCGAGCTCGGCCCGCAGCACGTGCGCTGCCTGCGACCCTGCACCAGCGGGCCCCATCCGCGCCAGGACTTCCGCCACCCGGACTCTGACGTGACGGTTCTTCTCCCACGCGGCAAGGAGCACGGGAACGCTCTCCGCGGCCCGTCCCGACACCTCCCAGAGGGCGATCGCGGCGTCCACCCGCAGCCACAGCTCGTCGTGCGCCAGGAGCGCGCGCAGCCGGGGCGCGACCACCGCCGCCCGCGGCCCGAGCCCGCCCAGCGCGGACGCCGCCGTGCGCCGGTCGTGCACATGCTCCGCGCGCAGCCCCTCGATCAGCACCGGAAGCACGGCGTCGGCATCCCCGGCGACCGCCCACAGCGCCTCGGCCGCCTCCGTGGCCGCGGCCGTCCCCGGCCGCCGGATCAGGGCCCGCAGCTCCGGTACGGCGCACTGCGCCGCCGGTCCGAACGAGCCGAGCGCCCGCAGTGCCGCCGTACGCAGCCACTCGCCCCGGTACTCCGGCGCCCCGCGCAGCACCCGCAGCACCTCGGGCGCCGCCTCGCCCGCCCGCAGCCCGGTCAGTCCGGCCAGCAGCGGGCTCGCGCGGTCGTACGCCCCCTCGTCGAGGCTCACCTCCCCGAGCCTGCGCCGCAGCGCGCCCGCGAGCGGCGCGGCGGCGGCCCCGAGGTGGCCGATGGCGTACCCCACGTCGTGCGGCACCTCGGACCGCTCCAGCGCCGCCGCCAGCGCGGGCACGGCACGGGCGTCGCCGAGCCGGGCCAGCGCCTTCACGGTGGAGCCGAGCCCGGGGGGCCCGCTGGCCCACGCCTTGACCCAGGCGCCGGGGTCGGCGGCCAGCCGGGCCGCGAGGGCGTCCGCGGCGGGGGCGGCCAGACCGAAGAGCTCCTCAAGGACGTGCGAGGCGGCGTCCGCCAGCCGGGGCTCCGGGTCCGCGAGCTGTTCGCCGATCAGCCGGACGAGACCGTCGTACGAGCCGCGCCAGGCCCGTATCAGCCCACCGCTCATCCGTACGGCGTCGACGCGCTGCCAGCGGTCGGGGCTGCGCAGCTGGTCGGCGAGCAGGGCGGTCCGGTCGTCCACCCGGTCGTCGAGCCCTACGTGCAGGGTGCGCAGCAGGTCGGCGGCCCAGGGGGTGCTGCGCCCGGCGCTCTCCTCGGCGGACAGGGCGCGCAGCTGACCCACCCTGGTCGGACCCGCGCTCTGCTCCGCCACGGGTGCGCCGGCGCCCGCGCCGGTCCCGGACTCGGGCTCGGGGCCGGCCTCCGGTCCGGTATCGGGCGCGGCCTCCGCCGCGGCGTCGGCCTGCGGTGCCGCCCCGGCCTCCGGGTCGGGCGGGGTGGCGGGTGCGAGCCCGGCCCCGGTCGCGGAGGCCGCCCCGACATCGGCCTTCTCCGGCTTCTCCGCCGGTTCGGCCCTCTCCGCCCGCTCCGGCTTCTCCGCCGTCCCGTTGCGGTACGTCCCCGTCGTGGAACGCAGCTCGCCCAGGAGCCCCGAGACCACCGGGACCACATCGCCGGGCAGCACATCCGGGGCGCACCGCGCCAGCTGGGCCAGCGCCGCGAGGCGCAGCCCCGGCGCGTACGCCTGTGCCGCCAGGAGGCTCAGCCAGTCCGCCACCCGGCCGGCCAGGGGGCGGTGCCGCAGGGCCACCCGCCCGGCCGCCTCGACGAGCGCCAGCCGTACCTCCTCGTCGGCCTCCACCGGCAGCCGCTCCCGCAGCAGCGCGAGCACCCGGACGGGGTGGCGGTGCAGCGTGGCGAGGGCCAGCGGGGCCGCGAGCCGTACCCCGGGGTCCTCGTCGGCGATCAGCTCGAAGAACACCCCGGCACCGGCGGTGACGGCCGCCGCCGCCATCGCGTAGTTCGCGGCGCCCTCGATCTCGTCCTCATCGATCTCGTCCTCGTCGTCCTCGTCCAGATCGAAGCCGCCGATGCTGGTGAGCAGTTCGACCACGCTGCCCCGGTCCTGCACGCCCGGGTCCACGGCGAGCTCGAACAGGAACGGAATGCACGCGAGCGTGCAGGCGTAGACATCGCCCTGGTGGTGAACGGCTCCGTACATCCCGTCGAGCGCCATCTCGCGCTCCGCCGGATCGGCCGAGGCGAGCCCCCGAAGAAGTCCGGGCACATCGTCGGCCGGCCCGTAGGCATGCTCCATCGAAGCCCAGTCGACCTCGTCGATCCCCGCGAACACGCCATCCCCTCCCCACGATTACGGCAGCGTCCGAAAAGCATGCGCCCTCGGGCACATTCGTCCGGCGTATTCGACCGGCACAGCCTTCCGGCACACTCTTCCGCACGCCCCGAAGAAGCGTCTGGGCAGAGTGTGCACCACGGCCCGGACAATCCACCCTCCACTTGCGGCCTTTCCTCAGGCCGTGACCAGGTCATGACGGCTCCATGACCGGACCGCCGGGCGGACCCCTTCCCCACCGCTTCAGCGGCCCCCCTGTTCCCGTTCCCCGGGCAGCGGACGCGCCGCTTCCGGATCGATCAGCGGGGCGAGCAGATCCCCGTACCGGTCCAGCCGCGCCGCCATGTCCCCGGCCAGGAACACCAGCTCACCGGGTTCCCGGCAGTCCTCGATCTCGTCCCAGGTGACGGGTGCGGAGACGGTGGGCTCCGTCCTGGCGCGGAGGGTGTAGGGCGTGGCGGTCGTCTTCGCGGCGGCGTTCTGACTGAAGTCGACAAATACCTTTCCCGGCCTCAGGGCGCGGGTCATCCGGTGCACGACCAACTCCGGCAGGGCGCTCGCGGCCTCCACTGCCAGCCCCTTCGCGTACGCCGACACCTGGCCGGAAGGGGTGGGCTCCAGCGGCACGAGCAGATGCAGCCCCTTGGCGCCGGATGTCTTGCCGTACGGGAGGAGGCCGTCGGCGGCCAGCCGTTCCCGCAGCCAGAGCGCCACCGCGCAGCACTCCACGATGCTCGCGGGAGCCCCGGGATCCAGATCGAGGACCATCCGGTCGGCGGTCCCCGGCGCGTCCGTGCGCCACTGCGGGGTGTGGAACTCCACCACCAGGTTCGCCGCCCACACCAGTGAGGACAGGTCCTGGACGAGCACCTGCCGGGCGCTCTGCCCCTCGTGGCGGGGCACGGCGGCGGTGCGCACCCAGGCGGGCGTACCGGGCGGCGGATTCTTGGTGAAGAAGAGCTGGCCGCCCGGCCCGTCCGGAAAGCGCAGGAAGGACACCGGCCGGTCGCGCAGATGCGGGAGCAGCGCCCCGGCCGCCGTGGCCGCGTAGTAGTGCAGCACCTCGCCCTTGGTGGTCCCGGTGGCCGGGTACAGCACCTTGTCGAGATTGCTGAGCGCCAGGCGCCGCCCCTCCACCTCGGTGATCGGCGTCATACGATAAGAATCACACGAAAACGGGTCTAGGTGATCCTTACGGGCAAAAGGGGTGAACGGTGAGGTCCATATGGAACGGCGCGATCTCCTTCGGGCTGGTCAGCATCCCCATCAAGCTGGTGAACGCCACCGAGAGCCATTCGATCTCCTTCCGGCAGATCCACCTCGCCGACGGTGGCCGGATCCGGTACCGCAAGGTGTGCGAGCTGGACGAGGAGGAGGTGACGGCCGCCGAGATCGGCAAGGCGTACGAGGACGCCGACGGCTCGATGATCCCGATCACCGATGAGGACCTCGCCTCCCTTCCGCTGCCCACGGCCAAGACGATCGAGATCGTCGCCTTCGTGCCCGCCGAGGAGATCGACCCGCTCCAGATGGACGCGGCGTACTACCTCTCCGCCAACGGGGTCCCGGCCGCCAAGCCCTACACCCTGCTGCGCGAGGCCCTGAAGCGCAGCCGGAAGGTCGCCGTGGCCAAGTACGCGCTGCGCGGGCGCGAACGCCTCGGCATGCTGCGGGTGGTCGACGACGTGATCGCGATGCACGGCCTGCTCTGGCCCGACGAGATCCGCGCCCCCGACGGTGTGGCCCCGGAGACGGACGTCACGGTCCGTGACGCGGAACTCGACCTGGCGGACGCGCTGATGGCGACCCTCGGTGAGGTCGACATGGACACGCTCCACGACGACTACCGCGAGGCCGTCGAGGAGCTGATCGCAGCCAAGGCCTCCGGCGAGACGATGGAACCGGCGGCGACGGAGTCCGGCGGAGGCAAGGTCATCGACCTGATCGCGGCGCTGGAGAGCAGCGTCCGCGCGGCGAAGGAGTCCCGGGGCGAGGACGGCATGGCGGAGGTCCACCCCATCCGCGGGACGGCGGGGAGGACGGGCGGCAAGGCCACGGCGAAGGCCGCGGACGGAACCACCGGGAGGACCAAAGCCGAACCCACCGACGGGACCAGCGGCAAAACCAGCGGCAGAACCACCGGCGGGACCAGCGGCAGGGCGCCGCGGAAGACGTCGCACCGCACCCCGACCGGCAAGACGGTGTCACGCTCGGGCGGCGGCACATCCTCCTCCACCGCGAAGAAGGCGGCCCCCAAGGGCACCGGGGCGAAGAAGTCCACGGCGACGGCCGAGAAGACGGCCGCGCGGTCATCGACGAAGAAGACCGCGGCGAAGAAGACGGCGTCCGGCGGCCGGAGCACCGCGAAGAAGACGGCCCGGTCCTCCTCCGGGAAGCGCGCCTCGGCCTGAGCCGCAGCCCCGGCGCCGCCCCCGATCCCGGCCCCCGGCCCAGGGTGACCGCTGTCGTACCGCCCCCGTACGCTACGGCCCATGAGCGCAGTGGCCCCTTCGGAACGGGTGATCGACGGCCGCTTCACGCTGGTGGAGCGGCTCGGCAGCGGCGGCATGGGAATGGTCTGGCGGGCCCATGACCTCGCGCTGCACCGCGACGTCGCGCTCAAGGAGGTCCGCCCCCCGGACCCCACCCTGGCCGAGTACGACCCGGAGGCCGCCCGCACGCTGCGCTCCCGGGTCCTGCGCGAGGCCCGCGCGCTCGCCCGCCTCGACCATCCCAACGTGGTCACCGTCCACCACATCGTCGACCCCGGCGAGGACGGCTACCCATGGATCGTCATGGAACTGGTGCCCGGAGCATCCCTCCAAGAGCGCCTCGCCCGGGGGCCCATGGAGCCGGCCGAGGCAGCCGAACTCGGCCGCGGCATCCTCTCCGCCCTGCGCGCCGCCCACGCGGCGGGCATCCACCACCGCGACGTCAAGCCCGCCAACGTCCTGCTCCGCGCCGACGGCCGCCCGGTCCTCACCGACTTCGGCATCGCCGCGATCCGCGAGTCCACCAGCCTGACGATGACCGGCGCCCTCATCGGCTCACCCGACTACATCGCACCCGAACGCATCCGGGGCACCGAGGGCGACCCCTCCTCCGACCTCTGGTCGCTCGGCATGCTGCTGTACGTCGCGGTGGAGGGCCACCATCCGCTGCGCAAGGCCACCACCCTCGCCACACTGGCGGCCGTGCTCGACGAGGAGGTGCCGCCGCCGGTCAGGGCGGGCGTGCTCACCCCCGTCCTGACCGCGCTGCTGACCAGGGACATTCCCGCCCGCCCGGACGCCGACGAGCTGGACAGGATGCTGGCGGCCGCGGCGGCCGGAACGTCCCCGGCCCCCTCGCCCACGCCGGCCCCCTCGCCCGCGCCCGCGGCGCCGTCCGCCGCGGCTCCCGCCGCCCCGCCCACCCTTCCGCTGAGCCCGGCCGGCCGCACGCCGGGGCCGGGCTTCCACACCCCGTCGGGCACCCCCGCGGACCGCATACCGTCCGCGCCCGCCACCGGGCCCGCCCCGGCGGACGCCCCCGTCCCACCGGCCGCGCCATCCGTCCCGTTCGCCGTGACGGGCCCGCCGCGCAACCCCTACGCCCCGGGGCCGCTGACGCCGGCCGACCGCGAACGTCAGCGCAGGCTCCGCCGCCGGTTCCGCGTGATCGCGGGCGCCGCCTCCGTCGCGACCACCGCGGTGGCGGGAGGCGTCCTGGTCTGGGTGCTGTCCATGCCCGACTCGCCCGAGGACGGGGACGACGGCCGGCCGACAGCGGTCGCGAGCTCCCTGTCCGGCGCCCGGGGCACCAAGCCCACCCCGAGGACGTCCACCGCGCGGGAGATCCCCGCCGAGCAGACCGACCTGCTGACCCCGAAGGGGGTCCGGGAGGCCATCAAGGGGCTGAAGCCGCTCATGGGCGGCACGAAGGTCACCGACTTCACCCTCTACGACGAGCACGCCTCGGCCAAGGCACCCCTCACGTCCAACTCCACGCTGTACGACCAGTTCAGCTACCGGGACGGCGAGGCCAGCAACGACGACATGGGCGGCACGCTCTCCTCCGGCGACACCGCCGTCGACTTGCTCTCCGTCGACTGGGACGCGCTGCCCGACCTGCTGCGCACGGCCGACAAGACCCTCAACATCCCCGCCCCGGACAGTCATTACGTCATCGTGGACCCGTCGTCCCCCTTCCACGACGACCAGCCGGTCCTGCGCGTCTATGTCTCCGACAAATACGGCGGCGCCTTCCTCACCGCGCACCTCGACGGACGGGTCATCGAGAAGAACCCGCGCCGCAAGGGCTGACGCGTCCGCCCCGTCAGCGGCGCGGAGCCGACACGGGACTGAACGGATCGGGCAAGGTCGGAAGATCGAGCCCCAGCGGGTTCCGCTCGATGACATACGTGCAGCTCGTGTACGAATAACCGGGCTGGACGGTGGACCCCGAGGTGTAGCTGTCCACGGCCGCGGTCGCTCCCGAGCCGTGCTTGTACAGGAAGTGGTACTTGCCCGCGGGGAGTTGGAGCCGTGCCTTGGGGTACTTCTTCCCGCTCGCCCGGCAGGCCCGCGCCGACCCGGCGGAGGCGCTGTAGCGCTCGCAGCTTCCGCAGGCCTTGAGCTTGACGGTGCCCGTCACCGGGCCGGTGTAGAGCACCTCGACGGCGTTCGGCGCGTCATTGCTGATGACGAGCTCCATCCGGGCGCCGCCCGGCTTGCGGGACGGCGGCAGCCGCTTGCCCGCCGAGGGCCGGTCGTCGGCGATCTCCGCGGCGATGGCGATGTTCCGTGCCCGCCCCACCCGCTTGTCGTCCTTGTACGTACGGGCGAACCCGCTCAGCGTCTTTCGTGCCTCGGTGAACCTCGCGTCCTCGAACTCATCCACCCCACAGGCGTACACCCCGTCCCGGACACCCCGGTCGGCGTCGGCGCCCAGCGCCGACACGCTCTTCTCCGGCAGCCCGGAGGCCGCGGCGCCCAGGCTGCGCAGCACCTCGGTGGCCGCGCACGGCTCGGCCCCCTTCAGCGCCGCAACCTGCTCCTCGATCCTTCCGGATATCGCCGGTCCCACCTGCTTCGCCGACGCGGATCCGGGGAACGTGCGCAGCAGCTCGCCCAGTTCGGTGCCGCCACCGCCCAGGCCTCCGAGCCTGGAGACACCGCACGCGTACAGCGACTCGGCGAGCGGCTCGTCGGGCCAGCGGGCCAGATCACCGAGCAGCCTCGCGTCGATGGAGCCGGGGAGCGTCCGCAGATACGTCAACGGCTCGACGGCCGGGCAGTACCGCTCGTCCCGGTACGGCGCGGAGACGGACTCGTAGTACGCCTTCAGCCGGGCCGGGACCAGCTTTCCGGCCCGTGAGCCGCCGTGCTCCTCACCCAGCTCGCGATAGACGGCGAGCGCCGACCGGTAGTCCGCCCGCGCGCTGCCGAACGGCAGCCCCGACGCCACCCGGACCGCCTCGTCCCCGCTCTCCAGCCGGTCGAGCAGCATCCGCTCGACGGCCTCGTCGCGCTCGGAGTCGTAGACCATGACGCCGCCCACCGGAACGGCCAGCAGCACCACACCCAGACCGGCCGCCAGCACCGGCCGCCAGGACCCGGCCACGGCCGAACGCCGGGCGGTCCGCGCGCCGTCCGCGACGGCGGCGGCCAGCACCACGAGGCAGCCGGCGAGCACCCAGTCCGGCACCCCGTCGGGATCGGCGGGCAGCGCCGCCAGCAGCAGCGCCCCGGCCGCCGCCCAGCACAGCGCGGCCCGCAACCAGCTGCGCATCAGGACATATCCGAGGCCGAGCCCGCTCAGATTGAGCAGCCCGACAGCCATGGAACGCACGAGCGAACCGGGCGGCGGCGGCCCGATCGTGGGCGGACGAAGAGGCGGCGGCGGAACGGACGACAGCACCTCGGACTCCTGCCCCGGCCCGTCACCCGCCGCCCCGCTCCCGGCACCACCGCCGGGTCCGCCACCCGCTCCGCTGCCGGGTCCCATGAACCGATCGCCGGACTCCATAACGGTCCCCCCACCGTCGAGCCACACAAAGTCCCCGTGAATCTGCCCGGTTCCGTCACCCTTCACGCACGCTCCGGGCACGATTCGCGTGCGGCTTCGTGGTCTCGTGCGCGGCGGGCATGAGAAAGGCCCTCCAATCCGGCGTGATGCCTGATTGAAGGGCCTATTCGGCACTTCCTGCGAAGTGCCCCCGGCAGGATTCGAACCTGCGCACCCGGCTCCGGAGGCCGATGCTCTATCCCCTGAGCTACGGGGGCGAATCGCGGTGTTGCTCTGCGACGGGTGAAACACTACCAGCTTCCGCGGGGTGTCCGTGAACAGGTATTTCCGGTGCGCGAAACGGGCGCGACGCGGGTGCGGGGCGGGTGCGGGGCGTGCGTGAG
The DNA here is from genome assembly GCF_040297465.1 of Streptomyces sp. NPDC001787. Taxonomy (NCBI): domain Bacteria; kingdom Bacillati; phylum Actinomycetota; class Actinomycetes; order Kitasatosporales; family Streptomycetaceae; genus Streptomyces; species Streptomyces sp. NPDC001787. The sequence goes on from NZ_JBEOZE010000002.1 coordinate 69,044, forward strand.
GCGCGCCCGCGTTGTGCGCGCGGCGCGCGAGACGTGCACGACGTGCGGTTTCCGACCCGGCGCGGGTCCGCGTGCGCTGTGTTCCGCCGGTCGCTACCGCGTGTTCCGGCCACGGCCGGGGGCCCGGTCGGCGGAGCGCTTCGCCACCCTTCCGGGGACGGAAGTGGTCAAAACCCGGACGCAGCCCCTCCGGCCGACCTACCCTCAAAGCGTGTCAGGGGCGTACGGCCGCGTGCTTGTTGTCGACGACAACAAGGTCATCCGGCAGTTGATCAGGGTCAATCTCGAGCTGGAGGGCTTCGAGGTCGTGACCGCGGCTGATGGTGTCGAGTGTCTGGATCTGGTGCACCAGGTCTGCCCGGACGCGATCACGCTCGATGTCGTGATGCCCCGGCTCGACGGCCTGCGGACCGCCGCGCGGCTGCGGGCCGATCCGCGGACGAGCCATCTGCCCGTCGCGATCATCAGCGCCTGCACGCAGTACGAGGTGGACGCGGGGGTCTCGGCCGGAGTCGATGTCTTCCTGGCGAAGCCGTTCGAACCGAGCGAGCTGGTGCGGATCGTGCACCGGCTGGTGAGCCGGGAGGACCCGCCGCCGCTGGACGGGCGGCGCGGCGTGGGGCGGGCGGGGAGCGCCGCCGGCTGACCGGATGGCGAAACCGGGTCGCGAAGTGCCCCCCTGTCTCCCATACGCTTGTCCCGTGACCCCCGCCGACCTCTCCCGGACCGTGCTGCACGCCGTGCGCCGCGCGGTCGACGAGGATGCGCTGCGCGCGCCCGTGCCCGCGCGCGTGCGGGTGGAGAGGACCCGGCCCGGCGGCAGCGGTGACTACGCCTGCGCCGTCGCGCTCCAGCTCGCCCGGCCCGCCGCGCTGCCGGCGCTGGAGGTGGCGCGGATCCTGCGGGACCGGGTCGCCGCCGAGCCCGGGATCGGGCGGGTGGACATCACCGGGCCCGGGTTCCTGAGTTTCACCCTCGACGCCGGTACCGACGCCGACACGCGCCGCGCCCTGGTGCACGAGGTGCTGGAGCGGGGCCCGCGCTACGGCTACGGCGACGCGCTCCGCGCGGAGGTGCTCCAGCTCCGGTACCCGCGTGAGGTGCGGGCGGCCGTCAGCGCCCACGCGGTACGCGCGCTGCTCCGCTCGCAGGGCGCCCGGGTGCGGACCAGCTGCGACGAGGCGCCCGACCCCGACTGGGCGCGGCTCGGAGTCACCGTCGACGCCCACGGGGTTCCGCCCGCCCCGCTCACCGCCGTACGGCCGGTTCCCGCCGGAGCGGAGGCGGGGGAGCTGCTGGAGCGGCTCGGGCCCGACGCCGTCCGGTGGGGGCTGCTGCGGCCCGCCGGGCACGACCGGGCGCCGCTCGGTGACGACCTGCTCGTACAGAGCGCGGACAACGCGCTCTTCCTGGTGCGGTACGCCCACTCCCGGGCCCGTGCCCTCACGCGCGGCGCGGCGCTCCTCGGCTTCGGCGGCGCGTACGAGGCGAACACCGACGCCCGCCACCCCGCCGCCCACGCCCTGTCCGGCCTTCTCGCCGACCACCCCGGTGTCCTGCTCGCCGCCGCCCGCCACCGCGCTCCGGACCGGCTCGCCCGGCACCTCGAAGCCGTGGCCCACGCCTTCTTCGACTTCCACGACTCCCATCCGCCGCTCCCCGCCGGCGACGAGAAACCCTCGGCCGCCCATCGCTCCCGGCTGGCCCTCGCCGAAGCCGCCGGGACGGTGCTGGCAGGCGGCCTGTCCCTGCTCGGTGTCAGCGCGCCCGAACACCTCTGAGAGACCCGAGAGAGCAACACGATGAGCCGATCCGCACACCCCGCCGGACCCCGTCACGCCGACGTCCTGACGGAGGGGCACTACACAGCCCCGGCCGCCGATCTGAATGTGCTGGACGAGAAGGTCTGGTCCCGTACCGTCTCCCGCGACGCGGACGGTGCGCTCACCGTCGGCGGGGTCGGCGTGGCACGCCTGGCCGAGGAGTTCGGCACCCCGGCGTACTTCCTCGACGAGAGCGACTTCCGCGCCCGCTGCCGCGCCTGGGCGGACGCCTTCGGGCCCGGTGCCGATGTCTTCTACGCCGGGAAGGCCTTCCTGTCGCGGGCCGTCGTGCGCTGGCTCAAGGAGGAGGGGCTCAACCTCGACGTCTGCTCCGGCGGCGAGCTGGCCACCGCGCTCGACGCCGGGATGCCGGCCGAGCGGATCGCCTTCCACGGCAACAACAAGACCGTCGCCGAGATCGAGCGGGCCGTCGAGGCGGGCGTGGGCCGCATCGTGCTCGACTCCTTCCAGGAGATCGTCCGGGTCGCCCACATCGCGCAGCAGCGGGGCGTGCGCCAGCGCGTCCAGATCCGGGTCACCGTCGGTGTCGAGGCGCACACCCACGAGTTCATCGCCACCGCGCACGAGGACCAGAAGTTCGGCATCGCGCTGGCCGGCGGGCAGGCCGCCGAGGCGGTGCGCCGGGCGCTGACCCTGGACGGTCTCGAACTGATCGGTATCCACTCGCACATCGGCTCGCAGATCTTCGACATGGCGGGTTTCGAGGTGTCCGCCCGGCGTGTGGTGCAGCTGCTCGCCGAGGTGCGCGACGAGCACGGCGTCGAGCTGCCCGAGATCGACCTCGGCGGCGGGCTGGGCATCGCGTACACCTCCGAGGACGACCCGCGCGAGCCCCACGAGATCGCCAAGGCGCTCAGCGACATCGTGACCCGTGAGTGCGAGGCCGCGAACCTGAACACCCCGCGCATCTCGGTCGAGCCGGGCCGTGCCATCGTCGGACCCACCGCGTTCACGCTCTACGAGGTCGGCACCATCAAGCCCCTCGAAGGGCTGCGTACCTACGTGAGCGTCGACGGCGGAATGTCGGACAACATCCGCACCGCGCTGTACGACGCCGAGTACAGCGTCGCGCTCGTCTCGCGCACCTCGGACGCCGAACCGATGCTGGTCCGGGTCGTCGGCAAGCACTGCGAGAGCGGGGACATCGTGGTCAAGGACGCGTTCCTGCCGGCCGACCTCGCTCCCGGAGACCTGATCGCGGTGCCCGCCACCGGCGCGTACTGCCGCTCCATGGCGAGCAACTACAACCACGCCCTGCGCCCGCCGGTCGTCGCCGTGCGCGACGGCGGGGCCCGAGTGATCGTCCGGCGCGAGACGGAGGAAGATCTCCTGCGTCTCGATGTCGGCTGATGAAATAGTCGTCTCAGGATCCGGACGGGTGGCAGAAACTCCCGTCCGGTGAGTGAGACTGGTCCACACCTAAGTATGTATGAGAAACGAGGTCGGATGATGCGTACGCGTCCGCTGAAGGTGGCGCTGCTGGGCTGTGGAGTGGTCGGCTCAGAGGTGGCGCGCATCATGACGACGCACGCCGACGACCTCGCCGCGCGCATCGGCGCGCCCGTCGAGCTCGCCGGTGTCGCCGTCCGCCGGCCCTCCAAGGTGCGGGAGGGGATCGATCCCGCGCTGGTCACCACGGATGCCACCGCGCTGGTGAAACGGGGCGACATCGACGTCGTCATAGAGGTCATCGGGGGCATCGAGCCGGCCCGCACCCTCATCACGACCGCGTTCGAGCACGGTGCGAGTGTCGTCTCCGCCAACAAGGCACTGCTCGCCGAGGACGGTGCCGCGCTGCACGCCGCCGCCGAGAAGCACGGCCGCGACCTCTACTACGAGGCGGCCGTGGCCGGTGCCATCCCCCTCGTACGGCCGCTGCGCGAGTCCCTCGCCGGCGACAAGGTCAACCGGGTGCTCGGCATCGTCAACGGCACCACCAACTTCATCCTCGACCGGATGGACACGAGCGGAGCCGGTTACTCCGAGGCGCTCGACGAGGCCACCGCCCTCGGGTACGCCGAGGCCGACCCGACCGCCGACGTGGAGGGCTTCGACGCCGCCGCGAAGGCCGCGATCCTCGCCGGTATCGCCTTCCACACCCGCGTACGCATCGGCGATGTGCACCGCGAGGGCATCAGCGAGGTCACCGCCGCCGACATCGCCTCCGCCCGCCGCATGGGCTGCACGGTCAAGCTGCTCGCCATCTGCGAGCGCGCGGCGGACGGGCAGTCGGTCACCGCCCGCGTGCACCCCGCGATGATCCCGCTCAGCCACCCGCTGGCCTCCGTCCGCGAGGCGTACAACGCGGTCTTCGTCGAGGCGGAGGCCGCCGGGCAGCTGATGTTCTACGGCCCCGGCGCCGGTGGCGCGCCCACCGCGTCCGCCGTCCTGGGCGACCTGGTCGCGGTCTGCCGCAACAAGCTCAACGAGGCCCCCGGCCCCGGTGAGTCCGCCTACACGCGTCTGCCGGTCAGCCCGATGGGCGACGTCGTCACGCGCTACCACATCAGCCTCGACGTGGCCGACAAGCCTGGCGTACTCGCCCAGGTCGCGACGGTCTTCGCCGAGCAGGGCGTATCGATCGACACGGTGCGCCAGCAGGGCCGTCAGGACGGAGGCGGCGAGGCCTCCCTCGTCGTCGTCACCCACCGCGCGCCCGACGCCGCCCTCTCCGGGACCGTCGAGGCGCTGCGCAAGCTCGACACCGTGCGCGGTGTCGCCAGCATCATGCGTGTTGAAGGGGAGTAAGGACCCATGACCAGCAAGGGCACCCACCAGTGGCGCGGGATCATCGAGGAGTACCGGGACCGTCTTCCGGTCACGAGCACGACGCCCGTCGTCACGCTTCGTGAGGGCGGTACGCCGCTCGTTCCGGCGCAGGTCCTCTCCGAGCGCACGGGCTGCGAGGTGCACCTCAAGGTCGAGGGCGCCAACCCCACCGGTTCGTTCAAGGACCGCGGGATGACCATGGCCATCACCCGGGCCAAGGAGGAGGGCGCGCGGGCCGTCATCTGCGCCTCCACCGGCAACACCTCGGCCTCCGCCGCCGCGTACGCGGTGCGGGCGCAAATGGTCTGCGCCGTCCTCGTGCCGCAGGGCAAGATCGCGCTCGGCAAGATGGGCCAGGCGCTCGTCCACGGCGCCAGGATCCTCCAGGTCGACGGCAACTTCGACGACTGCCTGACCCTGGCCCGCTCGCTCTCGGACAACTACCCGGTGGCGCTGGTCAATTCGGTCAACCCGGTCCGTATCGAGGGCCAGAAGACCGCCGCGTTCGAGATCGTCGACGCGCTCGGCGACGCTCCGGACATCCATGTGCTGCCGGTCGGCAACGCGGGCAACATCACCGCGTACTGGAAGGGGTACACGGAGTACGCGGGTGACCGGGTCTCCACGCACGCACCGCGCATGTGGGGCTTCCAGGCCTCCGGCTCCGCGCCGATCGTGCGCGGCGAGATCGTCAAGGACCCCTCCACGATCGCCACCGCGATCCGGATCGGCAACCCGGCCTCCTGGCAGTACGCCCTGGCCGCGCGCGACGAATCGGGCGGCTTCATCGACGAGGTGACGGACCGGCAGATCCTGTCCGCGTACCGTCTGTTGGCCTCGCAGGAAGGCGTCTTCGTCGAGCCGGCCTCGGCCGCGTCCGTCGCCGGTCTGCTCAAGGCCGCCGAGGAGGGCAAGGTCGACCCCGGCCAGAAGATCGTCTGCACGGTCACGGGCAACGGCCTCAAGGACCCCGACTGGGCCGTCGCGGGTGCTCCGCAGCCGGTCACCGTCCCGGTCGACGCGGCCGCCGCGGCCGAGAAGCTCGGCCTGGCGTAACCCTCCGCGCCCCTCGTGACCCTTCGCGACCGGGCGCGGAGAAATGTAGCTCAACCGCCTCTTTTCGGGGCGGAGAGCGCATAGGAGGCGTGCGACACGCATCGTGCGCCTCCTGTGCGCCCTATGTCGCGACGGAACCTTCCTTCGATAAGCTGTATGCAACCGCCCCGCCGCGTGTGCCGCGGTGCGGCCGGCGCCGTTGCCGTCGGTTGGGCGACAGAGGTTCCCGGAAGGCCGGGAGTCCGTCTCCCCGCAGCCGCGACCTCCCAGTCACCACCGCCCCCACCGTCGCAGAGCCACACCGCACCGAATCCCCGCTGTCTTACAAGGAGTCGTCCAACCGATGGCCGGTCCCGCGTTCCGAGCTGCCGCCGTCCGGGTGCGCGTCCCCGCGACCAGCGCCAATCTGGGCCCGGGTTTCGACGCCCTCGGGCTGTCGCTGGGGCTGTACGACGATGTCGTGGTCCGGGTCGCCGACTCCGGGCTGCACATCGACATCGCGGGCGAGGGCGCGCAGACGCTCCCCCGCGACGAGAGCCACCTGCTCGTGCGCTCCCTGCGCACCGCCTTCGACCTGCTCGGCGGCCAGCCCCGCGGCCTCGAAATCGTCTGTGCCAACCGCATCCCGCACGGACGGGGCCTCGGCTCCTCCTCCGCCGCCATCTGCGCCGGTATCGTCGCCGCCCGCGCCGTGACGACGGGCGGCGACGCCCGCCTCGACGACGCGGCCCTGCTGGAACTGGCCACCGAGATAGAGGGCCACCCGGACAATGTCGCGGCCTGTCTGCTCGGCGGCTTCACCCTCGCCTGGATGGACGGCGGAGCGGCCAGGGCGCTCAGGATGGACCCTGCGGATTCCGTCGTTCCGGTGGTTTTCGTCCCCGGCCGGCCGGTGCTCACCGAGACCGCCCGCGGCCTGCTGCCGCGCACCGTCCCGCATGTCGACGCCGCGGCCAACGCCGGGCGCGCGGCCCTGCTCGTAGCGGCTCTCACCCAGCGGCCCGAGCTGCTGCTCGCCGCCACCGAGGACCGTCTCCACCAGGAATACCGCGGACCCGCGATGCCGGAGAGCCTGGAGCTGGTGCACCGGCTGCGCGCGGACGGCGTCCCCGCGGTCATCTCCGGCGCGGGACCCACGGTCCTCGCGCTGGCGGAGGAGGGTTCGGCCGACAAGGTCGCCCGACTGGCGGGCGAGGGGTGGGCCGCGAACAGGCTCTCGCTCGACGCCGCGGGCGCGAGCGTTCTGCCGCTCGCCCCGTAATCGCATGTGATCGCCGGTGAGTGAGAGGGGGAATGTTTGTTGGAGCCGGTAGTGTTAACCTCAAGTCTGCAACCGACGTCTTTGTGGCGCGTTGCTTCGTGTCCCCCTCCGGGACCACCATTCTTCCGGGAGCCTCCCCAACTGCCTGAGCAGCCTGCCTGAGCAGTTTCGTGCACGCTCCGGAACCGGCGCGACACCCCTCGCTCATCCAGGAGTGGGCCGAGCAGGGGGATCTCGCGCCGGACCCCGCACATTCATCTCTCCGCCGTACCCGGCGGACCACCGCCCCGGCAAGGTCCGCGATCCGCAAGATCACAGACCGCAGTCGGACAGCACAACCGGTCGCCGAGCCAGAAGGCCGACGTCCGCTCCAGGGAAGGACCCTTCGTGAGCGACACCACCGATCTGATGGGCGTGACTGCCGACAAGAACGTCGACAGCGCCGCGCCCGCCGAAGGTGCTGCCACTGGCACCACCGCACGGCGCCGCCGCTCCGGCACCGGCCTCGAGGGCATGGTCCTGGCCGAGCTGCAGCAGGTCGCGTCCGGCCTCGGCATCAGGGGAACTGCGCGGATGCGCAAGAGCCAGCTGATCGAGGTCATCAAGGAGGCGCAGGCCGGCAGCTCTGCCGCGCCCAAGGCCTCCACCAAGGCCGCCGCGGCCCCCGCCGGTACGGACGCCGAGAGCAAGCCGAAGCGGCGTGCCACCTCCAAGGCGCGCACCGGGGACGAGGCCGCCGCACCGGCCGACAAGTCCGAGGCCCAGCAGCAGATCGACATCCCCGGTCAGCCGGCCAGCGACGACCAGCCCGCCGGCGAGCGCCGCCGGCGCCGGGCCACCGCTCAGGCGGGCAGCCCCGAGGCCAAGACCGAGGCCAAGGCCGAGGCCAGGACCGAGGTCCGCGCGGAGCCGCAGGCCGAGCAGAAGAGCGACGAGCGCGGCGAGGCCAAGGGCGATGCCAAGGCCGAGTCCGCCGCCGACAGCGCCGAGGGCCGCCGCGGCGACCGCCGGGACCGCGGCGACCGCGGTGACCGGCGCGAGCGTCAGCGCGACCGTCGCGGCAAGGGCGACGACCAGGGCCAGCAGGGCGGCGGGCAGCGCCCGCAGCGCCAGGGCCAGGGGCAGAGCCAGAGCCAGGGCCAGGGCCAGCAGGGCCGGGACAGCGGTCCGCAGGACGACGGTTACGACGACGAGGCGGGTGGCCGTCGCGGCCGTCGTGGCCGCTACCGCGACCGCCGTGGCCGCCGTGGGCGCGAGGACTTCGCCAGCGATGTACAGGTCGCCGACGACGATGTCCTGATCCCCGTCGCGGGCATCCTGGACATCCTCGACAACTACGCGTTCATCCGGACCTCCGGCTACCTGCCGGGCCCGAACGACGTGTACGTCTCGCTCGCCCAGGTCCGCAAGAACGGCCTGCGCAAGGGTGACCACGTCACCGGCGCGGTGCGTCAGCCCAAGGACGGCGAGCGCCGCGAGAAGTTCAACGCGCTGGTGCGCCTCGACTCGGTCAACGGCATGGCGCCCGAAACCGGCCGCGGCCGTCCGGAGTTCCAGAAGCTGACCCCGCTCTACCCGCAGGACCGGCTCCGTCTGGAGACCGACTCCAACGTGCTGACGACGCGGATCATCGACCTGGTCGCCCCCATCGGCAAGGGCCAGCGAGGCCTGATCGTGGCCCCGCCGAAGACCGGCAAGACGATGATCCTCCAGGCCATCGCCAACGCGATCACCGTCAACAGCCCCGAGTGCCACCTGATGGTCGTCCTGGTCGACGAGCGTCCGGAAGAGGTCACCGACATGCAGCGGTCGGTGAAGGGCGAGGTCATCTCCTCGACCTTCGACCGCCCGGCCGAGGACCACACCACGGTCGCCGAGCTGGCCATCGAGCGCGCCAAGCGTCTCGTCGAGCTGGGTCACGACGTGGTCGTCCTGCTGGACTCGATCACCCGTCTGGGCCGCGCGTACAACCTCGCGGCGCCGGCCTCCGGCCGCATCCTGTCCGGTGGTGTCGACTCGACCGCGCTGTACCCGCCGAAGCGCTTCTTCGGTGCGGCGCGCAACATCGAGGACGGCGGTTCGCTGACCATCCTGGCCACCGCGCTCGTCGAGACCGGCTCGCGCATGGACGAGGTGATCTTCGAGGAGTTCAAGGGCACCGGCAACATGGAGCTCAAGCTCGACCGGAAGCTCTCGGACAAGCGCATCTTCCCGGCGGTGGACGTCGACGCGTCCAGCACCCGTAAGGAAGAGATCCTGCTCGGCACCGACGAGCTGGCGGTCGTCTGGAAGCTGCGCCGGGTGCTGCACGCGCTCGACCAGCAGCAGGCGATCGAACTGCTGCTGGACCGCATGAAGAAGACGCAGTCCAACGCGGAGTTCCTGCTCCAGATCCAGAAGACGACACCGGGCAACGGCAACGACTGACGTCGTACCAGCAGCCCGCGGAACCGCCCTCGTTACTCCGGTGACGAGGGCGGTTCCGCGTTGTAGCATCAGCAGGCCCGTAGGCGGGGGGAACGTATCTTCTTTGCGCCCACTGTGCCGAACCTCCAGTGGGGCCGTCCCTTCCTTCGCGTGCAACTACCCGGCGCCGCACTCGCGTTGCGCCGCGTCGACCGAAGGGATTCTTGCGTGACATCCGGCAGACCGAGGCAATTCATCGCCCTGCCCGCGGCAGCCGCCGCGCTTGCCCTGGGGGCCGCGGCGCTGACCGCCGCTCCCGCGCAGGCCGCGGACCGGCCGCCGCTTCCCGGGACCCAGAACGTGCAGAAGCGTCCCGCGCTGTCGCAGGAGGAGCTCCTCGACACCGTCAGGGGCTCGGCCGCGAAGCTGGAACAGGGCGAGTCGGGCGCCCCCGGTCAGGAGGCCGACGACGCCGGGCAGGCCGCTCCGGGCGCACCCGGCCGCAGGGTGGACCCGAAGATCATCGGTGGTGTGGACGCGCCGATCACGGACGCGCCGTGGATGGTGCAGCTGCACTACTACGACGACAAGGGAACCTCCGACACCGCCGACGACGAGGGCTACTTCTGCGGCGGCACCCTCGTCGCGCCGGCCAAGGTCCTCACCGCCGCGCACTGCGTCGACGGTCTGGACTGGGCGGCGAACGGCGCGGTCGTCGGCGGTACCGCGCAGCTGCCGGCCGGGGGCGATCTGCACGGCGGGCAGGCCGTCTCGGTCTGGCGGCAGTGGGTCGACCCCGCGTTCGACGACGCCGCGCTGACCAGTGATGTCGCCGTGCTGACGCTGGGAGCCGCGCTTCCGTACAAGACGCTCCAGCCGGCCTCGGGCACGGACACCGCCCTCTACAAGGACGGCACCCGCGCCACGGTCTACGGATGGGGCCGCACCAGCTCCACCGACGAGTCGATATCGCAGACCCTGCGCAAGGCCACCGTGCCGATCCACGCGGACTCCACCTGCGCGGCCTTCTACCCGGCCGACTTCGTGGCCGGCCGGATGACCTGCGCGGGGATACCGGCGTCCGGTGAGGACAACGGCACGGTGTCCCCGTGCAACGGCGACTCCGGTGGCCCGATGGTCGTCAACGGCCGTATCGCGGGCGTCGTTTCCTGGGGGATGAAGGACTGCGTGGAGAAGGGCTCGTACAGCGTCTACGCGAAGACGAGCACGCTCTACGGGAAGATCGCCCCGCGGATCGACGACACCAACATCAACGGCGACTTCACGGCGGACCTGTTCGCCCGCAAGGCCACGGGCGAGGCGTTCGAATACGTCTCCACCGGCACCTCGTTCACCCGGCCCGTCTCCGGCGGCGACTGGGGCGGGGCCGACCTCGTGCGTCAGGTCGACTGGAACCGCGACGACTACCAGGACTTCGTCTACCGCGTCGGCAACGGCGACCTGTACTGGCTCCGTTTCGACGGCGAGACCCAGTGGGTCGAGACGAAGATCGGCAAGGGCTGGTCGACGTGGAAGAACATCCTCTTCCCCGGTGATGTCACCCGGGACGGTGTCCCGGACCTGGTCGGCATCGACAAGGACGGCAAGATCTGGACGTACCCGGGCCGCGGTGACGGCTCCTTCGGGGCGCGCGTCGGCGGCGGCGGAGGCTGGGGCACCGTGCAGGTCTTCGGCAAGGGGGACTACAGCGGTGACGGGAAGCCGGATCTGCTGACCCGTGACAGCGAGGGCCGCCTGTGGCTCTACGCGGGCCGGGACACCCCCTCCTCCCCGTACGCGCCCAGGGTCCAGGTCGGCAAGGGCTGGAACTTCACGGCGTACGTCACCACCGGCGACAACACCGGTGACGGCATCGCCGACCTCGTGGTCCGCGACAAGGCGGGCGACCTGTGGATCTACCCGAGCCGCGGCTCGGCGACGGCACCGTTCAGCGCGCGGCTCAAGGCGGGCAAGGGCTGGAACGGGTTCGACCTCTTCGGCTGACCCGACCCGACCCGACCCGACCCGACCCGACCCGACCTGGCCCGGCACGGCCCGGACCTGTCCCGGATCCCGGCCCGGACCGCTCCGGGCCGAGACCTTGGCCACACCCCGGCCGCCGGACTCCCGCGCGGAGAATGGCTGTACAGGGAAAGAAACCCCAGGTGAGCGCCGGATCACGGCCAGTTCACCCGCACGACCTGTGGCCCCCGTCCCCGACGGGGGCCACAGGTCGCTGTGCAACCCTTCTTGATGCTTCGACGTCTGATCAAGAGATGACAAACCGTGCCGGAACCACCGGGGCCGGGGGAGCAGGGAGCGGCGAGGCGCCAGGAGCGAGGGAGACCATGAGCGAGCACAGCAGGGGGACGGGCCGAATACGCGGCACCGGAAGCCGCCGGAAGAAGCCCTCGCGCCGTCACCGGGCGAAGGTCGTCGCGGGCTGGACGGTGGCCGCGGTCGTCGTCGCCGGCGGATCGGGGCTCGGATACGCCTACTTCACGCTGAACGGCAACCTCAAGGGCGTCGACATCAACGCCGCGCTCGGTGCGGACCGCCCCGACGACGTGGACGACGGCTCCCAGGACATCCTGGTGCTCGGCTCGGACTCCCGCTCCGGCGACAACGCGAAGTACGGCGCCGACGACGGCGCGGCCCGTTCGGACACGGCGATGATCGTGCACGTCAACGAGGGGCACAAGGCCGCCAGCGTCGTCTCCATACCCCGCGACACCCTCATCGACCGCCCCGGCTGCACGAGCGACGAGACCGGTGACCCGGTCGCCGCCGAGCAGCGCGCGATGTTCAACACGGCGTACGAGGTCGGCGGGCCGGCCTGCGCGGTGAAGACCGTCGAGGCGATGTCCGGGATCCGCATGGACCACTACGTCGAGGTCGACTTCACCGGCTTCAAGAAGCTCATCGACGAGCTCGGCGGCGTCGAGATCACCACCAACCAGGCGATCAACGACCCCAAGAGCCATCTGAATCTGGAGCCCGGCACCCACACGCTGAACGGCGAGCAGTCGCTCGGGCTGGTGCGTACCCGCAAGAGCGTCGGCGACGGCAGCGACCTCGGACGCATCCAGCTCCAGCAGGCGTTCATGAAGGCGCTGATGGAACAGGCCAAGAGCGTCGGGGTCTTCACCAGCCCGAAGAAGCTGTACGACATCGCCAGTACCGCCACCAAGGCCATCACGACCGACTCCGACCTGGCCTCGGTGAGCGAGCTCACGGGCTTCGCGAACGGACTGAAGGGCCTGAGCTCCAAGAACGTCCACATGGTCACCCTGCCCGTCCAGTACGACCCCGCCGACCCGAACCGCGTCATACCGCTGGAGAAGGAAGCCCAGCAGGTGTGGACGGCACTCAAGAGCGACCTGCCGATCCCGGCGTCCGCCACCGAGCGGTCGGCGGGCGACAAGGGCGAGGCCGGGCAGGTCGTCGAGTAGCTCAGCCGCCCCCGCCGCCTGCGGTTATGACACCCGGCGACCGTCCGGTCACCGGGTGTCGTGGCCCGGTCGGGAATACGTGCGCACCGACCCCGGTTTTGGGAGATACGGCCGGTCCTGGCAGACTGGTACGTCGGCCCCGGTTCACGGACGCGCAATCCGCGCGGACGACCCGGCGCCCTCCCGAAACTAGGAGTCACCTTGAAGCGCGACATTCACCCCGAGTACGTCGAGACGCAGGTCAGCTGCACCTGCGGTGCGTCGTTCACCACCCGGAGCACCATCGACGGCGGCACCATCCGTGCCGACGTCTGCTCCGAGTGCCACCCGTTCTACACGGGCAAGCAGAAGATCCTCGACACCGGTGGCCGTGTGGCCCGCTTCGAGGCCCGCTTCGGCAAGGCTGCCGGCTCCGCCAGCAAGTAGCGAGCCACTGCGCCGGTTCTCGGCGCCCTCTTCCCGGGGGCGTCGGAACCGGCGTTTTTTCCGGCCGGGCGTCCGGGGGCGCCCCCCCCGGACGCCCCACCCGGCAGTACGCCCTCCAGCAGGCCCGCAGACGTCATCAACCAGGAGCCCCCGAATGTTCGAGGCGGTCGAGGAACTGATCGGTGAACACACCGGTCTTGAGAAGAAGCTCGCCGACCCGTCGGTCCACGCCGACCAGGCCAACGCGCGCAAGCTGAACAAGCGCTACGCGGAGCTGACCCCGATCGTCTCCACGTACCGGACCTGGAAGCGGACCGGCGAGGACATCGAGACCGCCCGCGAGTTCGCCGCGGACGACCCCGACTTCGCCGCCGAGGTCAAGGACCTGGAGAAGCAGCGCGAGGAGCTCACCGAGAAGCTCCGCCTCCTCCTCGTCCCGCGCGACCCGAGCGACGACAAGGACGTACTCCTGGAGATCAAGGCGGGCGCGGGCGGCGACGAGTCGGCCCTGTTCGCCGGCGACCTGCTGCGCATGTACCTGCGGTACGCGGAGCGCGTCGGCTGGAAGACCGAGATCATCGACTCCACCGAGTCCGAGCTCGGCGGCTACAAGGACGTCCAGGTCGCGGTGAAGACCAAGGGCGGCAACGGAGCCACCGAACCCGGCCAGGGCGTCTGGGCCCGGATGAAGTACGAGGGCGGCGTGCACCGTGTGCAGCGGGTGCCCTCCACCGAGTCCCAGGGCCGTATCCACACCTCCGCGGCGGGCGTGCTCGTCACCCCCGAGGCGGAGGAGGTCGACGTGGAGATCCACGCCAACGACCTCCGGATCGACGTCTACCGCTCCTCGGGCCCCGGCGGCCAGTCCGTCAACACCACCGACTCCGCGGTGCGCATCACCCACCTGCCGACCGGTGTCGTGGCCTCCTGCCAGAACGAGAAGAGCCAGCTCCAGAACAAGGAGCAGGCCATGCGCATCCTGCGCTCCCGGCTGCTGGCCGCCGCCCAGGAAGCGGCCGAGCAGGAAGCCTCCGACGTACGCCGCAGCCAGGTCCGTACCGTCGACCGCTCCGAGAAGATCCGCACGTACAACTTCCCGGAAAACCGGATCTCGGACCACCGCGTCGGCTTCAAGGCGTACAACTTGGACCAGGTGCTCGACGGCGACCTCGACGCCGTGATCCAGGCGTGCGTGGACGCGGACTCCGCCGCCAAGCTCGCCAACGCCTAAGCACAGCCCGCCCCGCCGCCCGTAACCCCGTACGGAGAACCGCGATGAACCTGCTGCTCGCCGAGGTGGCCCAGGCCACCCAGCGGCTGGCCGACGCCGGTGTCCCTTCACCGCGATTCGACGCCGAGGAACTCGCCGCGTTCGTGCACGGCGTCAAGCGGGGCGAGCTGCACCGGGTGCCGGACTCGGACTTCGACGCCCGCTACTGGGAGACCATCGCCCGCCGCGAGGCCCGCGAACCGCTCCAGCACATCACCGGCCGCGCCTTCTTCCGCTACCTGGAGCTCCAGGTGGGACCCGGCGTCTTCGTGCCCCGCCCCGAGACCGAGTCGGTCGTCGGCTGGGCCATAGACGCCGTCCGCGCGATGGACGTCGTCGAGCCGCTCATCGTCGACCTCTGCACGGGATCGGGCGCCATCGCCCTCGCCATGGCGCAGGAGGTCCCGCGCTCGCGCGTGCACGCCGTGGAGCTGTCCGAGGACGCCCTCAGATGGACCAGGAAGAACGCCGAGGGGTCCAGGGTCACCGTCCACCGCGGAGACGCCCTGAGCGCCCTCCCCGAGCTCGACGGCCAGGTGGACCTGGTCATCTCCAACCCGCCGTACATCCCGCTCACCGAGTGGGAGTACGTGGCCCCCGAGGCCCGCGACCACGACCCGGAGATGGCCCTGTTCTCCGGCGAGGACGGACTCGACACCATCCGCGGCATCGAACGCACCGCGCACCGCCTGCTGCGCCCCGGCGGCCTCGTCGTCATCGAGCACGCCGACACCCAGGGCGGCCAGGTGCCGTGGATCTTCACCGAGGAACGGGGCTGGGCGGACGCCGCCGATCACCCCGACCTGAACAAGCGCCCCCGGTTCGCCACCGCCCGCAAGGCCATGCCGTGACCGGCGGCCCGCACCGGCGCGCGCCGTACTTCCCCACCAAGGGCGGGCGGCTGCCGCACCGGCACCCGTCGGACCCGTACACGCCACACCCGTACACGCCATACCCGTACATGCTTGAGGAGGCCGGCTGATGGCACGGCGATACGACTGCAACGACGCGACCGACCGTACGACCGGCCTGCGTGAAGCCGCGTCCGCCGTCCGCCGCGGCGAACTGGTCGTGCTGCCCACCGACACCGTGTACGGGATCGGCGCGGACGCCTTCAGCTCCGAGGGCGTCGCCGATCTGCTGGACGCCAAAGGGCGCGGCCGCAATATGCCGACCCCGGTCCTGATCGGCTCCCCGAACACCCTGCACGGCCTGGTCACGGACTTCTCCGAGCAGGCCTGGGAGCTCGTCGACGCCTTCTGGCCCGGCGCCCTCACCCTCGTCGCCAAGCACCAGCCCTCGCTCCAGTGGGACCTCGGGGACACCCGCGGCACCGTCGCCATCCGGATGCCGCTGCACCCGGTCGCCATCGAGCTGCTCACCGAGGTCGGCCCGATGGCCGTCTCCAGCGCCAACCTCACCGGACACCCCTCGCCCGAGGACTGCGACGCCGCCCAGGAGATGCTCGGCGACTCCGTCTCCGTCTACCTCGACGGCGGCCCGACGCCCGGCATCGTGCCGTCCTCGATCGTCGACGTCACGGGCGGCGTCCCGGTGCTGCTGCGAGCCGGCGCGCTCTCCGTCGAGGAACTGCGCAAGGTGGTACCCGACCTCGAGGTGGCCAATTGACCGCCCCTGAGGGGCGTGGCATAGCGGGTCGGACCGATACCTTCCGCATCCTCCACGTCAGCACCGGCAACGTCTGCCGCTCGCCCATCACCGAGCGGCTGACCCGCCATGCCCTGGTGGACCGCCTCGGCGATCCGCTCAGCGGCGGACTGATCGTGGAGAGCGCGGGCACCTGGGGACACGAAGGCGCCCCCATGGAGGCCAACGCGGAGGTCGTCCTCGCCGACTTCGGCGCCGACGCCACCGGCTTCGTCGGCCGCGAACTGCTCGACGAGCACGTGATCCGCGCCGACCTGGTCCTCACCGCCACCCGCGACCACCGCGCCCAGGTCATCTCCATGGGCCACTCGGCCGGCCTGCGGACCTTCACCCTCAAGGAATTCACCCGGCTGGTCCGGGCCATAGATCCGGCCACTCTCCCCGACGCACGGGACGAGGGCGTCGTCGAACGCGCCCGCGCGCTGGTGCGCGCCGCCGCCGCCCTGCGCGGCTGGCTGCTGGCCCCCACCGCCGAGGCGGACGAGGTCTACGACCCCTACGGCGCCCCGATCACCTTCTTCCGCTCCATCGGGGACGAGATCAACCAGGCCCTCGACCCCGTCGTCACCGCGCTGACGGGCGTCAGCGCCCCCCACTGACGGTCCGTACGCCGGCCGGTGCGCCGACCGGCCTACGGAGCCGCGCCCGACAGCGGGCACGGCGCCCGGCCGCGGCCTACATTGGATCTGACACCAGCGCACCCCTCCCCAGGCCCGGAGCCGTCAGATGCCGGTCACCTCTCCCGCCGCACCCGCAGCCGTGTCCCCCTCCCACGCCGCCCTGCCGCAGGACTTCGACGCCCTGCGCCGGGAGGACCCGGAGATCGCCGACGTCCTCCTCGCGGAGCTACAGCGGCAGACGGGCACCCTCCAGCTGATCGCCGCCGAGAACTTCACCTCGCCCGCGGTGCTGGCCGCTCTCGGCTCCCCGCTCGCCAACAAGTACGCCGAGGGCTATCCCGGAGCCCGCCACCACGGCGGCTGCGAGCACGCCGACGCCGCCGAACGCATCGCGATCCGGCGGGCCCGCGCCCTCTTCGGCGCCGAGCACGCCAATGTCCAGCCGCACTCCGGCTCCTCCGCCGTCCTCGCCGCCTACGCGGCACTGCTGCGCCCCGGCGACACGGTGCTCGCGATGGGACTCCCGTACGGGGGACACCTCACCCACGGTGCGCCCGGGAACTTCTCCGGCCGCTGGTTCGAGTTCGCCGGGTACGGGGTGGACCCCGACAGCGGACTCATCGACTACGCGCAGGTCCGCTCCCTGGCCCGCGCCCGCCGGCCCAAGGCGATCGTCTGCGGCTCGATCTCCTATCCGCGCCACCCCGACTACGCGCTGTTCCGGGAGATCGCCGACGAGGTCGGCGCGTACCTGATCGCCGACGCCGCGCACCCGATGGGGCTGATCGCCGGGGGAGCGGCCCCCAGTCCCGTCCCGTACGCGGACGTGGTCTGCGCGACCACGCACAAGGTGCTGCGCGGACCGCGCGGCGGCATGATCCTGTGCGGCGCGGAGCTGGGGGAACGGATCGACCGGGCGGTGTTCCCGTTCACCCAGGGCGGCGCCCAGATGCACACGGTCGCGGCGAAGGCCGTCGCGTTCGGGGAGGCCTCGACGCCCGCGTACACGCTGTACGCCCATCGGGTGGTCGCCCACGCGCGGGTGCTGGCGGCCGGTCTGGAGGCCGAGGGCTTCGAGGTCACCACGGGCGGCACGGACACCCACCTCGTCGTCGCGGACCCCGCTCCGCTGGGTGTGGACGGCCGCACCGCGCGCGAACGGCTGGCGGCGGCGGGCATGGTGCTCGACACCTGCGCGCTGCCCTACGGAGACGCCCGCGGCATCCGGCTCGGGACCGCGGCCGTCACCACCCAGGGCATGGACGAGGCGGACATGGCGCGGATCGCCGCACTGTTCGGGGCGGCGGTACGGCAGACGGGCGACGCCGGCCGTCTGCTGGCGGAAGTGCGGGAGCTGGCGGCGGGAAATCCGCCCTATCCGGGGTAGGCGGAGCCTGTGGAACCATCACCCGTGCCAGGGAGTCCCTGTTCATGGGGCTAGGGTGTGGGGCTGAGATGGCCGGCGATTTCTGTGGGGCAGCCCGTGCGTGATTACCTGCTGACGCTCTGTGTCACGGCCGCAGTGACTTATCTGCTGACCGGGCCGGTGCGAAAGTTCGCCATCGCGATCGGGGCGATGCCCGCGATCCGTGCGCGTGACGTACACCGAGAACCGACACCGCGGCTCGGTGGCATCGCCATGTTCGGCGGACTGTGTGCGGGGCTGATCGTCGCGGACCATCTGTTCAACCTGAACGGTGTCTTCGAACTCTCCAACGAACCGCGGGCGTTGCTCTCCGGGGCCGCGCTGATCTGGCTGATCGGCGTCCTGGACGACAAGTTCGAGATCGACGCCCTGATCAAGCTCGGCGGGCAGATGATCGCCGCGGCGGTCATGGTCATCCAGGGTCTGACGATCCTGTGGCTGCCGATCCCGGGCGTGGGCACCGTCCCGCTCACCCAGTGGCAGGGCACGCTGCTCACGGTCGCGCTGGTCGTCATCACGATCAACGCGGTGAACTTCGTCGACGGCCTGGACGGCCTGGCGGCCGGCATGGTGTTCATCGCCTCCGCGGCGCTCTTCCTGTACACCTACCGGCTCTGGTACGGGTACGGAATCGAGGCCGCCGCCCCGGCCACGCTCTTCACGGCGATCCTGATGGGCATGTGCCTCGGCTTCCTGCCGCACAACATGCACCCCGCCCGGATCTTCATGGGGGACTCCGGGTCGATGCTGATCGGCCTGGTGCTGGCGGCCGGCGCGATCTCCGTCACCGGGCAGGTCGACCCCGACGCGATGAAGCTCTTCGAGGGCAGCGAGCGGCAGGCCACCCACGCGATGCTGCCGGTCTTCATCCCGCTGCTGCTGCCGCTGACGATCATCGCGATCCCCGCCGCGGACCTGGTGCTGGCGATCGTGCGGCGCACCTGGAACGGCCAGTCGCCGTTCGCGGCGGACCGCGGGCACCTGCACCACCGGCTGCTGGAGATCGGCCACTCGCAGAGCCGGGCCGTGCTGATCATGTACTTCTGGTCCGCGCTGATCGCCTTCGGCGCCGTCGGCTACTCGGTGCACTCGGCGTCGATGTGGATCGTGCTCGCGATCGTGGCGCTGAGCGCCGTGGGTCTGGTGCTGCTGCTGATGCCGCGCTTCAAGCCGCGTGCCCCGCACTGGGCGGAACGCTTCGTACCGCCGCGCTACCGGCGCCCCCGTGGACACGACGGCGCGGCCCCGTCCCCGCTCGCGTACGGGGAGCGGGCGGAGTTGGGGCAGGGGACGGCGGAACAGGGGCCGGGAGACGCGCAGATGGCACAGGAGAGCACGGAACGCACTCCTGTGGCCGTGGGTGTCTCCGGCGTCAACGGAGCGACCGCGATCGGCCACCGTTCGCGCTTCTCCGATCGCCGCAAGGCCGATTCACCGCATTGACGTTTCGGTCTTCTCGGTGCATTACCAGACAATGCACTGGCTTGTCTTGCGCAGGTGTGCGGATTAACTCTCACGTGTGACAGTTGGCACACTTTCCAGGTAAAGACCTCATCAAATAGTTTGTGATACCGTTCACGAGACCCGGTGACAGAGCCGAAGGACCCTAGCGAGACGGTCCATTGGCCCGAGGCGACCACTCTCGGACCGGGCCTACGCTCGTCCCTGACGACACCATTGCCCACCCCCTGCAAGCGGAGTTACCGCCATGCCGTCCAACGACGCCCGGACTCTCCTCCACACCGCCGTGCCCACCGCTGCCGCCGGTGTTGTCGCCGTTGCCGTCAGCGCCGTGGTCGCGGGCGGCAAGGGAGCGATCGGGGCCGCTGTCGGGACGCTGTTGGTGATCCTCTTCATGGGGATCGGCCTCTCCGTCCTGCAACGGACGGCGAGGTCCATGCCGCACCTGTTCCAGCCGATGGGGCTGATGCTCTATACGGCACAGCTGCTGCTGCTCTTCATCTTTATCGCCGTGTTCAAGAACACGACGCTGTTCAACCCGAGGGCTTTCGCCATCTCGCTGGTCGTCGCGACCGTTGTATGGGTCGCGGCCCAGATCCGTGTACACATGAAGACCAAGATCCTTTACGTCGAGCCGGACTCGTCCGCGGGCAAGAAGCCCGAGAACAAGGGGTCATCGACGTGAGGGGTAGGGCCGGGATAAGTGCGCGTTCGCGATCCTGCTATCGTCCGGTGCCAACTGCGGCACTGCGGGCGCGGGCATCCAAGCTGACGCCTGCTTCATCGCGAAGCTCTGTGCCTGAGCCGCCCCCCCATCCGTAACACCAAGTCCAGTGCCGACCAGCGGCTTCCTGCCGCGCCGACACAACGAGGTTGCCGTACCTATGCGCCACGCTGAAGGAGCCCGCGGTGAGTGCTGACCCGACGACGGTGCTCGCCTTCGAGACCGACTGCCACATTTTCGACGGGTGTGGCTTCCCGGCTCCTGGCCTGCACTCCTTTGTATTCGAGCCGATGTTCACCGTCGGCGGCATCGAGATCAACAAGCCGATGCTGCTGGCGGTCCTGAGCACCGTTGTCGTCGTCGGCTTCTTCTGGGCGGCCTTCAACAAGCCGAAGCTCGTGCCCGGGAAGCTGCAGATGGTGGCGGAGGCGGGTTACGACTTCATCCGCACCGGTGTGGTCTACGAGACGCTCGGCAAGCGCGAGGGCAAGAAGTACGTGCCCCTCATGGTCTCGATGTTCTTCTTCATCTGGATCATGAATCTCTGGGCGATCATTCCGCTCGCCCAGTTCCCGGTGCCCTCGGTCATCGGCTTCCCTGTGGCCCTGGCCGCGATCGTGTACGTCCTGTGGGTCAGCCTGACGTTCAAGCGCCACGGATTCGTCGGCGGCTGGAAGAACATCGCGGGCTACGACAAGTCGCTCGGCCCGGCCCTTCCGTTCGTCATGGTCATCGAGCTCTTCTCGAACCTGCTGATCCGGCCGTTCACGCACGCCGTGCGACTCTTCGCGAACATGTTCGCCGGTCACGTGCTGCTGCTGATCTTCACCATCGCCAGCTGGTACCTGCTGAACGGCATCGGCATCGCCTACGCCGGTGTCTCGTTCGTGATGGTCCTGCTGATGACCGCCTTCGAGCTGTTCATCCAGGCGCTGCAGGCCTACGTCTTTGTCCTCCTGGCCTGCAACTACATTCAGGGCGCTCTCGCCGAGCACCACTGATCCGCCGGCCACACCCCGATAGTCGTCCGGTGGCCAACCCCCACCGGTCCTGAAAGAGAAGGAAGAAACGGCATGTCCGCTCTTGAGACCCTCGCCGCCGTCAACATCACGGGCAACCTCGGTTCCATCGGCTACGGCCTGGCCGCGATCGGCCCCGGCGTCGGCGTCGGCATCATCTTCGGAAACGGCACCCAGGCGCTGGCCCGCCAGCCCGAGGCCGCCGGTCTGATCCGTGCCAACCAGATCCTCGGCTTCGTGCTCTGTGAGGCGCTGGCCCTCATCGGTCTCGTCATGCCCTTCGTCTACCCGGTCGACTAATCGCGGCATTCCTTACCGCCCGATTCGACGAAAGGCATTGATGTGATCGCCCAACAGCTGGCGCAAGAGGAGATTCAGAACCCTCTGCTCCCGGCGGTCCCCGAGATCGTCATTGGTCTGATCGCCTTCGCCATCGTCTTCGGCTTCCTCGCCAAGAAGCTCCTCCCGAACATCAACAGGGTTCTGGAAGAGCGTCGCGAGGCCATCGAAGGCGGTATCGAGAAGGCCGATGCGGCCCAGACCGAGGCGCAGAGCGTTCTTGAGCAGTACAAGGCTCAGCTCGCCGAGGCGCGCCACGAGGCCGCCCGTATGCGCCAGGAGGCGCAGGAGCAGGGTGCCGTCATCATCCAGGAGATGAAGGCGGAAGGTCAGCGGCAGCGCGAAGAGATCATCGCCGCGGGCCACGCCCAGATCGAGGCCGACCGCAAGGCCGCGGCGTCCGCGCTGCGTCAGGACGTGGGCAAGCTCGCCACCGACCTGGCCGGCAAGCTCGTCGGCGAGTCCCTTGAGGACCACGCCCGGCAGAGCGGCACCGTGGACCGGTTCCTCGACGAGCTCGAGGCGAAGGCCGAGGCAGTCCGATGAACGGCGCGAGCCGCGAGGCACTGGCAGCCGCACGTGAGCGTCTCGACGCGCTGACCGACAACACGTCGGTCGACGCGGCGAAGCTCGCCGAGGACCTGGCAGCCGTCACCGCGCTGCTCGACCGCGAGGTTTCCCTGCGCCGGGTCCTCACCGACCCGGCCCAGAGCGGCGAGAGCAAGGCCGAGCTGGCCGGACGACTGCTGAGCGGTCAGGTGAGCGGCGAAGCCGTGGACCTGGTCTCCGGCATGGTCCGCTCCCGCTGGTCGCAGTCCCGCGAGCTGGTGGACTCGGTCGAGGAGCTGGCGAACACCGCAGACCTCACCGCGGCCCAGCGCGGCGGCGCACTCGACGACGTCGAGGACGAGCTGTTCCGGTTCGGCCGGATCGTCGGCTCCGACACGGAGCTGCGTTCCGCGCTGACCAGCCGTACGGCCACCACCGCCGCCAAGAGCCAGCTGCTGCGCAGCCTGCTCGGCGGCAAGGCACAGCCGGTGACCGAGCGGGTCATCGTCCGCCTCGTGACCCAGCCCCGGGGACGTAGCCTGGAAGCGGGACTCGACTCCCTGTCCAGGCTCGCCGCGGAGCGACGCGACCGCATGGTCGCCGTGGTCACCTCGGCGGTGCCGCTCAGTGACCGGCAGAAGCAGCGCCTCGGCGCCGCACTCGCCACGATCTACGGCCGGCAGATGCACCTGAACCTGGACGTGGACCCCGCGGTCCTCGGCGGGATCTCGGTGCGCGTGGGTGACGAGGTCATCAACGGCACCATCGCGGACCGCCTCGACGAGGCGACCCGCCGCATGGCCGGCTGACGCGGCGCAGCGCGACAGACCGTGCGTTTCAACTGAACGAGCAAGACCAGCGGCCCGGTTGGGCCGTGCAGAAATTGCAGAAGATTCCTGGGGGTCGGCCCCCAGACCCCCTTAAGAAACTTCGGGCCCAACAAGGAGAGCAGGGAACCCAGATGGCGGAGCTCACGATCCGGCCGGAGGAGATCCGGGACGCGCTGGAGAACTTTGTCCAGTCGTACAAGCCGGACGCGGCCTCGCGCGAGGAGGTCGGTACGGTCAGCGTTGCCGGTGACGGCATCGCGAAGGTGGAGGGCCTGCCCTCCGCCATGGCGAACGAGCTGCTGAAGTTCGAGGACGGCACCCTCGGTCTCGCCCTCAACCTTGAGGAGCGCGAGATCGGTGCCATCGTCCTCGGCGAGTTCAGCGGTATCGAGGAGGGCCAGCCGGTGCAGCGCACCGGTGAGGTGCTCTCCGTCGGCGTCGGCGAGGGTTACCTCGGCCGCGTCGTCGACCCGCTCGGCAACCCGATCGACGGTCTCGGCGAGATCGCGACCGAAAGCCGCCGCGCCCTCGAGCTGCAGGCCCCTGGCGTCATGGTCCGCAAGTCGGTGCACGAGCCGATGCAGACCGGCTACAAGGCCGTCGACGCCATGGTGCCGATCGGCCGCGGCCAGCGTCAGCTGATCATTGGTGACCGTCAGACCGGCAAGACCGCTCTGGCCGTCGACACGATCATCAACCAGCGCGACAACTGGCGCTCGGGCGACGTGAACAAGCAGGTGCGCTGCATCTACGTCGCCATCGGTCAGAAGGGCTCCACCATCGCCTCCGTGCGCGGTGCCCTCGAAGAGGCCGGCGCGCTGGAGTACACGACCATCGTCGCCGCCCCGGCGTCCGACCCGGCCGGCTTCAAGTACCTGGCGCCGTACACCGGTTCGGCCATCGGCCAGCACTGGATGTACCAGGGCAAGCACGTCCTGATCATCTTCGACGACCTTTCGAAGCAGGCCGACGCCTACCGCGCCGTGTCGCTTCTGCTGCGCCGTCCGCCGGGCCGTGAGGCCTACCCGGGCGACGTCTTCTACCTGCACTCGCGTCTGCTGGAGCGCTGCGCCAAGCTCTCCGACGACCTGGGCGCCGGTTCGATGACCGGTCTGCCGATCGTCGAGACCAAGGCGAACGACGTGTCGGCGTTCATTCCGACCAACGTCATCTCCATCACCGACGGCCAGTGCTTCCTGGAGTCCGACCTGTTCAACGCGGGTCAGCGTCCGGCGCTCAACGTCGGTATCTCGGTCTCCCGAGTCGGTGGCTCCGCCCAGCACAAGGCCATGAAGCAGGTCTCCGGCCGGCTTCGCGTGGACCTCGCCCAGTACCGCGAGCTGGAGGCGTTCGCCGCCTTCGGTTCCGACCTGGACGCGGCCTCGAAGGCTTCGCTGGAGCGCGGTAAGCGCATGGTCGAGCTGCTGAAGCAGCCGCAGTACGCCCCGTTCCCGATGGAGGAGCAGGTCGTCTCCGTCTGGGCCGGCACCACGGGCAAGATGGACGACGTCCCGGTCGAGGACATCCGTCGCTTCGAGAGCGAGCTGCTGGAGTTCCTGCGCCGTGAGCGCAAGGACCTCCTGACCGGCATCGCCGAGGGCGGCAAGATGTCCGACGACACGCTGCAGTCGATCGCCGACGCGATCGCCGCCTTCAAGCAGCAGTTCGAGACCTCGGACGGCAAGCTTCTGGGCGAGGGCTGATCGATGGGCGCTCAGCTTCGCGTTTACAAGCGCCGCATCCAAGCCGTCACCGCGACCAAGAAGATCACCAAGGCGATGGAGATGATCGCCGCCTCGCGCATCGTCAAGGCGCAGCGCAAGGTGGCGGCGTCGATGCCGTACGCGACCGAGCTCACCCGTGCGGTGACCGCGGTCGCGACCGGCTCCACCACCAAGCACCCGCTCACCACCGAGGCCGAGGCCCCGGCCCGGGCCGCGGTCCTGCTCGTCACGAGCGACCGCGGTCTGGCCGGCGGCTACTCCTCCAACGCCATCAAGGCGGCGGAGCGGCTGAGGGAGCGGCTCGCGGCCGAGGGCAAGGAGGTCGACACCTACATCGTCGGCCGCAAGGGCGTCGCCTACTACGGCTTCCGTGAGCGCAAGGTCGCGGAAGCCTGGACCGGCTTCACGGACAGCCCGGCGTACTCGGATGCCAAGAGCGTCGCCGCGCCGCTGATCGAGGCCATCCAGAAGGACACGGCCGAGGGTGGCGTCGACGAACTGCACATCGTCTTCACCGAGTTCGTCTCGATGATGACGCAGAACGCAGTCGACGACCGGATGCTGCCGCTTTCGCTCGACAAGGTTGCGGAAGAGAGCGGTACGAAGGGCGAGATCCTTCCGCTGTTCGACTTCGAGCCGTCGGCGGAGGACGTCCTCGACGCCCTCCTGCCGCGCTACGTCGAGAGCCGTATCTACAACGCACTGCTGCAGGCCGCCGCTTCCGAGCACGCCGCCCGCCGTCGCGCGATGAAGTCGGCGACCGACAACGCCGGGGATCTCATCAAGAGCCTCTCCCGGCTTGCCAACGCGGCCCGCCAGGCCGAAATCACCCAGGAAATCAGCGAGATCGTCGGCGGTGCCAGTGCTCTGGCCGACGCGACCGCGGGGAGTGACAAGTAAATGACGACGACTACCGACAGCGCTGTGACGGCCGCTGCGACGGGCCGCGTCGCCCGGGTCATCGGCCCGGTCGTCGACGTGGAATTCCCCGTCGACGCGATGCCGGAGATCTACAACGCATTGCACGTCTCGGTCGACGACCCGGCCGAGGAAGGCGCCCGCAAGGTGCTGACCCTGGAAGTCGCCCAGCACCTGGGTGACGGCGTGGTCCGTGCGATCTCGATGCAGCCCACCGACGGTCTGGTCCGCCAGGCCCCGGTGACCGACACGGGCACGGGCATCACCGTCCCGGTCGGTGACATCACCAAGGGCAAGGTGTTCAACACCCTCGGCCGGATCCTGAACGAGCCGGAGGCCGAGGCGCAGATCACCGAGCGCTGGCCGATCCACCGCAAGGCCCCGGCCTTCGACCAGCTCGAGTCGAAGACCGAGATGTTCGAGACCGGCCTGAAGGTCGTCGACCTGCTGACCCCGTACGTCAAGGGCGGCAAGATCGGTCTGTTCGGTGGTGCGGGCGTCGGCAAGACGGTCCTCATCCAGGAAATGATCATGCGTGTGGCGAAGCTGCACGACGGTGTGTCGGTGTTCGCCGGTGTCGGCGAGCGCACCCGTGAGGGCAACGACCTCATCGACGAGATGACCGACTCGGGCGTCCTGGACAAGACCGCGCTGGTCTTCGGCCAGATGGACGAGCCGCCGGGCACCCGTCTGCGGGTCGCGCTGTCCGCCCTGACCATGGCGGAGTACTTCCGCGATGTGCAGAAGCAGGACGTGCTGCTCTTCATCGACAACATCTTCCGCTTCACGCAGGCCGGCTCCGAGGTCTCCACGCTGCTCGGCCGTATGCCGTCCGCGGTGGGTTACCAGCCGACCCTGGCCGACGAGATGGGTGTGCTCCAGGAGCGCATCACCTCGACGCGTGGTCACTCGATCACCTCGATGCAGGCGATCTACGTCCCCGCGGACGACCTGACCGACCCGGCCCCGGCCACCACGTTCGCCCACCTCGACGCGACGACGGTTCTCTCCCGTCCGATCTCCGAGAAGGGCATCTACCCGGCCGTGGACCCGCTGGACTCCACGTCCCGCATCCTGGACCCGCGCTACATCGCGCAGGACCACTACGACACGGCGAGCCGTGTCAAGGGAATCCTGCAGAAGTACAAGGACCTCCAGGACATCATCGCGATCCTCGGTATCGACGAGCTGGGCGAGGAGGACAAGCTCGTTGTCCACCGTGCCCGTCGCGTCGAGCGCTTCCTGTCGCAGAACACCCACGCCGCCAAGCAGTTCACCGGCCTGGACGGTTCGGACGTTCCGCTCGACGAGTCGATCGCCGCGTTCAACTCGATCTGCGACGGTGAGTACGACCACTTCCCGGAGCAGGCGTTCTTCATGTGCGGTGGCATTGAGGACCTCAAGGCCAACGCCAAGGAGCTCGGCGTCTCCTGAGCCTCCGGCTCACCGAGGGGGGTGGGTGTGTCCCGCCCCCCTCACCACGCCCCGTAGAATTGACCCAACACCCGGCTCGACGGCCGGGTGGTGACCCGAGGAGCCACCCTTGGCTGCTGAGCTGCATGTCGAGCTGGTCGCCGCGGACCGCAGTGTCTGGTCCGGCGAGGCCACCCTGGTCGTCGCGCGTACCACGTCCGGCGACATCGGCGTCATGCCCGGTCACCAGCCGCTTCTCGGTGTGCTGGAATCGGGCCCGGTGACGATCCGCACGAGCGCGGGCGAAACCGTCGTCGCCGCTGTCCACGGCGGTTTCATCTCGTTCGCGGACAACAAGCTGTCGCTGCTGGCGGAGATCGCCGAGCTGGCCGACGAGATCGATGTCCAGCGCGCCGAGCGTGCGCTGGAGCGCGCGAAGTCGGACACGGACGCCGCCGCCGAGCGGCGCGCCGATGTGCGACTGCGTGCGGTGGCGGTGCACTAGCACCCCCACCAGTAGTTTTTTCCTCAGCCGCGGCCCGAGCTGGAATTATCCAGACCGTGTCGCGGCTGAGGCGATGCAGGTGCAGTTCGAATTCCGTTACTCGACGATGCGAGGAGGTCGGTGGAGATGGTCCTCGCTTTGTGGGTGGGCGGTCTGGTCGTCGTGCTGGTCGTGGTGGGTCTGTTCGTCTTCGGCCTGCGCCGCCGGCTGATCCAGCGTTCCGGCGGAACCTTCGACTGCAGTCTGCGCTGGGACGTGTCCGAGGAACCCGATCCGTCCGGCAAGGGCTGGGTGTACGGTGTCGCCCGCTACAGCGGCGACCGGGTCGACTGGTTCCGGGTCTTCTCCTACGCGCCCCGCCCCCGTCGCGCCCTGGAGCGCTCGGCCATCGAGGTGATCTCCCGCCGGCTGCCCGACGGCGAGGAGGAGCTGGCGCTGCTGTCGGACTCCGTCGTGCTCGGCTGTCTCCACCGTGAGACGCGCCTGGAGCTGGCGATGAGCGAGGACGCCCTGACGGGTTTCCTCGCCTGGCTGGAGGCGGCACCGCCCGGCCAGCGGGTGAACGTGGCCTGAGGGCTCGTACGCGTACGGTGTCCGGGCGCTCGCCCGCGATGCCCGGACGTTCCCCGTCCCGTCCCCCTTCTCCATCCTGATCCCCTGCCCCTGCCCCACCCCTGTCCCATCTCCGTACCCGTACGGCATGAAGGGCATCGTGCGCGTGGCGGTTCCGCGGGGACGCGGACAGCGAAAGACCGGGGAGACAGGGGGCGGACCTGTCTCCCCGGTGCTTTTCGGGGTGGCACCGGTGGTGCGTGTGGTGCCGGTGCGGTGGTGCTACGGCGTGGGGATTACTGCAGACCGCTCTTCATCGCGTTCACGAGCTCGCCGTTGGCGGTGTCACCGCTGAACTCCCAGAAGAACGCGCCTCCCAGGCCCTGGTTCTTCGCCCAGGTCATCTTCGAGCCGATGGTGGCCGGGGTGTCGTAGCTCCACCAGTTGGTGCCGCAGTGGGCGTACGCGGTGCCCGCGACGGTCCCGGTGGAGGGGCAGGAGTTCTTCAGGACCTTGTAGTCCTCGATGCCGGCCTCGTAGGTGCCCGGGGCCGCGCCGGTCGCCGTGCCGCCCGGGGCGGCCTGGGTGACACCGGTCCAGCCGCGGCCGTAGAAGCCGATGCCCAGGAGCAGCTTCTTGGCCGGGACGCCCTTGGCCTTCAGCTTGGCGATCGCGTCGGCGGAGTTGAAGCCCGCCTGCGGGATGCCGTCGTACGAGGTGAGCGGGGAGTGCGGGGCCGTCGGACCCTTGGCCGCCCAGGCACCGAAGAAGTCGTACGTCATCACGTTGTACCAGTCCATGGACTGGGCGGCGCCCGCGTAGTCGGCGGCGTCGATCTTGCCGCCGTCCGAGCCGTCCGCGGTGATGGCGGCGGTGACCAGGTTGCTGGTGCCGAACTTGGTGCGCAGCGCCGAGGCGAGGTTCTTCAGCGCGGCCGGACCGGAGGTGTCACAGGTGAGACCGCAGGCGTTGGGGTACTCCCAGTCGATGTCGATGCCGTCGAAGACATCGGCCCAGCGGGGGTCCTCGACCAGGTCGTAGCAGGACTGGGCGAACGCGGCGGGGTTCTGGGCCGCGGCACCGAAGCCGCCGGACCAGGTCCAGCCGCCGAAGGACCAGAGGACCTTGATGTGCGGGTACTTGGCCTTGAGCTTGCGCAGCTGGTTGAAGTTGCCGCGCAGCGGCTGGTCCCAGGTGTCGGCGACGCCGTCGACGGACTGGTCGGCGGTGTAGGCCTTGTCGTAGTCGGCGTACGAGTCACCGATGGTGCACTTGCCGCCCTGGACGTTGCCGAAGGCGTAGTTGATGTGCGTGATCTTCTCGGCGGAGCCCGAGGTCACCAGGTTCTTGACGTGGTAGTTGCGCCCGTAGACGCCCCAGTTGGTGAAGTAACCGAGGTTGATCTTGTCGCCGCCGGGGCCGGGGCCCGTGCCGCCGCCGGTGGTGCGGACCTTGACGGAGCCGGAGACCGGACCGGTCTGGTCGGCGGTGTCGCGGGCCTGCACGGTGTACGAGTAGTCGGTGCCGGCGGTGAGACCGGTGTTCGTGTACGTCGTACCGGTGACCGTGGCGACCTTGGCGCCGTCGCGCAGGACGTCGTAGTTCTTGATGCCCTTGTCGTCGGTGGCGGCGCTCCAGCTGAGCTTCGCCGAGGTGTCGGTGATGTCGCTCGCGGTGGGGGTGCCGGGCGCGGACGGGGCGTTGTCGCCCGGGACGCTGCCGCCGTCACAGGAGGCGCCGTTCAGCTTGCAGCCGGTGGGGGAGCCGGAGCCGGTGCCGTTGAAGCCGAAGCTGAGGCTGGCGCCCGGGGCGATCGACCCGTTCCAGCTGAGGTTCTTGGCGGTCCAGTGGTTGCCGGAGCTGGTGACGGTGGCGTCCCAGGCGGAGCCGGCCGCGGTGCCCGCGGGGAAGTCCCACTCGATCGTCCAGGAGGAGAGTGCGGTGGTGCCGGTGTTCTTCACCGTCCACTGGCCCTCGAAGCCGCTGCCCCAGTCGGACTTCTTGAGGTAGGTGGCGGTGGCGGAGGTGGCGGCCGACGCGGGAGAGGCGAGGCCGACCATCGCGGCGAGGGGGAGCAGCAGTGCGGTGAAGCCCGCCACCGCCTTGGCCCTGCCGGTCCTGGTGAGGCTCCATCTGAATCTGGTCCGGCGTTGGGGGGTCTCAGTGCTCAACGGTGCTCCTCGGGTGAGGTCCGACAAACGGGGGTGATCCGTGGACTGCAAACCCTGCGCCGCCCTGAGCACGCTTTGTCATGACGCGCTCACCGCAGTGTGCTCGGTGAGATTAGGAAGGTCTGGACCAATCGTCAAGAGGTCTGGACCAAAGATCGTCGCTAAACCTCAGATGCCCAACTCCTGTGCGAGCACCGCCGCCTGGACCCGGCTGCGCAGCTCCAGCTTCCCCAACAGCCTGCTGACGTGCGTCTTCACCGTCGCCTCGGCCATCGAGAGCCGTACCGCGATCTCCGCGTTCGACATCCCCTGGCCCAGACAGCCCAGTACCTCGCGCTCCCGCCGGGTCAGCGCGTCGAGCACCGCCGGATCGGCCGCCCGTACGGGGGCGGTCCCGGCGAACTCCGCGATCAGCCGCCGGGTCACGGCCGGGGCGATCAGCCCCTCGCCGCGCGCCACCGTGCGGACGGCTTCGAGCAGGTCGTGGGCGTCGGTGTTCTTCAGCAGAAAGCCCGAGGCACCCGCGCGCAGCGCCCCGAAGACGTACTCGTCGAGATCGAACGTCGTCAGCACGAGCACATCGGCGAGCCGTTCGGCCACGACCTGTCTCGTCGCCGACACCCCGTCCAGCCGGGGCATCTGTACGTCCATCAGGACCAGGTCGGGCCGCAGTTCGCGGGCGAGCCGCACGGCCTCCTCCCCGTCCCGCGCCTCTCCGGCGACCTCGATGTCCGGCGCGCTGCCCAGGATCAGGACCAGCCCCGCGCGTACCGCGGACTGGTCCTCCGCGACCAGAACCCGGATCGTCATTCCTTCACCGCTCTCTCCTCGACGGGCAGTTCGGCCCGCACCCGCCAGATCTTCGTGCCGTCGGGGCCGGGCTCGGGCCCCGCCTCGATGTGCCCGTCCAGCAGCGCGACCCGCTCCCGCATCCCCACCAGCCCGGCCCCCGAACCCGGTGCGCGCGGCCCCGGCCGGTCCCCGAACACACTGATGACCTCCACGCTCAGCACCTGCCCGGACGTCGCGAGCCGCACCGTGACCGGACCCGGGGCGGCGTGCTTGAGCGCGTTGGTCAGGGACTCCTGCACGATGCGGTACGCGGCCAGTTCGACCGGCGCGGGCAGTGCTCCGGACTCCTCGCGGGTGTCGTGAAGGGTGCAGGTCAGCCCGCTGGACGCGGCGTTCGTACGGGTCTGCTCGATGAGCGCGTCCAGCCCCTGGAGCGTCGGCGCCGCGCTCGGCTGCGCGTCCGCGCCGCCCTGGCGCAGCAGGCCGATCAGCCGGCGCATCTCCGCGAGCCCGGCGACGCTGTTCTCCCGGATCACCCCGAGCGCGCCCCGCGAGGTCTCCGGATCGTCGATGGAGAGCGCCGCCGTGGAGTGGATGGCGATCGCGGACAGATGGTTGGCGACCAGGTCGTGCAGTTCCCGGGCCATCCGGGAGCGTTCCGCGACGACGGCCTGCGTACGGTCCATCTCGGCCAGCAGCGCCGTCTGATCGGCCCGCAGCCGCGCGGTCTCGGCCGCGTCACGGTGGTTGCGCACACAGACCCCGGTGATCGCGGGCCCGAACGAGACCAGGCCCGTGACGATGCCGACCAGCAGCGCCTCGGCCGTCCGGAACCAGGCCAGGAACCCGATCGTGACGCCGACGGTGATCAGGAACGAGGTCACCGGGATACGGCGGGCGGCGGCCGGGGTCCCGTACACCACGGCCGCGTAGACGAGGTCGGTGAACATCAGCACGGTCACCAGGTTTCCCCGGGTGAACTGGTCCGCGACCAGCGTGAACGTACCGATGACCAGCGCGGTCTGCGGCGCGCTGCGCCGCAGCAGCTCCAGGGACGCCATCACCGTCATCGGCAGCAGGCTGACCCAGGGGGCGTCGAAGGCACGGCCGGCCTGCGTGTGCAGACCGAGCAGCCACAGGAACAGACCGCCGAGCAGCCCGGAGGCCGCGATGACGGCATCGTCGCGGTGTGGACGGGTGGGTGAGAACACCCCTCCATCCAACACGCAGCACATCCGCACGACGTCCCTTCGGCGGGTGAGGCGCGGCTACATCGAAGGATGCAGTCACGATTCGTCACTGCCGACGACGAATCGGCGTCCGGGGGAGGGGAGTCTGGAGGAGACCGGAAGGAGAAGTGCCGTGATCGTTACTCTGATCGTGATCTGCGAAGTGGCCTTCTGGGTGCTGCTCGCCGCGGGACTCGCGCTGCGGTACCTGGCGAAGAAGCCCCGGCTGGGCGCGGCGGTCCTGCTGTGCGAGCCACTGCTGGAGGTACTGCTGCTGGTGGTGACCGCGATCGACCTGAAGAACGGCGCCGCACCCGACTGGAAGCACGGCCTGGCCGCCGTCTACATCGGCTTCACGGTGGGCCTGGGCCACTCCACCATCAAATGGGTCGACGCCCGTGTGGCCCACCGCTTCGCCGGCGGACCGCCGCCCGTGAGGCCGCCGAAGTACGGCATGGCGCGCGCCGCCCACGAATGGCGGGTGGCCGCCCGCTGGACGGTCGCCGCCGTGACGGCGCTGGCCCTGCTCCAGGCGGCGATCTGGTACGTCGGGGGCGACGGCGACACCGGCTCGCTGGAGGGCTGGCAGCAGAAGATGCTGCTGGTCATCGGGATCAACCTGCTCATCGCCGGTGGATACACGGTGTTCCCGAAGCAGGCGCCGAAGGACGCCGGGGACCGGGAACGGATCGACCACTGAAGACCGTCCCGGTCCTGGGGCGGCGCCCGGACCCGGGCCGGGTGCCGTGCGGGGTCAGCGTTCCCCGCCCGGCACCCACAGCACGTCCCCGACCTCCTTGTTCGCGGTCCTCGCGAGGATGAACAGGAGGTCGGACAGGCGGTTGAGGTAGGTCGCCGTCAGCGCGTTCATCGCGTCCCCGTGCACCTCCAGCGCCGCCCAGGTGGACCGCTCGGCGCGCCGGACCACCGTGCACGCCTGGTGCAGCAGCGCCGCCCCCGGCGTACCGCCGGGCAGGATGAAGCTGCGCAGCTTCTCCAGGTCCTCCAGGAAGCTGTCGCAGTCCGCCTCCAGCTTGTCGATGTAGGACTGTTCGACGCGCAGCGGCGGGTACTTGGGCGCCTCGACCACGGGGGTCGAGAGGTCCGCGCCCACGTCGAAGAGGTCGTTCTGGACGCGTACGAGTACCTTCACGACGTCCTCGGACAGCTGCCCGAGCGCGATGGCCGTACCGATGACGGCGTTGGCCTCGTTGGCGTCGGCGTAGGCCGAGATCCGCAGATCGGTCTTGGCGGTGCGGCTCATGTCGCCGAGGGCGGTGGTGCCCTGGTCGCCGGTACGGGTGTAGATACGCGTCAGATTGACCATACGGGCCAGCGTAGTGCGCGGGAGTCGGGCACCGGCCCCGCGGAAGACGCGTGTGCCCACTGTCACGGCCAGGACGGCGCATCCGACGGGGACCAGGACCCGTACGGCAGGTGCGCCGCGGCGCACGGGCCCGCGAAGGCGTCCTCGACCGCGTCCACCGGACGGCGGAACGGTGTGAGGCGCGAGAGCACGTCCAGCCGGGCCGGGCCGAGGGCGGTCGGGAGCATCGGCCCGGAGAGCGGCCTCGCCGGGAGGACGAGCGCGGGCCACCGGGCGGTCGAGGTCTCCCGCGACGCCCTCGTCGTCCTCGACGAGACCGAGGGGCTGCGCGGCGAGAAGGTCCTCAACTACGCACGGCGTGCCGCCGCGTGACGTGTCCCGGTGTGATGTCCGTCATTTGAGACGTGACGCGCATCTCTTCACCGCCCCAGCGTCCCCCACGGGTACTAATCTCCGCCGGAGAGCATATGAACGACCGTTGAGACCAGCCCGTAGAGGCGAACAGAAACCAAGGGGTGCGAACGTGGCCAGGAAGCTTGCCGTCATCGGGGCCGGACTCATGGGATCCGGCATCGCACAGGTCTCCGCCCAGGCGGGCTGGGACGTCGTGCTGCGCGATGTGACCGACGCGGCGCTGACCCGAGGCCGCGACGGGATCAAGGCCTCGTACGACAAGTTCGTCTCCAAGGGCAAGCTGGACGCGGCCGACGCCGAGGCCGCGCTCGCCCGCATCACCACGACCACCGATCTCGACGCCGTGGCCGACGCCGACATCGTCGTCGAGGCCGTCTTCGAGAAACTGGAGGTCAAGCACGAGATCTTCCGGACCCTCGACAAGGTCGTCCGCGAGGACACCGTCCTGGCCTCCAACACCTCCGCCATCCCGATCACCAAGATCGCGGCGGTGACCGAGCGCCCGGAGCGCGTCGTCGGGGTGCACTTCTTCTCTCCGGTCCCGATGATGCAGCTCTGCGAGCTGGTGCGCGGCTACAAGACGAGCGACGAAACCCTCGCCACCGCACGGGAGTTCGCCGAGTCGGTCGGCAAGACCTGCATCGTCGTCAACCGTGATGTCGCGGGCTTCGTCACCACCCGGCTCATCTCGGCGCTGGTCGTCGAGGCCGCCAAGCTGTACGAGTCGGGCGTCGCGTCGGCCGAGGACATCGACACCGCCTGCAAGCTGGGCTTCGGGCACGCCATGGGGCCGCTCGCCACGGCCGACCTGACCGGCGTCGACATCCTGCTGCACGCCACCGGCAACATCTACACCGAGTCGCAGGACGAGAAGTTCGCCGCCCCGGAGCTGATGCGCCGGATGGTCGATGCAGGTGACATCGGCCGCAAGAGCGGGCAGGGCTTCTACACCTACTGATCGTTTTCCGCCCCCGGCCGCCTGATGCGCCGTCAGTCGGGCCGGGGGAGCGGGGGGTCACCCCCCGGCTGCGGTCGGATCTCCGCGGACCGGTATCACCCCACGGGGTGAATTCGGTATCGGTTCGCTTACAGACGGCAACTTCCCTGTCGTTGTTGCAGTCAGTTGTGGCAGAGACAGAACAGACAGACCTACCTTGCTACGGAGCAATCCCGGGGAGCGCATATGCACATCAGGGGCGACCACGCCGAGCTGGTCGTCGGGGGCCGCCTCGACGTCCGAAGCGCGGCGGACGCCCGTACGGTCCTGCACTCGGCCGTCGACGACGGAGTCGGCGACCTGGTGCTGGACCTGACCG
Organism: Streptomyces sp. NPDC001787; assembly: GCF_040297465.1. Classification (NCBI taxonomy): domain Bacteria; kingdom Bacillati; phylum Actinomycetota; class Actinomycetes; order Kitasatosporales; family Streptomycetaceae; genus Streptomyces; species Streptomyces sp. NPDC001787. The sequence continues at coordinate 104,525 of NZ_JBEOZE010000002.1, forward strand.
AGCTGGATTCCTGGGACGCCACCGGACTCGGCGTCATCATGGGCGCGCACCGCCGGGCCGGCCGGGCCGGGCGGCGCCTGGTGCTGCGCGGCGTACCGCCGCAGATGCAGCGACTGCTGGTGGCCACCCGGCTGCACCGCATTCTGGCCATCGAGGGCGGAATCGCCGCAGACTCCCTGCCGCGTGTGTAGAGGTACCCGACGGCAGAAGACACGCAATCATTGACGGAACGTGACGTCCGGGGCGGCGCGGCACCCCGCCGGTTCGCCGATACCGTGCGAAGGTCTAGGGTTCGGCCGTCCGCCGATTGACGGAACCCATGGGCGGACACCGGACCAGAAGCGACAGCGGGGCGTGCGGCCGGAGGGACAAACCGCGCGCGACGCGTCTGGGGGACTTGGCGATGGACCCGACACACCGGGGACCGGAAGAGTACGGGCACGACCGCGACGGGACCGGGGAAGACGCGGGTCGCCGAGGGCAGTCCCGCGACCCGCTGCCACCGGGACCGGCCCCGCACGCCTCGCGCCACACCCCGCAGACGCCCGTGCAGGCCCGGGTGGTCCAGCTGGTCTCGGGCGACCTGCTGCTCACGGTCAACCCGGTCGACGGCAGCGAGGTCGAGCCCTGCCCGCCGGGCGAACACCCCGCCGCGCCGGTCCGCCGCACCGCCGGTCAGCGCGCCGACCGCGAACGCGCCATCGCCCCGCCCGTCCCACCGGGCCCGCCCGGCCCGCAGCTGCCGCTGCTGGAGCGGCAGGAGGAGCGCGAGCGGCTGGTACGCCTGCTGTCGCGCGGCAGGTCCGTCCGTCTCACCGGCCCGGCCGGCTCGGGCCGCTCGGCCCTCCTGAGCGCCGTCGCCGCCGACTGCGCGGACCTGGCCCCCGACGGCGTCGTACGCCTCTGCGGTCACAAGCGCACCGCCACGGACCTGCTGTACGGGCTGTTCGACGCGGTGCATCTGGCCCCGCACCACCGCCCGGACCGTCAGGAACTCCTCGGATTCGTGCGCGGCATCGGTGCCGTCGTCGTCGTGGACGACCTGGAGTTCGGTGGCGCCGCGCTGGAGGAACTGCTCGACGCCACCCCGGAGTGCGCCTTCCTGTTCGGCGCCACCCCCGAAGTCACGCCCCCCGCCGCCGACACGCACCTCGAAGAGGTCGCTCTCCCCGGGCTCGGCCGCGACGCCTCCCTGGACCTGCTGGAGCGGGTCGTCGAACGTCCGCTCACCGACGAGGAGGCCAATTGGGCGGGTGACCTCTGGTTCGAGTCCGAGGGACTGCCGCTGCGCTTCGTCCAGGCGGGCGCGCTGCTGCGCGACCGCGACGGGGCGCCCGCCGCCCCCGAGGCCTCCGCCGTGTGGCCACAGCCCGACGACACGTCCGCTCCGGCCCCCCTGCCGAGCCTGGGCGAGGGCGCGGCGCCCGCCGTGCTGCTGGCCTCCCGGCTGAGCGGGGCGGCCCGGGACACCCTGCGCTTCGCCGTCGCGCTCGGCGGCGAGGTGCCGCACCAGGCACATCTGCCCGCGCTCGTGGGCGACACCCACGCCGACGCCGCCCTCGGTGAGCTCGCCGGGTGCGGGCTGCTCTCCGCGGCGGGCCCCCGCTACCGGCTGGCCGCCGGGGTCCTCGCCCAGCTGGAGGCGGGCGGCTACGGCGAGGACGCCGCCGCCCACGCCCGCAGCGCCGCCCAGCACTACGCCTGGTGGGCGGGCCACCCCTCGGTCACCCCCGAGCGGGCCGCCACCGAGGCCGACGCCGTCATCGCCGCGATGGCCCGGCTGGTGCCGGGCGACGGGGCGGGACAGGCCAGCGCCGCCGTCCTGCTGGCCCGCAGCGCCTCTCCCGCGTTCGCGGCGGGGATGCACTGGGGAGCCTGGGAGCGAGTCCTCAGGATCGGTCAGGAGGCCGCCAGGATCGCCGGTGAGGTCGCCGAAGAGGCCTACTTCCACCACGAGTTGGGCGTCCTCGCGCTCTGCGCCGGAAATCTGGACCGGGCCAGGGCCGAGCTGGAGACCTCGATCGGCATGCGCGGTGCGCTCGCCGACAAGTCCGGGGCGGTGGCCGGACGCCGCGCCCTCGCGCTGGTCGCGGACCGCTCCGGCGGCCTCACGCCCGTGGGCAGGACCCTGACGGGCGACGAGGTGCCGGCCGTGCGGCAGGAGGAGACGGACACACCGGCCGGCGGAATTCCCGTGCCGCCGCTGTTCCCGCAGCAGACGCAGGCGCCCGCGACGGTGGTCTCCCCGCAGGTCCCGGCGCCCGCGCCCGGTGCCGGAACCGGACGGTCCCTGCGCCGGGGGATCCTGGGCGGAGCGCGGCGCAACCTGGTAGCGGTGGGGGCCGGCACCCTGCTGGCCGCTGTGCTCGGCACCGTGGTGACGCTCGGCGCGACATCCGGCAAGGACGAGCCGACGGGCCGCGACACCACCACCGAGCAGTCGTCGAACGAGGACGACGCCGGGGGCGGACCTCCCACGGACGAACCGGCGGACGGCACGGAACCGGCGGACGGGGTGCCGGCCGGCAGCGGATCCATGGCCCCGGGCCCGTCGGATCCGGCCACCCCGAGCAGCAGCGGCTCCCCGTCGCCCGGGACCTCCGGACCGGGCGGGACCCCGTCCACGGACGGGCCCGCCGACGGGACGACGACCGGCCCGCCGACGACCGGCCCGTCCTCGACGGGGAGGCCGACCGGCAGGCCGACCGATCCCCCGACGACGCCTCCGACCACACCGCCCACCACACCCCCGACGACGCCTCCCACCGACCCGCCGACGACGCCGCCCACCGACCCGCCGACCGACCCGGACACCTCGATGTCGGCGGGCGGCCCGACGACGGCCGGCGCCGCGGACACGGAGCGGGACGGGGCGCCGGACGGGCAGTGGGACGATGCGCCGGGCGGGCAGTGGGACGGGGCGCCGGGCGGGCAGCCGGGCGCACCCCTGTAGCCCCGGCCGGATCCGGGAAAAGCCGAGGCCGGACGGACCCGCTGAACGGGTCCGTCCGGCCAGGGACACCGGCCCGGGGGCCGGAAGCGGATCAGGCTGCCGGGGTCAGAACAGCCGCAGTTTGTCGTCCTCGATGCCGCGCATCGCGTCGTAGTCGAGGACCACACAGCCGATGCCGCGGTCCGTCGCCAGGACACGGGCCTGGGGCTTGATCTCCTGGGCGGCGAAGACGCCCCGCACCGGCGCGAGATGGGGGTCGCGGTTCAGCAGCTCCAGGTAGCGGGTCAGCTGCTCCACGCCGTCGATGTCCCCGCGGCGCTTGAGCTCCACGGCCACCGTCCCGCCGTCCGCGTCCCGGCACAGGATGTCGACGGGGCCGATCGCGGTGGGGTACTCACGGCGGATCAGGGTGTGTCCCTCGCCCAGGATCTCGATCCGGTCGGCGAGCAGTTCCTGAAGGTGCGCCTCCACCCCGTCCTTGATGAGACCCGGGTCCACGCCCAGCTCGTGGGACGAGTCATGGAGGATTTCCTCCATGGTGATGATGAGTTTCTCGCCCGCTTTGTTCACCACGGTCCAGACGCCTTCGCTGTCGTCGGCGCCCTCCTTCAGGGTGCAGGGCGGCGACATCCAGTTGAGGGGTTTGTACGCCCGGTCGTCGGCGTGGATCGACACGCTGCCGTCCGCCTTCACCAGGATCAGACGAGGGGCGGAGGGCAGGTGGGCTGTGAGCCGGCCCGCATAGTCGACGGAGCAACGGGCGATGACGAGACGCATGGTCGGAACGCTACTCGACGACCGGGGCTCCACGCGATTCACCGCCTTCGCACCGGACGCCGCTCTTGACATCCGCGAGCGGGCTTGCCCCTCTATGTGCCCCTTAGTTATTGGCCGGTTGTGTTCCCAATCTCCTGGTGCGGCCCGGACCGCGCGCTTACCGTGTAATCAGGAGGTCGCCGTCCGTGCACACTGCGTCGCCGTCCTCCTTCCATGCCCGTAAGGCCCCGGCCGTCCGTCGGGGTCGCGAGAGGAGAACCCATGTCGCTCGACGTCTCACCGGCGCTGTTGGAACAGGCCGAGCGAGGCGAAGTCGACGAAGCCGACTTCGTCGACTGCGTCCGGACCTCCCTGCCCTACGCATGGGAGATGATCAGCTCTCTGGTGGCCCAGCTGAAGGTCGACGGCGGACAGTTCGCCGACAACCAGACGCCGCCGCCGAACGAGCAGGCACGTGGTCAGCTGCTGCGTGCGCTCGCGAGTGATGCGATACGCGGCGCGCTTCAGCGGCACTTCGGGGTGCGTCTGGCATTCCAGAACTGCCACCGGGTCGCGGTGTTCCCGCTGGATGCCTCGGTTGACGACCGGCTGGCCAAATTCACCTCGGTGAGGGGCCAGTTGCTCAACCAGTCGCCCGAACTACGGGACTGCTGAACGCTTCCGCTGCCGTCCCGGGCCGCGGGAGGTGCAACTGGCTCCGGGGCGGCAGCCCCCGTACCACCGGCACCACCAGGACCACCACCGGCACCACCAGGACCACCAGAACCGTCGGCACCACCGGAACCGTCACAGGCTCCTCACGTCAGCAGCGGCAGCACCTCGGTGCCCAGTCGCCGTACGTTCTCCTCGGTCGCCGCGAGGTCGCCCGACCCCTCGACGAGAAGCGCGAAGCGCGTGATGCCGGTCCGTTCGGCCGTCTCCGCGAGCCGGTCGGCCGCCGCCCCGGGCGCGCCCACCGGGTGCAGCCCGCAGAGCAGCTCCGTGTACGCGACGGGGTCCCGCATCACCCGGTGCCTGTCGTCGACCGTCACATGGGCGCCGAGCCCCTGGCGCAGCCAGCCGGGCATGGCCTTCACCAGCGTCTCCGCGGCATCGACGGGACCGTCCGCGATCTGGGCCACCCCGGCGGAGACGTGGCCCGCCCCCGCCACGACGTCCGGCGGATGACCGGCCTCCCGGGCGGCCGTGCGCCACAGGGCGACCATCTCCGCCTTCTCCTCGTTGCCGCAGTGCATGCCGAGCAGCATCGGGAGGGCCTTCCGGGCGGCCAGCCGTACGCTCTTCGGCGACGTGCACGCGACGATCACCTCGGGCCCCTGTGAGCCCCCGGGGCTTCCGGCCGAAAGCTCGTCGGCCCGGGGCACCACCGCCACCTCGCGGAAGCCGAACCGCTCCCCGCGCCCCGCCACACGCGGCTCCCGCAGCCAGTCGAGCAGCAGCTCCAGCGATTCGGGGAAGCCCCGCTCGTACGCCTCCAGGCCGCCTCCGAACACCTCCAGGTCCACCCACGGGCCGCCCCGGCCCACTCCGAGCGTGAACCGCCCGCCGCTGGTGAGGTGCAGCAGCGCCGCCTGTTCGCCGAGCGCCACCGGATGGTGGTTGGGCAGCACGCTCACCGCCGTGCCCACACGGATCCTGTGGGTGCGGCCGAGCAGCAGCGCGGCCAGTGTGACGGCGGACGGGCATACCCCGTACGGCACGAAGTGATGTTCCGCCAGCCAGACGGAATCGAGTCCGGACTCCTCCGCGACCTCGGTGGACCGGACAGCCCGGTGCAGGGCTTCCCCCTGCCCCTGTCCCGGAAACTGGGCTGCCAGTACGAACGTTCCCACGCGCATCGCTCTTGCCTCCTTGCGGCCCGACGCGGTTCTCCCCTGTCGGCAACAACGTCCGACACGTGCCAAAGGCACGGTCCACGCAGAAGTTGTTGCGATTTTCCGCTAACTCACCCCGTTGCCGGACGTCGCCGCGCGCCGTACCCGACGTCTGCCCGGGGCCGATGGCTCTAGGCTGGACGGACCCTGTCCGTCCAGCCCGTGAGGTGTCACGTGTCCCCGCGCCGCAACCGCCCCCGAGGCGGCGAGAGTCCCACCGACAGCGCGAGCACGCCGGGGGCGCGGTACGGCGGGGGCGGGGGCGGCGAGAGCTGGCAGGGCGAGGAGTGGTCGGTGCGCCCGGTGAGCGGTGCGAGCGCGCAGGGCAAGCGGTACCGCTGCCCCGGCTGCGACCAGGAGATCCCGTCCGGGGTCCCGCACCTCGTCGCCTGGCCCGAGTTCGGCGGGATCGAGGACCGCAGACACTGGCACAAGGCCTGCTGGAACGCGAAGGACCGCCGCACCACACGGGTGCAGCGGTCCAGGAACGCCCCTCGCTACTGAACGGGAACGGTCCCCGCCACCGAACACGGGCGCCGGCGCCGCCGGGCCCGGTCCGGGCCGTCAGACGTCGCGCCGGTCGAGCGAGACGAAGGCACCGGCCAGGGCCACGGCCGCCGCGCCCAGGATGATCCACAGCGGTTCCCAGCCGGAGGGTCCCGAGTTGCTGATCGCGGAGCCGTAGAGCGCCCCGAGCTGGTTGGGGATCGAGTACTCGAACAGGGCCCGCTGGAGGCCGGCCAGGCTGTCCGAGAACATGAACATCGCCAGCACGAGCGGCAGCAGCACCAACGCGATCATGATCGTGATGGCTCCCGCGGAGTGCCGGATGATCGCGCCGAGTCCCAGCGAGAACAGTCCGAGCGTCGCGATGTAGAGCCCCACGCCCACGGTGGCGCGCAGCCAGTCGGTACCCGAGGCGGGCGCGCCGTCCAGGATCGCCGTCTGGAGCCCCGCGACGACCGTGGCCGTGACCGCGGTGATGACGAACGTCAGCAGGAAGAAGACGGTCGCCTTCGCGGTCAGCACCCGTCCCCGGCTCGGGCAGGCGGTCAGCGTCGTGCGGATCATGCCGGTGCCGTACTCGGAGGAGATGGTCAGCACCCCGAGGGTGATCACGCAGATGGAGCCGAGGAGCACCCCGAAGAAGCCGAGGCTGAGCACCGGCTCGCCGCTCAGGTTCGCGTCGGTCGCGGCGACGGCGAAGGCGGACAGCAGCCCGATCGCGAGCATGAGCACGATCATCACGCCGAGCGTCCACATGGTGGAGCGTACGGAACGGATCTTCGTCCACTCGGAGGCGAGGGCGTCGCCGAGGGTGGGGGCCCGGACCGGGATGGGCGAGGCGTAACCGCCGCCAGGGGCGGGCCAGGCCCCCTGCGGCTGCTGCTGGGGGGCCTGCGGGGTGGCCGGCGTCGTCATCGGGGGTCCTCGCTGGTCTTGCGCCCGGTCGGGGCTTCGGTGGATACGGGCGCGGGCGCCGCGGGCCCGGCGGGGGCGGGCGGCACCGCGGGCGGCACGGGGGCCGCCGGACCTGCCGGGGCGCCGGACGCGTACGGGTTCTGGCCGGGCGGCGGCGGGGCGTACCAGCCCTGCTGAGGCGCCTCGGGCACCGGCGGGTGCCCCGGGGCGGGGTGGGCCCCGTAACCGGCCCCGTAGCCCGGCTGGGCCCCGTAGGCGGCGTCCTGATGTCCCTGGCCCGGCTGCGGGATCTGAAGACCCGCCTTGGCGTCCACCGTCGAGCGGTAGTCCACGGCGCTCTGCGTCATCCGCATGTACGCCTCCTCCAGCGAGGCCTGGTGCGGCGAGAGCTCCCACAGCCGGACGTCCGAGGCATGCGCCAGATCGCTGATCCGGGGCAGCTGGAGACCCGTGACCCGCAGGGCCCCGTCCGGCTCCGACATCACCCGGCCGCCCGCCTCGGTGAGCGTGGCGGTCAGCTTCTCGCGCTGCTCGGGCACGTTCTCCGGGACCCGGACCCGGGCGAAGTCGGCGGAGTTCGCGGAGATGAAGTCGGTGACGCTCATGTCCGCGAGCAGCTGGCCGCGGCCGATCACGATCAGATGGTCGGCGGTGAGGGCCATCTCACTCATCAGATGGCTGGAGACGAAGACCGTGCGCCCCTCGGCGGCCAGCATCTTCATCAGGTTGCGGACCCAGAGGATGCCCTCGGGGTCGAGGCCGTTGACCGGCTCGTCGAAGAGCAGCACCTGCGGGTCGCCCAGGAGGGCCGCCGCGATGCCCAGCCGCTGCCCCATACCGAGCGAGAAGCCGCTGGAACGCCGCTTGGCCACGTCCTGGAGCCCCACGACACCGAGCACCTCGTCGACCCGGGCGGCCGGGATGCCCGCCAGCTGCGCCAGCGAGAGCAGGTGATTGCGCGCGCTGCGCCCGCCGTGCACGGCCTTGGCGTCCAGGAGCGCGCCCACCTGGCGCGGCGCGTTCGGCAGATCGCGGAAGGCGTGGCCGCCGATCGTCACCCGGCCCGATGTCGGCCGGTCGAGGCCGAGCATCATCCGCATGGTGGTGGACTTGCCCGACCCGTTGGGACCGAGGAACCCGGTGACGGCCCCCGGCCGCACCTGGAACGAAAGGTTGTACACGGCCGTCTTCGCGCCGTAGCGCTTGGTCAGGCCGACTGCCTCGATCATTCTCCAGCCCCATCGACTTATCTGTCGTCGGGGCACGGGCTGCCTGGCCGCACGCCCCCGTAAGAGTTAGGAGGATAACCAGGGCTTGACGGTTCCAGCCAAGTTCTGATCCTGAAGGAACGGTTCCGGGATCGCTTCCGAGCCGTTCTGGACAGGCTCTACGCGTCCCGCTTCTTCAGCAACACGTACCCGCCGAGCACCGCCAACACCACCCATCCGACCATGATCCCCAGCCCGCCCCAGGGGCCGTACGGCGCCGGATCGCTGTTCATCGCGTCCGGGAGCACCTGCATGATCTTGGAGCCCGCCTGATCGGGGAAGTACCGGGCCACACTCTTGGCACCCGGCACCGCCGACAGGATCTGCGAGACGAGGAAGAAGAACGGCATCAGGATGCCGAGCGACAGCATGGAGCTGCGCAGCATCGCCGCCACCCCCATGGAGAAGATCGCGATCAGCCCCATGTAGATGCCGCCGCCGAAGACCGCCCGCAGGACGTTGTCCGCGCCGATGTCCGTGCGGTGGTCGCCGAGCAGGGCCTGGCCGAGGAAGAACGAGATGAAACTGGTCGCGAGTCCGACGGCCAGAGCCAGTACCCCGGCCACCGCGATCTTGCTGAAGAGGAACGTGCCGCGCTGGGGCACGGCCGCCAGCGAGGTGCGGATCATGCCGGAGCTGTATTCCGTACCGACCACCAGCACGCCGAAGACGACCATCGCGAGCTGGCCGAGGATCATGCCCGAGAAACTGATGAAGGTCGGGTCGAAGGTGGCGCGCTCCACATCGGAGAGATTGTCGAACTGGGAGTTCATCACCGCGCAGAGCGCCGCGCCCATCGCGACGGTGACGCCGAACGCGCTGATCAGCGTCCAGGTGGTCGAGGAGACCGTACGGATCTTGGTCCATTCCGCATTGAGGACCGCGGGTACCGATGCCATCGTCGTCACGCCCCCCTGCCGTCGGGGGAAGCGCCTCGGCCGCCCCGCTGGTTCCACTGCTCGCCCCAGCCCGCACCCACCGGCGGTGGCGGGGCCCCGTCCTGTTCCGAGTGCGCGTGGTACTCCACGGAGCCCGCGGTCATCTGCATGAACGCTTCCTCCAGCGAGGCCCGCTGGGAACTCAGCTCGTGCAGGACGATCTGATGGCGCGCGGCGAGCTCACCGAGTGCCTCGCTGGTGGCGCCGTCGATCTCCAGGGTGCCGTTCCCCGACTCGACCGCGGCGAAGCCCTCCGCGTGCAGCACGTCCCGCAGGCGCTCCTGCTGCGGGGAGCGCAGCCGTACATAACTGCGCGAGTTCTCGTGGATGAAGTCGGCCATCGAGGTGTCGGCGAGCAGCCGGCCCTGGCCGATCACGATCAAATGGTCGGCGGTCAGCGCCATTTCGCTCATCAGATGCGAGGAGACGAAGATCGTCCGGCCCTCGGACGCGAGGGTCTTCATCAGATTGCGGATCCAGTGAATACCCTCGGGGTCCAGACCATTGACCGGCTCGTCGAACATCAGGATCTCGGGATCACCGAGCAGCGCGGACGCGATACCGAGCCGCTGGCCCATACCGAGGGAGAAGCCTTTGGACTTCTTCTTCGCGACCGCGCTCAGCCCGACCGTGTCGAGAACCTCCGCGACGCGGCTCTCGGGGATGCGATTGCTCTGCGCGAGACACAGCAGATTGTTGTACGCGCTGCGACCGCCGTGCATCGACTTGGCGTCGAGCAGCGCTCCGATGTACTTCAGCGGTTCTTCCAGCTCGCGGTAGTGCTTGCCGTCGATACGCACCGATCCGCTGGTGGGGTTGTCGAGATCGAGCATCATCCGCATCGTCGTGGACTTGCCCGCCCCGTTCGGGCCCAGAAAGCCGGTCACCATCCCCGGTCTGACCTGGCAGGACAACTGGTCGACGGCGACCTTGTCGCCGAATCGCTTGGTGAGTCCGTCAAGCTCGATCATGCGTTCACGCTAGAACGGCCGCGCGCCCGGCGCCACCACAAGGGCGGAACCGGGCGCGCAACGGGGTAAGGCTGCCGTGCCGGGGGGTCAGCGGCCCTGCTGGGCCGGCACACCACGGGTGGCGGGCTCGTCGTCCACCGGCGAACCGGCGGCGGCCACCGCGGCACCCGTCAGCGTGGCCAGCATCTCGCGGACGTTGGTCAGCTGCGCGTTGATCGAGTCGCGGCGGTTGGTGAGCGCCGCCAGCTCGCGCTCCGACTCGCTGCGGATCCGGTCGGCCTTGGCGTTCGCGTCGGCCACGATGTCCTCGGCCTGGCGCTGCGCGGTCTCCACCGTCTGACGGGCCCGGCGCTCGGCGTCCGTACGGAGCTTCTCGGCCTCCAGACGGAGCTGCTCGGCGCGGTGCTCGATCTCGGCCAGACGCTTCTCGGCCTTGGCCTGACGGGACGCGAGGTCGCGCTCCGACTGCTCGCGGCGCTTGGCGAGGTTCGTCTCGAAGTCCGCCGCCGCCTGGGCCGCCTTGGCGCGGGTCTCCTCGAAGAGGGCGTCCGCCTCCTCGCGCTTGGACTGGGCGTCCTTCTGCGCCTCGGTGCGCAGCGTGGTCGCCTCGCCCTTGGCCTTCTCGACGATGCGAACGCCCTCGTCCTCGGCCTTCGCCTTGCGCTCGGCGGCGAACGACTCGGCGTCGTTGCGCACCTGCTGGGCGGCCGACTCGGCCAGCTCGCGGTGCTGCTCGGCCGCGCGACGGGCCTCCTCACGCAGGTCCTTGGCCTCCTCCTCGGCGAGGCGGAGAATCTTCTCGACACGCGCACCGAGCCCGGCGTACGACGGCTCCGCGTCGTTGACCTGGGCCTGGGCGTTCTGCGTTTCGAGGTGGAGCTCCTCGATGCGCTTTTCCAGAGAGGTGATTCGGGCCAGAGCACTGTCACGGTCGGCGACGAGCTTGTTGATGCGGTCGTCCACCTGACCGCGGTCGTAGCCACGTCGCACGAGCTCGAAGCCGAAGGGGGAGGAAGGGTCGCTCATGGGTTTCCTGTCGAATGAGACCGGTGAGGTGTTAGGGGGAATCCTAGGGGCCTAAACGGCGTGTCAGCGTGCAGATGTCGGTTTGATCTGGAGAATGACACCCCTTTTGAGTGGCTGACCCCCGGAGCGCTTGCCGCTCAAAGGATTGAATGTCCATGACGAAGCACGGGACATGACGGACCGGCTACCCCTCGGAGGACTTGCCGCCGGACCGGGTGCCCGCTGCCGCCGTGGCCTTGGCGCCTCCTGGGGAGCCGCCGTTGGCCGGCTTCCCGCCCGCCGCCGGAGTCTCGAAGGACTCCAGCGCTTCGAGTACGTCCTGGACACGGGAAATCTCCGTATTGATGTCCTTGCGCCTGCGCACCAGCACATCCAGTTCCCGCCGGCCCTCGTCGACCATCTGCTTCGACTCCGACTCGGCGTCGGCGCGCAGCTTCTCGGCCTCTCGGACCAGCTCGGACTTCTTGGCCTCGGCCTCCTTCAGGAGCGACTCGGCCCGCTTCACCGCGGCGATCCGGACCTTGCTGGCCTCCGAATTGGCGTCCGCCAGCAGCTCCTTGGCCTTCGACTCGGCCTCGTCGCGCTGTTCGGTCGCCGCCTTCATCAGGTTGTCGACGCGCTCGCCGGCGGTCTTCATCTGCTCCGAGGTCTCCCGGCGGGCCCGCTCGTGCAGCTCCTCGATCTCGCTCTCCAGCCGGCTCCGCAGCTCCTCGGCCCGGTCCCGGATCGCGGTGGCGTCGCGCCGCGCGCCGACCAGCAGTTCGTCCGCGTCCGTACGCGCCCGCTCCACCAGGGTGTTGCCCTCGACCGTCGCCTCGGACGTGATCCGCACGGCCTCCTTGCGTGCCGCGCCGACCATCGTGTCGGCCTGCGCCTCGGCCTCGGTGGCGGAACGGAGCGCCTCCTCCTGGGCCTTGCCCATGAGCTGGTCGGCCTGCTCGGCGGCGTCCGCGCGCCGCTTCGCCGCGGCCTCGCGCGCCTCGTCGAGCACCCGGTCCGCCTCCTGGCGGGCCTCGGCGCGCATCTGCTCGGCCGCCGACTCCGCCTCGGTACGCAGCTGTTCGGACTCCTCGCGGGTGCGGGCCGCGTGCTCCTGCGCCGAGCCGAGGGTCTCCGCCGCCTCCGCGCGCAGCCGTTCCGCCTCGTCGGCGGCCTCCGCGACGACCCGGTCCGCCTGGGAGGCCGCGTCCGTACGGCGGCGCTCGGCCTCGGCGGTGGCCTCGCCGACGAGCTGGTTGCCCGCGTCGGTGGCCTCGGTACGGATCCGCTCGCTCTCGGCCGTCGACTCGCCGATGAGCCGGTCGGACTGGGCCGCCGCCTCCGAACGGATGCGGTTGGCGTCCTGACGGGCCTCGGCACGGGCGCGCGAGGCGTCCTGCTCGGCGGAGGCGAGCGCGTCGGTGGCCTCGGTACGGACCCGCTGGCTGTACTCCGAGGTGTCGGCGCGCACCCGCTCCGACTCGGCGATCGCCTCGGAGACCGTACGCTCGGCCAGCGCCTTCGCGGCCTCGGACTCCTCGGCCGCCACCCGGCGGACGCGGTTGGCGTCCTCGGCGGCCCGCTCGCGCTCGGCGTAGGCGTCCGCGCGGACGCGGTCCGCCTCCTCCTGCGCCTCGGTCCTGGTCCGGTCCGCGGCGTGCTCGGCGGTGGAGCGCAGCCCGGCGATCTCCTCCTCGGCCTGCTCCTGGAGACCGGCGACGGAGTCCCGCACCTGCTGGGCCGTCTGCTCGGCCGCGGCGACCAGCTCGGTCGCCCGGGAGTCCGCCTCGGCGGCGAGCCGCTGGGCCTCGGCCTGGGCCTCCTCGACCCGCTTGCGGGCGGAGGCGAGCAGCTCCTCGCTCTGCTCGCGGGCCCGGACGCGCTCCTGCTCGGCCTCGGTGCGCGCCGCTCCCAGGGTCTCCTCGGCCTCCCGGCGACGCCGGTTTGCCTCCTCCTGGGCGGCCGACAGCGCCTCGGCGGCCTCGGTGGCGACCCGCTCCGCCGCGGCGGCGGCCTCGGCCCGCACCCGGTCGGCGCTCTCCTGCGCCTCGGACTTGAGCCGCTCCGCCTCGGCCGCCGCCTCGCCACGCAGCCGTACGGCGACGTTCTCGCCCTCCGCACGGGCCTGCGAGGCGTCGGCCGCGGCCTCGTCACGCAGCCGCTCGGCCTCCGTCTCGGCCTGCTCCTGGAGCGTGCGCAGCCGCTCGGCGGCCTCGGCCCGCAGCCGCTCGGACTCCTCGTTCGTCTCGCGGCGGATGCGCTCCGCCTCGGTACGGGCCTCGCTCAGCGTCTCCTCGGCGGTGGCGAGCCGGGCCTCGGCCTCGGTGTGCAGCCGGGCCAGCTCCTCGGCGGCCTCGGCCTGCCGGGCGGCGACCGCACGCCCGGTCTCCGCCCGCAGCTCCGCCGCCGCCTGTTCGGCCGCGGCGGTGAGGGACTCGGCCTGCTCCTCGGCCTCGGCCCGGAGCTTGTCGGCCTCGGCCCGGGTGCGCTCCAGGGTCTCCTCGGCCTGCTTGCGCAGGGTCGCGGCGCGCTCGGCCGCGTCGGTGCGCACCCGCTCGCTCTCGGTGCCCGCGGAGGTCCGCAGCTCATCGGCGTCCGACCTGGCCTTGGTCAGCAGCTCCTCGGCGGTGCGGGCACCCTCCTCCAACTGCTGGACGGCCTCCCGGCGGGCCTCGCCGCGGATCCGCTCGCCCTCGGCGACGGCCTCGGAGCGCAGCTGCTCCGCCTCGCCGCGCAGCCTGCGGGCCTCCTCCTGGAGCTCGACCGTCTTGGCCCGGTACTCCTTGGTGTCGTCCTTGGCCGCGCCCTTGAGCTGGTCGGCCTGTTCGGCGGCCTCCCCGCGCAGCCGGTCGGCCTCGGCCTCCGCCTCGCGGCGGATCCGGTCGGCCTCCTCGCTCGCCGCTCCGGTGGTGGACTTCGCGTCCTCGGACGCCTTCGTCAGCACCTCCTCGGCGGTCCGGGCCGCCTTGGCGAGCTGGGCCGCGGTGTCCTCGGCGGCCGTGGTGCGCGCCTTCTCGGACGCCTCGGCGACCACCCGCTCGGCCTCGGCGCGGGCGTCGGCGAGGGCCTGCTCGGCCTCCTCCTTGAGCGCCTCGGCGCTCTTGGTGGCCTCACCGACCAGCCGGGCGATCTCGGACTTGGCCGTACGGGTGCGCTGCTCGTTCTGCGACTCGGCGCCGGCCAGCCGCTTGACCGCGGCCTCCTTCGCCTCGGAGAGGATCTTCTCGGCCTCCAGCCGGGCCTCGCGCAGCTGGGTCCCGGCCTCCTGGAGACGCTGTTCGGCCGTCCGGTTCAGCTCGGCGGTCTGCTGCCTGGTCTGCTCGGTCTCGGCGGTCGTCGAGGTCCGCAGCTGCTCGGCGTGGCTGGCGGTCTCCTGCGCCTGCGCCGAGGCCGAGGTCACCAGACGCTCGGCCTCCCTGCGGGCGCGCAGCAGCAGTGTCTCGGCCTCGGACCGGGCCGCCTCGGACTCCGAGCCGAGACGCCGGCGGGTCTCGTCGGCGAGCCGGGTCGCCTCGTTGCGCGCCGCCGTCAGGGACTGCTCGGCCTCGGCGCGGGACTCGTCGAGGAGACGGCGGGCCTGGGACTCGGTACGGGCCCGGAGCTGCTCGGCCCAGGCGACGTTCTCGTTGACGTGGGACTCGACGGTCTGGCGGCGTTCGGCCAGCTCCTGGTCGAGCCGCTGCCTGCGCTGGACGGCCTCCGTGTGCAACTCGGCCTGGAGTCTGGCCTGGTGCTCGGCGTGTTCCTGAAGGATCCGCTGGGTCTGCGCGCGGGCGTCACGGAGCTCACGCTCGGCGTCGCTGCGCAGCTGGTCCGCCTGGACCTGGGCGTTGCGGAGCATCTGCTCGGCCTGGTAGCCGAGGTCCGCGCTGTCGTACGCGGGACGGGTCGCGAGATTGCGCCGGGCCTCGTGCAGCTTGGCACGCAAGACCTCGACCTGGTAACCGAGGTCCTCGGCGTGCTGGACGGCCTTCTCCCGGTCGGTCTTCAGCCGGTCCATCTCGGCTTCGAACCGCGAGAGATGGTCGTCTTCAGCTCGGTGGCTCTCCTGGCGTTCGTAGCCCCGCACTGCGCGGTCCCATCCGTCCCCTGGTCGCAACTCTCCAAACGAGCACCGTTCGCCGGCGAACGGTCCCCCGGGGAATGGTGACAGACAAACGAAGGAGACGCGGCGCGGCCCCGACCCGGCCCCGGCCCGGAACCGCCCACTCTACCGGCCCAGGTATGCGGAGGTCAGTGCTCCGTCCGGGACGTGACCAGTTCGGTGAGCACACCGTGGCAGTCCTTCGGGTGCAGAAACGTGATCCGGGACCCCATCGACCCCGTCCTGGGCTCGTCGTAGAGCACCCTGACACCCTTCTCCCGGATGTCCGCGGCGTCCTGGTCCACGTCCGCGGTCCCGAAGGCGATGTGGTGGACGCCCTCCCCGTTCTTCGCCAGCCACTTGCCCACGGCCGAGTCCTCCCGGGTCGGCTCCAGCAGCTGGAGGTAGGAGGCCCCGCCGTCCGAGGTCCCGTTGATCCTGAGCATGGCCTCCCGGACGCCCTGCTCCTCGTTGATCTCGGAGTGGTACACCTCGAACCCGTACGTGGCCCGGTAGAACTCCACCGTCGTGTCGAGGTCGAAACAGGCGATCCCGATGTGGTCGATTCGCGTCAGCATGGAACCAGTGCAGCGCCCCGGACATGGTTACGCAACGTGCGCGCCATCACACCCGTTGCCGGATGACGGGCGCGGTACCGCTCAGTACATTCGAGTAAACCCTCGTTCACATACAACCCCAAGGGGCCGTGCCCATGTCAGGAACGACCGGTACCACCACCTCAGTGATCGTCGCGGGCGCCCGCACGCCCATGGGCCGTCTCCTCGGCTCCCTGAAGAGCTTCTCCGGGGCCGACCTCGGCGGCATCGCCATCAAGGCCGCGCTGGACCGGGCCGGCATCGGCGGCGACCAGGTCGAGTACGTGATCATGGGTCAGGTGCTCCAGGCCGGGGCGGGGCAGATCCCGGCCCGCCAGGCCGCGGTCAAGGCCGGCATCCCGATGAACGTTCCCGCGCTCACCGTCAACAAGGTGTGCCTGTCCGGGCTCGACGCCATCGCGCTGGCCGACCAGCTCATCCGCGCCGGGGAGTTCGACGTCGTCGTCGCCGGCGGCCAGGAGTCGATGACCAACGCCCCGCACCTGCTGCCGAAGTCCCGCGAGGGCTACAAGTACGGCGCGATCGAGATGCTCGACTCGATGGCGTACGACGGTCTGACCGACGCCTACGAGAACATCCCGATGGGCGAGTCCACCGAGAAGCACAACAGCCGCCTCGGCCTGGACCGTGCCGCCCAGGACGAGATCGGCGCCCAGTCCCACCAGCGGGCCGCCGCCGCCCAGAAGAACGGCGTCTTCGAGGCCGAGATCACCCCGGTCGAGATCCCGCAGCGCAAGGGCGACCCGGTCCTCTTCGCCAAGGACGAGGGCATCCGCGCCGAGACGACCGTCGAGTCCCTCGCCCGGCTGCGCCCCGCCTTCGCCAAGGACGGCACCATCACCGCGGGCACCTCCTCGCAGATCTCCGACGGCGCCGCCGCGGTCGTCGTGATGAGCCGGGCCAAGGCCGAGGAGCTGGGCCTGGACTGGATCGCCGAGATCGGCGCCCACGGCAATGTGGCGGGCCCGGACAACTCGCTCCAGTCGCAGCCCTCCAACGCCATCCGGCACGCGCTCAAGAAGGACGGCCTGACCGTCGAGGACCTCGACCTGATCGAGATCAACGAGGCGTTCGCGGCCGTCGCCGTCCAGTCGATGAAGGACCTCGGGGTCACCTCGGACAAGGTCAACGTCAACGGCGGCGCCATCGCGCTCGGCCACCCCATCGGGATGTCCGGCGCCCGCGTGGTGCTGCACCTGGCCCTGGAGCTGAAGCGGCGCGGCGGCGGCACCGGTGCGGCGGCGCTGTGCGGCGGCGGCGGTCAGGGCGACGCGCTGATCATCCGCGTTCCCCGGTAGATCCCGGCGTATCCCGATGGGGACGCCTTCCGGCAAGGAACACTCCTAACCCCGAGAACGAAGTGAACGGAGCGGTGATGGTGGACGTCCCCACCCTGGTCGAGCAGGCGCGGCAGGGCAGGCCGCGGGCGGTGGCCAGGCTGATCTCGCTGGTGGAGGGGGCGTCACCGCAGCTGCGGGAGGTGATGGCGGCGCTGGCCCCGCTCGCGGGCCACGCCTATGTCGTGGGGCTCACCGGTTCGCCGGGCGTGGGCAAGTCCACCTCGACCTCGGCGCTGGTCTCCGCCTACCGCCGGGCCGGCAAGCGGGTGGGGGTGCTGGCCGTCGACCCGTCCTCGCCGTTCTCCGGGGGCGCGCTCCTGGGCGACCGGGTCCGGATGTCGGACCACGCCTCCGACCCGGGCGTCTACATCCGCTCCATGGCCACCCGCGGCCACCTGGGCGGCCTGGCCTGGTCGGCACCGCAGGCGATCCGGGTGCTGGACGCGGCGGGCTGCGACGTGATCCTCGTCGAGACGGTGGGCGTCGGCCAGTCGGAGGTGGAGATCGCCTCCCAGGCCGACACCTCGGTCGTGCTCCTCGCCCCGGGCATGGGTGACGGCATCCAGGCGGCGAAGGCCGGAATCCTGGAGATCGGCGATGTGTACGTCGTCAACAAGGCCGACCGGGACGGCGCGGACGCCACCGCCCGCGAGCTCAACCACATGCTGGGCCTCGGGGAGGCGCGCGGCCCCGGCGACTGGCGACCGCCGATCATCAAGACGGTCGCCGCCCGCGGCGAGGGCATCGACGAGGTCGTCGAGGCCCTGGAGAAGCACCGGGCATGGATGGACGAGCACGGCGTACTGGCCGAGCGGCGCACCGCGCGGGCGGCCCGCGAGGTCGAGACCATCGCCGTCACCGCCCTGCGCGAACGGATCGCCGACCTGCACGGCGACCGGCGCCTGGACACCCTGGCGGCCCGGATCGTGGCGGGCCGCCTCGACCCGTACGCGGCGGCCGACGAACTCGTGGCGGGCCTCACCGGCGAATCCTGACGGCTCCCGGGGGCGGCGTGCGGGCCGCCCCCGGGAACCGCCGTGCGGCCCGTCCCCGTCCCGTCCGGTGACGGTGAACCATGACTGACGGATCGTCAGTCATGGTGCGGGGGTGCGCCGTTCGCCGTGCTGGCGGAAGCCTGCCGGTCGGGCGGCGCGCGTGGCAGGATGCCACGGGACGCGCGCGGGGGCCGCGCGCCAGCCGTGCGCACCAGGGGGGAAGCGACGCATGCCGGGGCCGCTGCGGGAGGACTCGCCGAGACGGATCGGGCCGTACGCGATACGGGCCAGGCTCGGCGCGGGAGGCATGGGCGAGGTCTACCTCGGGGTACGGGACGAGGAGACCGGCGCGTCCGCCCGCGGGACGGACACGCCGGGCGGCGCCGAACCCGTCGCCGTCAAGACCGTCCGCCGCGACGTGGCCGGCGACCCCGGCTTCCGTACCCGCTTCCGCCGCGAGATCACCCTCGCCCGCTCCGTCACCGGCCCCCATCTCGCCCCGCTCCTCGACGGCGACGCCGACGCGGAGGTGCCCTGGCTGGCCACCGGCTATGTGGCGGGCCCGACCCTGTCGGCCGCGGTGCGCCGCTCGGGGGCGCTCGGCGAGGAAGAGGTGCGGATGCTCGGCGCCGGGCTCGCCCGCGCGCTGGCGGCCGTGCACACGGCGGGCGTGGTGCACCGCGATGTGAAGCCGGGCAATGTGATGCTCGCGTCGGACGGCCCGCGGCTCATCGACTTCGGGATCGCCCGGGACACCGGCGCCACGGCGCTCACCACCACCAGCCGCATGGTCGGCAGCCCCGCCTTCATGTCCCCGGAACACGTCGCCGGCGGCGGACGCGTCACGTTCGCGTCCGACATCTTCTGCCTGGCCTCCGTGCTCTGCTACGCCGCCACCGGGCGGGACCCCTTCGGTGACGGGCCCCTGGCCGCGGTGCTCTACCGGATCAAGTACGTCGAGGCCGACCTCGACGGCGTACCGTCCGCCCTGCGCGGTGTCCTCGCGGACTGTCTCGTCGCCGGCCCGGAGGACCGCCCCACCGCCGCCGGACTCGCCGCGCGCCTCGCCCCGGACGCGGCCGTGGGCTGGCCCGGACCGGTGGCGGAGCACATCGCCGAGCACGAACGCGAACTGGCCGCGCTCCGGGCCCTGGACGGCCCCCTGCTTCCGCCGTACACACCGACGCAGGCCGCCACCGGCAGCAGGACGCCCGCCGATCAACTGCCCACCCGGGGACCGGGACTTCCCCGGGACCCGGACCCGGACCCGGGCCCCGACCGGGACCGCGAAGCGGACCCGGACCCCCAGCGGCCCCCGGGCCCGGCCGCCTCCCGGCCCCCGCTGCCCTCCTGGGGCCGGTATGTGCGCGCCGCGGTCATCGCGCTGGTCCTGGCCGGGGCCGCCACCGGCGGGCTGCTGGCGCTGCGCGACGGGGAGCAGGGCGGGAGCGGCGGACCGGAGGGCTCGGGAGGCGGACCCGCCCAGGTGCTCGCCGGGATCGACGCCCAGGGCGGGCCCGACGGCTCCGGCACCGTTCCCTACGGCCGCGAGGTCCGCCCCACCGGCTGGAAGCCGTGGCAGGGCAAGCTCTCCGCCGCCCCGCTGGGCTGCGCGGCGGGCCGCTACGCCGTGGTCTGCCGCCGGACCGACGGCTCGTACGAGGCGCTGTCGGCCGCCGACGGCAGGAAGCTGTGGGACTACGCGGCGGAGGAGGAGGGCAACGCCCCGGGCGCCCGGGTCAGCCCGACCGGACAGTTCTTCATGCCCGGCGGCTCCACGAGGCCGGCCATCCACGGCGACACCGTCTTCCTGGCCACCGGGAACCGGCTGCTCGCGCTTGACTCCCGTACGGGGAAGACCCGTTGGGAGAGCCGGACCGGCGGGGCGTACTGGCTGGACAGCACTCCGCTGGTGGCCGACGGGCTGGTGTTCGCCGACATCGGCGACACCCCGTACGGCGCGCGGGTCGCCGCCTTCGACGTCCGTACCGGCGAGGAGAAGTGGCGCAAGCCCCTCGTCGGCGACGACATCTCCAAGGCGGAGTGGAACGACTACTGGCCGCTGGCCACCGAGGACGGGGTGCTCTACATCCTCGGCCAGCACGGGGTCCGGGCACTGCGGACGAAGGACGGCGAGGAACTGGGCCGGGCCACCGACGAGAACGCCTCACGGTGCCAGGACGCGCTCGTGCGCCCGCCCCTCGTCTACTGCTCGGTCTACACCGACACCAGCGACGAGAAGGGCCTCGCCGTGTACCGGCTCCGGGCGCCCTCGCTCAAGCTGACCGGAGAGGCTCCCCTCACACCCGGACTGGTCACCGCCGCCGGGCTGGTGGCCGTGGACGACGACGTCATGGTCCTCCTGCGCGGCAATGTCTCCTGGGAGGACCAGGAGACCGCGCCGGAGATCGTCGTGGCCCCGCGCGACGGCGGGACCCCGCTCGGCCGCTACCCCCTGGACAAGGACGCCGGGGGCGGCCGGAGCAATCCGGTCTCCACCCCGGTGATCGTCGCGGACACCGTCGTCTGGGCGGACACCACCACGCTCTACAGCGTCCCGCTGAACGGCGCCTCCGCGCCCGGGAAGCTGCGCAGGACCCCGCTCAAGGGCGCACCCGGACCCTCGGTCCCGCCCACGTACGACACGCTCGACTGGGGCGTCCAGTTCGACCAGGAACTGCTGCCGCCGGAGATCCTGCCGGTCGGCGGTGCCGTGTACGTCCTGTACGACCAGGGCACCGTCCTGTCCGTGCCGCTGCCGGGACCGGCCGCGTCATGATCGAACCGCTCGCCCCCGGCGCCCGTACCCGGGTCGGACCGTACCGGCTGCTCGGCCTGCTCGGCGCGGGCGGGATGGGCGAGGTGTTCCTCGCCCGGCCCGGCACGCGGCAGACCGCGCCGGGCGATGATCCGCTCGCCGGGCTCGTCGCGCTGAAGACCGTGCGCGACGGGCTCGACCTCGACGACGGGTTCCGGGTCCGCTTCCGCCGGGAGATCGCGGCGGCCGGAGCGGTCCGCAGCCCGCACTCGGCCGCGCTGGTCGGCGGGGACGCGACCGGTGCGCTGCCCTGGCTCGCCACCGAGTACGTCCCCGGGCCCTCGCTCGCCGAGGCCGTCTTCCGTACCGGGCCGCTGCCCGAACCGGTGGTACGGGCGGTGGGCTCGGGGCTGGCCCGCGCACTGGCCGACATGCACGCGGTACGGGTGCTGCACCGCGACCTGAAGCCCGGCAACGTGCTGCTCGCCGCCGACGGGCCCAAGGTCATCGACTTCGGGATCGCGCAGGCCTTCGAGGCCACGCAGCTGACCCGGACGGGGGTGGTGGTCGGCACCCCCGGCTACATCTCGCCCGAGCACGTCGACGGTTCGCAGGCGCTGGTACCGGCCTCGGACGTGTTCTGCCTGGGTGCCGTGCTCGCGTACGCCGCGTCCGGACGCGGCCCGTACGACGACCCCGACGTGGCCGCCGTCATCTTCCGCATCGCCCATGGGGAGCCCGAACTCGGCGGTGTGCCGGAGCGGTTGCGTCCGGTGATCGAACGCTGCCTGAGCCCCCGGGCCGAGGACCGGCCGACCCCGCAGGAGCTGGCGTGGCTGCTGCGGCCGGGGGAGTACCCGGACCCGTTCCCCTGGCACGACGCGGTGCGCGGGACGTTCGCCGCGTACGCGGAGCAGGCGCGCGAGTGCGCCCGCTCGGCCGCCGCGGAGCCGCCGCCCGCCGCGCCGCCCGCCCCCGCAGCGCCCGTTGCTCCGCCACTCGCGCCACCCGCGCCACCCGCGCCACCCGCGCCGTCCGGTTCCGCGGATTCGGCGCGGCCCCGGCGGCGGATGCTGTGGACCGCGGTGGCCGCCGTCGCCGTGGCGCTGTGCGTGGTGCTCGGCGTCGTACTGCTGCCGGGGCTGCTGGACGGCGGGAAGAAGGGGACCGGAGCCGGTGGCGGCCGGCCCGGGGCGTCCGCCTCCCCGTCCGTCCGGCCGGACTCCGCCACGGTCGTGCCGGGCGCGGACGCGGGGCAGACCGACGACTTCGGGGAGCGGGGCGCCGACCGCGCGGCCCGGCCGGCGGACTGGAAGCCGTGGACGACGCGGAAGGGCACCGGCCAGTACGGCTGTGCGCTGTCCGGGGCCACGCTGGTCTGTTCCGGCGAGCGCGGGGTGACCGCGCTGGAAGCGGCCACCGGTGTCCAGCGGTGGAACGTCCCGGAGAGGGCCCCCGTGGCGGCGGGCACGGCCGGCCGCTCGATCGCGGCGGTCGCCGACGGCATCGTGTACGCCTTCCTGCCCCAGGCGCTGGTCGGTCTGCGCCTCTCCGACGGCAAGGAGGTGTGGCGCAGACCGATGCGGAAGGGGTACCTGGGCACCGGGTCCGTGTACGCGGACGGGGTGGTCCACTATGTCTCGCAGATCCGGGGCGGCTCCACGGGCCGGCTGGTCGCGCAGCAGGTGACGGGCACGGAACGGCCGGAGAAGTGGAGCGTGGAGTACAACGAGTTCCAGTTCACCCTGCTGGCCGCCGAGGGGCGGGTGGTGGCGGTCGGGTCGGACATCGAGGTCTTCGACGCGGACACCGGCGAGCGGCGGCCGGGGGTCGTCCAGGGCGACCTCTCGTGCGGGGAGGCGGTGCTGCGGAAGGCCGAGCTGCTCTGTCCGGGCGAGTCCGGCATCACCGTGATCGACATGGCGGCTCCCGCCCGGCGCAGGACCCTGGCCGCGTCGATGACCAACGTCCACAAACCCGCCGTCTCCCGGGACGGCACGGTCGTGGTCTCCGCGCCGGGGCAGACGCGTGCGTTCAGGCTCTCCGACGGCAAGGAACTCTGGCGGTACGTCTCCGACCTGGCCCTCGCGGGCCGTACGTCGGTCTCGGGCGGCACCGCCCTCGTCACCGACGGGGAGGTGGTGGACGGCTTCGAGCTGGCCGGCAGCGGCAGCATCGAGACGGCGGAGCGCAAGATCCTGAACGGCCCGCTCGGCGACGGCTCCCGCCTGATCGCCTCCGGGGACGTGCTGTATCTGTCCTTCGACAACGACGGGACGGTCCTGTCCGGCTTCACGCCCTGAACCCCGGCGGTCCGGGGTCCGGGGCGTGCCGGGCGTCCGCTCAGCGGTCGTCGCGGTCGTCGCGGTCCTCGTGGTCGTCCCGGTCGTCCCCGCGGTCGTCGTCGTCCCGGTCCACCGTGACCGTGCCGTTCCTCGCGTCGACGTGCAGCTCGTGGTGGTGGCCGTCCTCGCCGGTGATGTCGATGTCCCAGCGCGGGACACCGCCGCCGCGGCCGTCGTCATCGTCGTCGTGGTCCAGTTCGACGGAGGTCACACTGCCGGGCGCGGTCCTCAGCGCGGACTGGACCGCGGAGTTCAGCGAGACGGAGGCCGACCGGGGCGCGTGCCGGTCGCGGTCGTCGTTGTCGTCGTCGCGGTCGGTGCGCACCGTGCCGTTGCGGGCGTCGACGGTCACGTCGTGCCAGACCTTGTCGGCGCCGAACACATCCAGCTCCCACACGTCGCGGCCGTCGTCATCGTCGTCGTCCAGCTCGGCCCCGGTCACCGTGCCGGGCACGCTCCTCAGCGCGGCGGCGATCGCCCCGTCGAGGGAGACCCGGCCGTCGCCCCGCGGCGCGGCCTGGGCGTCGTCCCCGCCGGTGGTGATCGTCTTCGGAGCCGTACCGCCGCTCGTGCTCGCGCTCCCGTTGCCGCGGTCGTCGTCGTCCGCGAAGGCCATGGTGGCGGCCGCTCCGCCGCCGATGAGCACGGCCGCGGTGACGGCGGCGATGGTGATGTTGCGCTTCATGAGGTTCCTCCCCGAGGGATGGCCGGTTCGACGTGACCCACACTGCCGGGGCGATGCTGAACGCAGCCTGAAGCCACCTGAAGCCGTCTTCAGCTCCGGTTTGCGACCCTGTGCACATGCGCCTGTTGATCGTGGAGGACGAGAAGCGACTCGCGGTGTCCCTGGCCAAGGGGCTGACCGCCGAGGGCTTCGCCGTGGATGTCGTGCACGACGGCCTCGAAGGCCTGCACCGGGCGGCCGAGGGTGTGTACGACCTCGTCGTCCTGGACATCATGCTGCCGGGCATGAACGGCTACCGGGTCTGCGCCGCCCTGCGCGCCGCGGGCCACGATGTGCCGATCCTGATGCTCACGGCGAAGGACGGGGAGTACGACGAGGCGGAGGGGCTGGACACCGGCGCCGACGACTACCTGACCAAGCCGTTCAGCTATGTCGTGCTGGTCGCCCGGGTCCGCGCGCTGCTGCGCCGCCGGGGCACCGGCAGCGCCTCGCCCGTGCTGACCGTCGGCACCCTGCGGATGGACACCGCCGCCCGGCGGGTGCACCGGGGGCAGGACGAGATCGCGCTGACCGCCAAGGAGTTCGCCGTACTGGAGCAGCTGGCGCTGCGGGCGGGCCAGGTGGTGAGCAAGGCGGACATCCTGGAGCACGTCTGGGACTTCGCCTACGACGGCGACCCCAACATCGTCGAGGTCTACATCAGCGCCCTGCGGCGCAAGCTCGGCGCCGCGTCCATCCGTACGGTGCGCGGCGCCGGCTACCGGCTGGAGGCGCTGTGAGATCCGTACGGGCCAGGGCCGCGCTCGGCGCCACCCTGGTCGTCGCCCTCGCGCTGATCGGCGCCGGGCTCGCCGTCCTCATGGTGCTGCGCGCCAACCTGACCGACCAGGCGGGCCTCCAGGCGGAGGTGGCCGCCCGTGAGGTGGCCGGGCAGCTCGCCCTCGACACGGCGTACGACGCGCTGGACCTGGAGGACGAGGAGGACCACCCGGTCCAGGTGACCGACGAGGACGGCCGGGTGGTGGCCGTCTCCCCGGACCTGGGGGCGATCTCGGGTACGGGCACCGACGCCGTCCGCCCGGCCCCCTCGGCCCCGGCCGGCACCTCCGGCGATGACGACGACGATGACGGGGACGGGGACGGGGACGACGACGGCGGCCACCCGGCCCGCGGCGAGGTGTCCTCCGACGACCCCGACTTCAGCAATGGCACCGCCACCGTCGACGGCCACGCCGCCGACTACCGCTTCGCGGCCGTCGAGGCGACCACCTCCGCCGGGGTGACCCTGACCGTGCACGCGGGCGCCCCGCTCGCGACCGAACAGGAGGCCGTGGGCACCGTGCGCGGCGCCATGCTGACGGGGCTGCCCGTGCTGCTGGTCGTCGTCGCCGGGGTGACCTGGCTGGTGACCCGCAGGGCGCTGCGGCCGGTCGAGGGCATCCGCCGGGAGCTGGCCGCGATCACCGCGTCGGAGGACCTCGGCCGCCGGGTGCCGGAGCCCGACTCCCGCGACGAGATCGCCCGGCTGGCCCGGACGACCAACGAGACCCTGACCGTGCTGGAGGCGTCGGTGGACCGTCAGCGGCGCTTCGTCGCGGACGCCTCGCACGAGCTGCGCAGCCCGATCGCCTCGCTGCGCACCCAGCTGGAGGTGGGCGCCGCCCACCCGGAGCTGCTGGATGTGCCGGGCGCGGTCGCGGACACCGTACGGCTTCAGGTCCTGGCGGCCGATCTGCTGCTGCTGGCCCGGCTGGACGCGGGGGAGAAGCCGGGGCGCACACCGCTGGACCTGGGCGCACTGGTGCGCGAGGAGGTCTCCCAGCGCGTCGGCGACCGGATCCCGGTGACGGTCTCGGTGCCGGAGGAGGGCGCGTACGGGGTGAACGGTTCGCGCGGTCAGCTGGCGCGGGTGATCGGCAACCTGCTGGACAACGCCGAACGCCACGCGGAGGGGCTGGTCGCGGTCTCGGTGAGCGGTGCCGGCACGGGTGCCGGTGCCGGGGTGAGCGTCGAGGTGCGTGACGACGGGGCGGGTGTCCCGGAGGACGAGCGGGAGCGGATCTTCGAGCGGTTCGTCCGTCTCGACGACGCCCGCAGCAGGGACGACGGCGGGGCCGGTCTCGGCCTCGCCATCGCCCGGGACGTCGCGGCCCGCCACGGCGGAACGCTGACGGTGTGCCGGGCGGCGGAGGGCGGCGCGCTCTTCCGGCTGTGGCTGCCCGCCGCCGGGCCGTGACGAGGCTCCGCGGTGGGGCCGCCCGCGACGGGCCCGTGATGGGGTCCCGTGGTGGGCTCGTGATGAGGCTCCGTGGCGGACGGCGCCGTGCGCCGTCCCGCCCGACCGCCGTGCCCCGCCCGGGTGCTACGCCTTTCCGCGCCGTCCGCGCAGATGCTCCGCGACCGGTGCCAGCGCCGCGTGGAGGTCCGCCAGGGCCTCGGGGGACAGCAGGTCCATGAAGTGCTTGCGCACCGAGGCGACATGGTGCGGCGCGACCTTCTGCATGGTCTCGGCGCCGAGCGCGGTCAGTACGGCGTACAGCCCGCGGCGGTCCGACTCGCAGTTCGTGCGGCGGACCAGCCCCGCGGTCTCCATGCGGGTGATCTGGTGCGAGAGCCGGCTCTTGGACTGCAGCGTGGCCGCGGCGAGATCACTCATCCGCATGCGCTGGTCCTCCGACTCGGAGAGGTTGACCAGGATCTCGTAGTCGTTGTTGGTCAGGCCGAACGGCTGGAGGTCCTTCTCCAGCTGATGCATCAGCAGCCTGCTGACGTCCAGGTGGGTGCGCCAGGCGCACTGCTCCGCGTCGTTCAGCCAGCGCGTGGCCGTCTCGGTCTCCATATATGGATTCTACCTAAGAAGTTGAAAGCCGGACGAAAATAAGGGATGTGATGCCCGGCACCGCCGGGAATCAGGGCCGGGACCGTACCCGGAGGCCGTGCCCGAGGGCCGGTCGCAGACGTTCGACGTCACACTCCGCAGACTACCGCTCACAAACCGAAGCGCCGCTGGAGGTCCCCCAGCTGGCCGGGCAGACGGGGGGTGGAGCCGGGTTGACCGGAGCCACCCGGACCACCGGGCACGCCCGCCTGCTGCGGAGTCGCCCCCACGGCCCGTTCGGGCATCAGCACCTCGGTCGACTGGAGCAGTACCGTGCCCGCCCCGACGAACTCGAACTGGTGCTCCTCGCCCGACGCGCCGCCGATTCCGGTGAGTGACCGCAGCCCGCCCATGATCCCCGACATATAGCCGTGGTCGTAGTGGTGGCAGGGCGAGGGGCAGTCGGCCCAGCCCACCAGCGCCTGCGGATCGACCCGCAGCGGCGGCTCCATGAAGACCACCGGGCCGTTGGACGCCGCCACGAACTTCCCCGTACCGATCAGGGTCACGAAGCCCGGCACGATCGACTGCTTCAGCGCCAGCGTCGGCTGGTAGGCCAGCAGATTGCCGGAGCGGATCGTCAGGTTGCCGTTCTCCAGGTCGAAGGAGTTCACATCGAAGGCCCGGTCCGCGAGCAGCATCTTCCCGCTGCCCTCGGCCACCACCCAGTCGCTCGCGTGCAGGGGGGAGTGGAAGCTCGTACGGACCAGCCGCTCGAAGCGGCCGTGTCCGATCCCGTTGAACTCGATCCGCCCGTAATAGGCGATCATCTTTCCCTTCTGGAGGAACCACTGGCTCCCTTTGAGTTCCACACAGAAGGTGTACGCGTTGACGTTGTCGTCCGACGGCAGCGTCATCGGGTCGAGGACCACGGGCGTGCTCACAGCTTCTCCTCCGACGCCTGGACGTACACCGCACCACTGCCGCTGAGCTCCAGCTGGAACGCCTCGCCGGAGCCGCGCCCCACCATGTCGCGCCAGCCGAGCGCGGTGGAGAGCTTGTTCGTCACGCTCCCGTGGTGGGCGACGTAGGCCTGCGGATCCACGTGCACCTCCCGGCCCGGCACGATCGGCAGCTCGATCACCCCGCCGTGCGCCATCACCGCGACCGCGCCGTGTCCCTTCAGCGTGGTGGTGAACAGCCCCTGCCCGGTGACCTGGCCGCGCACCATGCCCATCACCCCGCCCTGCGAACCCATGAACATCGTGCCCTGGTCGAGGGTGCCGTCGAAGGCGAGCAGCCGGTCGGCCTCCACGTACAGCGTGTCCCCCTCCAGGTTGATCACCTGGATGTGATGGCCGCCGTGACCGAACATCACGGTGCCGCTGCCCTCGACCGTCATCAGCGGGGTCGCCTCGCCCGCCACCCGACGGCCGATCATCGAGGAGATCCCGCCGCGGCCGCCCTGGATGTTCGGGGTGAACGACACCTCGCCCCGGTAGGCGAGCATCGCGCCCCGCTGGCTGTACAGCTTCCGGCCGGGAACCACCGTGGCCTCGACCATCTTCGAGTTGATCTCACGGAACGGCATCAGACATCACCCCCGACCGTGTTCCGCTCGCTCGGCTGCACGTACACGAGCCCGTCGCCCTCGAAGCGGATCTGGAACGCCTCGCCGGACCCCTCGCCCATCAGCGTGCGGAAGTTCACCCCGGACTGGAAGTGCTGCTGGAGGCTGCCCTGGTGGGCGATGTAGGCGCCCGGGTCGACCATGAGCGGGTACTGCGGTGTCACCCGCAGCAGGACGGCCGAGCCGTCCGACACGATCGCCGCCTGGCCGGTGCCCTCCACCGTGGTGGTGAACAGTCCGTTGCCGCTCGCCCCGCCGCGCAGCCCGGTGAAGGTGGTCCCGGTGCGCAGCCCGGCGTCGGCGGCGAGCAGATTGCTCGCCTCGACGTACAGCTTGTCGCCGTGCAGCGAGACCAGGTTGATCTCGCTCGCCCGGTCGGCGAAGTAGCAGGTGCCCTGCCCCTTCACCTCCATCACGGTCATCTGCTCGCCGGTCAGCCGCCGGGTCACCATGCCGCGGACGCCCTCGCCGCCGCCGGACATCTTCTTGAACGCCATCCGGCCGTCGTACGCGACCATCGAGCCGTTCTTCGCCTTGACGGCATCGCCCGTCAGATCGACGGCGAGCGTCTTGCTCCCCTGGAGCCGGAACATTGCCACGGTCCGACGGTAGCCGCAGGGGTGGCGGACGGACCAGTGCCCCGGGTCCCGAACCGCCCCCGACAGGCCCTGGACGGAGCCTGATGCGCGGCGAGGGGTGATCCGGACGCGCGGCGGGAGGTGACCTGGCACACGGACCGGCCCCCGGGGCCGGGAGCGCGGGGCGGCGATGCCACAATGGGCAACGCTTGTGCCTGCGTTCACAAGCCGTCACGACCCTCCCACCGAAGGTGCCCCCGTGGACATCAAGACCGCTACCGCCCTGCACCGGCTGCGCCTCATCTCGATTCCCGAGGCGCTGTCCTTCCCGGCCCTGATCCTCTTCGGCTCGATCCTCAGCCGCGTCTCGGACATCGACTTCCTGATGATGCCGCTCGGCATCCTGCACGGTGTGCTCTTCGTGATCTACGCCGTGCTGCTGCTCGACGTATGGGCCAAGACCAAGTGGCCGCTGAAGCGCGTCGCCCTGTTCTTCGTGCTGTCGCTGCTCCCCTTCGGCGGGCTCTACGGGGACAAGCTCCTCAAGCGGTACGAGGCCGACGGCGCCATCGCGGCCCGCGCCCGCCGCGAAGGGGTGGTCAGCGCGTGATCGTCGCCTTCTCGGTCTCCCCGCTGGGCGTCGGCGAGGACGTCGGCGAGTACGTCGCCGACGCCGTACGGGTCGTCCGCGAGTCCGGACTGCCCAACCGCACGGACGCCATGTTCACCTCCATCGAGGGCGAGTGGGACGAGGTCATGGACGTCGTCAAGCGCGCCGTCGCCGCCGTCGAGGCCCGCGCGGGGCGCGTCTCCCTGGTGCTGAAGGCCGACATCCGCCCGGGTGTCACCGACGGTCTGACCTCCAAGGTGGAGACGGTCGAGCGCTATCTGGCGCCCTGACGCCCGCCCCGGAGCAGCGCTCCGCGTCCACCCGAGAAGCCCCCGGCGCCACACGGCCGGGGGCTTTCGCGCGTCACTCGGTCACCGGCACGCCCCCCCCCGCGAGCCGCTCACCCGCTCACTGACCCCCGCTCAGGGCGACGCCGCCAGCGCGATCCCGAGCGGGGTGCGCTCGTAGAGCACCTGATGCCCGTACCGCCGTGAGACCAGCAGCCCCGCCCCGCGCAGCACCGACAGATGCGCCGATACGGAGGAGGGGGCCAGGGCGAGGCGGTGGGCCAGCGCGGTCGTCCCGGCCGGCTCGTCCAGCGCGCACAGCACCTCGGCCCGCGCGCGGCCGAGCAGCCGGGTGAGGGAGTCGGGCGTCCGGTCACCGGCCTCGCTCCACAGCCCGCCGATCCCGCGCGCCGGATAGATCACCGCCGGCAGCCAGGGCTCCTCGTACCCCCCGACCACCTCCGGCCAGACGAAGGCGCTCGGCATCAGGACGAGTCCCTGCCCGCCGAGGACCCGGGAGTGGTTCCCCCGGGTCCCGACGATGGTGAGGGTGGACTTCGTCCACCGCAGCTGCGGACTCAACTCGCCCAGCAGCCGCTCGAAGCCGACCTCCGCCAGACGCCGCGAGTGGTAGGCGATATCGGCCTCCAGCAGGGCGCGCAGCCGCGGCCAGTGCGGCTCGACCAGGGTGCGCCACGCCCGCTCCAGCAGATCGGCCAGCTCCCGCACGGTCCGCGCGGGATCGGCCAGCATCCGCTGTCCGGCGGCCGAGGCCGGGCCGCCGGGCCGGTCCGCCAGCGCCAGCGCCATGTCCGCCCGCGCGACCTCCGGGTCGACCGACCGGACCCCGGCGATCTCCTCCTCGAACGTGGCGAGGGGGCCGAGCGGGGGCGGGCAGATGAAGTCCGGGTTGTGACCGCCGTCCGGCATGAGCTGCCAGAGCGGCGAGAGGTCCAGTGCCGCGGCCTCGTCGCGGATCCGCCGCAGCCAGGGCAGGTGGTAGCCGTGGCGGTAGGCGCGGTCCAGGGTGCGCACGGCCTCCTGGGTCTCCCACAGCGGCGAGAGCGCGAAGCGGCAGCGCCCCAGATCCGCCTCGTCGAAGTGCAGGTGGAAGGGCATACCGGGCCTCGCGAAGATTCGGTGTCAGCCGAAAGTCTACCGGCGGTCGCCGCCGCCGGGACAGGCTCGCCCCATGCCGAGCGATACCGACACCCCGGCGGGCACACCCCGCGACCAGTCCGCCCCCGAGGTACCGCCCCCGGCTACGCCCCCGGAGCGCGCCGCCCACCCCGACCCGGGCCCCGCGGCGCCGCTCCGGGAGGCCCCCGGCCCGGTCCCCGCCGCCACCGGCTGCACAAACACCAGCTGCACAAACACCGGCCCCACGGACACCGGCCCCACGGACACCGGCCCCACCGACGCCAGCCGCACGGACACCGGCCCCACCGCCCCCGCACCCGGACGCGGCTACCGGTCCGTGTTCGCCGTGCGGGAGTTCCGGGCCGTCTTCGCCGCCCACCTCCTCTCGCTCCTCGGCGTCACGGTCAGCGAACTGGCCCTCACCGTCCTCGTCTACAGCCTCACCGGCTCGCCCCTGCTCAGCGCCCTCACCTTCGCGCTCGGCTTTCTCCCGTACCTCGTGGGCGGCACCCTCTTCGCCGGGGTCGCCGACCGCTACCCGGCCCGCCGAGTCCTCGTCACCTGTGACCTGATCTGCGCCGCCTGCGTCGCCGTGATGGTCCTGCCCGGCACCCCCGTGGCGGGACTGCTGGCCCTGCGCTGCCTGGTCGCCGCGGTGGCGCCCGTCTTCACCGGGACCCGGATGGCCGCCCTCACCGACGTCCTCGGCGACGGGGACCTCTTCGTGCTGGGCCGCTCGCTGCTGCGGATCGTCTCGCAGAGCGCGGCCCTCGTCGGCTTCGGCGCGGGCGGGCTCCTGCTCGCCGTGGTGTCCCCGCGCGGGGCGATCACGATCACCGTCGGTACGTTCCTCTGCTCGGCGCTGCTGCTCCGCCTCGGCACCCGCGCCCGCCCCGCCCGCAGCGGCGGGGGCGGCGCGCTGCTCAAGGAGTCGCTGGCCGGGGCCCGTACCGTGCTCGGCGACCGCAGGATCCGGGCGCTGATGCTGCTCTTCTGGGTGCCCGCCCTCTTCGTCGTCGCCCCGGAGGCCCTCGCCGCCCCGTACGCGGACGCGATCGGCGCGGGGCCGGCCGCCCTCGGGCTGATGATGTGCGCGATGGCGGTCGGACACATCGGGGCCGAGCTGTACGCGGGCACCGCGCTCGGCCCCCGTACCCGGTCCAGGATCGTGCTGCCGGTCGCCGCGGCCGGGCTGCTCCCGCTGCTCGTGTACGCGGTCCGCCCCGGCATGCCCCTGACCGTGGTGGCCCTCGCGCTGGCCGGGGCGGGCTCGGCGTACATCATCGGGCTCGACCAGTGGTTCGTCGACGCCGTCCCGCCGGAACTGCGCGGCCGGGCCATGACCCTGCTCACCGCCGGGCTGATGACGGGCCAGGGCGTCGGCATGGCGCTGGCCGGGCTGGCAGCCGAGTTCTTCCCCGTGCACCAGGTGGTGACCGGGGCCGGGGTCATCGGGACCGTGTGCACGCTCCTGCTGGTCGCCGAGGTCCGCGGCACAGCCCCCGCGGCGGACCCCGGTACCGAAGTGCGAGACACTGCTGACCGGCATATGACCAGTCGGTAAGGTCGGTGCCGTGCCGAAGCCGCTCAGCCTTCCCTTCGATCCCATCGCCCGTGCCGAAGAGCTCTGGCACCAACGCTGGGGACCCATGCCCGCGATGGGGGCGATCACCTCGATCATGCGGGCCCAGCAGATCCTGCTCGCCGAGGTCGACGCGGTCGTCAAGCCGTACGGGCTGACCTTCGCCCGGTACGAGGCGCTGGTGCTGCTCACCTTCTCCAAGGCGGGCGAACTGCCGATGTCCAAGATCGGCGAGCGGCTGATGGTGCACCCCACCTCCGTGACCAACACCGTCGACCGGCTGGTGAGGTCCGGGCTGGTCGGCAAGCGCCCCAACCCGAACGACGGGCGGGGCACCCTCGCCTCCATCACCGCCAAGGGCCGTGAGGTGGTCGAGAAGGCCACCCGGGACCTGGTGGCGATGGACTTCGGACTCGGGGCCTACGACTCCGAGGAGTGCGCCGAGATCTTCGCCATGCTGCGCCCCCTGCGGGTGGCCGCGCACGATTTCGAGGAGCACTAGTCCACGCGCGCCGCGGGACGGGGCGCTGCAAGATCGCCCCGGCGGTCCGGCTACGCTCGATGCCATGAAACGCAGCGTGCTGACCCGCTATCGGGTGATGGCATACGTCACCGCCGTCATGTTGTTGATCCTCTGCCTGTGCATGGTCTTCAAGTACGGATTCGACACCGGTGAGGGCGTCACCCTCGTGGTCTCGCAGATCCATGGCGTGCTCTACATCATCTACCTGATCTTCGCCTTCGATCTCGGCTCCAAGGCGAAGTGGCCGGTCGGGAAACTGCTCTGGGTGCTGATCTCCGGCACGATCCCGACGGCGGCGTTCTTCGTGGAACGCAACGTCGTCCGCGAGGTCGAGCCGCTGATCACGGACAGCTCCCCGGTGACCGCGAAGGCCTGACCGGCGCCCGTCACCGGCGCCTGACCGCGCCACCCGCACCACCCCGAACCGCCCCGCGCGAAAGCGCCGGGCGGTTTGCCATCGACATTTACTAGGACGTCCTAGTAAATTCGAGGTATGGACGCTGACGCGATCGAGGAAGGCCGCCGCCGCTGGCAGGCCCGTTACGACAAGGCCCGCAAGCGCGACGCGGACTTCACCACGCTGTCCGGGGACCCGGTGGAGCCCGTGTACGGGCCCCGCCCCGGTGACACGTACGAGGGATTCGAGCGGATCGGCTGGCCCGGCGAGTA
Source organism: Streptomyces sp. NPDC001787 (assembly GCF_040297465.1). Classification (NCBI taxonomy): domain Bacteria; kingdom Bacillati; phylum Actinomycetota; class Actinomycetes; order Kitasatosporales; family Streptomycetaceae; genus Streptomyces; species Streptomyces sp. NPDC001787. Next base: position 138,394 of record NZ_JBEOZE010000002.1, read on the forward strand.
CCCCTTCACCCGGGGGCTCCACCCCACCGGCTACCGGGGCCGTACCTGGACCATCCGCCAGTTCGCCGGCTTCGGCAACGCCGAGCAGACCAATGAGCGCTACAAGACGATCCTGGCCAACGGCGGCGGCGGACTCAGCGTCGCCTTCGACATGCCGACGCTCATGGGCCGCGACTCCGACGACCCCCGCGCGCTCGGCGAGGTCGGGCACTGCGGCGTCGCCATCGACTCCGCCGCCGACATGGAGGTCCTCTTCAAGGACATCCCGCTCGGCGATGTCACCACCTCGATGACGATCAGCGGCCCCGCCGTCCCCGTCTTCTGCATGTACCTGGTCGCCGCCGAGCGCCAGGGTGTCGACCCGGGTGTGCTCAACGGCACGCTCCAGACCGACATCTTCAAGGAGTACATCGCGCAGAAGGAGTGGCTCTTCCAGCCCGAGCCCCATCTGCGCCTCATCGGCGACCTGATGGAGCACTGCGCCCGCGACATCCCCGCCTACAAGCCGCTCTCCGTCTCCGGCTACCACATCCGCGAGGCCGGGGCGACGGCCGCGCAGGAGCTGGCGTACACCCTGGCCGACGGCTTCGGATACGTGGAGCTCGGCCTCTCGCGCGGGCTCGACGTCGACACCTTCGCCCCCGGGCTCTCCTTCTTCTTCGACGCGCACCTCGACTTCTTCGAGGAGATCGCCAAGTTCCGTGCCGCGCGCCGGATCTGGGCCCGCTGGATGAAGGAGACGTACGGCGCCAAGACCGACAAGGCGCAGTGGCTGCGCTTCCACACCCAGACCGCCGGGGTCTCCCTCACCGCCCAGCAGCCGTACAACAACGTGGTGCGTACCGCCGTCGAGGCGCTCTCCGCCGTCCTCGGCGGCACCAACTCGCTGCACACCAACGCCCTCGACGAGACCCTCGCCCTCCCCTCCGAGCAGGCGGCCGAGATCGCCCTGCGCACCCAGCAGGTGCTGATGGAGGAGACCGGCGTCGCCAATGTCGCCGACCCGCTGGGCGGTTCCTGGTACGTCGAGCAGCTCACCGACCGGATCGAGGCCGACGCCGAGAAGATCTTCGACCAGATCAAGGAGCGCGGCACCCGGGCCCACCCGGACGGCCGGCACCCGATCGGGCCGATCACCTCCGGCATCCTGCGCGGCATCGAGGACGGCTGGTTCACCGGGGAGATCGCCGAGTCCGCCTTCCAGTACCAGCAGTCGCTGGAGAAGGGCGACAAGCGGGTCGTCGGCGTCAACGTCCACCACGGCTCGGTCACCGGCGACCTGGAGATCCTCCGTGTCAGCCACGAGGTCGAGCGCGAGCAGGTGCGCCAGCTCGGCGGACGCAAGGGAGCCCGCGACGACGCGAAGGTGGGCGCCGCGCTGGACGCGATGCTGGCCGCCGCCCGCGACGGCTCGAACATGATCGCGCCCATGCTGGACGCCGTACGGGCCGAGGCGACGCTCGGGGAGATCTGCGGGGTCCTGCGCGAGGAGTGGGGAACCTACACGGAGCCGCCGGGCTTCTGAGGCCGCCTGCGGCCGTACGGGGGCGGGGCCGGGTCGTCCGGTTCCGCCCCCGTACGCGTCACCGGGCCCGGCCGGCCGCTAACAGGTCTGGGCCCCGGCCAGTCCCAGCAGCAGCAGAGAGGTGAAGCTGTCCGCCCACTCGGCGTCCACCGGTTCGGCGCTCACCAGCGTCCGGTGCACCACGGCGCCCGCGATCACGTCGAAGATGAGGTCCGCGTTACGGGCGGCGGAGGCGGCGTCGTTCTCGTACCTCAGCTCGCCGCGGGCCTGGGCCCGTTCCCGCCCGAGGATCACGAGCCGCTTCTGCCGGTCGACGATCGCCGATCTGATGCGCTCGCGCAGCAGCTCGTCCCGGGTGGACTCGGCGACCACCGCCATCAGCGCGGTCCTGGTCTCGGGCCGCTCCAGCAGCGCCGCGAACTGGAGCACCACGCCCCGCACATCGGCCGCGAGGCTGCCCCGGTCGGGGAGTTCCAGTTCGTCGAAGAGGACCGCCACCGCGTCCACGACCAGTTCGTTCTTGCCCGCCCAGCGCCGGTAGAGAGTCGTCTTGGCGACCCCCGCACGGCTCGCCACATCACCCATCGTCAGTTTCGACCAGCCGAGGTCGACCAGGGACTCCCGTGTCGCCTCAAGGATCGCGGCGTCGGCCGCGGTACTGCGCGGGCGTCCTGTTCGTGGGGGTTCGGGGTCGCCGTGGCTCAGCATGCGGCGACCATACCGGTGAGTAGGGAAAGGGGCCGGGCCCGGTACCCGTGAGACAGATCACCGGTACCTCCTGTCCGGGAGGGGCACCTGACAGTTACGCTACGGGTCGTAGCGTAAGGAAGGCGGTCCCGCCGTCCGCGCGCCACGAACGAGCGACAGCCACAGGCGCCGGGTGGGGACCCGGCCGCCGCACCGGGCCTTTCAGGGGCCCACCGGGTCTTCAGGGACCCACCGGGCCCGACAAGGCCCGACCGGGGTCTTCTCTGGGCCCCGGGCACCGCGTCCGTCCGCCCGCCCCGCACTCCGGCCGGGGCGGCCGAGCGGACCGGTTCACGTATCGCTTTCCGGAACGGTGTGCTCAGGGGGGAGGATGTACGTATGCAGCCTAGGAACATGTCCATGAGCGGCGTCGTCGACCTCGCCGCTGTCAAGGCGGCCGGCGAGGCCAAGGTGAAGGCGGAGCAGGCCCGCGCGGAGGCCGCCCGCAAGGGAGGCACCGGCGCGGTGGCGCCCGCGGCCCTGGTGATCGATGTCGATGAGGCCGGCTTCGAGCGCGATGTCCTCCAGCGTTCGGCCGAGGTCCCGGTCGTCATCGACTTCTGGGCCGAGTGGTGCGAGCCGTGCAAGCAGCTGGGTCCGCTCCTGGAGCGCCTGGCCGTCGAGTACAACGGCCGCTTCCTGCTGGCCAAGGTCGACGTCGACGCCAACCAGATGCTGATGCAGCAGTTCGGAATCCAGGGCATCCCCGCGGTCTTCGCCGTGGTCGCCGGGCAGGCCCTCCCGCTCTTCCAGGGCGCGGCCCCCGAGGCCCAGATCCGCGAGACGCTTGACCAGCTGATCCAGGTCGGCGAGGAGCGGTTCGGCCTCACCGGGATCCCCGTCGACCCGAACGCCGCCGAGGCCGGCGAGGGGGAGCCGGCCGAGGCGCCCGTCGGGCCGTACGACGCACTGCTGGAGGCCGCCGCGCAGGCGCTGGACGCCAATGACTTCGGCGGCGCGGTCCAGGCGTACAAGAACGTCCTCGTCGACGACCCGGGCAACCCGGAGGCCAAGCTCGGCCTCGCGCAGGCCGAACTGCTGGCCCGCGTCCAGAACATGGACCCGCAGCAGGTGCGCAAGGACGCCGCGGACGACCCGTCCGACGTGGCGGCCCAGATCGCCGCCGCGGACCTGGATCTGGTCGGCGGCCATGTGGAGGACGCCTTCGGCCGACTCGTCGAGGCGGTCCGCCGGAACACCGGTGACGACCGGGACGCGGCGCGGGTGCGGCTGCTGGAGCTCTTCGAGGTGATCGGCCCCGAGGACCCGCGGGTCAGCACCGCACGGACCGCGCTGGCGCGGGTCTTGTTCTGATGTGACAACACGGCCGCGGTACCCGACGGGTACCGCGGCCTTTTTCGCTCCCGGACGATAAGAGACGCCTCCGCTTTACCAAATCTTGATAAAAGTACGTGCTGTTACTCGCAGTAAATCGGACTCAGTGTTCTGTCCGGTTCAGTACCCGATTCCCACCATTCATTCGCCCCTTTCGTGACACCCTGTGTGGCCGCGCGATGGCCATGGGTCGCGCCTCGGTTATCGGGCCGTTACTAGCGAGTAACGAACCCCCTTGTGCCCCGGGCGCGAATGCACCACGATCGGCCACGCTCGGTCCAATACCTGCGTCCCGGTCTCCAGCCGGTGCCGGAGGGCCTGTTGGGTCCCCACCGGGTCGGCCGGCGGCTGTGACGCCGGCCGCGGACAGGGGGGTTCCTGCTGACGGCAGGGCCTGTCCGACCGGTCGCGCAGAACGCGCGGCCAGTGGTTGTCGCTCGGGGGTGATCGCCGGTGAATCGGATGCGGTACGCGCCTCCGGTGCGGGCGCTCTCCTTCCCGAGGACGTAGCACTTCTCCCATCCCAGGACGGGCACGATGCTCATCCGGAGATGTACGTCCGAGAAGGAGGAAATTTATGAGTTCCCAGGTTCGTGGTGGGACGAGATGGAAGCGTTTCGCTCTGGTCATGGTGCCGAGCGTCGTCGCGACCGCGGCTGTGGGTGTCGGTCTCGCGCAGGGCGCGCTCGCCGCGTCGTTCAGCGTGTCCGGCCAGAGCTTCAAGGTCAGTACGGACAGGCTCGTCGGTGAGAACTTCGTCCAGTACGGCAGCGTCGCTGTCGGCAAGGACCTTGAGGGCAAGGCGGCGGCTCACCCCGTCGCGGTGTCGGGCTTCAGCAAGGCCACGATCACCAACATGTGCCAGTCGGTGGTCACGCCGAACCTGCCCTTCGGTCTCGGCAGCGTCAGCCTGGAGCTGAACGCCGGTACGAACCCGAAGAAGCCGGTCAAGGCGACCAACCTGTATCTCGACATCTCGCAGCTCGACGCGGACGCGTACTTCGAGAAGATCGACATCGGGGTGGCGGCGGGTTCGCTCAAGGACCCGAACAACCCGGAGAGCATCGGCATCCAGCCCGGTACTCAGGCCAACCTCAACGGCTTCTCGCAGCGGGCCGACAAGGCTGTCCTGACCGGTGTCGAGCAGACGGCCTGGGCGACCACGGCCGGCACCTTCAAGCTCAGCAACCTGAGCCTGAAGCTGCACAAGGGCGTCAAGGAGTGCTTCTAGCACTCGCCCGGGTGGCCGGAACGCTCCCTGCGGGCCTCCGGCCGCCCACCCTTTCTCTTCTCACAGCAGTACCGGTTCCAGGGAGCTGTTTTCCATGAGCCCCGAGTCCACAGGGCAGAACGAGCACTACCTCACCGTCTTCCGGCGGGGATTCCGTACCTGGCGGGGTAACCGGCCGTTCTGGGCGGGTCTGTTCACCATGGTGGGCGGTGTACCCATCGCCTACTTCCCGTACGCCAACATGCACCTCGGCAATATGACGCTGGCCATGTCCACCACCGCCGGCGCCGGATCCCTCATCATCGGGATCCTGCTGATCACGCTGGGCATGACGATGTGGTTCCACCACATCGTCCGGGTGTTCGCCGGCGTCGCCGCGATCCTGCTGGCGCTGATCTCCATACCGGTCGCCAACATCGGCGGATTCCTGATCGGTTTCCTCTTCTCCCTGCTGGGCGGAGCGCTGTCCATCTCCTGGGCTCCGGGCGAGCCGGCGAAGGACGGGGCCGAAGACGGCGAGGACGCCGCCGCGAGTGGGGCGTTCGAGGCGCGGCGGCAGGAGGAAGCCTTCCACGGCGCGGCCGTTCCCCAGCAGCAGGGCGGGTACGACACATCGGCCGAGGCCGATGGCGGGAGGCATCATGCGGGGTGACGACGGACAGCGGATCGACTCCGCCACGGGCGAGGAACTCCGCGAGCGAAGAGGACCGCGTCACGCGGCCCCCAAGAAGTCGCTGCTGACCAAGCTGCACATGCCCAGCGGCAAGAAGGCGTTCGCGCTCGCCGCGATGCCCACGGCGGTCTTCGTCGGCATGGGCCTGACGCCCAAGCTGGCACTGGCCGACGACCACACGGACATCCCGTTCGCCCCCGGCCCGTGCGTGACCCGGTCCGACGAGCCGAGCGAGTCCGAGTCGCCGAAGGCCACACCGTCGCCGTCGGCCACGGACGAGGCGGGCAAGGGCGAGGCGGGCAAGGGCGAGGAGCCGGGCGGGGACGGCACCACGTCGCCGAAGCCCTCGGCCGGTTCCCCGACGGGCGCGAGTCCGGCGGGCGACACGGCGAAGGAGAAGTCCGCCGCGACCGCCACCCCGGCACCGACGCCCACCACGTCGAAGAACCCGCTCGACCCGCTCGGTGTCGGCGACGCCCTCCGGGACCTCTTCGACGGCCCGGACGAGGAGACGGCGAGCCCGTCCCCGAGCGCCACCACCGCGGCCCCGAAGCCGTCGGAGTCCGCCACCGGAGAACCCGCCGACCAGGCCGGGGACCAGGTGAAGGACGGGGCGAAGGGCACGGCCGACAGGACCGCGGACGCCATCCGCGACGCGGCGGACCGGGCGGGCAAGGACGTCGAGGAACTCGACGAGGACGTCAAGGGACTCGACCCCAAGAAGGACGAGGACATTCCGGACGGCGCCAAGCCGCGCTTCCCGTGTCCCACCGCCGACCCCGACGCGCTCGCCGCGGCCGACCTGGAGCAGGGCCTGCCGCTGCTCCCGACCGACCCGTGGATCCTGGAATCGTCGCTCCTCACACTCAACGGCCTCGACTACAAGGGCATCGTCGAGGTGCGGAAGGCGGACGGCAGCATCAAGAAGGTGCTGAAGTTCACCGCGAGCTCGATCGACATCAAGGACCTCCACCAGCTGACGACCGGCCCGGTGCCCGGCACCACGGGCCATGTGAAGTCACGTCCGGGGTCCACGTCGACGATCCGCGACGGCACGGTGACGATGTACACGGAGGAGCTGAAGGGCAATCTCTTCGGCCTCATCCCGATCACCTTCAACCCGCAGACCCCGCCGCCGCTGAACGTGCCCTTCGCCTTCTTCACCAAGGTGAAGGTGGTCCAGGCCGGCCAGTTCGGCGGCTCGCTCACGGTGCCGGGGCTGGAGAACTTCTACACCGGCGGCAACGGCTGACCGCTCTTCGGCCCGTACGGGAGCCGTACGACGGCTGTGGCCCGCACCCCTGGACGACGGGGTGCGGGCCACAGCCTGCTGTCACGCGGACAGGGATCAGTCGCGCTCGCCGCCGCCCAGGTGGTGGACCCGGACCATGTTGGTGGTGCCGGGGATGCCGGGGGGCGAGCCGGCCGTGATGACCATCGTGTCGCCGTCGTTGTAGCGGTTCAGCTTCAGCATCTCCGCGTCGACCAGCTCGACCATGGCGTCGGTGTTGTCCACGTGCGGCACGACATGGGCCTCGACGCCCCAGCTCAGCGAGAGCTGGTTGCGGGTGGACTCGTCCGTGGTGAAGGCCAGGATCGGCTGCGCGACGCGGTAGCGCGAGAGACGGCGGGCCGTGTCACCGGACTTGGTGAAGGCGACCAGGGCCTTGCCGTCCAGGAAGTCCGCGATCTCGCAGGCCGCACGGGCCACCGAACCGCCCTGGGTACGGGGCTTCTTGCCCGGGACCAGCGGCTGGAGGCCCTTGGACAGCAGCTCCTCCTCGGCGGCGACGACGATCTTCGACATCGTCTTCACGGTCTCGATGGGGTACGCGCCGACGGACGACTCCGCGGAGAGCATGACCGCGTCCGCGCCGTCCAGGATGGCGTTGGCGACATCGGACGCCTCGGCGCGGGTCGGCCGCGAGTTGGTGATCATCGACTCCATCATCTGGGTCGCCACGATCACCGGCTTGGCGTTGCGGCGGCACAGCTCGACGAGGCGCTTCTGCACCATCGGGACCTTTTCGAGCGGATACTCGACGGCCAGGTCACCGCGGGCCACCATCACACCGTCGAACGCCATGACGACGCCCTCCATGTGCTCGACGGCCTGCGGCTTCTCCACCTTGGCGATGACGGGGACCCGGCGGCCCTCCTCGTCCATCACCTTGTGGACGTCCTTGACGTCCTCGGCGTCCCGCACGAAGGAGAGCGCCACCAGGTCGCAGCCCATCCGCAGGGCGAAGCGCAGGTCCTCGACGTCCTTCTCGGACAGGGCCGGGACGTTCACCGCCGCGCCGGGCAGGTTGATGCCCTTGTGGTCGGAGATGACACCGCCCTCGATGACGATGGTCCGGACCCGGGGGCCCTCGACCGCGACCACCTTGAGCTCGACGTTGCCGTCGTTGATCAGGATCGGGTCGCCCTTGGCGACGTCGCCGGGCAGGCCCTTGTAGGTCGTGCCGCAGATCGACTTGTCGCCGGGGACGTCCTCGGAGGTGATGACGAACTCGTCCCCGCGGACCAGCTCCACGGGACCCTCGGCGAACTTCGCCAGGCGGATCTTCGGGCCCTGGAGGTCGGCGAGCACGCCCACCGCGCGGCCGGTCTCGGCGGCCGCCTTGCGGACCCGGTCGTAACGGCCCCGGTGCTCTTCATGGGTGCCGTGGCTGAAGTTGAAACGGGCCACGCTCATGCCGGCCTCGATCAGAGCGACGAGCTGCTCATGGGAGTCGACGGCGGGACCGAGGGTGCAGACGATTTTGGAACGGCGCATGAGGCGGATCCTATCGGTTTGTTTCGCTGCGGAATATTCCGTCTGGTGGAAGATACAAAGGGGCGCGGGGGTGCTCAGTTGTCGACCTGTCCGACGCCGTTCGCTCCGATGAGGGCGAAGGTCTGGTCGGCGATCTCCAGCTCCTCGTCCGTCGGCACCACGGCGACCGCCACCCGTGCGTAGTCCGGCGAGATCAGCCGGGGTTCGGCGGACCGTACGGCGTTCAGACCGGCGTCCACCGCCATGCCGAGCTCCGCGAGGGGGGCGATGGCGGCCTCCCGTACGGGCGCCGAGTTCTCCCCGACCCCCGCCGTGAACACCACCGCGTCCACCCGGCCGAGGACGGCCGTATAGGCGCCGATGTACTTCTTCAGACGGTGGATGTAGATGTCGAAGGCCAGCGCTGCCCGTTCGTCGCCCTCGTCGACCCGGCGGCGGATCTCCCGCATGTCGTTGTCGCCGCACAGCCCGACCAGACCGCTCCTCTTGTTGAGCAGCACATCGATGTCGTCCGCCGACATGCCCGCCACCCGCTTGAGGTGGAAGGTGACGGCTGGATCGATGTCCCCGGAACGCGTACCCATCACCAGCCCCTCCAAGGGGGTCAGCCCCATGGAGGTCTCCACGCAGCGCCCGCCCGCCACCGCGGAGGCCGAGGCGCCGTTGCCCAGGTGCAGCACGATGAGGTTGAGGTCCTCCGGCGGGCGGCCCAGCAGCTCCGCCGCCCTGCGTGAGACATACGCGTGCGACGTGCCGTGGAAGCCGTAGCGGCGGATGCGGTGCGCGTCGGCGGTCTCCACATCGATCGCGTACCGCGCCGCGTGCTCCGGCATCGTCGTGTGGAACGCCGTGTCGAAGACCGCCACCTGCGGCAGGTCCGGGCGCAGCGCCCGCGCCGTACGGATGCCGGTGATGTTCGCCGGGTTGTGCAGCGGGGCCACCGGCACCAGCCGCTCGATCTCGGTGAGCACCTCATCGGTGATCACCGTCGGCTCGGTGAACCTCAGCCCGCCGTGCACCACCCGGTGGCCGATCGCCGCGAGTTCGGGGGAGTCGAGGCCGAGTCCGTCCGCCGCCAGCTCCTCGGCCGCCGCCTTCAGGGCCGCCTCGTGGTCGGGGATCCGGCCGGTGCGCTCGCGGGGCTCCGCGCCGCCGCCGCCGAGCGGGGTGTGCACCAGGCGGGAGCTGTCCTCGCCGATGCGCTCGACCAGGCCGACCGCGAGCCGGGAGTGGTCGCGCATGTCGAGGAGCTGGTACTTCACCGACGAGGAGCCGGAGTTGAGGACGAGTACGCGATGGGGTTCCACAGGGGCCGGACCTTCGTCGGTGGGGGTGGTCGTACGGGACATGGCGTTCACTCCTCGGCCTGCGCCTGGATCGCCGTGATGGCCACCGTGTTGACGATGTCCTGGACGAGCGCGCCGCGCGACAGGTCGTTGACCGGCTTGCGCAGGCCCTGGAGCACCGGGCCGACGGCCACCGCGCCCGCCGAGCGCTGCACGGCCTTGTAGGTGTTGTTGCCGGTGTTCAGGTCCGGGAAGATCAGTACGGTCGCCTGGCCCGCCACCTCGGAGCCGGGCATCTTCGTCGCCGCCACGGACGGCTCGACCGCCGCGTCGTACTGGATCGGGCCCTCGACGCTCAGGTCCGGCCGGGACGCCCGTACCCGCTCCGTCGCCTCCCGCACCTTGTCGACGTCCGCGCCGGAGCCCGAGGTGCCCGTCGAGTACGACAGCATCGCGATCCGCGGCGTCACCCCGAACCGGGCGGCGGTCGCCGCCGACTGCACGGCGATGTCCGCGAGCTGCTCCGCGTCGGGGTCCGGATTGACCGCGCAGTCGCCGTACACGAGCACCTTGTCCGCCAGGCACATGAAGAAGACGGAGGAGACGATCGAGGCGTCCGGCTTGGTCTTGATGATCTCGAAGGCCGGGCGGATCGTCGCCGCGGTGGAGTGCACCGAACCGGAGACCATCCCGTCGGCCAGGCCCTCCTGGACCATCAGGGTGCCGAAGTAGTTCACGTCGGCGACGACGTCGTACGCCAGCTCCACCGTCACCCCGCGGTGCGCGCGCAGCGCCGCGTACCGTTCCGCGAAGCTCTGGCGCAGTTCCGAGGTCTGCGGGTCGATGAGCTGTGTCCCGGCGAGATCGATGCCGAGGTCCGCGGCCTTCTTGCGGATCACGTCGACATCGCCGAGGAGGGTCAGCTCGCAGACGTCGCGGCGCAGCAGCACATCGGTGGCGCGCAGTACGCGCTCCTCGGTGCCCTCGGGCAGCACCACCCGGCGCCGGTCCGCGCGGGCCTGCTCCAGCAGTTCGTGCTCGAACATCATCGGTGTCACCCGGCCGCTGCGGGCCACCGAGATCCGGTCCAGGAGCCCGGCGGTGTCCACATGGCGTTCGAAGAGGCCGAGCGCGGTCTCCGCCTTCCGGGGCGTGGCCGCGTTCAACTTCCCTTCCAGCGCGAAGAGTTTCCCGGCCGTCGGGAAGGAGCCGTCGGCCACCGAGACGACCGGGGTGCCCGGTGCCAGCCGTGCGGCCAGCGTGAGTATCTCCTCGCCGGGATGCTCGTCCAGGGTCAGCAGTACACCCGCGATGGGCGGGGTGCCCGCGCTGTGCGCGGCCAGCGAGCCCACCACCAGGTCCGCCCGGTCCCCGGGGGTGACGACCAGGCATCCCGGGGTCAGCGCGTTCAGCAGGTTCGGCAGCATCGCGCCGCCGAAGACGAAGTCCAGCGCGTCCCTGGCCAGGCCCGCGTCGTCGCCGAGCAGCACCGTGCCGTCCAGCGCGGCGGAGATCTGGGCGACGGTGGGCGCCGAGAGCGCCGGATCGTCCGGGAGCACCGAGACCGGGACGGGCAGCCGGGCCGCGAGCCGTTCGGCGATGATCTCGCGGTCCTCGGACGCGACCCGGTTCACCACCATCGACAGGACGTCGCAGCCGAGCCCGGCGTACGCGCGGTAGGCGTTGCGGGTCTCGGACCGTACGGACTCCGCGGTCTGCCCCTTGCCCCCGACCACCGCGATCACCGAGGCGCCGAACTCGTTGGCCAGACGGGCGTTGAGCGCCAGTTCGTCGGGCAGCTGGGTGGCGGCGAAGTCGCTTCCGAGGACCAGCACCACCTCGTACTCCCGGGCCACCCGGTGGAAGCCGTCGACGAGCCGGGAGACCAGTTCGTCGGTACCCTGTTCCGCCTGGATCGCCGAGGCCTCGTGGTAGTCCAGGCCATAGACGTCGGCGGGGCTCTGGGAGAGCCGGTAGCGGGCCCGCAGCAGCTCGAAGAGCCGGTCGGGGCCGTCATGGACCAGCGGGCGGAAGACCCCGACCCGGTCCACCTGACGCGTCAGAAGCTCCATGACTCCCAGCTCGACGACCTGACGGCCGTCTCCCCGGTCGATCCCGGTCACGTACACGCTGCGCGCCACGCGTGCTCTCCCGTCCTTATTGGGCAGATTTGGCTGGCATTGCCTCTTGACGATACCTGCGCGGACGACTACGCCGCCCGCCGGAGTGACCCATTCTCGGGGCCCGGACCGGGGTCCGGGCCGAGGGGTGCCCGAAGGACGGGTCCGAGGTCCCGAGCCCTCCGGACACAAGGTCCCGGGGCGGCGGGACGTCCGGCCCCGGCCGCCCCGGTCCTTCGCCCCCGGTTGTCCCGTCGAGCGCCCGCTGGAGTAGCCGAAAGCGCGGGGTCCGGGCCCGGCGTGGGACAATCGTCACGGCTCACGGTACGGGGGATTCATCGGCTGGCCCCCGAACAGCGCGGCACTAGCGAGCAGGAGACACAGCACGATGCGCATCGGAATTCTCACCGCAGGCGGCGACTGCCCAGGCCTGAACGCAGTGATCCGGTCGGTCGTGCACCGCGCCGTCGTGGGTCACGGCGACGAAGTCATCGGATTCGAGGACGGGTTCAAGGGCCTGCTCGACGGCCACTTCCGCCCGCTCGACCTCAACGCGGTCAGCGGCATCCTGGCGCGCGGCGGCACCATCCTCGGATCGGCCCGGCTGGAGCGCGACCGGCTGCGCGAAGCCGCCGAGAACTGCGACGAGCTGAGCCGCCGTTACGGCATCGACGCGCTCATCCCGATCGGCGGCGAGGGCACGCTCACCGCTGCCCGGATGCTGTCCGACGCGGGCATGCCGGTCGTCGGCGTACCGAAGACCATCGACAACGACATCTCCGCCACCGACCGCACCTTCGGCTTCGACACCGCGGTGGGCGTCGCCACCGAGGCCATAGACCGGCTCAAGACCACCGCCGAATCGCACCAGCGGGTCATGGTCGTCGAGGTGATGGGCCGGCACGCGGGCTGGATCGCGCTGGAGTCCGGAATGGCGGGCGGTGCGCACGGCATCTGCCTGCCCGAGCGGCCGTTCCAGGTCGACGATCTCGTCAAGATGGTCGAGGAACGCTTCGCCCGCGGCAAGAAGTTCGCCGTCATCTGCGTCGCCGAGGGCGCGCACCCGGCCGAAGGCTCCATGCCGTACGCCAAGGGCGAGATCGACCAGTACGGGCACGAGCGTTTCCAGGGCATCGGCAACCGGCTCGCCGTCGAGCTGGAGTCCCGGCTCGGCAAGGAGGCCCGACCGGTCATTCTCGGCCATGTCCAGCGCGGCGGCACGCCGACCGCGTACGACCGGGTGCTCGCGACCCGGTTCGGCTGGAACGCGGTCGAGGCCGCGCACCGCGGCGAATTCGGCCGGATGACGGCCTTGCGTGGAAACGCGATCGAGATGGTGCCGCTCGCCGACGCGGTCACCCGGCTGAAGACGGTGCCCGCGGACCGGATGTACGAGGCCGAGTCGGTCTTCTGACCGTTTCCGCGCCCGTGTTCCGGCCCGGGGCGCCACCAGCGGCCCTGACCGTCCCCCCGTGGACGGTCAGGGCCGCTCACCGTTCCCCCGCCGGTATGTGCCGCAATCCACTCTTGAGCCCACGACCCGGATCAACAAGGCTTGGACTTGTCCCGGACATGTCCCAACTCTGTCCGAGAGCCAGGTCAGATGAGGTCCGGTGGCTTCGGCGCGGACCGGTGCAGGGGAGAGGACGCAGGGCATGGTCGTCGAGGGCAGGATTCCGGATCCACGGGGAGCGCGGGGCCCGGCCGAGTTCGTGGCGCTGCTTCGCGCGCTGAAGGACGCGTCGGGACTGACCTTCCGGGAGCTGGCCGACCGCGCGGAGGCGGTCGGCGACGTCCTGCCCCGCTCCACGATCGCCAACATGCTGAGCCGTGCGACGGTGCCCAGGGAGGAGCTGCTCGCCGCCTTCGTCCGCGCCTGCGGCTGCGGCCCCGGGGAGGCCGAACGCTGGCTCGCGGCACGCAAGGAGATCATGGTGCCGGGGGCGCCCTTCGCCCCGGAGGCCGCAGGGGGTGCGCCGGAGCGTGCGGGCGCGGCGGAACATGCGGGCGTGCCGGAGCGTGCGGGGGCGCCGGACTCCTGGCGCGCGACGGAACCCGCGGGCGCCTCGGACGCGCCGGGCCGCCCTGTGGATGCGGAGGCCCCGCCCGAGCCGGGCGCATCCGTACCCACATCCGTCCCCACATCCGAACCCGCACCCGAACCCGTCCCCGCCGATCGCCGTCGGCGCCGGAGACGGACGGCCCTCGTGGCCACCGCCGGCGTCGCGGTGCTCGCCGCCGCGACGGTGACCGTCGTCCTTCTCGTCAAGGACGGGGAGAGGACGCCGCCGCTCAGCGCACCGGCACCGGGGCCGGTGAAGATCCGGGCCGTGCACTCCGGGCTCTGCCTCGCCGAGCGCGACAACAGCAGTGGCCGTCTCTACCAGGTGCCGTGCGCCTCGGCGGCCGTCCCCGGGTTCGCCCTGCGGCCGATGGGCGACAGCGTCTGGCGGCTGGAGACCGATCACCCCGACTACGGGTCCGGCTGCACCGGCGTCTGGGACGGTGGGACGGAGATCGGCGCCGCGCTGCAGGACCAGGAGTGCGGCAAACGCGGGGAGGCGGAGGCGTTCTGGGTGGAACCCGTCGGCGAACCCGTACGCGGCTACCGTCTGCGCCCCACGCACACCGGTCTCTGCGCGGGGATCGACGACGCGGTCGAGGACCGGGGCGCCCAGGCGGTGCAGCTGAGCTGCGAGGGGCGCAACGACGGGCTGCTGTTCTCCTTCGACCCGGCCTGACCGGACGGCCGGCGGCCGGGGGGCGTCGGTCGGGGGCCGGGGCCGCCGATCGGGGGCCGGGGCGCAGCCCCCCCCCGGGGACCCCGGGGCCCTGATCAGAGTCCGGAGTGGCGCCGCACGCCCGCCGTCCGCCAGAACTGGTCGACGACCCGCGCCAGGAACGCACGCCCCGCGTCCCCCGTGGCTCCCGACCGTTCCTCACCGGTACTGCTCCAGCTCAGCGTCGACACCATCAGCGACTGGTAGTCGGCGTGCAACTGCTCCAGCACGTCCTGGACCAGGCGCCGGTCCAGCGGGACGAGCTTGGACACGGGGCGCACATACGCCTGCCAGCGCGTCGTCAGAGCGCTGCGCAGCAGCGCCGCCAGCTCCTCGTCCCGGCCCGCCGCCGTCAGGAACTGCGCCGCCGACAGGCCCAGCACCTCGCGCAGCGCGGCGGACTGCCGCTCGTTGCCCCGCCAGCGGCCCGACTCCTCCATCCGCAGATACGCCGACGTGGTCATCCCGAGCCGCCGGGACAGGTCGTCCACCGAGAGGTCCCGGGTCATCCGGTGTTCCCGCAAGGTGGAGGCCGCGGCCAGCAGTTCGCCCGGTGCGCACCACAGCACCCCGGCGAGCGCCGTGAGTTCCCGCTCGGTCGGTGTCGCCTCCCCGCGCTCCCAGGCGATCACCGTCTCGGCGCTGACGCGGAGCCCGTACTGCGCGGCGAGACCGTAGGCGACATGACCGGGTGCCATCCCCAGAGCCTCGCGGAGTCGGCGCGCGGCGGGGGAGCTGAAAGGCGGGGTGGGGTGCACGGCCCCACCGTAGAAGTCGGGAACGGGCCTGGCTACGGTACGTTCCGCCCAGAACGTGCTTCGTAGGAACCTCCTAGGGCGAATCGGGCCTGTTCGAGCCCCCTGAACCCCCGGCCGCCCCCATTTTGAGCAGGCCCGGCACCCGGGCAGGCCCTGGCATCCGGGCAGACCCCGACACCCCAGCTGTCCCTCCTCACCCCTTGACCGCGCCGCCCAGTGCGAACCCGCCGCCCAGTCTGCGCGAGATCAGGAGGTACAGGAGCAGTACGGGGGTGGAGTACAGGATCGAGAACGCCGCCAGCTGCCCGTAGATCACCGAGCCGTGGTTGCCGAAGAACGTGAAGATCGAGACGGACGCGGGCAACTGGTCGGGAGAGAGCAGCAGCATGAAGGGGACGAAGAAGTTCCCCCAGAGCATGATGAAGGTGTAGATCGTCACCACCCCCACGCCCGGCCCCATCAGCGGCAGCACCACCCGCCACAGCGCCTGGGGCACGGATGCCCCGTCGGTCCAGGCCGCCTCCTCCAGGACCCTCGGCACGCCGTCCATGAAGTTCTTCATCAGCCAGATGGCGAACGGCAGTTGGGAGGTGGCGAGGAACAGCGCCGTGCCGTGCGTCGTGTCGATCAGGTCCACCTGGACGAAGAGCCCGTACACCGGGACCATGACCGCGGTGATCGGCAGACACGTCGTGAACAGGACGGTCAGCAGGAACGGCCGGTTGAAGCGGGAGCGGTGGCGGGAGAGCGGATACGCAGCGAGCACCGCGCACACCACCGTCAGCAGGGTCGCCCCGCCGCACAGCAGCAGGCTGTTGAGCATCGGTGTGAAGGTGATCTCGTCGGTGAGCACCGCCTCGAAGTTGGCCGTCGTCGGCGATTTCGGGGGTCTCACCCGCAGGTTCGCCCCGCTGTCCAGCGAGGCGAACACCAGCCACAGCAGCGGCAGCGCGAACGACGCGCCCACCAGCAGCAACGCCCCGTCGGCCGCGAGCCGGGCCCGGGTGCGGCGGGCCGTCATCACACCTCCACCCTCATCAGCCGCAGATAGACGACGGAGAACAGCGCCCCGACCAGGAGCAGCAGCAGGGCGACCGCCGTCCCGTAACCGATCAGGCTGTTGACGAACGCCTGGTCGTACATGAACACCGGGAGGGTCTGGCTGCGATTGCCCGGTCCGCCCCTGGTCATGGCCCAGATCAGCCCGAAGACGGAGAGCGTGGAGAGGGTGTTCAGCATCAGATTGGTGCCGATGGAACGGCGGATCATCGGCAGCGTGACATGCCACAGCCGGCGCGGCCCGCTCGCCCCGTCGACCGCGGCGGCCTCCCTGATCTCCTGCGGGATCTCGGAGAGCGCCGCCGAGTAGATCAGCATCGAGAACGCCGTGCCGCGCCACACGTTCGCGAAGGACACGGCCAGGATGGGCAGCGTGAACAGCCAGTTCTGGGACGGCAGATGGAGCCAGCCCAGGACCATGTTCAGAGTGCCCTCGCGGCGGAAGAACGCGTACAGCAGGAACGCCGCCACGATCTCCGGCAGCACCCAGGACGCGATGACGAGCGCCCCCGTCACCGTACGGACGGGACGGGACGCGGCCCGCATCAGTCCCGCCAGCGCCAGGCCCAGCGTGTTCTGGCCGACGATCGAGGACAGGAAGGTGAAGACGAGGGTGAGCAGGACGGCGTTACGGAAGTCGTCGTCGGCGAACGCCCGGCGGAAGTTGTCGAAGCCGACGAAGGAGGAGCCGGACGCACCGGTGAGCTGGGTGTCGGTGAACGCGATCCCCACGCAGTAGCCGATCGGCCCGGCGAGGAAGAGCAGCAGCAGTACCGTGGCGGGGGCGAGGGGCAGCCACCGCACCACCCGCCGGTGTCCGCCGGTGCCTTCCGCGCCCGGCCGCCCCCGCCGAGGGCCCGCGCCGTCCGCAGCGCCGTCGCCCGCCCCGCAGTCCGTCCCGCCGCCCGCCGTGCCGACCGTCCCGCCGCGCGCCCCGTCGCCCGGCCCGGTCCCGGTCACCCGCCGACGACCGCGTCGCCGACGATCGTCCTCAACTGCTCGTCGTACTCCCTCGCCGCCGACTCGGGAGAGCCGTCCCCCGTCGTCACCTTCTCCATCGCCTCGCCGATCGCCGTCGACACCTGCGGATAGACGGGCAGCGCCGGACGGTAGTGGCTGTGGCCGACCAGCGCGGTGAAGAACGTGATGCCCGGCATGGACTTCAGATACTCCGGGTCCCGGGCCACGTCCTCCCGGACGGCGATCTGCGCACCCACCACATCCCACCTGACCGCGTTCTCGGCCGTCTGCAGCGTCTTGACGAACTCCCAGGCCAGGTCGGGGTTCTTCGCCTTCTGCGGGATGGCCCAGGCCCAGCCGCCGGACATCGACACCTTCCCGGGTGCCCGGCCGTGCTGCGTCGGCATCGGGGCCTGCCCGAGCGCCGTCTCCCACTCGGGCCACGCCCTCGGCCCGCCGTTGATCCAGTTCTGACCCATCCAGGAGCCGTCCAGCGAGATCGCGAGCTTCCCCTCGGGGAACCACTCGGTGGCCACCTTGGTGCCGATGTTCGGGTCCAGGGCGTCCGAGGGGTCAGGGCCGAGCTTCTCCCCGTACACCGTCTCGACGAAGGCGAGCGCGTCCTTGAAGCCCTGGCCGCCCGCCACCCACTTCTTGGCCGTCGTGTCGTAGAGGGGGTCCGCGCCCGTCCCGTACAGCAGCATCTCGAAGCCCTGCATCACCGCCGCCTCACCCGGCCCCTTGCCCGTGTACACGTTCAGCGGGATGACGCCGGGGACCTTCTTCCTCACGGTGCGTGCCGCGTCCAGGACCTCGTCCCAGTTCTTCGGCTGCCAGTCGGCCGGCAGCCCCGCCCTCGCGAAGATCTCCTTGTTGAACCAGAGGCCACGGGTGTCGGTGCCGTCGGGGACGCCGTACGTCCGGCCGTCCGCCGCCTTCGCCGCCGCCTTCGCCGTGTCCACGAACCGGTCCCAGCTGTCCCACTTCGCCAGATAGGAATCCAGCGGTCGCAGATACCCGGCCTCGATGTCGGAGCTGATCCGGAACGTGTCCTCGTAGACCAGGTCCGGGGCCGTCCTCGGCGAGCGCATCATCTGCTGCGCCTTGGTGGCGTAGTCGTTGTCCGGTGCCTGGATCGGCAGCAACTCGACCTTCTTGCCGGGGTGTTCCTTCTCGAACTGCTCCTTCACGGACTGGAAGTGCTCGTCCTTGAAGCGGATCTTGTTGTCCGTCGAGCGGTTGTACGCGACCTTCACGGTGTCCGGGTCACTGCCGGATCCGGAGGAGCAGGCGGTGAGCGAACCGGCGGCGAGCACGGTGGCTGCGGCGGCGAGGATCAGTGGGGCGGTGGGGCGCACGGGCACGACCTCCTCATGGCCACGAGGGCTGACCGTGACCGTAGGTCCGGCCCGTCGAAGAGGTCAATGCCCGTGCGGCAAGCGCTTGTTGTGCCCCGGGGCCCGTGTGGTCAGCGCTCCTGCGCCAGCCACCGGTAGTGCAGTTCCGGGCGCCCCACCTGACCGTAGTGCGGGCGCCGTGCGGCGCTGCCCACCGTCACCAGATGCTCCAGGTAACGGCGCGCGGTGATCCGTGAGATCCCCAGCTCCTCCCCGGCGGCGGCGGCCGTCACCCCGTCCGGGGCCGCCCGCAGCACCCGGGTCACCGCCTCCAGCGTCGGACCGCTCAGGCCCTTGGGCAGCGCGACCGGATGCGCGACGCGCAGCGCCCCCAGTGCCCGGTCCACCTCTTCCTGCCCGCTCGCCTCCCCCGCCGCCGCGCGGAACTCCGCGTACCGCACCAGCCGGTCGCGCAGGGTGGGGTACGTGAACGGCTTCAGCACGTACTGCACCACCCCGAGCGACACGCCCTCGCGCACCACCGCGAGATCACGCGCCGACGTCACGGCGATCACATCGGCGCCATGACCGGCCGCCCGCAGGGCCCGCAGCAGCTGGAGCCCGTGCCCGTCGGGCAGATACAGATCCAGCAACAGCAGATCCACCGGCGTACGCTCCAGCGCGCGCACCGCCTCCGCCCGGGTGTGGGCCACCGCCGCCACCGCGAAACCCGGGACCCGCTCCACGTACATCTGATGGGCGTCGGCGGCCACCGGGTCGTCCTCCACCACCAGTACCCGGATCATGGGCCGACCTCCTTCGCCTCACGTACGGTCCCGCCGGGGCTCGGCGTACGGCCACCGAGCGGCAGCCGCACCGTGAACCGCGCCCCGCCGTCCGGCCCCCGGTCCAGCTCGACCGTGCCGCCGTTGCGGTGCGCGGCCTGCCGCACCAGTGCCAGCCCGAGCCCGCGCCCGGCGCCGCGCGTCGACCAGCCCCGCCGGAACACCTCGGCCGCGTCGTCCGGGCCGATGCCCGCCCCGGTGTCGGCCACGCGCAGCAGGAGCAGACCGTCGACGGCGCGGGCGGTCACGGTGACCCGGGCGCGCGAGGAGGCCCGCGGGGCGGGCACCGGAGCGGGAGTCCGGGCGGGCACGGGGACCTGACCGGCTTCCGGTTCCGTACCGGCGTCCGGGTCGGCACCGGCCCTCAGCCCGGAACCGGCTTCCGGTTCTGTACCGGCTCTCCGTTCCGTACCGGCTCCCCGTTCCGCACCCTGCTCCCCTTCGGCACCGTGCGCCCGTCCCGCGTCGTCGTCCGGGGCCGGGTGTCTCTCCGGTCCTCCGCTCGCCGCCTCCGAGGCCGCGTCCACCGCGTTGTCGATCAGATTGCCCAGGATCGTCACCAGATCGCGCTGCGCCGGGCGGTCCGGCAGCGCCCCGTCGTCGATCAGACTGTCGTCCGCCAGCACCAGCTCCACCCCCCGCTCGTGCGCCTGCGAGGCCTTGCCCAGGAGCAGCGCGGCCAGCACCGGTTCCGCGACGGCGCCCACGACCCGGTCGGTCAGTTCCTGTGCCAGCTCCAGCTCCGCCGTCGCGAAGCCCACCGCCTCCTCCACCCGGCCCAGCTCGATCAGCGACACCACCGTGTGCAGCCGGTTCGCCGCCTCGTGCGCCTGGGAACGCAGCGCCCGGGTGAAACCGCGCTCCGAGTCCAGCTCGCCCGACAGCGCCTGCAACTCGGTGTGGTCCCGCAGCGTCACCACCGTGCCGCGCTGCTCCCCGCCCACCACCGGACGGGTGTTGACCACGATCACCCGGTCCGCCGTGAGATGGAGTTCGTCGACACGTGGTTCGGCGGCCAGGAGCGCCCCGGTCAGCGGGGCCGGCAGCGCCAGTTCGGCGACCGTCCGTCCGACCGCGCCCGGCCCGAGACCCAGCAGCTCCCGGCCCGCGTCGTTGATCAGCGCGATCCGGCGCCGCCCGTCCAGCATCAGCAGCCCCTCACGCACCGCGTGCAGCGTGGCCTGGTGGTAGTCGTGGAGCCGGCTCAGTTCGGTGGCGTTCATGCCGTGGGTGTGCCGCCGCAGCCGGGCGTTGATCACATAGGTGCCCAGCCCGCCGAGCGCCAGCGCCCCGCCCGCCGCGAGCCCCAGTGCGCCCAGCTGGTCCCGTACCTGGGTGGAGACCCGCTCCACCGTGATGCCCGCGCTGACCAGACCGGTGATCCCGCCGCCGTCCCGGACCGGGGTCACCACCCGGATCGAAGGACCGAGCGTGCCGGTGTACGTCTCCGTGAACGTCTCGCCGCGCAGCGCCTGTTCGGTGTGGCCCAGGAAGGTGTCGCCGATCAGCCGGGAGTCCGGGTGCGTCCAGCGCACTCCCCTCGGGTCCATGATCGTGACGAAGGCGATCCCGGTCTCCTCGCGCACCTGTTCCGCGTACGGCTGGAGTGCTGCGGA
This sequence comes from Streptomyces sp. NPDC001787, assembly GCF_040297465.1. Classification (NCBI taxonomy): domain Bacteria; kingdom Bacillati; phylum Actinomycetota; class Actinomycetes; order Kitasatosporales; family Streptomycetaceae; genus Streptomyces; species Streptomyces sp. NPDC001787. Next base: position 159,445 of record NZ_JBEOZE010000002.1, read on the forward strand.
CGGATCCGGGGTGCGGATGGCCTCCCGTACGGAGGGAGAACCGGCCACCGCCAATGCCACCGCCCGCACCTGCCGGGCGGCGGTCTCCTCGGCCTGCGCGCTGCCGGAGACGTACGCGAAGACCGCGCATCCGGCGACCACGGCGGCCACCAGCACGACCTGCATGGCGAAGAGCTGGCCGGCCAGGCTGCGGGGGCGGGTACGGGGGAGGCGCATGGCACCCAGTCTGCCTGCCCCGGCGGGCCGCTCATCGGGTGGCCGGAAAGCAGCTGTGAACGATATGAACGCAAGGGTGACCGGGGTCACAGGGAGGTGGATAGTCACCGGAGCCCCCAGGGACGGGGTGCGCCCACGACCGAGCCGAGGAGGGCCCCCGTGGCAGTGTCAGCCGCACAGCGGGACCGAACCCATTATCTGTACATCGCCGTGATCGGTGCCGTGGTGCTCGGCATTCTCGTCGGCTTCGTGGCCCCCGGGGTCGCCGTGGAGCTGAAGCCGATCGGGACCGGCTTCGTGAACCTGATCAAGATGATGATCTCGCCGATCATCTTCTGCACGATCGTGCTGGGCGTCGGTTCGGTCCGCAAGGCCGCCAAGGTCGGTGCCGTCGGAGGGCTCGCACTCGGATACTTCCTGGTCATGTCGACGGTCGCTCTCGCGATCGGCCTGATCGTCGGCAATGTGCTGGAGCCCGGTTCGGGCCTCCACCTCACCGAGGCGGCCCGCGCGGCGGGCGAGAAGCAGGCGGCGGGCGCGAGCGAGTCGACCGTCGACTTCCTGCTCGGCATCATCCCGACCACCATGGTCTCCGCCTTCACCGCGGGCGAAGTGCTCCAGACGCTGCTGATCGCGCTCCTCGCGGGCTTCGCGCTCCAGGCCATGGGGCCGGCCGGTGAACCGGTCCTGCGCGGCATCGGCCACATCCAGCGCCTCGTCTTCCGCATCCTCGCCATGATCATGTGGGCGGCGCCGGTCGGTGCCTTCGGTGCCATGGCGGCGGTGGTGGGCGAGACCGGTCTGGACGCGCTCAAGTCCCTCGCGATCATCATGATCGGCTTCTACATCACCTGCGCGCTGTTCGTCTTCGTGGTGCTCGGCACGATCCTGCGGCTGGTCGCCGGGGTCAACCTGGTCTCGCTGCTGAAGTACCTCGGGCGCGAGTTCCTGCTGATCCTGTCCACCTCGTCCTCCGAGTCGGCGCTTCCCCGGCTGATCGCGAAGATGGAGCACCTGGGCGTCAGCAAGCCCGTCGTCGGCATCACGGTGCCGACCGGCTACTCCTTCAACCTCGACGGCACCGCGATCTACCTCACGATGTCCTCCCTGTTCATCGCCAACGCGATGGGCGACCCGCTGAGCGCGAGCGAGCAGATCTCGCTCCTCGTCTTCATGGTGATCGCCTCGAAGGGTGCGGCGGGCGTCACGGGCGCCGGTCTCGCCACCCTCGCGGGCGGTCTCCAGTCGCACCGCCCCGAGCTGGTCGACGGCGTCGGTCTGATCGTCGGTATCGACCGCTTCATGAGCGAGGCCCGCGCCCTGACGAACTTCGCGGGCAACGCGGTCGCCACGGTCCTGGTCGGCACCTGGACCAAGGAGATCGACAAGGACCGGGTCGAGCAGGTCCTCGCCGGACGGGTCCCGTTCGACGAGAGGACGCTCGTCGACGACCACGCCCCGGCGGAGACGGCGGACATCCCGGCGCCGCGCGGGGAAGGCACACTGCCGTCGAAGGTCTGACGCCCGGAACGCCGACGCACCAGCACCGACGCGCGGGCACCGGGACACCAGCACCGACGCACCCGGACCGGGGCGGCCGGACCGTCAGCGGTCCGGCCGCCCCGGTCCGTCGGTGAACAGCGGTACAACCCCCGGGGGAGGGCAGCGGTCTTCCATACAGCAACGAGATCCGTCCACGTGTCGCACAAGGGGACCCCATATGAACCAGACCCGCACCAGCCGTCGCGTCCTGCGCGGGGGAGTCGGTGCCCTGGCCGCCGTCGCCCTGACCGGGCTGGGTGCCACACCGGCGCTCGCCGACGAGGAGGAGCCCCACCTCGGGATCGGGAATCTCGCCAGGATCACCGGAGCCGAGCCCGGCGGCGGCTTCGGCATGCCGTTCTCGGTGCTGAACAAGGGGACCGAGGAAGTGGCGAAGGTCTGGGTCTCCTACGCCGTGTCGCCGGGCCTCCGCGCCGCCGACTCGTACTCCAACTGCGAGTACGCGACCGCCTACTCCCACGACGAGAGACCGGACTCGCACTACGCGGTCTGCGCGATCGACCAGCCGCTGAAACCGGGTGTCCTCTACGTTCCCGAGCGGCCCATCGGGCTCAAGGCACTGGACAGCGCGATGTACGACGACGTCTACATGACGGTGAGCGGCACCGAGCCGAGCCCCTCCGGCGACGGGGAATCCGACCCCGTACCGGGCACGGGCGCCCCGCTGAAGCTGGTGGAGAAGGGCCCGGCCGATGAGGCCGACCGCGAGAAGCACCCCGAGCGGTACGCCATGACCGACGTCACCTCCGACAACACCGCCGACTACGCGCTGACCGGCGCGAAGCTCAGCGGCAAGGTGGGCGACAAGGTCACGGCCGCCGTGAAGTTCATCAACAAGGGTCCGGCCTGGGTCTACCTCGAACAGGGCCAGGGGGCCGCGACCGTCGACATCCGGATACCTGCCGGGACGTCGGTGGTGAAGCCGGACGGCTTCTGCCACAAGGTGACCACATCGCACTACCGGTGCGGGACGTCGCAGTCCTGGGTCGACGAGAACACCGGCGAGACCTACTCCTTCGTGCTCCGGATCGACAAGGCCGTGGACAACGCGGTGGGCAAGGTGAAGTTCACCGGGAAGGCCCGGCCCTTCGACAAGAACCCTGCCAATGACTCGGCCGAGATCGTGATCAACGCCGGTACGGGCGGTACGGGCGGCTCCGCGTCCACCGGCGGCTCGTCCGGCTCCGCGACCGGCGGCGGCTCCACCGGCAGCACCGGCGGCTCGTCCGGTTCCCCGTCCACCGGCGGCTCCACCGGCACCACCGGCGGCTCCACCACCGGCACCACCGGCTCGCAGACGACGGCGGGCGGCGGCCTGGCGGCGACCGGCGCCACCTCCACCGGGCCGGTGATCGGCGCGGCGGCAGCGGCGCTGGCCGCCGGCGGAGGAATCCTCTACGCGATGCGCAGGCGCTCGGCGGCACAGAGGTAGGACGGGCCCCGGCTGCGGGGACACGGCGTGGCCGGTACGGGAACCACTTCCGTACCGGCCACCCGCATGCTCACGGAGAGTGAGTGGATTCGGCGCTTGCCTTGACGTCGGCGTCAAGGATTACGGTCATGCCATGCGAATCGGTGAGCTGGCCGAGCGGGCCGGGACGACGACACGGACTCTGCGCTACTACGAGTCACGCGGACTGCTCCGCGCGCGGCGTGCGGGAAACGGCTACCGCACCTACGACGAGAGCGATCTGCGGATGCTCCGGCAGATCCGGACCCTTCAGGACTTCGGGTTCGATCTGGAGGAGACCCGCCCCTTCGTCGAGTGCCTGCGCGCCGGGCACCCGGCCGGTGACGCCTGCCCCGCCTCGCTCGCCGTCTACCGGCGCAAGCTCGACGAACTCGACGCGCTGATCGGGCAGTTGCGGACGGTCCGCCGCGAAGTCGGCGCACAGCTCGCACGGGCGGAGCTCGAAGCGTCCGCCGAACGGCCCGGCGGTCCGGAACCACGTTGTGAACTGGGAGGATGACAGATGATCCATGCGGAAGATGTCGCCGAGGTCACCGATGAGACCTTCGACCAAGAGGTGCTGGCGGCCAGGGACCGCCCCGTCCTGGTGCAGTTCACCGCCGACTGGTGCGGCCCCTGCCGCCAGATCGCCCCGGTCCTGAACCAGATCGCCCAGGAGAACGCCGACCGCCTCAAGGTCGTCCAGCTCGACGTCGACCACAACCCGGGCACCGCCACACGGTACGGGGTCCTGTCGATGCCGACCCTGATGGTGTTCCGCGCGGGCGAACCGGTGAAGTCGATGGTCGGCGCCCGCCCGAAGCGGCGCCTGCTCCAGGAGCTGGAGGACGTGTTCGAGCTCCGGGTCCGGCCGGCCTGACACCGTACCGACTCCCCCCCCGGTAGCAGCCACCGCGGCTGCTCCCGGAGGAGCAGTCGCGGTGGGCGGCGCCGTCGGGCAGGCCGTCGAGGTCGTCCGGCGGCTCGGGGAGCGGGGGCCGGTCCGCCGTACGGGCGGGCAGGGCGCTGTCGCCCCGTGTCTGCGGCGGGCCGGTGTCAGGCGGGGCGGAACCACACCGTCGCCAGCGGCGGCAGCGTCACCGTGACGCTCGCCCGCCTGCCGTGCGCGGCCACCGACTCCGGCCGCACCGGTTCCTCGTTGCGCACCCCGCCACCGCCGTAGCGGACCGCGTCCGTGTTCAGCACCTCCACCCAGGCCTCCGGCGCCTCGGGGACGCCGAGGCGGTAGCCGTGCCGTACGACGGGGGAGAAGTGGGAGACCGCGAGCAGCGGGGAGCCGTCCGCGTCGTACCGCAGGAAGGCGAACACATTGTCCTCGGACGCGCCCCCGTCCACCCAGCTGAAGCCCTCCGGCACCGTGTCGCACTGCCAGAGGGCGGGCAGCGCCCCGTAGACCGCGTTCAGATCGCCGACCAGGGTGCGTACGCCACGGTGGTCGGCCGACGCACCGTAGGACGGGTCGAGCAGCCACCAGTCCGGGCCGTGCCCCTCGGACCATTCGGCTCCCTGGGCGAACTCCTGTCCCATGAAGAGGAGTTGCTTGCCCGGGTGCGCCCACATGAAGCCCAGGTAGGCCCGGTGGTTGGCCCGCTGCTGCCACCAGTCGCCGGGCATCTTGCTGACCAGCGAACGCTTTCCGTGCACCACCTCGTCGTGCGAGATCGGCAGGACGTAGTTCTCGCTGTACGCGTACACCATGGAGAACGTCATCTCGCCGTGGTGGTACTTGCGGTGCACCGGCTCCTTCTCCACATAGCCGAGCGAGTCGTGCATCCAGCCCATGTTCCACTTCAGCCCGAAGCCGAGACCGCCGAAGCCGCCGGGGCCCGCATGGTGCGTGGCACGGGTGACACCGTCCCAGGCGGTGGACTCCTCGGCGATGGTGACGACCCCGGGGTTGCGCCGGTACACGGTCGCGTTCATCTCCTGGAGGAAGGCGACGGCGTCCAGATTCTCCCGGCCGCCGTGCTCGTTCGGCGACCACTCGCCGTCCTCGCGGGAGTAGTCGAGATAGAGCATCGAGGCGACGGCGTCCACCCGCAGCCCGTCGATGTGGAACTCCTCGCACCAGTAAGTGGCGTTGGAGACGAGGAAGTTACGCACCTCCTTGCGGCCGAAGTCGAACTCCAGGGTCCCCCAGTCCGGGTGTGCGGCCCGCGAGGGGTCCGAGTGCTCGTACAGCGGGCGCCCGTCGAACTCCGCCAGCGCCCAGTCGTCGCGCGGGAAGTGCGCGGGCACCCAGTCGGCGATCACGCCGACGCCCGCCCCGTGCAGCGCGTCCACCAGGAACCGGAAGTCGTCCGGCGTCCCCATGCGCGAGGTCGGCGCGAAGAACCCCGTGACCTGGTAGCCCCAGGAGCCGCCGAAGGGGTGCTCGGAGACCGGCATCAGCTCCACATGCGTGAAGCCCAGGTCCCTGACGTACGAAGGCAGCTGGTCGGCGAGTTGACGATAGGTCAGGCCCGGTCGCCAGGACGGGAGATGCACCTCGTAGACCGAGAACGGCGCCTCGTGCACCGGGCGGTCCCCCCGGTGTGCCATCCACTCGGCGTCCTGCCACTCGTGGTGCGAGGCCGTGACCACCGAGGCGTTGGCGGGCGGCACCTCGGTGTGCCGGGCCATCGGGTCGGCCCGCAGGGTGTGCGAGCCGTCGGGGCGGCAGATGTCGAACTTGTACAGGGCGCCCTCGCCGACAGCGGGCACGAACAGCTCCCACACCCCCGTGGATCCGAGCGAACGCATCGGGAAGCCGGTGCCGTCCCAGTAGTTGAAGTCGCCGCTGACCCGCACCCCGCGAGCGTTCGGGGCCCACAGGGTGAACCGCGTCCCCGCGACTCTCTGGTGCTCCATGGGCCGGGCGCCGAGCGCCGTCCACAGCTCCTCGTGCCGCCCCTCGCCGATCAGATGCAGATCGAGATCACCGAGCGCGGGCAGGAAGCGGTACGGGTCCTGCGTCTCGGTCTCGTTGTCCTCGTAGGCCACGTGGAGCCGGTACTCGGGTACCGAGGGCATCGGCAGGATTCCGGAGAAGAAGCCGTCCCCGTCCTCGTGCAGTTCGGCCCGCAGGCCCTTGCCGAGCACCGTGACCGAGCGGGCGAACGGCCGCAGCACCCGCAGGACCACCCCGCTCCGGGTCAGATGCGCTCCGAGCAGATCGTGCGGCGCGTGGTGCTCGCCGGCCAGCAGCCGGGCCCGTTCCCCGCCGTCCAGGGGCGGGGCCGGCCGGACACCCGCGCCGCCCCCGGCGCGCCGGGGCCGGGGCGGGGCGGCGGGGGGTGCGGGTGCGGCGGCCGGAGTGGTGATCCCGGTGGGCGCGGGCTGCTGAACGGGCGCGACCTCGAAGGCGTCGACGGTCTGGACGGCCTCGGCGAACTCGACGGCCTGGACGGCCTCGGTGACCTCGGCCTGGACGAACTCGACGACGGCCTCGGCGACGGCCTCGACCGCCTCGGCGGGCTTGCGCGAACGGGACGGCTTGCGGGACGGCTTGCGGGCGGTCACGGGGGACTGCCTCCTCGGAGGGTGTCGGGAACCAGGGGCGTGGAGGGGGGCAGGGCGGTTCAGGCGATGGGAGCCGTGGCCAGACGGTGGATGGCGGCCATCGGGACCGGCAGCCAGTCGGGGCGGTGCCGGGCCTCGTACAGCACCTCGTACACCGCCTTGTCGGTCTCATGGGCGCGCAGCAGTTCCGGTTCGCTGCGCGGGTCGGCGCCCGAGGCCTCCGCGTAGCCCTCGCAGTACGCGGCGCGGCAGCGGGCCGCCCACTCCGCGTTCCACGGGTGGTGCGAGCGGGCCGCGTAGTCGAAGGAACGGAGCATGCCCGCGACATCGCGTACCGGTGGCTGAGGGCGGCGGCGCTCCGGGAGGGGGCGGGACGGCTCCCCCTCGAAGTCGATCAGTGACCAGAACCCGTCGTCGGCGCGGAGCGTCTGGCCGAGGTGCAGATCGCCGTGGATCCGCTGGGCGGCCCAGTCACGGCCCTGGTGCCCGAGGGCCGTGACGGCGTCGAACGAGGTGCGCAGCCCGGGGACGTACGGCACGAGGTCCGGCACCGCCTGCGCCGCCGCCTCCAGCCGTCGGGTCATCCGGGCGACGAGGTGCGTGGTCTGCGAGCCCTGCAGCGCAGGGGTCGGCAGGGCGGTGGCGAGCGCGGTGTGCACCTCGGCGGTGGCCCGGCCCAGCGCCCGCGCCTCGGGGACGAAGTCGCGGCCCTCGGCCAGCGCGGTCAGGGCCAGCCGCCAGCCGTCCCGGGCGCCGCGCAGAAAGGGCTGGAGCACCCCCAGGGTGAGCGGTTCGGGAGCGGCGGTCTCGAACCACGCGACCGGGGCCGGTACCCGCCCGCACCCCTCCCGGGTCAGCGCGAGGGGCAGTTCGAGGTCCGGGTTGGTGCCGGGGAAGACCCGCCGGAAGATCTTGAGGATGTACGCCTCGCCGTAGACGAGCGAGGAGTTGGACTGCTCGGTGTCCAGCACCCGTGGGGCGAGCCCGGCCGGGACCGGGGCGGTCCGCTCGAAGCGGAGGGGACCGAGGGAACCGGGTCGGCGGAATCGTTCCAGCAGCAGGCCGGCCAGGCGCGGGTCATGCAGTCCGTCGTACACGGTGCGCCCGGCCAGCGGCCCCTGGTGCACCCCGCCGATCAGCGCGGACGCGAGCCGGGGAGGCAGTGACTCCCTTACGCCGAGCAGGAGTTGGTAGCAGTCCTCGGCGGGATGGGCGGACGGGGGCGGCTGCTGGACCTGGACGAGCAGATGGATCAGTCCGGGACCGGTGCCCTCCACCGGCAGTATCTCGGTCGCCGACACGAGGGAGAAGCCGGTGACCGGCTGTCCCTTGCCGGCGAACCACCGCTGCCGGGGCAGCCATTCATGGAGCAGGGGGACGAGGGACGGAAGCAGTGCTCCGTCCACCGGACCGCCAGGCGTCGGACCGTGCTTCGTCGCGCTGTTCCCCGTGCTCCTCGCCAGGGCGACGTGAGCGGATGCAGCCTCCGACATGGCATCGCGTCCTTTCCCCGGCACGCCACAGGATGCGAAGAGTGTCCCGGATTGCGGCAATGGCTGTCCGGCTGTGCGGGACGTGTCGGGTCAGGATGGTCCGTACGGACTCGGCCCGATGAGCCCCGAGGGGCCCGGCGGAGTCCGGAAGGGCTCGATGCGGGGGAGAGCGCCCCGTGCGGGTCGGTGGAGAACCGCGGCGCACGGGGCGGCGGCGGCATCAGGCCGCCGGGGCGTCCTTGCGCAGCCGGAACCAGTAGAAGCCGTGTCCGGCGAGCGTCAGCAGGTAGGGCCACTGGCCGACGGCGGGGAAGCGGACCCCGCCGATCAGCTCCACGGGATGACGCCCGGTGAACGACCGCAGGTCCAGCTCCGTGGGCTGGGCGAAGCGCGAGAAGTTGTGGACGCACAGCACGAGGTCGTCCTTGTACTCCCGCGTGAACGCCAGCACCGCCGGGTTCGAGGAGGGCAGTTCGTTGTACGAGCCGAGGCCGAAGGCCGGATTCTGCTTGCGGATCTCGATCATCCGCCGGGTCCAGTGCAGCAACGAGGAGGGCGAGGCCATCGACGCCTCGACATTGGTGACCTGGTAGCCGTAGACCGGGTCCATGATCGTGGGGAGGTAGAGCCGCCCGGGATCGCTGGAGGAGAACCCGGCGTTCCGGTCGGGTGTCCACTGCATCGGCGTCCGGACCGCGTCCCGGTCGCCCAGCCAGATGTTGTCGCCCATCCCGATCTCGTCCCCGTAGTAGAGGATCGGGGATCCGGGCAGCGACAGCAGCAGAGCGGTGAACAGCTCGATCTGGTTGCGGTCGTTGTCCAGGAGGGGAGCGAGCCGCCGCCGGATGCCGATGTTGGCGCGCATCCGCGGGTCCTTGGCGTACTCCGCGTACATGTAGTCGCGCTCTTCGTCCGTGACCATTTCGAGCGTCAGCTCGTCGTGGTTGCGCAGGAAGATGCCCCACTGGCAGTTCTTCGGGATCGCCGGGGTCTTCGCCAGGATTTCCGAGACCGGGTAGCGGCTCTCGCGTCGTACGGCCATGAAGATCCGCGGCATCACCGGGAAGTGGAACGCCATGTGGCACTCGTCGCCGCCGGCCCGGTAGTCGCCGAAGTAGTCGACGACGTCCTCGGGCCACTGGTTGGCCTCGGCGAGCAGCACGGTGTCCGGATAGTTGGCGTCGATCTCCTTGCGGACCCGCTTGAGGAACTCATGGGTCTCGGGGAGGTTCTCGCAGTTGGTGCCCTCGCGCTGGTAGAGGTAGGGCACGGCGTCGACGCGGAACCCGTCGATGCCGAGGTCCAGCCAGAACCGCAGCGCGGAGATGATCTCCTCCTGCACCGCCGGGTTCTCGTAGTTGAGATCGGGCTGGTGGGAGAAGAAGCGGTGCCAGTAGTACTGCTTGCGCACCGGGTCGAAGGTCCAGTTGGACGTCTCGGTGTCGACGAAGATGATCCGGGCGTCCGGGAACTGCTTGTCGTCGTCGGCCCAGACGTAGTAGTCGCCGTACGGGCCGTCGGGATCGCTGCGGGACTGCTGGAACCAGTCGTGCTGATCGCTCGTGTGGTTCATGACGAAGTCGATGATCACGCGCATGCCGCGCTGGTGCGCGGCGTCCACGAACTCCACGAAGTCGGCGAGATCGCCGAACTCCGGCAGCACGGCGGTGTAGTCGGACACGTCGTAGCCGCCGTCACGCAGCGGCGACTTGAAGAACGGCGGCAGCCAGAGGCAGTCGACGCCCAGCCACTGGAGATAGTCCAGCTTGGCGGTGATGCCCTTGAGGTCGCCGATGCCGTCGCCGTTGGAGTCCTGGAAGGACCGGACGAGTACCTCGTAGAAGACGGCGCGCTTGAACCAGTCGGGATCGCGGTCCTTGGCGGGAGTGTCCTCGAACGTGTCGTGGACAGGCTCATTGACGATCATGGTGTGGGTGACCCTCCGGTCGGCGGGGACGGTCGCAGGACGACGATGTGCGCGGGCGTGATGCCCGGCTCTAGGCGCACATAGAAGGTCCTGCCCCAGTGGTAGGTGTCGCCGGTGAGCTCATCGCGCACCGGTACGGTCTCGTGCCAGTCGAGGCAGAGCTTCGGCATGTCCAACGAGACCGTGGCCTCCTGGGTGTGGTGCGGATCGAGGTTCACCACGACCAGAACGATGTCCGGGCCGGAGCGCTTGCTGTACGCGATCAGCGCCTCGTTGCCGACGTCGTGGAAATGCACGTCGCGCAGCTGCTGGAGTGCGGGGTGGCGGCGCCGGATCCGGTTGAGCGAGGTGATCAGCGGGGCCAGCGAACGGCCCTCGCGTTCGGCCGACTCCCAGTCCCTCGGCCTGAGTTGGTACTTCTCCGAGTGCAGGTACTCCTCGCTCCCCGGCCCCGCCGCGGTGTTCTCGCACAGCTCGAAGCCCGCGTACACCCCCCAGGACGGGGCCAGCGTGGCGGCGAGCACCGCGCGGGCCTCGAAGGCCGGCCGGCCGCCGTCCTGGAGATAGCCGGGCAGGATGTCCGGCGTGTTCACGAAGAAGTTGGGCCGCATGTACGAGGCGCTCTCGCCGGCCAGCTCCGTGACGTACTCCGTGAGCTCCTGTTTGGTGTTGCGCCAGGTGAAGTACGTGTAGGACTGCTGGAACCCGATCGCGCCGAGCGTCCGCATCATCGCGGGCCGGGTGAACGCCTCGGCCAGGAAGATCACATCGGGGTCGGTGCCGTTGATGTCGGCGATCACCTTCTCCCAGAAGACGACCGGCTTGGTGTGCGGATTGTCGACGCGGAAGATCCGTACCCCGTGGTCCATCCAGAACCGCAGGAGGCGCACCGTCTCGGCGACCAGGCCGCGCAGATCCCTGTCGAAGGCGATCGGATAGATGTCCTGGTACTTCTTGGGCGGATTCTCGGCGTACGCGATGCTGCCGTCCGGCCGGTGGTGGAACCACTCGGGGTGTTCCTTCACCCAGGGATGGTCGGGGGAGCACTGGAGAGCGAAGTCCAGCGCGATCTCCATCCGCAGCGTGCGGGCCGTTCCGACGAAGTGGTCGAAGTCCTCCAGCGTGCCCAGCTCCGGGTGGACGGCGTCGTGACCGCCGTCGGCCGAACCGATCGCCCAGGGCACCCCGGGGTCGTCGGCGCCGGGGGAGAGGGAGTTGTCGCGGCCCTTGCGGTGGGTGGTGCCGATGGGATGGATCGGCGGGAGATACACGACGTCGAAGCCCATGGCGGCGACGGCGGGCAGCCGCTCGGCGGCCGTCCGGAAGGTGCCGCTCACCAGGCGGGCGGGGGCGGGCCGGGCCGCCCGGCCCCGGGCCTTCTTGCCCGGGGGCACGCGCGGCTCCGCCCTGGCGCCCTCGGAGCGCGGGAACAGTTCGTACCAGGAGCCGTACAGGGCCCGTCGGCGCTCCACCGTCACCGGCAGCGGGCGGGAGCGGGTGACCAGTTCGCGCAGGGGATGGCGGGCGAGCGCCGCGTCCGCCGCCGGGGTCAGCGCCGCGGCCAGCCGCGACGCGGCCGGGCGGCCGGTGTCGCGCAGCGCGTCGGCCGCGGCCAGCACCGCCTCGCGCCCGTCCCGTTTCGGTACGCCGGCGGCGGCCCGCTCGTAGAGCGCGGCGCCCTCCGCCAGCACCAGGGCCGTGTCGATGCCCGCGGGGATCTTGACCGCGGCGGCCCGGCGCCAGGTGGTGACCGGATCGCTCCAGGCCTCGACCGTGTACGTCCAGCGCCCCTCGCTGCCGGGTGTGACCTCGGCGCCCCAGCGGTCCGTACCGGGGGCCAGCTCACGCATCGGGGTCCATGGGCCGGTGCGTCCGTTCGGATCGCGCAGCACGGCATTGGCGGCGACCGCGTCATGGCCTTCGCGGAAGACGGTGGCGGTGACCTCGAAGGTCTCGCCGACCACGGCCTTCACCGGCCGTCTGCCGCAGTCGAGACGAGGACGGACGTCCAGGACGGGAATTCGACCGATCATGGAATCACCTGGGGGCTGGGCGTGCACGGGGTGCGGCACGGACGCGGCGGACCGACCGCGCATGTCGCGATGATGGGGATCTGTCCTTTTTAGCTGCTCCGCTGTCGGGTGACGGGCCGTGGGCATGGCGGCTCCTGTCCGCGTTCACTCCAATGGCACTCGAATGGATGGGTCGCGGGTGTTCACACACGGATGGCGTGCGCGAAGAACGCGTGGGGGCCTGGGCGGGCCGCGTGCCGGGAAAGCCTTCCCCGAGGCCTCGGGGTGGGCCATCCGGCGCCCGTGTCGATGACTCGGCCGCAGCCGCTCGGCGCGCGCCCCGGTGGGCGTACGGGGCCGGGGCGCCTCCACGGGTTTCCGGATACCCGTTCTGCGGCGCCACCCGGCAGCCTTCCCTGTGGTGCGAGGGTCCACAAGCCCGTGCACGGGGGAGAAACCGGCCAAACCCCCAGGTGAACGGTGGGGCGCAACGATGCCCGCGGTGACAGCGGGGCATCCGGGAGAGGTGACGCGAGAGATGCGGGGGAGGTGCGGGGCGGGAAGCCGCCGGACGCCGTGAGCCCCGCCCCCATGGCGCACGGTGCCGCTTTCGGCGCACGCCCCGGGGCCGGTCGTCGAGGGTGACGGAGCGGCGCCCACCGTGGTGCGTCCCCTCGGATCCGTACGTCCCCTGTAAAGGTGGAATACGTGAAGGCCATTCGTCGATTCACCGTGCGTCCCGTCCTCCCCGAATCCCTGCGACCCCTCCATGACCTCGCCCGCAATCTGCGCTGGTCCTGGCACAACGAGACCCGTGAGCTCTTCCGGTCCGCCGACCCCGAAGGCTGGCGGCCCGCGGACGCCGACCCCGTACGCCTGCTCGGCTCCCTGTCGGCGGGGCGGCTCGCCGAGCTGGCCCGGGACGAGGAGTTCCTGACCCGGCTCGCCGGGGCGTCCGAGAACCTCCGGCAGTATCTGGAGGACCCCCGGTGGTACCAGAACCGATTGGCCGAGGGCGCTGAACTGCCCGCCGCCATCGCCTACTTCTCCCCCGAGTTCGGGGTGACGGCCGCACTTCCGCAGTACTCCGGCGGACTCGGCATCCTGGCGGGCGACCATCTCAAGGCCGCCAGCGACCTCGGTGTACCGCTCATCGGGGTCGGCCTGCTCTACCGGCACGGCTACTTCCGCCAGACCCTCTCCCGCGACGGCTGGCAGCAGGAGCACTATCCCGTCCTGGACCCCAACGAACTCCCGCTCGCCCTGCTCAGGGAGGCCGACGGCACCCCCGCCCGGGTGGTGCTCGCCCTGCCCGGCGGGCGCTGTCTGCACGCCTGCGTCTGGCAGGCCCGGGTCGGCCGCGTGCCCCTGCTGCTGCTCGACTCCGACGTCGAGGAGAACGCGCCGGGCGAGCGCGATGTCACCGACCGGCTGTACGGCGGTGGCAGCGATCACCGGCTGCTCCAGGAGATGCTGCTCGGCATCGGCGGAGTGCGGGCCGTGCGCACCTACTGCCGGCTCACCGGGATGCCGGACCCCGAGGTGTTCCACACCAATGAGGGGCACGCCGGATTCCTCGGCCTGGAACGGATCCGGGAGCTCTCCGGGGACGGCCTCGGCTTCGACGCGGCGCTGGAAGTGGTCCGGGCCGGCACCGTCTTCACCACGCACACCCCGGTCCCCGCCGGGATGGACCGGTTCGACCGCCAGCTGATCGCCCGCCACTTCGGCGAGGGCGGCGAACTGCCGGGCGTCGGCGTCGAGCGGATCCTCCGGCTCGGCCAGGAGACCCAACCCGCCGACGGCGGGCCGGACCTGTTCAACATGGCGGTCATGGGGCTGCGGCTCGCCCAGCGCGCCAACGGGGTCTCCACCCTGCACGGGGCCGTCAGCCGCGAGATGTTCTCCGGCCTCTGGCCCGGCTTCGACCCCGCGGAGGTGCCGATCACCTCGGTGACCAACGGGGTCCACGCCCCGACCTGGGTCGCCCCGGAAGTCCTCCGGCTCGGCGCCCGGCACTTCGGCACCGACCGGGCGCAGGACGCCCTGACCGGCGGCGAGGTGACCGGTGGGCGCCGCTCCGGTACGCCCCGGCGGTGGAACGCCCTGACGGCCGTACCCGACCGGGAGATCTGGGACCTGCGCCGGACGCTGCGCGAACAGCTGGTGACCGAGGTGCGCAAGCGGCTCTACGCCTCCTGGCGCAGGCGCGGCGCCGGCACGGCCGAACTCGGCTGGATCGACGGGGTCCTCGACCCGGACGTCCTCACCATCGGCTTCGCGCGCCGCGTCCCCTCCTACAAACGGCTCACGCTGATGCTGCGCGACCGCGACCGGCTGCGGGCCCTGCTCCTGCACCCGGGCCGGCCGATCCAGATCGTCGTCGCGGGCAAGGCGCACCCGGCCGACGACGGCGGGAAGCGGCTGGTCCAGGAGCTGGTGCGGTTCGCGGACGACCCGCAGGTGCGCCACCGCATCGTCTTCCTGCCGGACTACGGCATGGCGATGGCGCAGAAGCTCTACCCGGGCTGTGACGTCTGGCTCAACAACCCGCTGCGCCCGCTGGAGGCGTGCGGCACCAGCGGGATGAAGGCGGCGCTGAACGGCTGTCTCAATCTCTCGGTGCGCGACGGCTGGTGGGACGAGTGGTTCGAGCCGGACTTCGGCTGGGCGATCCCGACCGCCGACGGTTCGGCCGTCGACGAGGACCGGCGCGACGAGCTGGAGGCCAACGCCCTGTACGAACTGATCGAGAACCGGGTCGCGCCCCGCTTCTACGACCGCGACGGCGGGGGACTGCCCGAGCGCTGGGTCGAGATGGTCCGCCGCACCCTGGTCACGCTGGGCCCCAAGGTGCTCGCGGGGCGCATGGTGCGTGAGTATGTGGAGCGGCTGTACGCCCCCGCCGCACGGGCCCGGCGGGCTCTGGGGCCGGAAACGGCCCAGGGGCTCGCGGACTGGAAGGCCCGCGTCCGGGCTGCCTGGCCGAAGGTGTCCGTCGACCATGTGGAGGCCGTGACCGGCACCGCCGCGGGCGGTTCGGCGGAGCTGGGGTCCACCCTGGCGCTCCGGGTCCGCATCGCGCTCGGCGGTCTCGACCCGGACGACGTGGAGGTGCAGGCGGTCGCCGGGCGGGTCGATTCCGGGGACGCCATCGCGGACGCCCAGGTCTTCCCGCTGAAACCGGCGGGCGGCCATGACCTGGAGGGCCGGCTGCTGTACGAGGGGCCGCTGGCCCTGGACCGCACGGGACCGTACGGCTACACCGTGCGCGTGCTGCCGGCCCACCCGCTGCTGGCCTCCGGCGCCGAACTGGGTCTCGTCGCGCTGCCGACGGACGCGACGGGGGAGGGCGAGGGAGCGCCGATGCGCTGAGGGGCCGCCCCGGCGGGGTGCCCGGCGGTACCCGGCGCGCCCGGTGCCGGCGTAGATGGGTTACGGCATGACGGACACCCAGCGGCTCACCGAGCAGCAGCGGCCCGCCGCTTCCGGCAGTCTCTTCGTGGCCCGGGAGACCCTGACGCACGCGGACAACCCGGCCTGGTCCGGGGGAGGCCCGACGCGAACGCCGGAACGGCCCGGGAGGACGGAATCCTCCCGGGCCGTTCCTGTGCGTGGTGCGTGCGGTCGGAGGCGTCCGGCCTCCGCCCGCGACTAGAAGGTCAGCTTGAAGCTGTTGATGCGTCCGGTGTCCTGCGAGGCGATGTCCTGGACCTTGAGCTTCCAGGTGCCGTTGGCCACCTCGGACGAGGCGTTGACCGTGAAGGTCTCCACCACGTTGTCCGCGGAGTCGCCGGAGGAGGAGTTCTTCAGGCGGTACGCGGTTCCGTCCGGGGCGACCAGGTCGACGACCAGGTCACCGCGCCAGGTGTGGCTGATGTCCACGCCGACCTTGAGGGCGCTCGGGGCGTTGCCCGTACGGCCGGTGACGTTGACCGAGCTGGTGACGGCTGCGCCGTTGTCCGGGATGGCGACCGCGGTGGTGTTCTCGAAGACCACACCGCCCGGGTCGGTACCGCCGGGACGCGCGCCGACGTTGATGCCGGCCCAGGCGTGGGCCACGGCCGCGTACTCCGGGCTGGTGGCGCCGTACAGCTCACTGGCCACGGCCAGCGTGCCGGTGCGGGCGGCGGCGTAGTTCGTCGTGGAGGTGAACTTGGTGGTGAGCGCCTTGAACCAGATCTGCAGGGCCTTGTCCCGGCCGATGCCGGTCACCGGCAGACCGTCGGAGGTCGGGGAGTTGTAGTTGACCCCGTTGACCGTCTTGGCGCCGCTGCCCTCGGAGAGCAGGTAGAACCAGTGGTTCGCCGGGCCCGAGGAGTAGTGGACGTCGACGTTGCCGATACCGGAGTACCAGGCGTCCTTGGACGCGCCGTCCTTGCTCGGCTTGTCCATGTAGCGCAGCGGGGTGCCGTCGCCGTTGATGTCGATCTTCTCGCCGACGAGGTAGTCGCCCGGGTCCTGGGCGGTGTTGGAGTAGAACTCCACGCCCGCGGCGAAGATGTCGGAGGTGGCCTCGTTCAGGCCGCCGGACTCACCGCTGTAGACCAGGTTGGCCGTGGCGGCGGTGACGCCGTGCGTCATCTCGTGGGCGGCCACGTCGAGCGAGGTCAGCGGTGCGGCGTTGCCGCTGCCGTCCCCGTACGTCATGCAGAAGCAGCTGTCCTGCCAGAACGCGTTGACGTAGTTGTTGCCGTAGTGGACGCGGGAGTACGCGCCGACACCGTCACCGCGGATACCGGTGCGGCCGTGCACGTTCTTGTAGTAGTCCCAGGTCTCGGCGGCGCCGTAGTGGGCGTCGGCCCCGGCGGTCTCGACGTTCTGCGGGGTGCCGTCGCCCCAGATGTCGTCGGAGCCGGAGAACAGCGTCCCGGTGCCGGAGGAGCCGTGGTTCAGGTTGTAGGTCTTGTGGTTGCCGCGGGTGGTGTCCGTCAGGGTGTACGACGGCGCGGTGCCCAGCGTGACCTGACCGCTGTACTGGGTGTTGCCGGTGCCGTTCTCGACGCCCTGCCACTCGTACAGCTTGGCGCCGGTGGAGGCGTCGGTCACGACGTGCAGCTCGTTGGGGGTGCCGTCGTGCTGGAGACCGCCGACGACGGTCTCGTACGCCAGCTGCGGGGTGCCGCCGGCCAGCCAGACGACCTTGCGCGGGGCCTCGCTCGCCTCGGTCTGCTTCGAGCCCTCGGCCTTCGCCGCGCCGAGTGCCTGCTTCTCGGCGATGGCCGGGGCCACGTCGGCCGAGAGGCCGACGGCCTTCAGCTGGGCGGTGGTCGCCCGCGACGCCTTGGTGACGCCCTCGGTCTTGCCGGCCTTGGTCTGCTGGACGACCAGGTCGCCGCCGAGGACGGGAAGTCCGGCGAGGGTGCGCTCGTAGCGGGTGTGCGTGGTGCCGTCCTGGTCCTGCACGACATCGCGGACGACGAGCTTCTCCTGGGACCCGAGCCCGAGCTCCTTGGCGGTGGCCGCCCTGGTGGAGTTGGCCTCGCTGATCAGCTTGGCGCGCTGGGCGGGCGAGAGCTTCGCGGGGAGCGAACCGGGGTCGGCCTTGGAGGCCGCCGCCGGGACGGCGGCGGGGGCGCTGCCGGGGGTGGCGGTCGCGGTGGTGGACTGGACACCGACAGCGAGGAGGGCTGCTGCGGCTATCAGAGCGCCGGTCGCGGTGGCACGACGGCTGGGCGTGGATCTCACGCGGACTCCTTCTGCGAGGGGGGTACCGGCGGCGCTGGTGGCCGTCCGGACAGTGCAGGCGGTGCGCAGAACGGGGGAAGAGTGTCAGCAGATGCGTACTCGTGTCAGGACCGCGTCAACAAGTTGGCCGGAATTCGTTCGTTGCCGGAAAGGTCATGTTCGTTAAGCGGACGTTTCATCGATCATCACCGCAATGTCACCCGAGGGCCCTGGGAGCCCGTACGCACAGCGTGCGCACAGGATTGGCCGCCAGGCGTTGTGTTCGAACAACGAACAGGGAAGCGGCGTCTGACCACTTGTTGAGATCGAGCGCCGCTCTGGCGCGTTCCGGCCACCGCTCGCGTGCCGCTCGCGCGCCACCCGTGCGCCGTGCGTCGGCGCGGGAGCGGTCCCGGGCGGGCCGTCACCCGGGCATGGCGAAGCCGGTGCCACCGAACGCGCGGCACCGGCTTCGTCACGCCCGGGTGACCGGGACGAGGGCCCCGAGGAGTGGGGCCGTCAGGCCA
Source organism: Streptomyces sp. NPDC001787 (assembly GCF_040297465.1). Classification (NCBI taxonomy): domain Bacteria; kingdom Bacillati; phylum Actinomycetota; class Actinomycetes; order Kitasatosporales; family Streptomycetaceae; genus Streptomyces; species Streptomyces sp. NPDC001787. The sequence goes on from NZ_JBEOZE010000002.1 coordinate 177,822, forward strand.
GACTGTCCTGCCACGCGCGGTGCAGACCGGCGAACCGGCCCGTTCCGCCGATCAGTTCGGCCGGGGCGCCGTCCTCCACGATGCGGCCGTGCTCCATCACCAGCACCCGGTCCGCGATCTCCACGGTCGACAGCCGGTGCGCGATCACCACCGCCGTACGGCCGTGCAGCACTGTGTCCATGGCCCGCTGCACCGCCCGCTCACCGGGGATGTCCAGCGAACTGGTCGCCTCGTCGAGGATCAGTACCGCCGGGTCGGCCAGCAGGGCCCGCGCGAACGCGACCAACTGGCGCTGACCGGCGGAGATCCGGCCGCCCCGCTTGCGTACGTCCGTGTCGTAGCCCTCGGGGAGACCGGCGATGAACTCGTGCGCCCCGATGGCCCTGGCCGCCCGCTCGATGTCCTCGGGCGTCGCGTCCGGGCGGCCGATCGCGATGTTCTCGGCGACCGTGCCGGAGAACAGGAACGCCTCCTGGGTCACCATCACCACCCCCTTGCGCAGCCCGGCGGTGTCGAGGTCGCGCAGGTCGACGCCGTCCAGCAGGACCCGGCCGCCGGTCGGATCGTAGAACCGGGCCAGCAGCTTGGCGAGCGTCGACTTCCCGGCGCCCGTCGAGCCGACCACGGCCACGGTCTGCCCGGCCGGGATGCTCAGGCCGAAGTGGGGCAGAACCTCGCCGCCCGTGCGGTAGGCGAAGCTCACCCCGTCGAACGTGACCTCGCGGCCCGGGTGTTCGCCGGAGCGGGCGGGCAGCTCCTTCGGATCGGCCGTCTCCGGAACGGTGGGCGTCTGCGCCAGCAGCCCGGCGATCTTGTCCAGCGACGCGGCGGCCGACTGGTAGGAGTTGAGGAACATGCCGAGCCGGTCGATCGGGTCGTACAGCCGTCGCAGATACAGCACCGCCGCGGCCAGCACCCCCAGTGCCAGCGTGCCGGAGGCCACCCGGTAGGCGCCCCACAGCACCATCCCCGCCACCGCCGTGTTCGCGACCAGCCGGGAGCCGATGACATAGCGGGCCATCTCCAGCAGCGCGTCCCCGTTGGTCCGCTCATGGCGGTGGTTGAGCGTGTCGAACGCCGCGTCGTTGGTGCGCTCCCGGCGGAAGGCCTGGACCGGGCGGATGCCGTTCATCGTCTCCGCGAACTTCACGATGACCGCGGCGATCGCCGTGGACCGTGCCGCGAAGACCCGGCCCGCCCGTCGCCGGTACAGCTGCACCAGCAGGTACAGCGGTACGAAGGAGAACACCGCGATCGCTCCGATGCCCAGGTCCAGCCAGAGCAGCATCACCGAGATGGAGACGAACGACAGGACCACGCCGATCAGTTCCTGAAGCCCCTCGCCCAGCAGTTCGCGCAGCGACTCCACATCCGTGGTGGACCGCGAGATCAGCCGGCCCGAGGTGTAGCGCTCGTGGAAGTCCACGCTGAGGGCCTGGGCGTGACGGAAGATCCGCCCGCGCAGATCGAGAAGGACGTCCTGGTTGATCCGCGCGGCGGCCCTGATGAACGCGTACTGGAGGACTCCCGCGCCGATGGAACAGAGCGCGTAGCCGACGGCCACCGCGATCAGCGGCCCGTAGTCGTGGTCCCGGAAGGCCGGCACGCCGCGGTCGATGGCGTACGCCACCAGCAGCGGGCCCGCCTGCACGGCGGCCTGCTGGAGGAGCAGGAAGAGGGCGGCGACGGCGACCCGCCCGCGCATCGGCGCGAGCAGTGAGGCCAGCAGCGCCCTGGTCGCCCCGCGCGGTGCGGGCAGGGCGTCCCGGTCGAACGAGTCCCCGGGCTCCCCGGGCTCTCCGGGCTCCCCGGGCTTCCCGGGCTTCTCGGAGCCTCCGGAACCCCCGGTGTCCTCGGCGGCCCCGGGGCGCGGCGCGGCACCGCGCGCCAGGTCGTCGTCCGCGGGTGCGGCGTCGTCGGTGGTGGTCGTCATCGCGTACTGCCCTCCTTCGAGGCGGTGAGCTCGGCGCCCGACATCAGCCAGGCGTACTCGGCGTTGCCACGCAGCAGTTCCTGATGGGTGCCGACCGCGCTGATCCGGCCGTCGGAGAGCAGAGCCACCCGGTCCGCGAGCATCACGGTGGACGGCCGGTGGGCGACCACCACGGCGGTCGTGTGCTCCAGCACGCGCCGCAGCGCCGCCTCCACCAGCGTCTCCGTGTGCACGTCCAGGGCCGAGAGCGGGTCGTCGAGCACCAGGAAACGGGGCTTCCCGACCACCGCGCGGGCCAGCGCGAGCCGTTGCCGCTGGCCGCCGGAGAGGCTGAGCCCCTGCTCGCCGACCTGGGTGTCGAGGCCGTGCGGCAGGTCGTACACGAAGTCCGCCTGCGCGACCGCGAGCGCCCGCCGCAGCTCCTCCTCGCCGGCCCCCTCGGCGCCCATCAGCACGTTCTCGCCGACGGTCGCGGAGAAGAGCGTGGGCTCCTCGAACGCCACCGACACCAGTTCGCGCAGCCGGGGCCGCTCCATCGCGGCGATGTCCTCGCCGTCCAGGGTGATCCGCCCGGCGGTCAGCTCGTGCAGCCGCGGGACCAGCGCGGTGAGCGTGGTCTTGCCGGATCCGGTGGCTCCCACCAGAGCCATCGTCTCGCCGGGCCGGATGTGCAGATCGATCCGCGCCAGCACGGGTACGGAGCCGGGGGCGGCGTCGGGGTAGCGGAACTCGACACCCTCGAAGGCCAGTCCGCCCCGGTCACGGTCGCGGTCACGGTCGCCGGCATCGGATCGGGCGGTCGAGGGGGGAGGGGAGGGGACGAGGGCGTGCGCGGGCGCGGCGCCGGTCCCCGGTCCGTCCTCGGCCGCCGCTTCCGTGCCGAGCTCCTCCGCCACGTCCATGACCTCGAAGTACCGCTCGGTCGCGGTCGCCGACTCCTGACTGATCGCCAGCAGGAAGCCGATCGACTCCACCGGCCAGCGCAGCGCGAGAGCCGTCGACAGGAACGCGACGAGCGTGCCCGCCGACAGGTCCCCGTCGGCCACCTGGACCGTACCGAGCACCAGCGCGGCACCGATCGCCAGCTCGGGGATGGCGGTGATGAGGGCCCAGATACCGGCGAGCAGCCTGGCCTTGCCCAGCTCCGTGGTGCGCAGCCGCCGCGAGAGCTCCCGGAAGGCCAGCGCCTGGCTGCGGTGCCGGCCGAAGCCCTTGATGATGCGGATGCCCAGGACGCTCTCCTCGACGACCGTCGTGAGGTCCCCGACCTGGTCCTGGGCCCGGCGCGCGACCACCGCGTACTTCGTCTCGAAGAGCGAGCACAGGATCATCAGCGGGACCGCCGGTGCCAGCAGCACCAGACCGAGCGACCAGTCCTGGGCGAACAGAATGAGGAAACCGACCACGATCGTGGTGGCGTTGACCAGCAGGAACGTCAACGGGAACGCCAGGAAGAGCCGGAGCAGCATCAGATCCGTGGTCCCGCGCGACAGCAACTGCCCCGAGGGCCACCGGTCGTGGAAGGCCACCGGCAGCCGTTGCAGATGCCGGTAGAGGGCGGCGCGCATCGATGCCTCCACCCCGGCCAGCGGCCGGGCCACCAGCCATCGGCGCAGCCCGAACAGCAGCGCCTCCAGGATGCCCAGCAGCAGGAGGTACAGCGCGCCGAGCCAGACACCTCCCGGGTCACGGTCCGCGACCGGGCCGTCCACCATCCACTTCAGCACGAGAGGGATCGCCAGCCCCAGACAGGAGGCGAGGATCGCCACGACAGCGGCGCTGACCAGGCGGAACCGGACGGGGCGGACATAGGGCCACAGGCGCAGGAGGGAGCGCACGGCGGACCGTTCCGTGTGCTCTGCAGGTTTTTCGGGCATCAGGGCCGACCCTACGTTTCCCCACGGACATCGGTCCTGTGGATTTCCGACCGGCGTCACTCGGCGATGGTCCTGGCCGGCCGCCCGGAGGTCGTAGCCCGGCATCAACCGATCGGCTGATGCCGGTTCGAGCGGTCCGGCCGATACCGCCGCACCCCGCCCGCCGGAATCCTTGTGGTCATGGCGATCATCGAAGTGAACGGACTGCACAAGGCTTACGGGGGGCGGCCCGTGGTCGACGGGGTGAGCTTCCGTGTCGAGGAGGGGGAGATCTTCGGGATCCTCGGTCCCAACGGCGCGGGCAAGACCACCACCGTCGAATGTGTGGAGGGGCTGCGCGTCCCCGACGCCGGTACGGTCCGGGTCGCCGGGTTCGACCCCGTCGCCGACCACGACCGGGTGACCGGGCTCCTCGGTGCCCAGCTCCAGGAGAGCGAACTCCAGGCCAGAATCACCGTGCGCGAAGCGCTGGAGCTCTACAGCGCGTTCTACCCGGCCCCCGCCGACTGGCGGCCGCTCGTCGGGCGGCTCGGCCTGGAGGACCGGCTCACCACCCGCTTCGGGAAGCTCTCCGGCGGCCAGAAGCAGCGGCTGTTCATCGCGCTCGCCCTGATCGGCAACCCCCGGGTCGTCGTCCTCGACGAGCTGACCACCGGTCTGGACCCACGGGCCCGGCGAGACACCTGGAAACTCATCGAGGACATCCGCGACAGCGGGGTGACCGTCCTGCTCGTCACCCACTTCATGGAGGAGGCCCAGCGCCTCTGCGACCGGATCGCGGTCATCGACGGGGGCCGCGTCGTCGCCCTGGACACCCCGTCAGGACTCGTCCGGCAGGCCACCGGCTCCACCGTCGTCTCCTTCGTCCCCACCCGCGCCCTCACCGGCCCGGAGCTCGCGGACCTCGCCGAACTGCGGGGCGTCGCGTCCGTGACGCCCCCGGACGGCGACGGCACCGTCGTCCTCCACGCCACCGACGACACCGTCACCCCGCTCCTCTCGCTGCTGGCCGGGCTCGGCGTCACCGCCCGCCGGCTGCGGGTCACCGAAACCACCCTCGACGAAGCCTTTCTCGACCTCACCGGACAGGACGCCTGACATGACCACCGCGCCCACCACCCGGGACACCCCGGCCCCCGCTCCCGCCGGCACCGGGACCCCCGCCCGGCGCCGCGGATCGGCACGCGCCGTCCTGAGGGCCGAGACCCGGCTGTTCCTCCGCGAACCGGGCGGCCTCTTCTGGACCCTGGCCTTCCCCTCCGCCCTCCTGGTGGTCCTCGGCTTCGTCCCGCCCTTCATGGAGGCGCAGGACGACCTGGGGGGACGCCGCGTCATCGACCTGTACGTCCCGGTCTCCGTCCTGCTCGCCATGATCATGGCCGGGATCCAGACCATGCCCCCGGTGCTCACCACCTACCGCGAACGCGGCATCCTGCGCCGGATGTCGACCACGCCGGTGCGGCCGTCCGCCCTGCTCACCGCCCAGATCGTGCTGCACGGAACGGCCGCGCTCGGCTCGGCCGTCCTGGTCCTCGCCGTCGGCCGCCTCGCCTACGGCGTCCGGCTGCCCGGACAGCTCGCCGGATACGCACTGGCGCTGCTGCTCGCCGTCGCCGGGGTGCTGGCCCTCGGCGCCACGATCAGCGCCCTGTCGCGTACGACGAAGGCGGCCGGCGCGATCGGGTCGGTCTCCTACCTCGTGATGATGTTCACCGCCGGGGTGTGGCTGCCGGTCCAGACGATGCCCGGCACCCTGCGCCGTATCGTGGAGATCACCCCGCTCGGCGCCGCCTCCCAGGCCCTGGACCAGGCGGTCTCCGGTCAGTGGCCCAGCTGGGTCCACCTCGGGACCGTCGCCCTGTGGACCGCGGTGCTGGGATTCACGGCGAGCCGCGTCTTCCGGTGGGAGTAGTGACGGGGACCGGGCGCCCGGGGGAGACTGCGCGCATGACGCAGGCGCTCCGTACCCCGAACATGCCCGGAGCGGGCGGCCCGAACCGGGCCGACCAGCGCTGGGAGCAGTTCTACCGGTACGGCTCCTACGCCATCCTCACCCTGGCCACCCTCGTCGCGGCCGTCGCGGCCGGCCTGATCATGACCCGTACCGAGATGTACGTGGCCGGGGTGCTGGTCGCGGCGGCGTACGCCCTCCAGTTCTGGTGGGGCCGTGTCCGCCCGCGCACCGCACCCGGCGCTCCGGCCGGTCAGGTCTACTACGCCCTGCGCACCGTCCTCGCCTTCGCGCTGAGCTGGCTCAACCCCTTCTTCTCGATCTACGCGGGCCTCGGCTACTTCGACGTCGAACCCCTGCTTCCCAAACGCCTGCTCCGCGTCGGGCTGTTCGCCACCGCGGTCACCATGGCCGGTTCGGAGAGCGGGGGACTGCCGCCCGGCTCCCTGCTGAACTGGGTCGCCTTCGGGGCGCTGTTCGTCCTCAACGCCTCGCTGGTCGAGTTCTTCAGCAACGTCGGGGCCAAGGAGGCGGAGAAGGCCCGGATCCAGGCCGAGACCATCGCCGAACTGGAGCGCACCAACCTCCGGCTGGAGGCGGCCATGGGCGAGAACGCGGCCCTGCACGCCCAGCTCCTCGTCCAGGCCCGCGAGGCCGGGGTCGACGACGAACGCCGCAGGCTCGCCGCCGAGATCCACGACACCCTCGCCCAGGGACTCACCGGCATCATCGCCCAGCTCCAGGTCGTCACCTCGCTCGGGGAGAGCGACCCGGCAGCCGCCCGCGTCCACCTCGACCGGGCCGTCGGGCTCGCCCGGCACAGCCTCGGCGAGGCCCGGCGCTCCGTCCACAATCTGGCCCCCGTCGCCCTCGACCACGACGATCTGGTGGGCGCGCTGAAGGGGATGGTGGCCGACTGGGGCCGGCAGCACCGGGTGCGGGCCGACTTCACCGTGACCGGCACCGTCGAGCCGGTCCACGACGAGATCGCCGCCACCCTGGTGCGCATCGCGGGCGAGGCCCTCGCCAACGCCGGGCGGCACGCCGGGGCGGGCCGGGTGGGCGTCACCCTGTCCTTCATGGACGACGAACTCGCCCTGGACGTCCGGGACGACGGGCGCGGCTTCGACCCGGACGCCGTGCCCCCGGCGGGCCGCACCGGCGGATTCGGCCTCGGCGGTATGCGGGCGCGCGCCGAACGGGTCGCCGGTTCGGTCGACGTGGAGTCCGGACCGGGCCGGGGTACGGCGGTCTCCGCGCGGCTGCCCCTGGTCCGCCAGGGGTGATCCGCGTACCGTTCGGCCTGCCATGACTGAGGAATCCGCACGCGTCATCACACTCATCGTCGTCGACGACCACCCCGTCGTACGGGACGGTCTGCGCGGCATGTTCGCCTCGGCCCCGGGCTTCCGGGTCCTGGGGGAGGCCGCGGACGGGCCCGAGGGGGTCGCCCTGGCCGTCCGCCTGGACCCCGATGTCGTCCTGATGGACCTGCGGATGCCGGGCGGCGGCGGGGTCGCGGCCATCGCCGAGCTGACCCGGCGCGGCACCCGCTCCAGGGTCCTCGTCCTCACGACGTACGACACCGACTCCGACACGCTGCCCGCGATCGAGGCGGGTGCCACCGGCTATCTGCTCAAGGACGCCCCGCGCGAGGAGCTGTTCGCCGCCGTCCGGGCCGCCGCCGACGGCCGCAGCGTCCTGTCGCCCGCCGTCGCCTCCCGGCTGATGACCCGGGTCCGTACGCCCGCCGCACCCGTGGACGACTCCCTCTCCGCCCGGGAACGCGAGGTGCTGGCCCTGGTGGCGCGGGGCACCACCAACCGGGAGATCGCCGCCGAACTGTTCATCAGCGAGGCGACCGTGAAGACCCATCTGACCCATGTCTTCGCCAAGCTCGGTGCCAAGGACCGGGCCGCGGCCGTCGCCGTGGGTTACGACCGGGGCATCCTCGGCTGACCGCCCGCCCCGCGCCGTCACGCCGTTGCGCCGGCCGCGCGCCCACGTTTCCCCCGGCCTGCCCCGGTCGTTGGGGGAGGCGTGAACCACGAAGCGAAGAGAGCACGGGCGGGTTCGGCCGCCGTGCTGACATGGGCAGGACTACTCACCGTGCTGGCCGTACTGACCGGCTGCACCGACGGAACACCCGCCGTCCTCAACGGCAAGCCGCGTACGCCGGACGATTCGATCCGGATCTCTCCCGCGGACGGCGCCAGGAATGTCGGGGCGGACACCCGGATCGAGGTGACCATCCCCGACGGGCACCTGGAGAGCGTGCAGGTGCGGCGGATCGAGGACGCGCAGCGGGAGGAGGTGGCGGGCCGGATCTCCCGGGACGGGCTGTCCTGGGCTCCCGGGCCCGGCGCGGTCCGGGTCCGGCCGGCCGCAAAGTACAGCGTCGACGCGGTGGCCGTGGACGGCGAGGGCCGCCGCTCGGCCCGCCACACCACCTTCACCACCGGTATCCCGGAACACCGTTTCATCGGCTACTTCAAGCCGGAGAACCGGTCCACCGTCGGGACCGGGATGATCGTCTCCTTCTCCTTCAACCGGCCGATCACGAACCGGGCCGCGGTCGAGAAGGCCATCCGGATCACCGCCGAGCCGGCGGTGGAGGTCGTGGGCCACTGGTTCGGCAAGGACCGCCTCGACTTCCGGCCCGCCAGGTACTGGAAGCCCGGCACCGAGGTCGCCGTGGACGTGGGGCTGCGCGATGTGCAGGGTGCCCCCGGTGTGTACGGCAGCCAGGACAAGAAGGTCGCCTTCACGGTGGGCCGGTCCCAGGTGTCCCTGGTGGACGCGGAGGAGCACACCATGGAGGTGCGCCGCGACGGGGAGCTGATCAGCACCGTCCCGATCTCCGCGGGCGCCGAGAAGACGACCACGTACAACGGGAAGATGGTGGTCACCGAGATGCACGAGGTGACCCGGATGAACGGTGACACGGTCGGCTTCGGCGGGGAGTACGACATCAAGGACGTGCCGCACGCCATCCGGCTCACCGAGTCGGGCACCTTCCTGCACGGCAACTACTGGGCGTCGCACGACACGTTCGGTGAGGTCAACACCAGTCACGGCTGTGTGGGGCTGCGCGATGTGAAGGGCGGCAGCGGCGACACCCCGGCGGGCTGGTTCTTCGACCGGACGCTCATCGGGGATGTGGTCGAGGTGATCAACTCCCGCGACAGGAAGGTCGCTCCGGACAACGGCCTCGGCGGCTGGAACCTCGGCTGGAAGCAGTGGAAGGCGGGCTCGGCCCTGCGCTGATCCCCGGGCGGTACGGCGTCGGCTCCGGCCCGGTCCGGGGCCGGCGTCCCGGTCCGGCCCGCCCGCCGGACCCGGCACCCCGCACCACCTGCGCATGTCCCCGGACGGGTTGGGACTGAACGGTGACATTCGAGGCACAGACCTCCCACTCCCGGTGTGATTATCTTGCGCAATGCGTGCACGAACAGCGCGCGGGGGTGCGGGCCATGGCGGGGCCAGGCCGTGCGAGGGGAGACGACCACATTGAACGGGCAGCCGATATCGGGGGCATCGGCCGGGGCGGGCAGGGGACGGCGCGGGCGCGGGGGCCCGGGACTCCTGGCTCTGGTACTGGGTGCGCTGCTGTTGCTGGTGACGGCATGCGGCGGCGGGGACACCGCGGGGGGCAAGGGCGGCGCGGGTGGCGGCGGGAACGCCGGGGACACCAGCGCCTCGCAGGCGGTGGTGACCGTCGCGCCGAAGGACGGCGCCGAGTCCGTGGCGACCAGCGGAGCGCTGAAGGTCGCGGCCGAACAGGGCAAGCTGACCACGGTGAAGGTGGCCGACCCGAAGGGCAACGCGGTCGAGGGCAAGATCGCCGCCGACGGTGCCAGCTGGACGCCGGAGCGGCATCTGGCCGCTGCCACCAAGTACACGGTGCACGCGGTGGCCAAGGACGAGAAGGGCCGTGAGTCGGCCAAGGACACCTCGTTCACCACGCTGGTCCCGCAGAACACCTTCATCGGGCAGTACACCCCGGAGGACGGTTCGACCGTCGGCGTCGGGATGCCGGTGTCGATCCACTTCACCCGGGGCATCACGGACCCGGACGCCGTGGAGAACGCGATCAAGGTGACATCGGAGCCGGCCGTCGAGATCGCCGGCCACTGGTTCGGCAACGACCGCCTCGACTTCCGCCCGGAGAACTACTGGGCCGCGGGCACCAAGGTGACCGTGGAGCTCAACCTCGACGGCGTCGAGGGGCGGCCGGGTGTCTACGGCAAGCAGTCCAGGACGGTGAAGTTCACCATCGGCCGCAGCCAGGTCTCCACGGTCGACGCGAGCACCCACCGGATGAAGGTGGTCCGGGACGGCACGCAGATCAAGGACATCCCGATCTCCGCGGGAGCCCCGGCGACGACCACGTACAACGGGCAGATGGTCATCAGCGAGAAGCTCAAGGTGACCCGGATGAACGGTGACACGGTCGGCTTCGGCGGGGAGTACGACATCAAGGACGTGCCGCACGCGATGCGCCTGTCCACCTCCGGCACCTTCCTCCACGGAAACTACTGGGGCAGCTCGGGCATCTTCGGCACGACCAACACCAGCCACGGCTGTGTCGGTCTGCGCGATGTGCGCGGCGGCTACGACGGCCAGACCCCGGCCGCCTGGTTCTACAACAAGTCGCTCATCGGCGACGTGGTGATCGTGAAGAACTCCAAGGACAAGACGATCGCCCCGGACAACGGCCTCAACGGCTGGAACATGGACTGGTCGGAGTGGACCAAGTAGGTCCGCCCCGGACGGAGCGGTGAAGGGGCCCGGTGCTGTGACCAACAGCACCGGGCCCCTTCGCGTTAGCGTTGGTTAACCTGCTTCCCATGACCGTAACCCTCGAAGTACGCGACAACGTCGGCACGATCCGGCTGGACCGGCCGCCGATGAACGCCCTGGACATCGCCGTCCAGGACCGGCTGCGCGAGCTGGCGGACGAGGTGACCCGGCGCGACGACGTGCGCGCCGTGATCCTCTACGGCGGTGAGAAGGTGTTCGCGGCGGGTGCGGACATCAAGGAGATGCAGCGGATGGACCACACCGCGATGATCGTGCGGTCCAAGGCGCTCCAGGACTCCTTCACCGCCGTCGCCCGCATCCCCAAGCCCGTCGTCGCCGCGGTGACCGGCTACGCCCTCGGCGGCGGGTGCGAACTGGCGCTCTGCGCCGACTTCCGGGTCGCGGCCGACAACGCCAAGCTCGGCCAGCCCGAGATCCTGCTCGGGCTGATCCCGGGGGCCGGGGGTACTCAGCGTCTGGCCCGGCTGGTCGGTCCGTCCAAGGCCAAGGACCTCATCTTCACCGGCCGGCAGGTGAAGGCCGACGAGGCGCTGGCGATGGGCCTGGTCGACCGGGTGGCGCCGGCCGCCGAGGTGTACGAGCAGGCGCACGCGTGGGCCGCCCGGCTGGCGAAGGGGCCCGCGCTGGCCCTGCGCGCCGCCAAGGAGGCGGTGGACGGCGGGCTGGAGACCGACATCGACACCGGGCTCACCATCGAGCGGAACTGGTTCGCGGGTCTGTTCGCCACGGAGGACCGCGAGCGCGGCATGCGCAGTTTCGTGGAAGAGGGTCCGGGCAAGGCCCGCTTCCTCTGACCGAACGTCAGTTGGGCTTTCCTTGACGGCGGTTCATCCGTGCGGGCGGATTATGCGGGCCTTAAGGCAGCCTTAAGGCCCGCGCGCGCTCCGGCGCGCCGATTCCCGGCCGAGGGGGCGTCCTCGCAGGTCAGCCGGGCTGGGGGAGTGAACTTCTTGCCGGTGGCATATGCCGAACCACCCCCCTGGAATTGACCGTTCCGGGGGGCGGATTCCCCCGGAACGGCCCCGGAAGGCGCATCGTGCGGCCATGATGGTGGACATGGCGGGCCTGGAGGGTGTGGAACAGCCGCGACCGCGCAGCAGCGCGACGGCGGCACGCTTGACGTCGACGATCGAGGACGAACAGGCGTTCAAGGCACTGGAGTTGTTCGGAAATCCGACCGAAGGCGAGGTCCGGCTCCCGTCCCGTCCGGAATCCGCCGCCACCGCGCGGCGGCTGACTTCCTGTGTGGTGCTCCGGCAGTGGGCGCTCTCCCCGCAGACCGCCGAATTCGCCGTGCTGCTCGTCTCCGAGCTCGTCGGCAACGCGGTGCGGCACACGGGCGCCCGAGTCTTCGGGCTGCGGATGCTGCGCCGCCGGGGCTGGATCCGGATCGAGGTGCGCGACCCCTCGCGCGGGCTGCCGTGTCTGATGCCCGTGCGCGAGATGGACGTCAGCGGGCGCGGTCTGTTCCTCGTCGACAAGCTCTCCGACCGCTGGGGGGTGGATCTGCTGCCGCGCGGCAAGACCACCTGGTTCGAGATGCGGATCGCCGACCGCTGACGCGCGTGACACGTGCGACGCGCAGAAGCCCCCGGTCGGCCGTGGTGCGGCGCTGCGGGGGCTTCTGCGGGAGGCCGTGAGCTGGGGGGTGTGTTCACGGCCGCTTGTGACGACCGTGCCCGGGTCAATGGGGGTCGTGTCACCGACTATGGCAGACGGGCGACCCCGGTGCCAAAGTTGCATTTCTCCTCATTCTTGCCAAAAGCGGACAGGTGGTGGGTGAATCGTAGGTGTGTTGGGTCACTCGCCTGGTATTCAGTGAATTCTTATGGCATTCGATGGATATTTCATAGATCATCCATGGGATCGGTCAATCGTTAAATATCGGGCACCCCGCACCTACTGTGTCGGCCATGAACGGTCGCGAACCAGCGGTGTGCCGCCGCGACGCCCTGCGCGCGGGCGCCGCGGCGCTCACGGCCGGTGCTCTCCTCGCGGGCTGCGCGGAAGGCCGGGGCGACACGCCCCCCACGCCCTCCACGGCCGCCGCGACCCCCGCCGCCCCCGCCCACGCCCCGGCCCCCGCCCCACGCCGCTTCCCGGGGCAGCCGGTCCAGGTGGAGCACGGCCCCCGGGCCCGCCCCCGCGTCGCCCTCACCTTCCACGGACAGGGCGACCCCGCCGTCGCCGGAGCCGTGCTCGCCGAGGCCGAACGGGCCGGGGCCCGCCTCACCGTGCTCGCCGTCGGCAGCTGGCTCGACGAACACCCCGGTATGGCCCGCCGGATCCTCGACGGGGGCCATGACCTCGGCAACCACACCCAGCGCCACCTCGACATCAACACGATGAGCGAGAGCGAGGCGTACGCGGAGATCAGCGGCTGCGCCCAGCGGCTGCGCCGGCTCACCGGGTCCATCGGCACCTGGTTCCGGCCCTCGCGCACCCGGTACGCCACCCCCCTCGTCCAGCGGCTCGCCCGCCGGGCCGGATACCCGCACGTCCTCTCGTACGACGTGGACTCCCTCGACTTCACCTCGCCCGGCGTCGCGGCCGTCACCCGCAAGGTCGCCGGGGAGATCCGCAACGGATCCGTGGTGAGCCTGCACTTCGGCTACGCGGACACCGTCGCCGCGCTGCCCCTCCTCCTCGCCGAAATCAACCGGCGCCGACTGCGCGCGGTGACGACCACGGAGCTGCTGACCTGATGCTTCCCACCACGCGCCCCACCGCCGCCGCACGCGCCGCCAGGGCCGCCGCCCGGCCCTCCGCACGCACCGCCGTACTGCTCGGGGGCCTTCTCGTGGCCGCGCTCGCCGCCTGCGGCGGTCCCGCCGACCAGGACCGTCCCCGGGCCCGGGACACCGAGGCCGCCGCGCCCGCGAAGCCGGTCCGTGCCGCCACTCCGCCCGCACTGCCGGGAATGCCGCCGGTGCTCGACCCGAAGGACATCTACGCGGCCGACCGGCCGGGCAGGCTGGCCCCGGCGGTCAGGAAATTCCCGCCCCGGGTGTACGTCCCCAACACCGGCTCCAACACGGTGTCGGTGATCGACCCGAAGACGTACAAGGTCATCGAGACCATCCCGGTCGGCAACCAGCCGCAGCACGTGGTGCCGTCCTGGGACATGAAGACGCTCTGGGTCAACAACGACCTCGGCGACAGTCTGACCGCCATCGACCCGGCCACCGGGAGGACCGGCCGGACCGTCGAGGTCTCCGACCCGTACAACCTCTACTTCACCCCGAACGGCAAGTACGCCGTTGTCATGGCCTCCATGGACCGCGAGCTGGTCTTCCGCGACCCGCGGACCATGGACCGGGTCAAGACGGTCCCGGTGTCCTGCGCGGGCGTCAATCACGCCGACTTCTCGGCGGACGGCAGGTACTTCATCGTCTCGTGCGAGTTCTCCGGCGAACTCCTCAAGGTCGACACGGAGCGGATGAAGGTCGTCGGGCAGCGGAAACTGCCGCGGGCGGGCGCGATGCCGCAGGACGTCAAGCTCTCCCCGGACGGGAAGACCTTCTACATCGCCGACATGATGGCGCACGGCATGTGGGTGCTGGACGGGGAGAGGTTCACCGCCCCGAAGCTGCTGCCCACCGGCAAGGGCTGCCACGGTCTCTACGTCAGCCGCGACTCCCGGGAGATGTACATCTCCAACCGGGGCGAGGGCTCGGTGTCCGTCTTCGACTTCGCGCGGAACCGGCTGACGAAGAAGTGGCACCTGCCGGACGGCGGCAGCCCCGACATGGGCGGCGTGTCCGCCGACGGCAAGGTGCTGTGGCTGTCGGGCCGTTACGACGCCGAGGTGTACGCGATCGACACCGGCAGCGGCAGACAGCTGGCCCGCATCCCGGTCGGCGGCGGGCCGCACGGGCTCGCCGTGTACCCGCAGCCGGGCCGCTACTCGCTGGGCCACACAGGAATCTTCCGCTGATCCGGCCGCGGCGCCCCGGGCCGCCCCCGCCACGTCCCGCCGCGAGGGGCGCGGGGGCGGCCCGATAATCTGACCTCGACAGTCGGCATGACGAAGGGGCGGAACAGTGGCGGACATCGAGTCGGCGCGCAAGGCATTCGAGCGGTTCGACCAGAACGGCGACGGCCTGATAACGGCGGCCGAGTACAAGAGCGTGATGGCCCAGCTCGGCGACCCCTATGTCACCGAGACGGTGGCACAGGCGGTCATCAACTCCCATGACGTGAACGGTGACGGACAGCTCACCTTCGACGAGTTCTGGGCAGCTCAGAACAAGGCCTGACCGCCGGGGGACCCCCGGCCCCACCGGCCGGGGTCCGTCGCCGCCCACGCTCGCTCCCCGAGCCGCCGCGGACCTACCGGAGCCAGCCGCTCAGCTCGTCGTCGCGCGGGGCCAGGACCACCGCGGGCACGCCGGGTCCGAAGCCCATGACCGGGCGGGTCGCGTCCCAGGGCTGCCACCCGGGATCGCCCGTGGCGGCGAACCGCACCCACGCCGCGTGCATCGCGTCCGCCAGCTCCTGCGGGGCGTCCGGGCCGGTCAGGGCCACGGTGTCGGGGTGGGCGAGGGTGTCGAACACGAAGCCGATCTCCAGCGCGTGGCAGGCGCCGAGGCCCTGTACGGGGGAGGGCCAGCCGAACTCGAAGAGGTACGTCGCCCCGGAGGCGTCCGCGCGGGCGTCGGCCAGCCGGTTCAGCGGCACCCGCAGCAACAGGTCCGTGGCGAGCGCGCCCAGCAGCTCACCCGGCGTGGCACCCGGGCGGTTGGCCCGGTAGGTGCGCGCGGTGGCGGCGGGCACCTTGAACTTCAGCAGGGCGAGCCGGAGTCTGAGCCTCCCCAGCTTCTCGATCAGACCACTGGGGACGAACCAGAGCCGGTACTCCTCGGCGGTCGTGCCCATCAGCAGATCGACATCGGAGGCCATGCCGTCCCGCAGCGCCTCGGCGGGGTCGCGCGGCAGCAGATCGCCGTCCACGACGATCTGGAAGGAATTCCCGCCGGTCAGCGGTGAGCCGCCGCTCGTCACCGCGGTCTGCGCGGCGAGCAGCTCCGCCGGGTCCACGGCGGCCAGCGCGGCGGCCGTCGCCGGGACGCCGAGCCGTTTCGCGATCAGCTCCGTCGTACCGCGCCCGGCCTCCACGGAGAGCGCGGTGGGCGCCCCGCTCTGGAGCACCGCCCGCCGGAACAGCCCCGCAGCCCGGGGCGCGGCCAGCAGCGCCCCGATGCTTATCGCGCCCGCCGACTCACCGGCCACCGTCACCCGGTGCGGGTCGCCGCCGAACGCCGCGATGTTGTCCCGCACCCACTCCAGGGCCGCGATCTGGTCCAGCAGCCCCCGGTTGGCGGGCGCGTCCGGGAACACCCCGAAGCCCTCGATGCCCAGGCGGTAGTTGACCGAGACGAGCACCACCCCGTCCCGCGCGAACGCGGCCCCGTCGTACACCGGCACCGCACTGGAGCCGTGCAGCAGCGAACCGCCGTGGATCCACACGATCACGGGCAGCCCGGCCGGTTCCGTCGACGGAGTCCACACATTGAGGTTCAGCCAGTCCTCGCCCGGCACCTCCGGGTCCGGCAGCAGTTGGTCCAGCGGCGGGGAGTAGGGCCGCTTGGGGGCCGTCGGGCCGTAGGCCACCGCCTCCCGGACGCCCTGCCACGGCTCCGGCGGCTCCGGGGCCCGGAACCGGCGCGCGCCCACCGGCGGCGCCGCGTACGGAATGCCCCGGAAGACCGCCACGCCGTGTTCCACCGTGCCGCGCACCGTGCCGTGGGCGGTGTCCGCCCGCGGGGGTATCTCCACCTTGGTATCGGACATGGTGTGCATCAGCCCTTTCGCGGTTCGACGGCCGAGGTGCCGTGCGGATGATGGGGGGACCGGTCATCTGATACGTACCCGTTCCGGCGCGGCGGCCGACGGCACGCGGTGGCCGGGCTCAGGACGCGGTGGCGGTCAGGGCCCGCTTGAGGATCTTGCCGGTCGGGCCGAGCGGCAGCCGCTCGGTGAACCGGACGATCCGCGGGTACTTGTGCCGCCCCAGCCGCTCCTTGGACCAGGCGATCAGTTCGTCCCCGGTGACCGGCTCCGCGTCCGGACGTACCACCACGACCGCGCAGATCTCCTCGCCCCGCTCCTCGTCCGGCACCCCGATCACCGCGACCTCGCTGACCGCCGGATGCCGTACCAGGACCTCCTCGACCTCACGCGGGTAGATGTTGAAACCGCCCCGGATGACCAGGTCCTTCTTGCGGTCCACGATGCGCAGGAAACCGTCCTCGTCCCGCACGCCCAGGTCCCCGGTGCGGAACCAGCCGTCCACGACCGCCGCCGCCGTCGCCTCCGGGTCGTCCAGATAGCCCGCGAACACACAGTGCCCGCGCACCACGACCTCACCGGTCTCCCCGTCCGCCAGCAGCCGCACCTCGTCGTCCACCGCGGCGTCGGCGATCCCGATCTCCACCCCCCACATCGGATGCCCGACCGTGCCGGGCCGCCGGCCCAGATCCGGCTGGTTGAACGTCGCGGCCGGGGAGGTCTCGGTCAGCCCGTACCCCTCCAGCACCTGCGTCGAGAACGCCGCCTCGAACCGCTCCAGCACCGCCACCGGGAGCGCCGCGCCGCCCGACACGGCCGCCCGCAGGGTCGGCGCGGCCATCGTCCCCCCGCTCTGCGCCGCCGCCTCGACCAGGGCGTGGTACATCGTCGGTACGCCCATGAAGACGCTCACGTTCTCCGCCGCCAGCGCGGTCAGCGCCCCGGCACCGGAGAAGCGCCGCATCAGCACGAGCGTCGCGCCGACCCGCATCGTCGCGTTCATCGCACAGGTCTGGCCGTAGCTGTGGAACAGGGGAAGGCAGCCCAGCACCACATCGTCGGGGCCGAGACGGAGCAGGTCCGTGGTGATCACGGACGCGTTCATCACGATGTTGAGATGGGTCAGCAGGGCCCCCTTGGGGCGGCCCGTCGTCCCGCTGGTGTAGAGGATCACGGCGATGTCCTCGGCCCCGGCGGGCTCGGCGGCGGTCAGCGGCTCACCGTCCGGAGCCCCGTTCAGGGCCCGTACGCCCGCCGCCCGCGCGGCCTGTTCGGCCAGCGGCCACAGCGGTCCCGCACTGATCAGCGCCACCGCACCGCTGTGCCGCAGCACGTAGGCCACCTCGTCCGCGACGAGCAGCGCGTGCACCGGGACCACCGTCGCCCCGGCCGCCAGCGCCCCGTAGTAGGCGTACAGGAAGTCCGCGGAGTTCGGCAGCAGCACCGCCACCCGGTCACCCGGCCGCACCCCGGAGGCCCGCAGCGCCCCCGCGCAGCGCAGCGACCGCTCCCACAGCTCCGCGTAGGTCAGCCGCACCTCGCCGTCGACCACGGCGGTACGGGAGGGATACCGGCGGGCGGACTCGCCCAGGACAGAGGCGACGGTGAGAGACATGGCACGCTCCGGGAAACATGGCGGCAACACGGCTGATGCCCTCAGAATCGGCCGTCGCCGTATCTCCGCACAATGTGCAGGTGCCCACCATCCAACCCGCTCACCTGGGCAGCGGCACCCGCAGCCGTGCGCCCGTCGCGGCATTCGCCTAATCTCGCTGTCATGGCGTCCGCACAAGCCCCCCGCAGTCCGCGAAGCGCCCGGAGCCCGCAGGACCCGCCGGGGCCGCGGTCCGGCGGCGGCGAGGACATCGCGCTGCGACGCACCCTCGCCGCCGCCCTGCTGCCGGGGCTCGACGAGCTGACCCACCGGGTCGTCGACGACATCCACGCGCACAGCGGTACGTACGCCGCGCGGAACCCTGTCAGCCGCGAGGACCTGTGGCGCATCTGCCGCGACAACCTGGTCTGCGCCCTGGAGGACTTCGGCGGGCTGCCGCCCACCGGCGGCGACCTCGAACACGCGGCCCGCGAGACCGGACGGCGCAGGGCCGAGCAGAACCTCCCGCTGGACACCGTGCTCCAGGCCTACCGGCGCGGCGGCCGGGTGATGTGGCAGGTCATGGCCGAGTACCTGCGCGCGGGCATCGGCCGTACACCGGGAGACCCGGAGGAGCCGGACCCGGGACACGGGGGGCCGGGGCACCGGGAGGCCGCCCGGGGGGACCGCCGTGATCTGGAACTGGATGTGGCGGGCGCCGTCTGGGAGACCATCGACCGTTACTCCCTGGTCATGGCGGAGTCGTACCGGCTCACCCAGCTGGAGATGCAGGGCCGCCAGGACACCCGGCGCGTCGCCCTCTTCGAGGCGCTGCTCGACGGGCGCGGCTCCGACCCGGCCGTCGCCTCGGCGGCAGCCGCCGCACTCGGCGTACCGCTGCACGACCGGTATGTGATCGTGGTCGCCGCCCAGGACCCGGCCGCCCCGCCCAATCCCGCGCCGGTGCTCGACGAGCACGGCCTCTGGTCGTTCTGGCGACCGCGCTCGGGGCGGTACGCGGGCATCGTGCGGCTGGCCGCGGGGGAGTCGGGGATGCTGCTGGAGCTGCTGCGCGAGCGGACCGGGGCGACCGCCGGGGTGTCCCCGGAGTTCGACCGGCTGGACGGGGCCGGCCGCGCGCTGCGGCTGGCCGAGCAGACGCTGCGTACGCTGCCCGCCAAGAGCGGCGAGGCGGCGGCGTTCGACGACCGGCTGACCGAGGTCCTGCTCGCCGGGCGCCACGAGATCGCCGACCGGATCGTCGCCCGGTACCTCGGCCCCGTCCTGGACACCGCGTCCGAACGCGAGGCCCTGCTCGACACGCTGCGCATCTGGCTGGACAACGGCTGTTCGGCGGCGCGGGCCGCCGAACTCCTCTACTGCCACCGCAACACGGTCCTCAACCGGATCGGCCGGGTCGCCGAACTCACCGGCGGGTCCGCCGAGTCGGGTGAGGACCGGCTGGGGTGGGCACTGGCCCTGCGGGCCCTGCCGCTGTCGGGCACCGGCGGCGAACCGGCGCCCGACGACGGCTACTGGGAGGGAACTCCTCCCTGAGAACGCCTACTTGAGATAGACGAGCCCGTCCGTGGTGAGGGCCGGCCGGCCCTTCGTGCCGACCACCACGATCTTGACGGTGTGCTTGCCGCTGGAGGCCCAGGACTTCGTCCAGATCGCCTCGCGGTACTTGGTGGTGGAGGACCTCAGGTCCACCGTGGCCGCCTTGACGCCGTCCACGTAGACGTACGCCTGACCGGAGGTCGAGGCCCGCGAGACCACCCAGGCGGCCGACCGGCCGGTGAACGTCCAGGTCAGGCTGGCGTTCTTGGTGCTGCTCGCGTACGACCTGCCGCCGAGATAGCTGGAGGAGGACTTCGTCGACCAGGTGCCCGACTTCTTCGCCGCGGACTCCTGGAGGATCACCGGGGTGCCGGTGACCGCGGCGGCCGATGTGTTGCCCGCACGGTCGTACGCCGTCAGCCTCCAGGCGGTCGCCACGGCGGGCTTCGCGGTGTGCGAGGCGCTCGTCGTGGTCGGGCCGTAGGTCTTCGCGACGGGGGCGGTGAGCCTGACCTCCTTGAGGGAAGCCGCGTCGGTGGCCTTCCACTTCAGCGTCAGCGGGACGGACTTGGTGCTCACCGTGCCCTTGCGCAGCGACAGGTTCGGCTTGGTGGAGAACACCGGCGCCGTACGGTCGGCGACCACGGTCGCGACGGCGGAGAGGCTGGTGCTCCCCGACTGGTGGGTGGCGCGGACCTGGACCCGGTGGCTGCCGGCGGCCAGTGCGGCCCCGGCGGATACGGCGTTGCCCTGGGTGGTGGCCACGGCCTTGCCGTCGACCAGCAGTTCGTACTTCGTGATGAAGGCGGCGGGCGTGGCCGCCTTCCAGCCGACGGTGATGTTCGACTTGGTGTGGTACGTGCCGCCGAAGGCGCTCGCTCCGGTCACCGACGTGATGGCGAGACCGGTGACGGGCCCGGCGGCGAGAGCGCGGACGGCGGAGAGCTGTCCGTAGAGCTTCGTGCCGGGGCACTGGGTGTTGAAGCCGTCCCGGTGGCCGGAGATCTGCTTGAAGGGGTACGCGGACCCGGCGGTGAACTTGGTACCGGCGAAGTTGCCGCCCGCCGCACCGGCCGTCAGCGTCGTCGAGCCGGCCGGGTTTCCGCCGTACTGCCCCAGCTTCCAGGCGGCGATCCGGGCGACCGAGGCGGTCGCGGCGCTCGCGGCGTTCGTGTCGGTGTACATGCCGATCACGGCGATACCGGCGGTGTCACGGTTGAAGCCGTAGGTGTGCGCGCCCTGGACCGGCCGGTCCACGCCGCCCTTACGGCCTTCGAAGATCTTTCCGCACTTGTCGACCAGGAAGTTGTAGCCGAGGTCCTTCCAGCCGTTCGACTTCACATGGTAGGCGTGCAGACCGCGCACGATGGCGGCCGAGTCGGCGCAGGAGTAGTTGTTGGTCTGCGCGGTGTGGTGCACGAACAGGGCCTTGACCTTGTTCATGTAGTCCGGCTGCTCGCTGTTGAGCGACTCGACCGCGCCCCAGCCGGCCCGGGAGGTGATCGGCGGCTGCGGGACGGTGGACGGCGGGGCGGGCGGCAGCGTCGCCGTCGGCTCGGCGGTCACGGACGGCGCTGTGGTCGGCGGCACGGACGGGGACTCGGACGTCGGGTCCGGTTCCGGTTCGGCACCGGGGGTCTCGGGGGCCTGGGTCGTCGCGGAGGGATCCGGAGCGGCCGTGGTCTCCGCCGGATCGGGCGACGGCGGGGTGACGGGCGGCTCCGTCGGCTCCTCGGTGTCCGCGGGGTCACCGGTGGGCTCGGCCGGCACGAGGTCGGCGGCCACGTGGGCGGCCGGTTCGGCGGCGGTGTACGCGGCCGGGGCCGAGCCCTTCCCGGGATCCACGGTGTCCAGCCGCAGGCCCGCGGGGAGCCCCGCCGACACACCGTTCCCGGCGCTGACGCGGACCTCGACGCCGTTGGACGGGCCGACCCAGCGGGGTTCGGTGGTGCCCCGTACGCCGGGGCGGCCGGTCTCGGTGCGCCCGTCGATCTCCGTGTCCAGCGGCAGCCAGCCGGTCCACCGGCCCGTGACGGCGGACCGGGTACGAGCCTCGACCTCCCCCGTCACCTCGGCGGCCGGGTCGGTCCAGGTGACGCCGAGCAGACTGAACGGCTTCGCGTCACGCTGCCGCAGGGAGGCGGAGCCGCCGTCCGCGGACACCTTCAGCGCGGTCCTGCGCACATCGACCCGCGCGGGACCGGACTTGGCGTCGGAGTCCTCGCCCGAGGGGGATGTGCCGGTCACCCCCTGGAAGACCAGGACACCCGCCACGGCTGCCGTGGTGACGGCAGCCGTGGCCCATATTCTTCGCTTTGCTCTCACGTGATTCCCCGGGGACGTCGGTGGATGGAACTGCGTTGCAGCAGGTCATGCGCTGTCTGGGGGAACAGCGGCTCGATCGGCCGTGCCGACGGTGACCTGCGGATGTATCCGCTTCAACAGTCTTCCATGCGATCATCGCTGATCTGTCCCGCCCTGTCCCGACCTGTCAGGACTCGGTCCGGTCACGGTCGAGCGGGACCCGGGGCCCCCTCGGCGGGGATTCCCCGGGTCCCGTGGGCGAGGTCCGGTTCCGTGCCGTGCGCGACGGCTCTCTCAGGCGGCGAAGTACTGGGACAGCGAGTCCCGTTCGTCCGGCTCCACCAGATCGGGACGGGTGTACCGCTCGGCGCGCGCGTGGTAGTCGAAGTCGCCCCGCACGAGCCCCCGGTAGTCGTGTACGCAGCGCTCAAGCGCGGCCCGGGTGTGCCCGCCGATGCCCGCCGCGGCGATCTCCTCGGTCAGCTCCCGTTCCGCCCGCCGCACCCGCTCGGCGATCCGGGCCAGCTGGATCCCGGCTTCGTCCACCGCCTCCTGGAGGGTGGATCCCCGGTCCCGCTGGATGAGCCGTACGGCGTTGTGCTCGTAGCCGAGCGCGGCCTCCTTCTCGAACGAGCAGATGTCGTTGCAGAGTCCGGAGTGATCGGTCACCGCGTTGCGAAGGGCGATATAGGCGGGCAGACTGCGGGCGGAATCCGGGAGGTCGATTCCCGCGGCGATCTCGTGCAGGTCCAGGAACGGCTGCATGGCCACCGAATCCCGGCGGTGCTTCACGAAGTCGGCCCGGCTCGGCACCTGCCCGGCCGCCCGCTCGACGGCCTCGGCGTAGTAGGTCCACAGCCAGGCGACGGTGTCCCGCCGGAACTGCCGTACCCAGCGCGGGGAACGGTCCCGGCAGGTCCGCTCGCGCAGCCCCTCCAGGGCGTGCTCCATGGGGCCGCGCGGCGCGGCCCCGTCGAGCACGGCGACCAGCCGGGCGATCGCCTCCTCGCACATGCGGGGGTCGCGCCCGGCCGGTCCGTCGTCGAACTCGTCGTCCACCAGGAACGCCCAGAAGAGCCATTGACAGAAGAGGTCGAGATGGCACTGGGAAGCCGTGGGGAATATCAGGGAGATCCAGAGCTCGGGACGCGTCCGGATCATCTTCTTGCGGGCCGGCGGAGCCAGGAAAAGATCATGGGATTCCGCCCACTTCCAGGCGGCCTTCCTGGTCTCCTCCATTCCCGGATTGCACCCTGTGCTCTTGAACGGCATATGAAACGTCGGTAAGGCGATCTGGCTCATTGGTGCCCCTCGTCGAAACGGAACGGGTGAACGATGCGAGCGGGAATATCTCGTGATCGCGCATGGATCCGACTCGGTGAGCGGGGGCGCGCCGGGCGTCCTCCGGCCGTGGCCAAAGGGTCACCGTGCGAGGTGGGGCGGTCATCGCTGTCCTCTTTCCTCCGCCGGGGGCCGGGGCATCGGAGCCGGTTCCGCGTGCCGGTGGGGGCGACCGCGTCACCATGCGTGAGCCCCAGTCAACCCCTTGTACGTGTTTGTGGGAACCCTATTTGTGACCGAAACTGCTTGATCATCGCGAACGTCTGAACGGCAATGAGCAGTTGGTGAACCTCCGGGAGTGCCGACGGATCCCGGGGCGGGTGAACCCCGGCTCGTGTTATGGTCCTCCGCATGTCTACGTTGTTCGGGTGGTATCCGCGCTTTACGCCGGCTCCGGGTGGAGTCGGTGGTCACATGCGCTGATCACCGACCGAGCACCCGGAGCCAGCAGGGCAGAGACGTTCGTCTCTGCCTTTTCGTCGTTGAGGCGGCTGGTGGCGGGTGATGCGGACGTAGCACCGCGGGACCGGGACCCTGCCTCGGCACAGAGACAGGATCACCCCATGACCACGCCCACGACGGGCCGCCCCCGCACCGACGCGCCGCGCACCAACGATCTGCGCGTCACCGGTTTCCAGCCCCTGATCGCCCCGTCCGCCCTGCTCGCGGACCTGCCGCTGGGGCCTGCCCGCGCCGCTCTGGTCCAGGACGGCCGACGCGCCGTCAGGGATGTGCTCGCCGGGGAGGACGACCGCCTGCTGGTGGTCGTCGGCCCGTGCTCCGTCCATGACCCGGCCGCCGCCCGGGAGTACGCACAGCGCCTCGCCGCCGCCGTCGCGCCGCTCGCCGACGACCTCTGCGTGGTGATGCGGGTGTACTTCGAGAAGCCGCGCACGACGCTCGGGTGGAAGGGCCTCATCAACGACCCGCACCTGGACGGGACGCACGATGTCCAGCACGGGCTGCGGACCGCCCGCCAGGTGCTGCTCGATGTGCTCGACACCGGACTGCCGGTGGGCTGCGAGTTCCTGGAGCCGAACAGCCCGCAGTACATCGCGGACGCGGTGACCTGGGGCGCGATCGGCGCGCGTACCCCCGAGAGCCAGGTGCACCGCCAGCTGGCCTCGGGCCTGTCGATGCCCGTGGGCTTCAAGAACGCGACCGACGGCGTCGTGCAGCCCGCCGTCGACGGATGCCGCGCCGCCGCGGGCGAGCACGTCTTCTTCGGCCTCGACGAACAGGGCCGCGGCTCCATCGTCTCCACGAGCGGCAACCCCGACTGCCACGTCATCCTGCGCGGTGGGCGCGGCGGCCCCAACTACGGCCCCCAGGACGTCCGCGACGCCCTGGCGGTGCTGGCCGGAGCGGGGATGCGCGAACGGCTGGTCATCGACGCCAGCCACGCCAACAGCGGCAAGGACCACCACCGGCAGGCGGAGGTCGTCGTCGAGATCGCGGAGCGGATCGCCGGGGGCGAGGAGGGGATCGCCGGGCTGATGGTGGAGAGCTTCCTGCGGGAGGGGCGCCAGGAGCCGGGCCCCCTCGACACCCTGACGTACGGACAGAGCGTGACCGACGCCTGTGTCGGATGGGAGCGGACCGAGGCGCTGCTGGGCGAGTTGGCGTCAGCGGTGCGCGGGCGCCGTGCGGCGCGGCGGGATTCCGCGGCGCAGCACCCGCCCCGCTGAGCACACCCGCCCCGCTGAGCACCCCCGGTCCGCCGGGCGGTCACAGGACAACGGGCAGTGCCCGGAACCCGTTCGAGATGAACGACTCCAGGGGCACCAGGTCCTGCGGCCCCCCGGCGAGCGCCAGACCCGGGAACCGCTCGAAGAGGGCCGGCAGGGCGATGCGTGCTTCGAGGCGGGCCAGGGGCGCGCCGACACACATGTGCACACCGTGACCGAACGCCAGATGCCCCTGCGCGGGCCGGGTGATGTCGAACGAGCCGGCGTCCGCCCCGTGCTGTGCGGGGTCCCGGCCCGCCGCGGCGTAGGCGGGGAGGATCGCCTCGCCGCGGCGGATCGTGCGGCCGTCGGGCAGCGGGATGTCGTCCACGGCGAAGCGCAGCGGCAGACTGGCCACGCTCGGTGCCCAGCGCAGGGTCTCCTCGACGACATCGCTCCACGAAGCCTCGCCCGCGACGACGAGCCGGAGCTGCTCGGGATGGGTGAGCAGCGCGTGGACCGCGTTGCCGATGAGGTTCACGGTGGTCTCGAACCCGGCGGAGATCACGAGCCACAGCGTGTGCATCAGCTCCTCCTCGCTCAGCCGGGCGCCGCCCTCGTCCCGGGCGGAGATGAGGACGCTGGTCATGTCGTCGCCGGGGTCGGGGCGCTTGAGCGCGACCAGTTCGCGCAGTACGTCCTGGATCTCCTGCCAGGTGGACGCGGCCTCCTCCGGGCCGATGTCGGTGTCGAAGATGCGGGCGATGACCGCCGCGGTACGGGGCCGCAGCCCTTCGGGGATCCCGAAGAGCCGGCACATGACCTGCATCGGCAGCGGGTGCGCGTACCGGGCGCGCAGATCCACCGTCCGGCCGGGCGGCTCGGCGGCCATGGAGTCGAGCAGCCGCCCGGCCACCTTCTCGATGTCACCGGCCAGCTCCTCGGTGCGGCGGGCGGTGAACGCCGGTGCGACGAGTTTGCGCAGCCGCCGGTGGTCCTGCCCGTACGCCGTGAACATGTTGACCACGCCGAGCCAGGTGTGCAGCCAGGAGTCGGGGGTGATCTCCCCCCGCTGCCAGGTGGGCCAGTGCGCGCGGGGGTCCTTGCTCACCCGGTCGTCGGTGAGGAGCTGTTTGATCAGCGAGTGATGGCTGACGGCCCAGGCGGTGACCCCGCCGGGCAGGGTCACGGGAGTCGCGGGTCCGGCCGCGCGGAGCCGTGCGCCCTCGCCGGGAATGTCGCTCCCGGCCGGGTCGATGGCGAAGGGCACGTCCACGGTACGGCTCCTGAATTGGTCGTGGGGGGGGGCAACGGGCGAAACAGCGAGGGACGCCCGCCGGTAACAGGCCGTCCATGATCAGGCTACTGACCGGCCGCCCTCCGGTCCGCGACCGAGGGCGCATTGAGCACGATGGAAGACGTGTCCCCCTCGTCCCGCCGACGGGGTGCGGCAGGGGGTGGCGCGCCTCGGGCCCCGCGGGTGTCCGGAGCGCGCCGGAGGTCCGGCCCGCGAACATCGGGGCCGATGAGCGGGTATCGGCCACTTGCTCGATTCGGCGGCCCGGTGATCGCCGCGGAAGCGTCGACGGGCCGCCGGCGATATCCAGCCGAACCCGCGTTACGCCCGGACCACGGTGGTGTTGCCGCGACGGAAGCGGACTCCCGGGGCGGGGGACCGGGAGGCCCGCCCTCCCCGGTTCGCCCATGGTGCTCCTACCCCGAAATCGAAGACCGGAGGGAGGGGGCGCGGAACCCCCGGCCGACGGTGCGGTCGGAGGCGTTCAAAGAAGGCCGACGGGTATTCGGCGCGCCGTATTCGGGGTGTGCGGCGACCGGGCGCTCCGGCGGTGGCCGCGGTGCGCGACGAGTGCGGCGGCACCGTCCCGGAGAGGGGCCGGCTCTCCCGGTGCCCGCTCCAGTACTGCTTCCGTCCCTCCCCCCCCCCGGTGGCCGGACGGTGCCATTCCGTGTCCGGCCGCGGTCTCGTGTCCGCGAAGCGGCGGGGGTCCGGAATGGCCGCGGTAGCCGGACCAGCGCGTCCTGTTCACCGGCGACGTGGTGATGTCCGGAGCCACACCGTTCTGCCTCACCGGGTCAGTCGCCGGGTCGATCTCCGTCATCGAGCGGCTGCGCGCCCTCTCGCCCCGCATCGTGGTTCCCGGTCACGGCCCGGTCGGCGGTCCCGAACTCCTCGACACCACCGAGTCCTATCCGCGGTACGTCCAGCGCCCGGCCGCCGACGGCATCGCCGCAGGACTCACCCCGCTTGGGATCACACGCGAGGCGGCCCCGACCCCGTTCGCCCACCTCCTGGACAGCGAACGCCGGGTACCCAACCTGCACCGCGCCCGCGCCGAGGCCAAGGGGGCGGCGGCGGGCCATCCCCTGGACATCGGGGAACTCTTCTCCGAGATGGTCGACTTCCACGGCGGCCCCGCCCCACTGCGCGGCCTGACCCCCGGCAGGGACTTCTCAGGGATATCGCGGGGACCTCCCCGCCACCGGCCACCGAGGGGCCCCGACCGCACCGCGGACATGAAGCCACAGGTCAGGGCCCCTCGCTCAGCACCCGATGCCGTTCACCGCGAGCCCGCCCCGCGCCGTCTCCTTGACGTTCGGGTTTTCGGAACCCCGCGGAGCCGGAGCGTCAGAACTGGCGACCGAAACCCTCGGAACAGGCGTCAAGTCCGAGGCGCCGGCCTGGGCCGTCGGCCTGTGGGCTAAGCATCGGGCAGGTCTGCCTTCGCCGCAGCGGCCGTCCTGCGGGGGATGACGACGATCCGCTCGTCCGGGGCGACGACGAGCCCCGGGGGAAGACTCGGCAGGTAGGAATCAGTGAGGTCGCGGCCAACGACGGCGATGTCCCCGTTCTCCAGTTCCCAGACGTCCGGGCACCCCTGCTCGCCGCCCGTGGTCCCGAGCTCGGCGGGGGATTTACCCAGGCGGCGCACCAGTGGCGAAGAGGGATCGGCTTCCCAGCCTCGAATCATCGCGGTTCTCCATTCAGTCCCCCCGAAGGTAACTGAGATCACACCTGGTGCAAGGTCAGGCAGTGGCTTCCAGCCAGCCGCAGGCAACGGACCGTCCCCCTGCATCGACCGGAGAGCCGGGCGGACCACGGCGAAGTCGTTCACCGTCACCCACGCACGTCACAGGGCGTCCCCGCACCTCCGAGCAGACACTTCAAGAGCGAGGCGAAGGGACGCGTGGGCAGGGCAGGCCCCGACAGCGCCGAAAAACGAAAAGCCGCTGGTCAGGGCCTATGTGCCTAGCACTCGATGATGTTCACCGCGAGCCCGCCGCGCGCCGTCTCCTTGTACTTGACGCTCATGTCGGCGCCCGTCTCCTTCATGGTCTTGATGACCTTGTCGAGGGAGACCTTGTGGCTGCCGTCGCCGCGCAGCGCCATCTTCGCCGCGGTGACCGCCTTGACGGCCGCCATGCCGTTGCGCTCGATGCACGGGATCTGGACCAGGCCGCCGACCGGGTCGCAGGTCAGGCCGAGGTTGTGTTCCATGCCGATCTCGGCGGCGTTCTCGACCTGCTCGGGGGAGCCGCCGAGGACCTCGGCCAGCGCGCCCGCGGCCATGGAGCAGGCGGAGCCGACCTCGCCCTGGCAGCCGACCTCGGCGCCGGAGATGGAGGCGTTCTCCTTGAAGAGCATGCCGATGGCCCCGGCGGCGAGCAGGAAGCGGACGACGCTGTCCTCCTTCTCGGCCTCGGTGCAGCCGCCGGCCGCGAAGTTCATGTAGTAGTGCAGGACGGCGGGGATGATGCCCGCGGCGCCGTTGGTGGGCGCCGTGACGACACGGCCGCCCGCCGCGTTCTCCTCGTTGACCGCCATCGCGTAGAGGGTGATCCACTCCATCGCGTGGGCCTGCGGGTCGCCCTCGGCGCGCAGCTGGCGGGCGGAGTTCGCGGCGCGGCGGCGGACCTTCAGGCCGCCGGGGAGGATGCCCTCGCGGGACATGCCGCGCGAGACACAGGCCTGCATGACGCGCCAGATGTCCAGCAGACCCGAGCGGATCTCGTCCTCGGTGCGCCAGGCCTTCTCGTTCTCCAGCATCAGCGAGGAGATGGACAGGCCGGTTTCGCCGGAGAGCCGCAGCAGCTCGTCACCGGTGCGGAAGGGGTGCTTGAGGGCGGTGTCGTCCGGGACGATCGGGTTCTCGCCCTGGACCGCGTCCTCGTCCACGACGAAGCCGCCGCCGACGGAGTAGTAGGTCTTCTCCAGGAGCGGGGCGCCCTCGTGGTCGTACGCGAAGATCGTCATGCCGTTGGCGTGGTACGGCAGGGCCTTGCGGCGGTGCAGGATCAGCTGCTCGTCGGCGTCGAAGGGGATCTCGTGCGCCCCGAGCAGGTTGATCCGGCCGGTGGTGCGGATCTGCTCGACGCGGGCGTCGGCGGACTCCACATCGACGGTGCGGGGCGACTCGCCCTCCAGGCCGAGCAGGACCGCCTTGGGCGTGCCGTGCCCGTGGCCGGTCGCGCCGAGCGAACCGTACAGCTCGGCCCGTATCGAGGCGGTGTGGGCCAGCAGGCCCTCGTTCTTGAGGCGGCGCGCGAACATCCGGGCGGCGCGCATCGGTCCCACCGTGTGGGAGCTGGACGGGCCGATACCGACCGAGAACAGGTCGAAGACCGAGATGGCCACGGGATGACTCCTAAGGGTGGGAAGACGCCGTTGTCTGCCGGGTGGTGCGGTACGGGCCGGGTCGGCCCGAAGAGCGAGGACAAGGGTGGGGGCACCGCGCTCACTGTCCAGTGTGCGCGGTGCCCCGCCCGAAACGTGCGAACTGCTTCCGGACTACTTCAGACCGGGGTACAGCGGGAACTTCTCGGCAAGTGCCGTGACGCGGGCCTTCAGGCCGGCGGCGTCGTACGACGGCTTCAGCGCGGCGGCGATGATCTCCGCAACCTCGGTGAAGTCCTCGTTCCGGAAACCGCGGGTCGCCAGGGCCGGGGTGCCGATCCGCAGACCCGAGGTGACCATCGGCGGCCGCGGGTCGTTCGGGACGGCGTTCCGGTTGACCGTGATGCCGACCTCGTGGAGGCGGTCCTCGGCCTGCTGGCCGTCCAGCTCGGAGTTGCGCAGGTCGACGAGGACCAGGTGCACGTCCGTGCCGCCGGACAGGACGGAGACGCCGACCTCGGTGACGTCCGGCTGCACCAGGCGCTCGGCGAGGATGCGGGCGCCGTCCAGGGTGCGCTGCTGGCGCTCCTTGAACTCCTCGGTCGCCGCGACCTTGAACGAGACCGCCTTGGCGGCGATCACGTGCTCCAGCGGGCCACCCTGCTGACCGGGGAAGACCGCCGAGTTGATCTTCTTGGCGAGCTCCTGCGTCGACAGGATGACGCCACCGCGGGGACCGCCGAGGGTCTTGTGCGTGGTGGTCGTGACGACATGGGCGTGCGGCACCGGGTTGGGGTGCAGACCCGCGGCCACCAGGCCCGCGAAGTGCGCCATGTCGACCATCAGGTACGCGCCGACCTCGTCCGCGATGCGGCGGAAGGCGGCGAAGTCGAGCTGGCGCGGGTAGGCGGACCAGCCCGCGACGATCAGCTTCGGCTTGGTCTCCTTGGCCAGGCGCTCGACCTCGGCCATGTCCACGGTGCCGGTGTCGTCGACGTGGTACGGGACCACGTTGTAGAGCTTGCCGGAGAAGTTGATCTTCATGCCGTGGGTCAGGTGACCGCCGTGGGCCAGGTTCAGGCCCATGATCGTGTCGCCCGGCTTCAGCAGCGCGAACATCGCGGCGGCGTTCGCCTGCGCACCGGAGTGCGGCTGGACGTTCGCGGCCTCGGCGCCGAACAGGGCCTTGATCCGGTCGATCGCGATCTGCTCGACCACGTCGACGTGCTCACAGCCGCCGTAGTAGCGCCGGCCGGGGTAGCCCTCGGCGTACTTGTTGGTGAGGACGGAGCCCTGGGCCTCCATGACGGCGACCGGAGCGAAGTTCTCCGAGGCGATCATTTCGAGGGTGGACTGCTGACGGTGGAGCTCGGCGTCGACGGCTGCGGCGACGTCCGGGTCCAGCTCGTGGAGGGAGGAGTTGAGAAGCGACATCAGGGGATCCCTAGGGTCTCAGTTGCCGGAGAACGCGGTGTATTCGTCGGCGGAGAGCAGGTCGTCCGGCTCCTCCGCCACCCGTACCTTGAACAGCCAGCCGCCCTCGAACGGAGCGGAGTTCACCAGCGACGGGTCGTCCACGACGTCCTGGTTCGCCGCGACGACCTCACCCGTGATGGGGGAGTACAGGTCGCTGACCGACTTGGTCGACTCCAGCTCGCCGCAGGTCTCGCCCGCGGTCACCGTTTCGCCGACCTCGGGGAGCTGCGCGTAGACGACGTCACCGAGCGCGTTGGCCGCGTACTCGGTGATCCCGATCGTGGCCACACCGTCCTCGACGGCCGACAGCCACTCGTGCTCCTTGCTGTACCGCAGCTGCTGGGGGTTGCTCATGACCTGAATTCTCCTGTACGCGGGGGAGTGCTGATGAACGGTGGTCTTACGGTGTGAGACGCGAATACGTCACTTCCGGGGCGGCGTGATGCCCGGGATGTCACTTCTCGCGCTTGTAGAACGGCAGCGCGACGACCTCGTACGGCTCGTGCGTGCCGCGGATGTCCACGCCGACGCCCTCGGTGCCGGGCGCGGCGAACGCCGCGTCCACGTACGCCATGGCGATCGGCCTGCCCAGGGTGGGTGACGGGGCGCCGGAGGTGACCTCGCCGATCACCTCGCCGCCCGCGACGACCTGGAATCCGGCGCGCGGGACCCGGCGGCCCTCGGCGATCAGACCGACGAGCTTGCGGGGCGGGGCGGTCTCGGCGCGGGCGGCGGCGGCCACGAGGGCCTCGCGCCCGACGAAGTCGCCCTCCTTCTCGAACTTCACGACCCGGCCCAGGCCCGCGTCGAACGGGGTCAGCGCGGTCGTCAGCTCGTGCCCGTACAGCGGCATGCCCGCCTCCAGGCGCAGCGTGTCGCGGCAGGAGAGCCCGCAGGGGATCAGACCGTGCGCCGCACCGGCCTCGGTGAGCGCCCGCCACAGCTGCTCGGCGTGCTCGGGGGCCACGAACAGCTCGAAGCCGTCCTCGCCGGTGTAGCCGGTACGGGCGATCAGCGCGGGCACCCCGGCGACCGTGCCGGGCAGGCCCGCGTAGTACTTCAGCCCGTCCAGGTCGGCGTCCGTGACGGCCTTCATGATCGCGGGCGACTCCGGGCCCTGCACGGCGAGCAGCGCGTACGCGTCCCGGTCGTCACGCACCTCGGCGTCGAAACCGGCCACCCGGTCCCGCAGCGCGTCCAGCACGGTCTGCGCGTTGCCCGCGTTGGCGACGACCATGTACTCGGTCTCGCCCAGCCGGTAGACGATCAGGTCGTCCAGGATGCCGCCGTCGCTCCCGACGATCATCGTGTAGCGGGCGCGGCCGGCGCCGACGGTGGCGATGTTGCCCACCAGCGCGTAGCTCAGGAAGGCGGCGGCCTGCGGCCCGGTGACCGTGATCTCACCCATGTGGGACAGGTCGAAGAGACCCGCCCGGGTGCGTACGGCGTTGTGCTCGTCGCGCTCGCTCGCGTACCGCAGCGGCATGTCCCAGCCGGCGAAGTCGGTCATGGTGGCGCCCAGCGAACGATGCAGGGCGTCGAGGGCGGTGAGACGGGGGGCGTTGCTCATGGATTCGGCTCCAGGGCATGACGACAGAGGACGATCCCTCCCCATCTGTCATCGGAACCTGAGAGGTTCGCCGAAAGGCCCTGAAGGGGTCAGCCCTCGCCGGGTTCGGCTTGCACCTTGGGTGGAGCCGCCGGGCGGCTCGCTTTTCAGATCTGCCTCATCCACGCGGTACGGGGCCTGAGAGATTCAAGGGAGGAACTTGCTCCTTCGGCGCCCGGCACACACAGTGACCGGAACTCTCCCGCGCGGATTCAAACGGCCGGTATGCAGTTGGCGGGGTCATCATCGCACGCCTTGCGGAAGAGTGGGGCGTCCGGTCTCCCACCGACACGGGCCGCAGGCCCGGTTGTGCCGCATTACCTTTTCTTTACACTTCTTGGGCAGGTGTGGGTGACCCGACAGGGGGAGGGCGATGGACTTGCAGCGGTACGCGACGACCGCGGGGGTCGCGCACGGCGCGATGCCCGCGCAGCCGGGCGCACCCGCCCGGGAAATGCTGGGCACGCACGCGCCGGTGGTGCGTGACCTCCGGGGGCGCGCCGGGCGCAGCCCGCACAGCCTGGACTTCGCGTCCGGCGATCTCGTGGTGGTCTCCGGGCTGCCCGGAAGCGGAAAGTCGACACTGATCCGGCGGGCCGTCACGGACCGCGCCATCGATTCCCAGGACACCCGGGACACCTGGGCCGGGGCCCTGCCCCGCTTACTCCCGTACGCCCTCTACCGCCCGCTGGTCCGGGTGGCCCACTACTACGGGCTGTGGCGGGTACTGCGCTCCGGTGAGTCCGTCGTGGTGCACGACTGCGGCACACAGGCCTGGGTGCGCCGCTGGCTGGCCCGGGACGCCCGGCGGCGGGCCCGCACCCTCCACCTCGTCCTGCTCGACGTCACGCCCGAGGTGGCGCGGGAAGGACAGCGCGAGCGCGGCCGGGGCGTCTCCGGATACGCCTTCGCCCGGCACCGGCGCTCGGTCGGCCGGCTGCTGCACGACACGGAGCGGGGTCTGCTGCCCCCGGGATGCGCCTCGGCGGTGCTGCTGGACCGTGAGGCGGCGGGGGTGCTCGGCCGGATCTCGTTCGCGGAGGAGTAGGGCTCGCGGGGCGTGCGGGGCCGGGCGGCGCGGGCGTCACGCGCGGGCCCCGTACGCGGACGCACGGCCACCGGGCGCCCGCCGGGCCGTCCGGCTGCCGGACGCCGCCGGGCTCGCCGCCGGACGCCGCCGGGCACGCCGACAGGCTCACCGCCGGACGCCGCCGGGCACGCCGACAGGCTCACCGCCGGACGCCGCCGGGCTCACCGCCGGGCGGTGGACCCGGGAGGCTAGGGTTTCCGCCGGAACGCACGGTCGAGAGAGGGACACAGGGGCAGTGGACATTCCGGTACCGGCACAGACGCATCCGCACCAGGGATGGCCGGCCAATGAGCTCGAAGAGGTGCTCGCCGCCTCGATCGGAGTCCCGGAGGCGGGCGGCCGGCTCGTCGAGGTGCTCGGCCGCAGCGCGCTCTGGGTGCCGCTGCCCAACGGCGGCGGCCCCGAAAGCCCCGATCTCGACCTGCCGATGATGGAGATCGACGGCGTCGCCCACGTCCCCGTGTTCAGCTCCGAAGCGCAGTTCCTCGGCTGCGTCGGCACCCGGATGTCCTTCACCGTGGCGCCCGCCCGGGACTTCGCCCGCGGACTGCCGCCGCAGGTCGGGATAGCCGTGAACCCGGGCGGCGCGGTCGGCGTGCCACTGCCGCCGCCCGCCGTCGCCGAGCTCTGCCGGGCCGGCCGTACGCCCCTGGACGGGCCCGCCGGCGGCGCCCGGGTCCGTCTGTTCGAGCCCGACTGGCAGGAGGAACCCGTCGACTTCCTCGCCGCCGCGGCCGGGGAGTTCCAGGAGAGCGGCGTGGTGAGCACCGCCCGCCGGACGCTCGCCAGCATCGAGGGCGGCGACCCCGTCCTCTTCATCGGCGTCGAGCTCGCCACCTGGGACGGCGCGGGACAGAGCGCCCCGATGGACGCGCTGGGCCGGGCGCTGGGCCGGGTCCAGGTGCCGTGGCCCGTCAACCTGGTCCTGCTCGATGTGGCCCAGGACCTCGTCGGCGACTGGATGCGGGAGAAGGTCCGGCCGTTCTACCGGCGTGAGGGGCACTGACCGCACCGCCGGCGAGGGTGCCGGCCGCTCCCGGGGCCGGGGTCAACCGTCGTTGCCGGGTGGCGACGTCAACCCTTGGCGTCAAGTCGGTGTCAGCGGCGGCGCATAAGCTGGTTTGATGGCGGGGTCGCTCCCGTGTGCCCGGGAGCGGCGACGCGACACAGCGGATCGATGAGGGGCGGAACACAGGGTGAGTGCAGGCACTGCGGCGGCCGGACAGGTCGAGCACATGCTGCGCCAGGTGACCCCCGGGCGCTACGACGCCTACGAGGCGCTGCTGGCGGCCCTCGCCGACGGCCGGATCTGGATGCTCCTCTGGCACGGCACGGCCGGTTCGCCGGACGCCCAGTACGGGAACATGGAGATCGACGGCCAGGGGTACGCCCCGTGCGTGACCTCCGCCCAGGAGCTCTCCGCCAGCGGCTGGAACCGGGCCCACGAGCTCGTCACCGGCCGCGACATCGCCCGCGCCCTGTTCCCCGACCGCTGGGGAATCTGGCTCAACCCGCACGCCCCGGGCGGTGGCGTCGGCATTCCCTGGCTGGACCTGCGCCGCATCGCCACCGGCCTCGACCGGCTGCCCGCCGGCCCCCTGCGGCTCTCCGATCCCGCCGTCGACATCCCCCAGTTCTACGCGCTGCTCACGCAGAACGCCCACCGCACCCCGGCGGTCCGCTCGTTGCGCCGTGCCTGGGTGCATCCCGCCGTGGGTGTTCCGTACCTCGCGATCGGCCTCGATCTCTACGACACGGGCCGCGCCTCCGTCGACTCGGTGCGCGAGATGATGCGGCAGTCGATCGGCGCGGTCCCCGAGGGGCTGCCCGTCTCCACCGTCGCCATGTCCGACGAGTACGACCCGGTCGCGATGTGGCTGCGCGCCAACTCCCGCCCGTTCTACGACCGTGAGGCGCACGCACCGGCCGGCCCGCCGCCCGCCGCCGTGCCCGGCTACGGATACCCGCACCGCCCCCGCTGAACCGCGACGAGCGCGACGTTCGGTCACCGTGCGTCGAACACCCCTTGATGTCCGGCTTGTTGGATTCCCACGCGAGGATGTCCCGGAACTGGACGGTTTGTTTACTGTCCGGGTCTCGACTAGGTCTCACCGCTATCCGGACTGTTCTCTTGCAGTGGGCACCGTCTGTAGTGTGCGGCCATCAAACCTCACAACATGGCGAACCAGGGGTGGACCCATGCGAATATTCAAGTCCCGGGCAGTCCGGGCGATCACGACAGCGGTCGCTGTCGGTCTGATCGCCACGGGCTGTTCCAGCGAGCGGGACGAGGGCGGCTCCAAGGGGGGCGACAAGGACACCTTCGTCTTCGCCGGAGCTGGTGACCCCGGTTCCCTCGACCCGGCCCTCGCGAGCGACGGCGAGACGTTCCGCGTCACCCGTCAGGCCTTCGAGGCGCTCCTGGAGCACGAGCCCGGCGGCAGCAAGCTCGTCGGCGGTCTCGCCGAGAAGTGGGAGAGCGACAAGGCCGGCAAGGTCTGGACGTTCAACCTGCGCCAGAACGTGAAGTTCCACGACGGCGAGGCGTTCAACGCCGCCGCGGTCTGCGCGAACTACGACCACTGGTTCAACTGGAAGGGCACGTACCAGTCCAGCGCGGTCTCCTACTACTGGCAGACCATCATGGGCGGGTTCGCGAAGAACGAGGACGCCGAGGCGCCCAAGCCCAACTACAAGTCCTGCACCGCCAAGGACGAGAACACGGCCGTCATCGAGGTGAACGAGCCCTCGGCGAACCTGCCGGGCGGATTCTCCCTCCAGGCGCTCGCGATCCACTCGCCGAAGGCCATCAAGGAGTACGAGAAGCAGGACGCGACCGCCAAGGGCGACGCGATCACGTACCCCAAGTACAGCCAGGAGGCCGGCACGGTCGCCGGCACCGGCCCGTACAAGATCACGAAGTGGAACAAGGGGAACAAGGAAGT
The DNA here is from genome assembly GCF_040297465.1 of Streptomyces sp. NPDC001787. Taxonomy (NCBI): domain Bacteria; kingdom Bacillati; phylum Actinomycetota; class Actinomycetes; order Kitasatosporales; family Streptomycetaceae; genus Streptomyces; species Streptomyces sp. NPDC001787. The sequence goes on from NZ_JBEOZE010000002.1 coordinate 214,416, forward strand.
CTCCCTGCAGCGCTTCGACGACTACTGGGGTGCCAAGGCCAAGGTGAAGAACCTGGTCTTCCGCACCATCTCCACCGAGGAGACCCGCCGCCAGGCGCTCCAGGCGGGTGACATCGACGGCTACGACCTGGTCGCGCCGGCCGATGTGACCACGCTGGAGAAGGAGGGTTACGAGGTCCCGACCCGTGACGTCTTCAACATCTTCTACCTCGGCATGAGCCAGTCGGCGAACCCGGCGCTGAAGAAGCCCGAGGTCCGTCAGGCCATCACGCACGCCATCGACCGCGAGAACCTTGTCAAGACCCAGCTGCCCGAAGGCGGCAAGGTCGCGAACCAGTTCATGCCCGACACGGTCGCCGGCTTCTCGGACAAGGTGAAGACGTACCCGTTCGACACCGCCCGGGCGAAGAACCTCCTCAAGCAGGCCGGCGAGGAGAAGCTGAAGATCGACTTCTGCTACCCGACCGAGGTCACCCGCCCGTACATGCCTGCCCCGCAGGACATGTTCGAGCTGATGAAGGCCGACCTGGAGAAGGCCGGCATCACCATCGTCCCGAAGGCCATGAAGTGGGCCCCGGACTACCTGGACGCCACCGAGGCGGGCTCCTGCGCCCTGCACATGCTCGGCTGGACCGGTGACTTCAACGACGGCTACAACTTCATCGGCACCTGGTTCGCCGGGCCCGACAAGCAGTGGGGCTTCAAGGACCAGAAGGTCTTCGACGCCGTGAACGCCGCCTCCAAGGTCGTCGACTCCGCCGCCCGCACCGAGGCCTACAAGAAGGCCAACGAGGCGATCGCGGAGTACGTCCCGGGCGTGCCGCTCTCGTCGTCGCCCCCGGCCATCGCGTTCGCCAAGAACGTCAACCCGCCGAAGGTCTCCCCGCTGACACAGGAGAACTTCGCCGAGGTCTCCTTCAAGTAATCGCACACCAGCGGGTCCGCCCGGCCACAGCAACCAGGTGGCCGGGCGGACCCGCATCGATGCACGTGAGAAAGGGGCATGCGGGGTGCTGCGACTCGTCGTAAGAAGACTTCTCCAGCTCATTCCCACCCTGCTCGGCCTGTCGGTCCTGCTGTTCCTCTGGCTGAACCGACTGCCCGGCGGACCCGCGTCAGCGATCCTGGGCGAGCGGGCGACCGAAGCCGAAGTAGCGAGAATCAACCGGGCACTCGGGCTCGACGAGCCGGTGCACGTCCAGTACTGGCGGTTCCTCAAGCGCATCTTCGAGCTCGACCTCGGAACCTCCACCCAGACCGGCCAGCCGGTGTGGGACGAATTCACCCTTCGCTTCCCGGCCACCGTGGAGCTCAGCGTCGCCGCGATCCTGATCGCCGTGGTCGTGGGCATCCCGATGGGCTACCTGGCGGCCAAGCACCGCGGCGGCTGGCTGGACGTCGCCTCCGTCTCCGGATCACTGCTCGGCATCTGCATCCCGGTCTTCTTCCTGGCGATGCTGCTGCGCGGGATCTTCTCCGTGGAGCTGGGCTGGTTCCCGAGCCAGGGCCGGCTCACCACCGGACTCAACGCCACCGACATCACCGGATTCTCCGTCCTGGACGGCCTGCTGACCGGTGAGTTCGACGCGAGCTGGGACGCGATCATGCACTTGATCCTGCCCGCCGTCGCGCTGGCCTCGATCCCGCTCGCCGTCATCGTCCGGATGACCCGCGCCAGCGTCCTGGAGGTGCTCGGCGAGGACTACATCCGCACCGCCGAGTCCAAGGGCCTGGACAAGCGCGTCGTGCGTGGCCGCCATGTGCTGCGCAACGCCCTGCTGCCCGTGATCACCGCGGTCGGCCTGCTGACCGGCAGCCTGCTGTCCGGTGCGGTGCTCACCGAGTCCGTCTTCGACTTCGGCGGCATCGGATCCTTCATCCGTACCGCGATCGACGGGCGCGACTACCCGGTGCTCGTCGGGTTCATTCTCTTCATCGCGATGGTGTACGTGCTGATCAACCTGCTGGTCGACCTCGCGTACAGCATCATCGACCCGAGAGTGCGGGTGCACTGACGTGACGATCCTGACCAACAAGGCAGACAAGATCGACCGTCTCGCCGAGCTGACCCAGAGCTCCGAGACGGTCGCCGGAACGAGCCTGTGGCGCGAGGCGTTCCGCCGGATGCGCTCCAGCAAGATGGCGATCATCGGCGCGGTGATCATCGCCGTGTTCGTCCTCGTCGCCGTCGTCGGGCCGATGCTGGCCCCGCACGGCGCCACCGCGCAGAACTGGCGCAGCGAGGTCTTCCCCAACCAGGGCAAGTTCGTCGGCATGCGCGGCGAGAACTGGTTCGGCCTGGATCACCTGGGACGGGACATGTTCTCCCGCTGGCTCGTCGGGGCCCGGCAGACGCTGCTCGTCGGTGTCGTCTCCATGCTCATCGGCCTGATCGTCGGCGCCGTGGTCGGTGTGCTCTCCGGAGCCGCCGCCACCCTCGGCGGCAAGGCCGGGCAGCGCGTCGACACCGTGATCATGCGCTGCACCGACATCATGCTGTCGCTGCCCTCGCTGCTGCTCGCCGTCTCCATCGCCGCCGTGCTCGGCCAGTCGCTGACCACCGTGATGATCGCCGTGGGTGTGGTCCAGATCCCCATCTTCGCCCGCCTGCTGCGCGGTTCGATGCTCGTCCAGGGCGGCGCCGACTACGTGCTCGCCGCGAAGGCGGTCGGCATCCGGCGCAAGCGGATCGTGCTCACCCAGATCCTGCCGAACTCGCTGAGCCCCGTGATCGTCCAGGCCACCCTGAGTCTGGCCACCGCGATCATCGAGGCCGCGGCCCTGTCCTACCTGGGGCTCGGCAACCCCGACCCGGCCGTTCCCGAGTGGGGCGTGATGCTCTCACAGGCGCAGCGCTTCTTCGACAACGAGCCGATGATGGCCGCCTATCCGGCCGTCGGGATCATCATCACCGCCCTCGGCTTCACCCTGCTCGGCGAGGCCATGCGCGAAGCCCTCGACCCGAAGTTGCGAGGCTGAAGTCCCATGTCACTGCTCTCCGTTGAGGAACTCAGCGTCACCTTCACCGCGCGTGGCCGCAAGGACGCCACGGCCGTGGACGGCGTCTCCTTCGAGGTCGACCAGGGCCGGGTCGTGGGCCTGGTCGGCGAGTCGGGCTGCGGCAAGTCCGTCACCTCGCTCGCCCTGATGGGCCTGCTGCCCCGCAAGGGCGTGCGCGTCGGCGGCCGTGCCGAGTTCGACGGCCAGAACCTGCTGACCATGAACGAGCGGCAGCTGCGCGACCTGCGCGGCAGCCGGCTCGCCATGATCTTCCAGGACCCGCTCTCCTCGCTGAACCCGGTCGTCCCGATCGGCATCCAGGTCACCGAGATCCTTCAGCGCCACCGCGGGCTGAAGGGCGAGAAGGCCCGCAAGGAGGCCGCGTCGCTGCTCGACCGGGTCGGCATCCCCGACCCGACGCGGCGGCTCAAGGAGTATCCGCACCAGCTCTCCGGCGGTATGCGCCAGCGGGCGCTGATCGCCATGGCGGTCGCCTGCGCCCCCCGGCTGCTGATCGCCGACGAGCCGACGACCGCCCTGGACGTGACCATCCAGGCGCAGATCCTGGAGCTCCTGAAGGAACTGGTCGACCAGGAGGGCACCGCCCTGCTGATGATCACGCACGACCTCGGTGTCGTCGCCGGACTCTGCGACGAGGTCAACGTCCTCTACGCCGGACGGGCGGTGGAATCGGCGGGCCGCCGCGAGCTGTTCGCCCACCCCACCCACCCGTACGCGCACGGGCTGCTCGGCTCCATCCCGCGGCTGGACGCGCCGCGCGGCGAGCCGCTCAACCCGATCCGCGGGTCCATCAACGACAAGATCGCCTGGGCCGACGGCTGCGCGTTCGCACCCCGGTGCGACCACTACACGATGGAGTGCCTCACCGGCACCCCCGAACTGACCGAACCACGCACGGCCGGACACCAGGTGCGCTGCGTCAACCCGGTCCTGCCCAAGGCGGAGGTCCCGGCATGAGCCTTCTCGAACTGGACGGCGTCAAAGTCCACTTCCCGGTCAAGAAGGGCCTCTTCTTCGACCGTACGGTGGGTCACGTCTACGCGGTCGACGGCGTCTCGCTGAGCGTCGAGGCCGGTCAGACGTACGGCCTGGTGGGCGAGTCGGGCTGCGGCAAGACGACGCTCGGCCGCGCGGTGCTGCGGCTGAACGACATCACCGAGGGCGGGGTCGTCTTCGACGGCACCGACCTGGCGAAGCTGCCGGCCGAGGAGATGCGGGCCTTCCGCCGCCGTCTCCAGATGGTCTTCCAGGACCCGCTGGGCAGCCTCAACCCCCGGCAGAACATCGAGTCCATCCTCGCCGAGGGCATGGCCGCCCACGGCATCGGCAAGGACCAGGCGGAGCGCCGGGAGAAGATCGAGTCCATCCTCGCCAGGGTCGGCCTGCCGTCCAACGCGATGTCCCGCTACCCGCACGAGTTCTCCGGCGGCCAGCGCCAGCGCATCGGCATCGCCCGCGCGCTGGTGCTGGAGCCGGACGTGATCATCTGCGACGAGCCGGTGTCCGCGCTCGACGTGTCGGTCCAGGCGCAGGTGATCAACCTGCTGGAGGAGCTCCAGGAGTCGCTGGGTCTGACCTACCTGGTCATCGCGCACGACCTCGCCGTGGTCCGGCACATCTCGGACGTCATCGGGGTGATGTACCTCGGCGGGCTCGTCGAGGAGGCCCCGAGCGACGCGCTGTACGCGGGGCCCCGGCACCCGTACACCAAGGCGCTGATGTCGGCGGTCCCGGTGCCCGACCCCGAGGTCGAGGACCGCCGCGAGCGGATCCTGCTCCACGGCGACCTGCCCTCCCCGGCGAACCCGCCGGCCGGCTGCCGGTTCCACACGCGCTGCCCGTGGGTGCAGGAGACCAAGTGCGCCACGGAGCGCCCGCCGCTGCTGGACACCGGCGACGGGCACAAGGTGGCCTGCCACTTCACGGCGGAGATCGAGGCCGGGACGGTCGAGCAGACCCTGGCCACGGGCATCGACGCGGTCACCGGCACGCAGACGGTGGCGGCCGAGGCGGTGGAGACCGCGGAGGGCGACGCGCCGGAGGCCCCCGAGGAGAAGCCCGCGAAGGTGCCGGGACAGGCCGAAGCGCCCGTCGCCGCACCGGCGGAGGACGGTCCGAAGGGGTAGTACCGGCACAATTGCCCGGTGCTCAACGAACTGTTCACGCCCTCCGTCCAGCATGCGCTCGACATCGCCGGGATCTTCGTCTTCGCGATCTCCGGCGCACTGCTCGCCGTACGCAAGAACTTCGATGTCTTCGGCATCGCGGTGCTCGCCGAGGTGACCGCGCTGGGCGGAGGGCTGTTCCGTGACGTGATGATCGGCGCGATCCCGCCGGCCGCCTTCACGGATCTCGGCTATTTCACGACGCCGCTGCTCGCCGCCGTGCTGGTGTTCTTCCTGCACCCCCACGTGGAGCGGATCCAGGTCGGCGTCAACGTCTTCGACGCGGCGGGGCTCGGCCTGTTCTGTGTCACCGGGACGGTCAAGGCGTACGACTACGGCCTCGGCCTCACCGCGTCGGCGGCCCTCGGCCTGGCCACCGCGGTCGGCGGCGGTGTGCTGCGGGACGTGCTGGCCAATGAGGTGCCCTCGCTGCTGCGCTGGGACCGGGACCTGTACGCGGTGCCCGCGATCGTCGGCGCCGCCATGGTCGTCCTGTGCATCCGCTTCGACATCCTCAACGCGTTCACCAGCGGTACCGCGGTGATCGCCGCGTTCGCCCTGAGGCTGCTGGCGATGCGCTTCCACTGGCGGGCCCCGCGCGCCTACAACCGGCGTTCGGCCACGGCCGAGGACGGCGGGGCGGGTTGACGGGAAGCTCAAAAGCTACCGCTCAGTAATGCGATCGGTGTACGGTGCATGGCATGGCACAGGCAGCAGCGCAGGCGGCGCAGAGCACGCGGACCACGCAGGCGACCATCGGGGACAGCGAGTTCGACCGCGACACCGCTGTCACGCTCCGCGAGGAAGGCGTCCACGACGCCGATCTCTCCGCGGGCTGGACCATCATGGGCGCCGTCAACGGCGGCTATCTGCTGGCCCTGCTCGGCCGTGCCCTGGGGGACGCGCTGCCGCACCCCGACCCGTTCTCGGTCTCCGCGCACTACCTCACCGCCTCCGTGCCCGGCCCCGCGGTGATCAGGACCCAGGTCGTCCGGGCCGGCCGCGGCCTCTCCACCGGTTCGGCCTCCCTCTTCCAGTTCGCGGACGACGGCACCGAGGTCGAGCGCATCCGGGTCCTGGCCACCTACGGCGACCTGGACGCCCTCACCGACGAGGTCCGTACGTCGGTCGAGCCGCCCGCCATGCCGCCCCGGGAGCACTGCCTCGGCCCGGCCGACGGCCCGGCCCCGATCCCCGGCAACTGGGCGATCACCGAGCGGCTCGACATGAGGCTCGACCCGGCGACGGTCGGCTGGGCCGTCGGCGCGCCGTCCGGCAGGGGCGAGATGCGCGGCTGGTTCGGCCTGGCGGACGGCCGTGACGCGGACCCGCTGTCCCTGCTGCTCACCGTCGACGCGCTGCCGCCGACCTCGTTCGAGCTGGGCCTGAAGGGCTGGACCCCGACCGTCGAGCTCACCGCCCACATCCGCTGCCGCCCGGCCCCGGGCCCGCTGCGGGTCTCCATCACCACGCGCAACCTCGCCGGGGGCTTCCTGGAGGAGGACGCGGAGGTCTGGGACAGCGCGGACCGCCTGGTCGCCCAGTCCCGCCAGCTGGCGAAGGCCCCGCGCGGCTGAGGCGGCGTGCCGCTGCGGGGGCCGGGGCCCGATCCGGCGGCCGACGCGGGCGGACGTGATCCCTCCGGGCATCACCGGAGTACATCCCTCCGGGCAGTGCCCGCGGACCGCTCGCACACCGTCCGCGGACCGTGCGTGGACGCCGGTGTGCGACGCACCGGCGTCCGTCCCGCCGGGGGCTCGTAGAATCGAGCCCACCATGGCCTACCTCGACCACGCAGCGACCACTCCGATGCTTCCGGAGGCGATCGCGGCGATGACCGCCCAGCTCGCCGTCACCGGCAACGCGTCCTCCCTGCACGCCGCCGGGCGCCGGGCCCGCCGTACCGTCGAGGAGTCCAGAGAGACCCTCGCCGACGCCCTCGGCGCACGCCCCAGCGAGGTGGTCCTCACCTCCGGCGGCACCGAGGCCGACAATCTCGCGGTGAAGGGCCTCTACTGGGCCCGCCGCGACGCCGACCCCCGGCGCACGAGGGTCCTCGCCGGCCCCGTCGAGCACCACGCCGTCCTGGACGCCGTCGACTGGCTCGCCGAGCACGAGGGGGCGACCGTCGAATACCTCCCCGTCGACCGCCACGGGCGGGTGCACCCCGAGGACCTGCGCGAGGCCGTTCTGCGCAACCCGGACGACATCGCGATGATCACCGTGATGTGGGCCAACAACGAGATCGGCACCGTCATGCCGGTACGCGAACTGGCTTCCATCGCCCGCGAGTTCGGCATCCCCATGCACGCCGACGCGGTACAGGCCTTCGGCCAGCTGGAGGTCGACTTCGCACGGTCCGGGCTGTCCGCGATGACCGTCAGCGGGCACAAGATCGGCGGCCCGTTCGGGATCGGCGCGCTGCTCCTGGGCCGCGAATACACCCCCGTACCCGTGCTGCACGGGGGCGGGCAGGAGCGCCATGTGCGCTCCGGCACCCTGGACGTGCCCGCCGTCGCCGCGTTCGCCGTCGCCGGCCGGCTCGCGGCCGAGCGGCGCGAGGACTTCGCGCACCGTGTCGGCGCGCTCCGGGACGACCTGATCACCGCCGTGCGCCGGGCCGTTCCGGACGCCGTCCTCGGCGGCGACCCGGACCCGGGCGGGCGCCTGCCGGCCAACGCCCACTTCGGCTTCCCCGGCTGCGAGGGCGACTCGCTCCTGCTGCTGCTGGACGCTCAGGGCATCGAGTGCTCCACCGGTTCGGCCTGCACCGCCGGGATCGCCCAGCCCAGTCACGTCCTGCTGGCCACCGGCACCGACCCCGACCTGGCCCGGGGCACCCTGCGCTTCTCGCTCGGCCACACCACCGCACGGCAGGACGTCGAGGACCTCGCACGCGCCATCGGCCCGGCGGTGGAGCGCGCCAGGACCGCCGGACTCAGCTGAGGCCCGGGGCCGCTGCGAGGCCCTGAGCCCCGGGGCCGCTACGAGGACCGGATCACGCGGCCCCGGAGCCCGAGGGCTTCGCGGGCTCCGCCGGCCTCGTCGTCGCGGCCCGCCGCACCAGCTTCAGATAGCGGTCCCAGTCCCAGTGCGGACCGGGGTCGGTGTGGTCCGTGCCGGGCACCTCCACATGCCCGATGATGTGCTCGCGGTCCAGGGGGATGCCGTACCGCCCGCATATCGCGGCCGTCAGCCGCGCCGACGACTCGTACATCTCCTTGGTGAGGTCCCCGGGGCGGTCCACGAAGCCCTCGTGCTCGATGCCGACGCTGCGTTCGTTGTACGACCGGTTCCCCGCGTGGTACGCCACGTCCAGCTCACGGATCATCTGCGCCACATGTCCGTCCTTGCGCACCACGTAGTGCGAGGCGGCCCCATGGGCGGGGTCCTGGAAGACCCGGACCGCGCTGGCGAAGCTGCCCTGGGTCACATGGATGACCACGCGGTCGATGCCGTAGTCGTCGGGGCGGTCCGCGCGCCGCCAGTTCGCCTCCGAGGCCGCGACCCACTGGGCGCCCGCGTAGTCCAGCTCGCCCGGCCTGCGGGGCTTCTCCACGCCGGGCACCCGCCACCAGACGTGCCTGAGTTCGTCACGGGCCAGCACGACGGCACCCGTCGCCGTCACACCGCCGCCGATCAGCAGGGCGCGCCTGCTGATGCCGGGCGCCGGCCTCTTCCGCGAAGCCCGGCCGTTTCCCTTGGTCCCCATGTGAGCGACAACGCATATCCGCGAGCGTTCGGTTCCCGGCGACCCGTACCCTGGAGAGGCTATGACCCATACTTCCCAGCGCCCCCTCCGAGTGCTCGCCGCGATGTCGGGCGGTGTGGACTCCGCCGTCGCCGCGGCCCGCGCCGCCGAGGCGGGCCACGACGTGACCGGTGTCCACCTCGCCCTGTCCGCGAACCCGCAGTCCTTCCGTACCGGGGCGCGCGGCTGTTGCACGATCGAGGACTCCCGCGACGCCCGCCGCGCGGCGGACGTCATCGGCATCCCCTTCTACGTCTGGGACCTGGCGGAGCGCTTCCGCGAGGACGTCGTGGAGGACTTCGTCGCGGAGTACGAGGCCGGCCGCACCCCCAACCCGTGCCTGCGCTGCAACGAGAAGATCAAGTTCGCCGCGCTGCTCGACAAGGCTCTCGCGCTCGGCTTCGACGCCGTGTGCACCGGCCACTACGCCACGGTCGTGCTCACCGAGGACGGCAGCCGCGAGCTGCACCGCGCCTCCGACATGGCCAAGGACCAGAGCTACGTCCTCGGCGTCCTGGACGAGAAGCAGCTCGCCCACGCGATGTTCCCGCTCGGCGACACCCTCACCACCAAGGACGAGATCCGGGCCGAGGCCGAGGCCCGGGGCCTCGCCGTCGCCAAGAAGCCCGACAGCCACGACATCTGCTTCATCGCCGACGGCGACACCCAGGGCTTCCTGGCCGACCGCCTCGGCGGCAGGGCAGAGGGCGACATCCTCGACGAGTCCGGTACGAAGCTGGGCACCCACGACGGCGCCTTCGGCTTCACCATCGGCCAGCGCAAGGGCCTGCGGATCGGCCGCCCCGCGGCAGACGGCAAGCCGCGCTACGTCCTGGACATCTCCCCGGTGAACAACACCGTCACCGTCGGCCCGGTCGAGGCCCTCGACGTGACCTCGCTGACCGCCATCAAGCCCCGCTGGTGCGGCACGCCCCCGGTGGGCCCCGGCACCTACACCGCCCAGCTCCGCGCCCACGGCGGCGAGACCGAGGCCGGCGCCGAGCTCGTGGACGGCACGCTGCACGTCACCTTCACCGAGCCGGTACGGGGCGTGGCCCCCGGCCAGGCCGTCGTGCTGTACGACGGCACCCGGGTGGTCGGCTCGGCCACGATCGCGACGACGGCGCGGCGCGAGACGGTGGTAGCGGGCTGACCCGTCTGCAGGGCTGGCACCGGTCGGACAGGCGTCATAGGCTGCACCTGCGGATCGTCCGCAGGTGGTGTACGTACGACGGGGTCCGCCTCCCCGTCCTGCCGGGAGGCCGAGGGTGCTGCTGCGTTTCCGGGTGGCCAATCACCGCTCGATCCGTGATGAGTGCGAGCTGTCGCTCATCGGACGGGATCACGGTGGCGGCAACGCCCGAGTGACCGGACTCCGCCATGACGGGCACGACGTGTCCGCTCTGCCGGTCCTGGGCATCTTCGGTTCCAACGCTGCGGGCAAGAGCAACATGCTGAGCGCGCTGTCCGACATGCGTCACGCGGTCCGCACATCGTTCGCCGACTGGACGAAGCTGCCCGGTGTGCCCCGCGAGCCCTTCAAGCTCGACCCCGCGTGCGCGGAGGAGACCAGTCTGTACGAGGTCGACCTCTCCCTCGGCCGCAGCGGTACCCGCTTCACCTACGGCTTCGAGCTCTCGGACGAGCGCGTCGAGGCCGAATGGCTGCACGCCTACCCCGGGGGCGAGCGGGAGACCTGGTTCGACCGGGAAGCGGGCCGTCCCGATGAGGAGGGCGGGGAGTTCGTCTTCGAGGGCGAGGGCTTCAAGGGCAATCGCGAGCTCCTGGTGTCCGTCACCCGCGAGGACGCCCTGTTCCTGTCCACCGCCGCCACGCTGAACGATCCCCAACTCTCCGCCCTGCACCGGTGGTTCCTGGACAACCTGTGGCTCGTGACGCCCGGCGAGGACGTCGGGCACCGCACCAGGTGGACCCTCGACCTCATCGAGCAGAACGCGAAGGACGGATACCGCGAGCGGGTCCTGCATCTGCTGGCCGCCGCCGATCTCGGCGTCACCGGCATGGAAGTCGACCCGGATACCGGGGCGGTCAGGCTGCGGCACCGCACGGGGGACGGAACCGATACCCCGCTGGACTTCCTGACCGAGGAGTCTTTCGGCACGCACGCCTGGTTCGCCTTCCTCGGGCCGATGTTCACCGTGCTCGACAAGGGGGCGGTGCTGCTCGTGGACGAGCTGGATTCCTCCTTGCACCCGACGCTGGCGGCTGAGGTCGTGCGGATCTTCCAGGACCCGAAGGCCAACCCGCGCAACGCGCAGCTGATCTTCACCACGCACGACGCCACCCTCCTCGGCAGTGAGGTGCTGGACCGGCCGCTCGGCCTCGACCAGGTCTGGATCGCGGCCAAGGGCCGGTCGGGTGCGACGGAGATCTATCCGCTGACCGCCGCCCACCCGAAGGACGGCGAGAACCTGGAGCGCGGCTATCTGCGCGGGCGCTACGGCGGGGTACCCCGAGTCAGCGCGGGGGAGATCGCCCGCGAACTGTCCTGGCAGGAGGAGAAGGCAACAGCGTGAGTACGTGGGGCGGGCAGCAGGTACAGCACGACCACCAGGGGCAGACGGACGAGCAGCCCCGGCGGAAGCGTAAGAGCCGCAAGGGCGAGGAGAAGCCGCTGGTGGCCCCCGCGCCACCGCTACCGGCCGATACGCGGGCGCAACGGGTGCTGTACGTCGGCTGCGAGGGCGAGTCCACCGAGCCGGACTACCTCAACTACCTCAACGAACGCTTCGGGGACGGCAGCGTCACCGGCGGACGACGGTTCCGTATCCAGCCGGTGTACGCCAAGAACGGACTGACACCGGCCAGAGTGGTCGCCCAGGTTCAGGCCAAGGCGGAGGAGGACGAGGCCTGGGCCCTTTTCGACCGTGACCAGCACCACGACATCCCCGAGGCCCTGGATCTGGCGGCCGAGCAGGGCACCGAGGTCTGCTTCTCGCACCCGTCGTTCGACCTGTGGCTGCTGCTCCACTTCCAGGCGTTCGGTGGCAGGCGCAGCGGCAGCAGCGAACACGTGGTGGAAACGCTGCGGCAGGCGGACCCGGCGTTCAAGAACTTCGACAAACGGAACGACAAGAGCGTCAAGGACGGGCGTCGCGCGGCGTTGACGAAGAAGGAGTCCGCCGCCGTCAGCCATGCGCGGGGCCTGGTCGCCCAGTGCGAGCATGGCGCATGCAAGGCAAAGTCCACCCGGAAGGACCGCCACCAGTGGGAGGGCGCTCCGGAGCGCCCCGATCCACTGATCCCGCACTCGGGCCACGCCGACGACTGCCCGGTCCTCGACCGTGACCCGTCCACCGATGTCTGGCGGCTGCTGGTGAGTCTCGAAATCGTGGACGCCTGATCGCGCGGGAGCCCGCCCGATCCGGCCATCGGTCCGCGTCGCATCCGCGGGACGTCTACGCTTCCCTGAGCACTCCGATCCGCTCACCGTACGTACGAAGGAATGGCGCGTGGCCAGAATCACCCTGCCCGAGCTCGAACGGCACCTGTATTCGGCCGCCGACATCCTGCGTGGTCGGATGGACGCCTCCGAGTACCGGGACTACATCTTCGGGATGCTCTTCCTCAAGCGCGCCTCGGACGAGTTCCAGCCCGAGTGGGACCGCGTGTACCGGGAGGCCCTGGACCGGACGAAGGACGAGACGAAGGCGCTGAAGCGGGCCAACGACCCGGACTCGTACACCCAGGTCTTCTACGTACCGCCCCGGGCGCGCTGGTGGAAGGGACCCCACCGCGACCTGGAGGCCCCGAACAATCCCGCGCCCGGTATCCAGACCCTCACCAGCCAGGTCGGCGAGCGGCTCGACCAGGCGATGGTGGCGCTCAGTGAGGGCAACGAGCGTCTCGCCGGTGTGACCACGCACATCAGCTTCAACGAGGTCGTCGGCACGAAGCCCCGTTTCACCGACGCCGAACTGTCCCAGCTGATCCGCCACTTCACGCTCTACCGGCTGCGCAACGAGGACTTCGAGTTCCCCGACATGCTGGGCGCGGCCTACGAGTTCCTGCTGGGGGAGTTCGCCGACTCGGCCGGGCAGAAGGGCGGGGAGTTCTACACCCCGCGCGCTGTCGTACGCATGATGGTCCGGCTCGTCGACCCGAAGGCCCAGGAGTCCGTCTACGACCCGTGCGCCGGCTCCGGCGGCATGCTGATCGCGGCCCGCGAGCATGTGGAGGAGCACGGCGAGGACCCGACGCATCTCTCGGTCAACGGGCAGGACAAGAACGGCCCCTCCTGGTCCATGGCCAGCATGAACATGGTGCTGCACGGCATCCGGGAGTTCGACCTCCAGCACGGTGACACCCTCACCGAACCGCTGCACTTTCAGCCGGGCACCACGCGACTGCGCCGGTTCACCAAGGTCCTCTCCAACCCGCCGTTCTCCCTGAACTACGACGCCTCCCTGGTCAGGAAGGCCGATGAGGACCACGGGAAGCGGATGAAGCACTGGGCGCCGGAGGGCGGCAAGAAGGCCGACCTCATGTTTGTCCAGCACATGGTGGCCGTGCTGGAGGAGGAGGGCGTGGCGGCGATCGTCATGCCGCACGGGGTGCTGTTCCGGGGCGGCAAGGAACGTGACATCCGCGAGCAGCTCCTCAAGGACGACTGCATCGACGCGGTCATCGGCCTCGGCCCGAACCTGTTCTACGGGACGGGCATCCCGGCCTGCGTGCTGGTGCTCCGCCGCCCGCACCGCAAACACAAGGACCGGACGGGCAAGGTCCTGTTCATCAACGCCGACCGGGACTTCACGGTGGGCCGGAACCAGAACGAACTCCGCCCGGAGCACGTCGAGAAGATCGTCACCACGTACCAGCAGTGGCGCCAGATCCCCCGGTACTCGCGTGCGGTCGAGGTCGAGGACCTGCGGGCTGCCGAGGCCAACCTCAACATCCGCCGTTGGGTGGACAACTCGCCGCCCGCCGAACCTCAGGACGTACGAGCGCACCTGTACGGCGGCGTACCGGTGACCGAGGTCGCGGACCGGGCCGAGCTGTTCCGCTCGTTCGGCGTGGACGCGACGGAGCTGTTCGCCGTACGGGACACCGACCCGGACTACTACGACTTCCTGCCGGAGGGCCCCGACGCGACGGCGGCCCGCATCCCGTGGCTGGCGGAGAAGAAGAAGTCGGAGCTGGACGAGGTGTACGGCGCATGGTGGAAGGCCCACGCACCGCTCTTCGCGGGGCTGGCGGCCGACCGTGAGCTGATGAAGCTGCGGAGTGGGCTGCTGGACTCGTTCAAGCGGGACATCGGCGCCGTCGGCGTGATCGACGAGTTCACCACGGCCGGCATCATCGCGGACTGGTGGGCCACCAACCGCTACGACATGAAGGCGCTGGCGGCGGGCGGGTTCGAGCGGGTGCTGACCGGCTGGGTCGACTCGGTCGAGGCGATCGTCGAGCCGGTGATCCCTGACGATGACAGTGTGACCCGTAGGACGACGGTCACGGCGGTCGACCGCCGTCGCGCCATGGACCAGCCCGTCGTGCGTGTGTTGATCCCGGAGTTCTTGGACGCGGTGACGGCGGCGGACAAGGCGGTCGCCGAGGCGGATGTGGCGTACAAGACGGCGTTGGAGGCGCTGGCCGAGGCGGAGGGGCCGGAGCCGGCGGAGGGGGGCGAGGACGCGGAGGGGGCGGACGGCGCCGAGCCGGAGGAGGACGCCGCTCCGGTGGCCTCGCCGGAGAAGATCGCCGCGCTGGCCCGGGACGCTGCGGCCCGCAAGAAGGCCCTGGCAGCGGTCAGGAAGAAGCGGAAGTCTCTGGACGACACGTTCCTGCCCCAGCTCCGCGCCGCGCGGGACGTGGCGAAGGACGCGGAGGAGGGCGGCCCGGAGTGGGTGGTGCTGGAGGTCCTGGACGCGGACCTGTCCGGTCGCCTGGACTCGGCGGCGGCTGGGCGGAGGCGCGAGCTGGTGGCGGCGTTCCGGAACTGGGTGGGCAAGTACGCGGTGTCGCTGACGGACCTGGAAGCGGAGAGCGGCGAGGCCGCGGGTGAGCTGCGGAAGTGGCTGGGGGAGCTGGGTTATGCGCGCTGACGAAGGCTCAGGGAACCTCCGAAGTGCGTCACTCGGGAGTGTGTTGAAGCAACGCCCGCAGAATGGGTACTCGCCGCACGAAACGCCGGAGTGGACCGGACTCCAAGCTTTGGGGCTTGGCTGCCTGGGAAACAACGGGTTCTTGCCAAGCCAGTTGAAGAACGTTCCGGATACACCACTTGCTCGTCGTTCTCAGCTGGAGAATGGCGACTTGCTGATGAGCCGAGCCAATACGCGAGAGCTCGTTGGTCTCGTGGGGCGGTACTCGGACACCGGCGCCGCGTGCATCTATCCCGATCTCATGATGCGGTTGCGTCCCGATCCACGCAGGTGCCTGCCTGAGTACCTGGAGTTGGTGCTGAGGTCGGAGCCAGTGCGTCGGGCGGTGCGCGGTGGTGCGCGAGGGACCAGCGACAGCATGGTGAAGGTAAACGCGTCGCTTGTTGAGGCACTTCGGATTCCGCTGCCTGATATCGAACAGCAGCGCCGGATCGTCGCTGTGCACGCTGCTTTCGAGCGGCGGATCGGGGCTCTCCAGAAGCAGGCGGACAAGCGCACCGCCCTGCTTTCCGGACTGGCTGAGTCACTTTTCAAGCAGCGAGTGGACCAGCTTGTAGAGCTGGGTAGCGTGTCTGCGGAGCGCCAATCAGGCGTCACGCTCGGAGCGCACAGGGTGCCTCGACGCAACGCCGTGGGCTACTTGCGCGTGGCGAACGTACGCAAGGGTTGGATCGATGCTGACGACATTGCTGTTCTGGAGGCTCAGGAGCGTGATCGTCCTCGTTACGAGCTGGCCAAGGGGGATGTGCTCGTTGTGGAGGGGCACGCGAATCCCGAACAGATCGGAAGAGCTGCAGTCGTTGACGAAACGACGAGTGGGCTGCTCTACCAGAACCACCTTTTCCGTCTCAGGTTCGACGATGTGATTCCCGAGTTCGCTGCGCTGTGGCTCAACGCCTCGGTGGTCCGTAGCTACTGGCGTGCACGTTGCACGACTAGCTCCGGCCTGTACACGATCAACTCGAAGCTCCTCGCTAGGGTGCCCTTTCCTCAAGTCGGCCTTGAGGAGCAGCGCCAGATCACCGAGGCGTGTCGAGTTGCCAGCCGCTCTGTTGAGAGCGCGAAGCAGCAGATCGGCAAAATTCGGATGCTGCAGGCCTCCGTGGTCGAGGACCTGTTGTCCGGTTGACAAAGGTCCAGTGACGTGTCAGGTGGTCCCGCTTCTGACTGCGAGCACGAGAGCGCGCAGCGCGGACTGGCTAGTTATCAGGAGGACACCGGGGTTGTCGCTCTCCCGAAGCGCCACGCCATCGCCCTCCACCGCGGCAACCTCAACGCAGTTGTTCCCCCCTGCGTCGGAGAACGACGACTTCACCCAGTGCAGGTCGGACACGTGAGGCACCTCTTACAGCTCCTTGGCGACGGAGTGGATAAAGCCCTTGGACTCGGAAGGAGTCAACGCCACCTTTTCGACCAAGTCCAGCTTGGTGCGGAAGTTGGCCAGCTGTGTGGGGGAGTCGATGAACACCGCCCCGGTCGGTGAGTCCATCTGCACTGTGTCCAGATGCTGATTGGGAGCCTCCGCGTACAGGACGGAGGAGTCACCGAGGAGTGGGTAGCCGCCCGCCGTGAACGGGATGACCTGAAGCGTTACGTTGGTGCGTTCGCTGGCATCCAACAGGTGCAGCAGTTGGGCGCGTGCAGCACTGCGGCCACCGAGTTGCATCCTGATTGCGGCTTCGTGGATCACGCCGGAGTACGGGATCCCGTGGTCCCCCGTGATCACGGACTGGCGGGCCAAGCGGTGCGCCACCCGTAGTTCGACTTCGAGGCGTGGTAGCGACGGGACGAAGAGTTCGAAGATGGCGCGTGCGTGGTCTTCGGTGTGGAACAGGCCGGGCAGATGCGCTGTTTGGACCGTGCGCAGGCGAACGGCGTAGTTCTCCAAGGCTGACACATCCAGAAAGCCTGGCGGGATCTTGCCTCGGTACTCCTCCCACCAGCCTGTCCTGCGCCCACCTGTCAGCCCCGCCAGTGCGTCGATCAGATCTGGTTCGTCGCATTCGTAGATGGTGCCCAGGCGTTGCAGGCGCTCCTCGCTGATACCGAACCGCCCGGCCTCCACATTGGAGATGACCGTCCGATCGGTCCCCAATAGGCCCGCGGCCTGTGGGGCCGTCATGCCAGCTGCTTCTCGGAGCCGCCGCAACTCGATGCCGAATCGGCGCTGAAGGATGTTGGGGGCATGTCGTGGTGCCATGTGTCGTCCTCGTTCTCTACTGGGCCCGCGCACAGTGTTTCCGGCGGAAAGGCAGCGGTCCACCGAAACCGGGAAGTTAACACTTCGGAGTGACTTGGTAGCACCGTTATGGGTTCGACCTCTACTCTCTGGTGAGTGCCACTTGCTCACCGTTATCCACGGAAGCGCACCGATCCCTCTGCCCACCCGGGAGGCAGGCCCCGGACCGGCAATGCCACCGTCACTCGCGGCGGACCAACCGCAACCACACCTGGCGCACGCCCGCTTCACCCACCCACCCACTCGCACGCACCCCAGGAGGTGCCCGTGAGGACCGAGCCCACCCCCTACGCCCCGCGAGCCCCGTACGACGACACCCCGTACGTACTCCACCCCGTCCCCATCCCCTTCGCCGACCCCTGGTGCTACGAGCTCGTCTTCCCCCGCGACCCGCGCGGTCCCCGCATCGCCCGCACCACCCTCCGGGCCGTCCTCGGCGCCCATGAACTGGCCGAACTCAGCTACCGCGCCGAGCTGTTGACCTCCGAGCTGACCACCAACTCCGTGCGGTACGCCCAGGGCCCTGCCGGTGTACGGCTCCAGTGGCGGCACCCCGTGCTCAGGATCAGCGTTTGGGATCTCAGCCCGGACCTGCCCAAGCCCTACGCGCCACCCGCCGGGCCGGACGCGGAAGCCGGCCGGGGCATGGCCATCCTCGAACTCGTCGCCGATCGCTGGGGCGGATGTGCCATAGGGGAAGGGGAATTGGGCTCGGGCGGCAAGACCATCTGGTTCGAGCTGGCGCTCACGACCTGACCGCCGCCGCTGCTCGGCTGCCCTGCCCTCCGCCCCTGGTCGATCCGGTGCCCGCCGGTAGAGTTCCACGTACACCCATACGGGTGCGGGTGGGACGTACGGTGACGGGCACGCGGGGAGACCAGGCATGGGGCAGCCGGAGTACGACAAGACCGAGAAGCCGCTGACCAGGCAGCTGACCGCCATGGGGTGGACGCACCTCGAAGGCGGCCCGCCGCGCGGCACGGCCGCCGAACCGGGCTCTTCCGGGCGTCAGAGCTTCCAGGATGTCGTCTACGCGCAACGGTTCCGGGCCGCAGTGGCCCGGATCAACCCCGGCCCCCATGGAAAGACCTGGCTCTCCGACGCCCAGCTGGATCACCTCCTCGCCCGGGTCCAGGGCACGGCGCCGGGATTCGGAAGCCCGGGAAGAGGCGTCGCGGGCAACCTGGACGTGACCGACCTTCTGCGCAAGGGGATCCCCTCCCGGACCGTCCCCGGCTGGTCCAAGGGCAAGCCCGAACACATCAAGCTCGTCGACTGGGACGGTGAGTTCGAGAACGGCAACGACTTCCTCGCCGTCTCGCAGTTCCGGGTGGAACGCAAGAACGCCGCATCCGTCGTCCCGGACATCGTCCTGTTCGTCAACGGTCTGCCCTGGGTCGTCATCGAGTGCAAGGCCCCCCTGGTGTCCGCCCGGAAGGAACAGCGCGCGGCGCTGGACGCGGCCGTCGAGCAGGTCATCGGCTACGCGGGCGTGGACGCGCCGGCGCCCGTCGCGGAGTTCGTACGCTTTGCCCAGGTGCTGATCGGGACGGACCGGGACCACGCCGAGCTCGGCACCGTCACCGCCGACTCGCTGCGCTTCGCGCCCTGGCGGACCACCCTGCCCGCCACCGAGGAGCAGGTACGCGAGGAGACCGGCAAGAGCATCGGCACCGTGCTGAGCGACCAGGAGATTCTGGTGGCCGGTGTGCTGAGACCGGCACATCTGCTGTCCCTGGTCCGGGACTTCACCACCCAGGCCGGGAGCGGCCAGCGTACCGTCAAGATCATTGGCCGCTACCCGCAGTTCAAGGCCGTGCACAAACTGGCCCAGCGCCTGCTGGAACGGCGCAGGAAGATCGACGCCGGTGAGCCGGTCGACCAGCGGGGCGGAGTCGTCTGGCACACCCAGGGCTCAGGGAAGAGCCTCACCATGGCCTTCCTCGTACGCCATCTCCGCAGTACACCCGCTCTCAGGGAACACAAGGTCGTCGTGGTGACGGACCGGCTCGACCTGGAGAAGCAGATCCGGGGGAGCCTCGCCGCGAGCAACCAGAAGATCTACCGGGCCTCCAGCGTGGCGCAGGCGCGCGGCTACCTCGCGGTGCCCGTGCCCGACCTCGTACTCGTCACCCTGCAGAAGGCGCGCAGGGACGACTCGGAGTACGACGGCCGCGAGGAGAAACTTCCTGGAGGGGACGACGGCGAAGGCCATCTGTACAACCGCGTTCAGAACCCGAGCCCGGACATCGTCGTCCTGATCGACGAGGCCCACAGGGGCCAGGACCGGTGGCAGCACGCGCGACTGCGGGCCATGCTGCCGAACGCCATGATGGTCGGCTTCACCGGAACCCCGATCCTCAGTGGCGACCGGAAGACCACCGAGGACATCTTCGGCCCCTTCGCCGACCTCTACACCCTGCGCGACGCCGAGCGGGACGGTGCCGTGGTTCCGGTGCGCTACGAGGCGTACAGCGTCCCGCTGGAAGTGATCGAAAAGGCGGCGCTGGACGCCGAGTTCGACGAGAAGGTGCCTGCCGACCCCAAGAAGCGCGAGCGCGTCCTGGAGAAGTTCGCACGGCGCAAGGAGATCCTCGAAGCGCCCTCCGTGATCGAGGCGAAGGCCGACTACATGCTGCGGCACTGGGCGCGGAACGCGCTGCCCGACCGCTTCGGTGCCCAGCTCGCTGCTGTTTCCCGGCTTGCGGCGGTCCGGTACAGGGACGCCCTCATAGCGGCACGGAACCGCCTGGTGGAGCAGATCGACGCTCTCGACCCGGAACTCATCCACGATCCGATGGCAGCCTTCGAGGCCGAAGGGGAGGAACGTGAGCTGCTGGACCTGGTCGCTCACCGGGACCTGCTCAGGTCCATCGAAGCCGCCGTGGTGATCTCCGAGGCCCAGCCGAACAGTGGGCGCAAGGACCCCGAGGCATGGAAGTGCTGGACCTCGAAGTCCCTGCAGGACGACTACATCGAGCGCTTCCAGAAGGGCATCGGCGACCCGCTCGCCGCTGCCGAGGACCCCGCGTGGAAGGTGTCCGCCCACGGGACCTCGGCTTCCGGACTGGGCACGCCCGGCGGAATGGGGGAGGTCTGGCACCCGGACAGCCGGCAGCCGGATCCGTCGGTGGCCGAGCAGGAGGAACCGGGCGAGGCGCCCATGGCCTTCCTGGTCGTGCAGTCGATGCTGCTCACCGGCTTCGACGCCCCCGTCGAGCAGGTGCTCTACCTCGACCGGGCGCTGTCCGGCGCGGGGCTGCTCCAAGCCGTCGCCCGCACCAACCGCCCGTACCGGGACAAGCGTTGGGGCCAGGTCGTCGACTTCGTCGGGATCGGCCCGGAACTCGCCCGCTCGCTCGGGGAGTACGACAAGGCGCACCTGCGCGAGCTGTACGGCTACGACACGTCCGTCGACCACCTCGACAAGAAGACGTTCACGGGCAATCAGCCGGTCCGGGACCGCCTGCTGCTCCAGGCCGACGCCGCTGCCGACGCCCTGCTCGCAGATCTGAGCACGCGCATCTCCGAATTCCTGGAACGGGAGGGGATCACCTCCCTCAAGGCGGAGGAACAGCGGGAGGACCTGTTGGCGGCCCTTGAGGACCCCTTGCTGCGCGCCGATTTCGACGAGCTCGCGCGGGACTTCCTCACCGCCCTCAACGCCGTGCTGCCACGACCTGAGGCCTTGAAGTACGAGGCGTTCGCCGGGCTACTCGGCGAGGTTCAGTACCTGGCACGTCGCCGCTACCTCGACGGGCGTGACGACTTCAGCCCGCGCCGCTACGGTGCCAAGATCAGGCAGCTGATGGCACGGCATCTGAACGTGACGAACATTGAGCAGCGAGTGCCTCCCATCGAGCTCACTGCCGCGGATTTCATGGAGCGGGTCAACGCCAACAGCGACCCGCGTGCCCGGGTCTCCTACATGACCGGTTCGGTCAAGGTGCGCATCGCGGCGGAGATCGGCTCCGACCGGGCCCGCTACACCCGCTTCAGCCGACGTCTCGACGAGATCGTGCAGCAGATGCAGGACGACTTCGAGAAGGCCGCCGTCGAGCTCACCCAGCTGGTCGGCGACATGAACACGAACGAGGCCGAGGACACCGGTACCGGCAGCGGACTCGACCCGTTGACCGAGCGGCCGGTCCACGGACTGCTCGTGCAGGAGTTGGAGGAAGGCGCGCTGACCCCGCCGGGTGCTGACCTGATGGCAGCCGCCCGTGCCCTCACCGTGGAGATCGCCGGACATGTGCGCTCACCGGACATCGTGCACCTGATGGACACCAGGGACCGGGTCCGCAAGCATCTTCGTGTCAGTCTGGAGACGCACGTCTCCCTGGACTGGGAGGACACCGGCCCGCTCGCCGGGCTCCTGGTGGAGCTGGCGGTCGAGCGCCGCGACGACTTCCTTCGGTACGGGGGACGGACCGAGAACTGAACAGCGGGTGGGGCGGGCCCGGGGAGCCCCGGGCCCGGGGAGCCCCGGGCCCGGGTGGTAGGAATGCCCGGTGAGTACTCCCGTCCAGCAGGCGATCGCAGCGCTTCCCGTGCCGGGGGAGTGGGCGTGGCAGGTCGTCGTCCGGCCCCGGCGGCGCACCCTCGGTATCGAGGTGGCCGACGACGGCGGCGTGCTGTTCGCCGTGCCGCCGGATGCCGACCCGGCCGCCGTCGCCGACGCCGTACGGTCGCGGCTGCCACGGCTCGCGCTCGAAGTGCGGCGCAGGCGGAACCGGCCGCCTGAACCGGTCAAGGAACTCGTCGGGGGCACCAGTTTCGCCTATCTGGGCCGCCGTCACCGGCTCAAGCTCGTACCGGCGGGTGAAGGGCGTCGCGTGCGGTTGTACCGGGGCTGGCTGGAGCTGCCCCGGCCAAAGACGCCGGACGAGGGTGCTCGCCTGATCGCTCAGTGGTATCAAGCCTGTGGCACCCGCTGGCTCATCGGTCGGCTGCCGTCGTACGCGTCGCGGGTCGGGCTGCCGCCCCCTCCTGTCGAGGTCTGTGACCTCGGCCGGCGCTGGGGGGCACTGGACCCGGACGGTTCCATCAGGGTGCACTGGGCGGTACTGCAACTGCCGACATCACTGGTGGACCTGGTCCTCGTTCACGAACTCTGCCATGCGCGGGTCGCCGGGCACGGTGCGGCGTTCCGCCGACAGGTGCGACGGGTGCTTCCCGACGCCGAAACACGCGAGAGGCAGTTCGCCGAGGCGGATCCCGAGCTGTGGCGTGGGGCGATTCGGTGACGTCGGTCAGCTGAAGCCGTCTCGAACCGGGCGAGAGAGCGCCGAAAAGCCTGTACGGGCTACGCCGCCCGGCAGGCGTACACGTCCTTGGCGAAGAAGGCCGCCAGCACCGGGGCGATCACCTGGGGAGCCACCTCGCGCGTCTGGCCCGTCAGGGTGCGGTGGCGGGCGCGTGGCAGTGCGTCCGCGAGGCCGCGGGCCGTGTCGCGGGCCTGGAGGGGGCTGAAGCCGCCGACGACGACCATCGTGCGTGCGGTGACGGACGCCAGCCGCTCGGCCGGGAGCGCGCCGTTGCCCAGGACCGCGTCGTCGTACGCGAGGGTGTGCGCCACCGACTCCAGGCCGGGCCACATCGGTGCCCGCCGCATCCGGGCGATCATCCCGGGCGTGACGCCGGTCGTGGACAGGTGCAGCTCCACGGCTCCGCCGAGATCCCCGGCGGACAGTAACCGGTGCAGCCGGTCCGTGTGGCGGGCCTTGTGCACCAGGCCGGACGGGCCCGGGGTGTACGGGGGTTCGTAGACCGCGAGCAGATCCACCGGCAGCCCCGCCGCCTGTGCCTCCAGGGCCAGGGCGCCGCCGGACAGCATGCCGAAGACGGAGACCCGCTCGCCCACCGCGCCCGCGACCGCGGCCAGGTCCTCGGTCTCCCGCCGCACCGCGTACCGGCCGCCGTCGCCACTGGCGCCCCGGCCCCGGCGGTCGTACGTGACGACGGTGAAGCGCGGTGCCAGCAGGGCCGCGAGGGGCGCCTCGGTGGCCGCCGTGCTCAGCGCCCCGCCCACCAGGACGACGGGGGGCCCGTCGCCCTGGCGGCGGTAGGCGATCGGGGTGCCGTCGGCGGAGAGAGTCTTGTCCATGTGACGGCTGACTCCGGCGGCGCCGAGAACTCATCGCCGCCGCCGGAGAATTTCCGGGGGAGTCTGCCAGGGCCCTCCGGTGCGGCTTTCCTGACGCTCCCGCCGGCCCTGTTCGCGGGCCGGCCTCCGGCCACGGGGTCGCCGGTGGCCGGGGCCCCCGTCGGCGTCCCCGGGCTGCTACCCGGTCACCCGCTCGGTCGCGTAGAAGCAGAAGTGGTCCTTGATCGCGGCGACTTCGGGCCTCGGGTCGGGGTAGGCCCAGACGAGATCGGCGGCACCCGGCACCGACCAGTAGGCGGCGTCGCCCTTGAACGGGCAGTGGGTGCTGGTCTCCGAGGCCGTGAGCAGCTCGGTGCGGACGTCCTGGGGCGGCAGGTAGTAGCGGACCGGGCAGCCCGTCTCGCGCAGCACGAGCGGGCGGCGGCTCTCGGCCAGCACCCGTCCGTCGTGCACCGCCCGGACGTGCTCGGTGCCCGGCTCGACGGTGATGCGGTGTCCTGGAGTGGAAGTCATGCCCGTTGCAGCGGTCCGGTGGCCCGAATTCTTCCCCGGGTCGGTGGGCTGTCAGTGGCGGATCGTACGGTGGCTGCATGAACATCTGTGTCTTTCTCTCCGCCGCCGACCTCGACGACCGCTACACCGTGCCCGCCAGGGAGTTCGCCGAACTGCTCGGCAGAGGAGGCCACACGCTGGTCTGGGGCGGTTCGGAGAGCGGGCTGATGAAGGTCGTCGCCGACGGGGTCCAGGAGGCGGGCGGGCGGCTCGTCGGCGTGTCGGTGGACTTCCTGGCCGACCGCGCCCGGACGAACGCCGACGAGATGGTGATCGCCCGCGATCTGGCCGAGCGCAAGGCGCTGCTCCTGGCGAAGGCCGACGCGGTCGTGATCATGGTCGGGGGGACCGGGACGCTCGACGAGGCCACCGAGATCCTGGAGCTCAAGAAGCACGGCAAGCACGCCAAGCCGATCGTCCTGCTGAACACGGCGGGCTTCTACGACGGTCTGCGCCAGCAGTTCCAGCGCATGGAGGACGAGGGCTTCCTGCCGCTTCCCCTCACCGACCTGGTCTTCTTCGCCAAGGACGGTGTCGGCGCGCTCGCCTACCTGGAGGAGTCCGCCGGGCAGCGGTGACGGGCCGCCCCGGTGCGCCGGGCCCGGTGATGGGAGGATCGGCACATGTCTACCCACCTCATCACCGGTGCCGGCTCCGGCATCGGAGCAGCCGTCGCCCGCCGTCTCCTGGAACGCGGTGACGAGATCGTCCTGCTGGCCCGGGACGCGGGCCGGGCGAAGGAACTCGCCGGACTGCACCCCGGAGCCCGTACGCTGGTCGGCGACCTCGGCAACCCGGACCGGCTCTCCTGGGCGTTCGGCCAGCAGACGGTGCCCGAGCGGATCGACTCGCTGCTGCACATCGCCGGAGTCGTGGAACTCGGCCGTGTGGGCGAGCTCACCCCCAAGGCCTGGCACTTCCAGCTCAACGCCAACCTCGTCGCCCCCGCCGAGATCACCCGCCTCCTGCTGCCGCAACTGCGCGTCGCCCAGGGCCATGTGGTCTTCGTGAACTCGGGCGCCGGGCTCCAGGCGCACGCCGAGTGGGGCGCGTACGCCGCGAGCAAGCACGGCCTGAAGGCCCTCGCCGACTCGCTGCGCCACGAGGAGCACGGCAACGGGGTCCGGGTCACCTCCGTCTACCCCGGGCGCACCGCCAGCCCCATGCAGGCCAAGGTGCACCAGCAGGAGGGCAAGGAGTACGACGCCACCCGCTGGATCGACCCGGAGTCCGTGGCCACCACGATCCTGATGGCGCTCGACCTCCCGCGCGACGCCGAGGTCAACGACCTCACCGTCCGCCCCGGACGCTGAGAGCCGGCCTGTCGCCCCGCACCCGTAGGCTTCCCGGGTGAGCGAGAAGAGCAAGTTCAGCGGGTGTCCGGCGACCGGGGTCGGGTCCATGCCCGGGGGAGACGCGCGGGAGGCGGCGAAGACCGTCACCGGTTCCTTCGCGGACGGTCAGGGGATGCCGCATCTGGCGGAGCTGCCGGCCCGCGGTCCGGGCGCCGACATGATCGGGCGGACCATCGGGATGCTCGTCGAGATGTACGGCCATGTCGAGCCGAGCGGCTGGCGGATCAGCGACCGGCCCGGCCGTGACACCAAGCGGGCCCGGTCCTGGCTCGGTGAGGACCTGGACGCCCTGGAGGAGTTCACCCAGGGCTACGAGGGGCTGCTCAAGGTGCAGGCCGTCGGTCCGTGGTCCCTGGCGGCGGCCCTGGAGCTGCGGGGCGGCGAGGCCATGCTCGGTGACCCCGGCGCCTGCCGCGACCTGGCCGGTTCGCTGGCCGAGGGGCTGCGCGCGCACCTGGCCGACGTACGCCGCCGGGTGCCCGGAGCCCAGGTCGTGCTCCAGCTCGACGAACCGTCCCTGACCGCCGTACTGCTGGGGCGGGTCCGGTCCGCGAGCGGCTACCGCACCTACCGGGCCGTGGACCGCCAGGTCGTCGAGGCCACCCTGCGCGAGGTGCTCGCCGTCCGCGGCGACGGGCCGGGGATCGTCCACTCCTGCGCCCCCGAGGTGCCGTTCGCGCTGCTGCGCCGGGCCGGTGCCGACGGGATCTCCTTCGATTTCTCCCTGCTCACCGAGCGTGAGGAGGAGACGATCGGGGAAGCGGTCGAGGGCGGCACCCAGCTGTTCCTCGGAGTGGTGCCCGGCACCGATGCGGCCTCGGCCGGATTGTCGGACCCGGGCGGTAGCGTCATGGGGGTCAGGACGCTGTGGAGCAGGTTGGGGCTGAATCCGGGGACTCTCACCCAGTCCGTCGTGATCACTCCGTCGTGCGGGCTCGCGGGGGCATCCCCCGCGTACGCCCGCGCCGCGCTCGCCCACTGCGCCAGGGCGGCGAGATCGCTCGCAGACAACCCTGAGTGATGGGGACGACGGGCCAACGGGAGGACGGGATGATGGCCGGCGAACACCGGGCAGAGCAGGCGGGCACAGTTCCGGCGGAGGCGCAGGAGGAGCACGCGCGGCTCTCCGAGCAGGTCGAGGAGCACCGCTTCCGGTATTACGTGAACGACCAGCCGGTCGTCAGCGACGCGGAGTTCGACCGGATGCTGCGCGCGCTGGAGGCCCTGGAGGACCAGCACCCCTCGCTGCGTACACCGGACTCCCCGACCCAGAAGGTCGCCGGTCCGTACCGCACGGAGTTCACCTCCGTGGAGCACCGGGAGCGCATGCTCTCCCTGGACAACGCGTTCGACGACGAGGAGCTGGCGACCTGGGCCGAGCGCGTCGCCAAGGACGTCGGCACCACGGACCACCACTTCCTGTGCGAGCTCAAGATCGACGGGCTTGCCGTCAACCTCACCTACGAGAACGGCCTGCTGACCCGCGCGGCGACCCGCGGCGACGGCCGTACCGGCGAGGACATCACCCCCAACGTCCGGACGATCTCGGAGATCCCGCACCGGCTGAAGGGGGACCGGATCCCGGCCCTCGTCGAGATCAGGGGCGAGGTCTTCTTCCCGATGGAGGGCTTCGAGGAGCTCAACGCCCGTCTGGTGGCGGCCGAGGACAAGCCCTTCGCCAACCCGCGCAACGCGGCGGCGGGTTCCCTGCGCCAGAAGGATCCCAGGGTCACCGCGACCCGACCGCTGCACATGGTGGTGCACGGCATCGGCGCCCGCGAGGGCTTCGAGATCGACCGCCTCTCGCACGCCTACGAGCTGCTGCGCGAATGGGGCCTGCCCACGGCCCGGCACAACAGGGTCGTGGACACGCTCGACGGCGTACGGGAGTTCATCGCGTACTTCGGCGAGAACCGGCACTCCGTGGAGCACGAGATCGACGGAGTGGTCGTCAAGCTCGACGAGATCCCGCTCCAGGGCCGGCTCGGCTCGACCTCGCGTGCCCCGCGCTGGGCGATCGCCTGGAAGTACGCCCCGGAGGAGGTCAACACCAAGCTGGTGAACATCCGGGTCGGCGTCGGCCGCACCGGCCGCGTCACCCCGTACGCCCAGGTCGAACCGGTCGAGGTGGCGGGCTCCGAGGTCGAGTTCGCCACCCTGCACAACCAGAACGTGGTCAAGGCGAAGGGCGTCCTGATCGGCGACACGGTGGTGATCCGCAAGGCGGGCGAGGTCATCCCGGAGATCCTCGGCCCGGTCGTCGATCTGCGCGACGGCACGGAGAGGGCGTTCGTGATGCCCTCCGAGTGCCCCGAGTGCGGCACGGAGCTGCGCCCCATGAAGGAGGCCGACATCGACCTCCGCTGCCCCAACGCGCGCTCCTGCCCCGCCCAGTTGCGGGAGCGGATCTTCTATCTGGCGGGCCGCAAGAGCCTGGACATCGACCACTTCGGCTACGTCGCGGCCGCCGCGCTGACCAGACCGCTGGAGCCCGCCGAGCCGCCGCTGCAGGACGAGGGCGACCTCTTCGGTCTGACCGTGGACCGGCTGCTGCCGATCCGGGCCTATGTCCTCGACCAGGACAGCGGGCTGCCCAAGCGCGACCCGAGGACCGGCGAGGAGAAGATCGCGACGGTCTTCGCCAACCAGCAGGGCGAACCGAAGAAGAACGCCCTCGCGATGCTGGAGGGGATCGCCGCGGCGAAACAGGCTCCGCTGGCCCGGATCCTGACGGGGCTCTCCATCCGTCATGTCGGCC
Source organism: Streptomyces sp. NPDC001787 (assembly GCF_040297465.1). Taxonomy (NCBI): domain Bacteria; kingdom Bacillati; phylum Actinomycetota; class Actinomycetes; order Kitasatosporales; family Streptomycetaceae; genus Streptomyces; species Streptomyces sp. NPDC001787. The sequence goes on from NZ_JBEOZE010000002.1 coordinate 242,488, forward strand.
CGGTGGCCGCCCAGGAGCTGGCCCGTCAGTTCCGCTCCATCGACCGGATCGACGAGGCGTCCGAGGAGGAGCTGGCCGCCGCCGATGGGGTCGGTCCCATCATCGCCGACTCGGTGAAGCGGTGGTTCGCCGAGGACTGGCATCGCGAGATCCTGCGCAAGTGGCGGGAGGCCGGAGTCCGGATGGAGGACGAGGGCGCCGGGGAGGACGAGGGTCCGCGACCGCTCGAAGGGCTCACCGTCGTCGTCACCGGCACGCTGGCCTCGTACACGAGGGACGGCGCGAAGGAGGCGTTGCAGAGCCGGGGGGCGAAGGTCGCCGGATCGGTCTCGAAGAAGACCGCCTTCGTGGTGGTGGGGGACAACCCCGGCTCGAAGTACGACAAAGCGATGCAGCTCAAGGTGCCCGTGCTCGACGAGGACGGCTTCGCCGTGCTGCTGGGACAGGGTCCGGAGGCGGCGAAGGAGGCCGCACTGCCCGGCGCGGAGGAGACCGCACGGCCCGGCGCGGAAGAGGCTGCACCGCCCGCCGGCGGGTGACCCGGACAGCGGACGGGAGCGTACGGGCGGTCCGTTGTGGCCGCCCGTACGGGGCGCGCGGGGCGGAGCGAACGGTTCCGGACATCTCGAACACGGCAGCGATCGAGATGTCTTCGAGACGACATCGAGACACCCGACAGGCGTGGCGGCCGATCAGGGGGGAAGAAAACGGGCCAGAGGGGGCGAGTGGTGACCGGGAGGCCCGAATGGCCGACCGCTGCCACCCGTTCGGCGCATATCAGAAGGTGACGGGTGGTCGGCTCGCATTCGGGCAAGAGCTGTAGAGCGCTGCCCGTGGAAGCCCTTCGCGGCCTACTGTTGAGACGTGCGCCCGCCGTGCACGGCCGCTCGACGGGTCCGTGGTTGGCACGAGAGCGGCGGCCATCGTGGGACATCGGCACCGCCGGCTGTGAGAGGGACGGAATGAAACCGACCGAGAGCGCCGCACCGGTGGCGCGGCTGCAAGGTTTCGTCGGCCTCACGCCCAAAGTGGGTGCCGTCGTCGTGATGATCGCCGCCGTCCAGCTGGCGACCGGCTTCTACCGCACGGTGCGCGAGGGCCACGCGCTCTTCCCGGACGGCTCCGCGGGCTGGTCCCTCGCGCTGCTCACCGGGGTCGTCGTCGGCCATCTGGTCGCGCTGGGACGCGACCGCTGGTGGGGCGGCACCGGTTCCGGGGCCGCCCTCACCCTGGCCGTGCTGCTGCTCTACGGCTGGGTGGCCGCGGGCCTGGTCAGCACGGTCGTCGTGGTCCTCGTCGGGACGGCCCGGCGGCACCGCTGGTGGCAGGGGCTGCTGCACGGCGCGGTCGACATCCTGGGTATCGGCGCCGCCGCCCTCGTCCTCACCGCCTTCGGCGAGGTCCCGACCGTCGAGAATCCCTGGCAGCCACCCGACTGGGGCATCGACGCCGTTCCGGAAGTGCTCCTGGCCGCCTCCACGTATCTCCTCGTCACCCGGGTGCTGCTGTGGTACGCGCGGGCACCGCAGTGCGGCGGGCTGCCGACCATCGCCCGGACCGCGCTGCTGCGCCAGGGCCTCGTCGCCGTCGCCCTGCTCGGTATCGCCCCGCTGATCTGTGTCGTCGCGATCGCCATGCCCGTACTGCTGCCGCTCTTCGCGGTTCCCCTGATCGCCCTCGACTCCACGCTCTGGATCGCCCGCGCGCGGGCCGAGGAGCAGCTGCGGGACCCGTTGACCGGGCTGCCCAACCGGCAGTGGCTGCTGGAGCGGACCTGGTCGGCGCTGGAGGACGCCGAGAGCGTCGGCACCAGGTCCGCGCTGGTCCTGATCGACCTCGACCGCTTCCGTGCCGTCAACGACACCCTCGGTCATCTGGCGGGGGACCGGCTGCTGCTGCAGATAGCGGACCGGCTGCGGCTCGCCCTGCCGCGCGGCGCGGAGGCCGCGCGCCTGGGCGGGGACGAGTTCGCCGTGCTGCTGCCCCAGGCCGACTCCACCACCAGTGCCCAGCGGGTGGCCCGCCACCTGGTCGCGGAGCTCTCCTCGCCGCTCGACCTCGACGGCCTCACGCTGGTGCTGGAGGCGAGCGCCGGGGTCGCCGTCTACCCCGACCACGCCCTGGACGCCGAGGGACTGCTCAGGCGCGCGGACGTGGCCATGTACCAGGCCAAGCGGGACCGTACGGGTGTCGAGGTGTACGAGTCCAAGCGGGACAGCAACACCCCCGACCGGCTCGGCCTGCTGGGCGACCTGCGGCGCGCGCTGGACGCCGGCGAGGTGGAACTCCACTACCAGCCCAAGGTCCGCTTCGACGGGCAGGTCGCCGGCCTCGAAGCGCTGGTGCGCTGGGTGCATCCGGAGCGCGGCAGGGTCCCCCCGGACGAGTTCATCGCGATCGCGGAGTCGTCCGGCCTGATGCCGCACCTCACGGAGTACGTCCTGGAGACGGCGCTGGCCCAGGTCGCCAGGTGGCGGGCGCAGGGGCTCTTCGTCCCCGTCGCCGTCAACGTCTCCCCGCGCGATGTCCACACCCCGGGCTTCGCGGGCAGCGTCGCGGCCCGGCTGGCCCGGCACGGTGTCCCGGCCGGGGCGCTCCAGCTGGAGATAACGGAACACGTACTGCTGGAGGATCCGCAGCGCGCCGCCGACACGCTCGCCGGGCTGACCGGCCACGGCGTGAAGATGTCCCTCGACGACTTCGGCACCGGCTACTCCTCCCTGGTCCATCTGCGCAAGCTGCCGGTCAGCGAGCTCAAGATCGACCGGTCGTTCGTCGCCCGGCTGGCCATCGACCACGAGGACGCGGAGATCGTCCGCTGCACCATCGACCTCGCGCACTCCCTCGGTCTGCTCGTCGTCGCCGAGGGCGTCGAGGACGACGAGACCTGGGAGCGCCTGCGGGACCTGCGGTGCGACGCGGTGCAGGGCTGGCTGGTCGCGGCCGCGATGCCGCCCCAGGAGGCCACGGCCTGGCTGCGGGCCCGCGGCGAGCACGGCTGGCGGCGGCCCGCCGAGCTGGCGGCAGCCGCCGCCGCCGCGGCGGCGAACGGCACCGCGACGAACGGAACGAGGACGAACGGCGCGGTGGCCAACGGCGCGGTGGCCAGCGCCGCGGTCAACGGAGCCGTGAACGGGTCGGCCAACGGAGCCGTGAACGGGTCGGCCAACGGAAGCGCGCACGGGTCGGCCAACGGGGCCGTGGCGAACGGCGCCGTGAACGGGGCCGTGAACGGAGCGGCGAACGGCGCGGTGCTGAACGGCGCCGCGGAGGCCGAGCAGCGGACGTCGGGCCGCGCGGTGAACACCGGACCGGCCACCGCCTGACGCACGGCGCGGACGGGCACCCGCCGGGGGAACGGGCGGGTGGGGGACCGGTCCGTGGGCGACCCCATAGGATTGGGGGCCGGTGGCACATTTCCACCTGCCGCGCGACGCCTGGCTCGCTCGCTCGCCGCGTTGCCGAAACGCCCACGTGGCTCCGTCACGAGGGCGCTCCGGCGCCTTGCGATCGCACGCACGGACGCCGCGCGGTCCGTCCCTCGGACGGACGGTGCACATGTGCCGCCGGCCCCGGCCAAAACCACACACCAACCCCTGAGGATCGCTGCATGCCTGGCATCACGCGCGAGGAGGTCGCCCACCTCGCCCGGCTGGCGCGTCTGGAGCTGAAGGGCGAAGAGCTCGATCACTTCGCCGGTCAGCTCGACGACATCATCGGCGCGGTCGCCCGCGTCTCCGAGGTCGCCGACCAAGACGTACCGCCGACCTCCCACCCGCTGCCGCTGACCAACGTCATGCGCGCGGACGAGGTCCGTCCGTCGCTCACCCCCGCGCAGGCTCTCTCCGGCGCCCCGGCCCAGGAGCAGCAGCGTTTCAAGGTGCCGCAGATCCTGGGGGAGGACTAAACAGTCATGACGGACATCAGTACCATCATCAAGCTCACCGCCGCGCAGACCGCCGAGAAGATCGCCTCCGGTGAGCTCACGGCCGTCGAGGTCACCGAGGCGCACCTGGCCCGGATCGACGCCGTCGACGAGAAGGTCCACGCGTTCCTGCACGTCGACCGGGACGGCGCGCTCGCGCAGGCCCGCGCCGTCGACGCGAAGCGGGCGGCGGGCGAGAAGCTCGGCCCGCTGGCCGGCGTACCGCTCGCGCTGAAGGACATCTTCACGACCAAGGACATGCCGACCACCGTCGGCTCCAAGATCCTGGAGGGCTGGGTCCCGCCGTACGACGCGACCCTGACGCAGCGGCTCCGCGCCGCCGACGTCGTCATCCTCGGCAAGACCAACATGGACGAGTTCGCCATGGGGTCCTCCACCGAGAACAGCGCCTACGGCCCGACCGGCAACCCGTGGGACCTCACCCGTATCCCGGGCGGCTCCGGGGGCGGCTCCGCGGCCGCGCTCGCCTCGTTCGAGGCCCCGCTCGCCATCGGCACGGACACCGGCGGCTCCATCCGCCAGCCCGCCGCCGTCACCGGCACCGTCGGCGTCAAGCCCACCTACGGCGGCGTCTCCCGCTACGGCATGGTCGCGTTCTCGTCCTCCCTGGACCAGGGCGGGCCCTGCGCCCGTACGGTCCTGGACGCGGCGCTGCTGCACGAGGCCATCGGCGGCCACGACCCGCTCGACTCGACGTCCATCGACGCCCCGGTCCCGCCGGTCGTCGAGGCCGCCCGCAACGGCTCCGTACAGGGCATGCGGGTCGGCGTCGTGAAGCAGTTCTCGGGCGAGGGCTACCAGGCCGGTGTCGTCCAGCGGTTCAACGAGTCGGTCGAGCTGCTGAAGTCGCTCGGCGCCACGGTCGTCGAGCTCGACTGCCCGTCCTTCGACCTGGCCCTGTCGGCGTACTACCTGATCGCGCCGTCCGAGTGCTCCTCGAACCTGGCCCGCTTCGACGCCATGCGCTACGGCCTGCGGGTCGGCGACGACGGCACGAAGTCCGCCGAGGAGGTCACCGCGCTCACCCGCGAAGCCGGCTTCGGCGACGAGGTCAAGCGCCGCGTCATCCTGGGTACGTACGCGCTCAGCTCCGGCTACTACGACGCGTACTACGGCTCGGCCCAGAAGGTCCGCACCCTCATCACCCGGGACTTCGAGAAGGCGTTCGAGCAGGTGGACGTCATCGTCTCCCCGACGACGCCCACCACCGCCTTCCCGATCGGCGAGCGCGCCGACGACCCGATGGCGATGTACCTCGCGGACCTGTGCACCATCCCGACCAACCTCGCAGGCAACTCCGCCATGTCGCTGCCCTGCGGCCTGGCCCCGGAGGACGGTCTGCCGGTCGGGCTCCAGATCATCGCCCCCGCCATGAAGGACGACCGTCTCTACAAGGTCGGAGCCGCCGTCGAGGCCGCATTCGTGGAAAAGTGGGGGCACCCGCTGCTGGAGGAGGCTCCGTCACTGTGAGCGCACTGACCAAGGCCAAGGGCTTCAAGAAGTCCAAGACCGGTACGTACCTGTCCATCGGCACCACCGCTTTCGGCGCGGTCAGCGTCATCAAGCAGGCCAGGAAGGCCCGCTTCGAAGGCGACACGCTGCGGCTGATCGACGCCGTCGTCTCCGCCGCCGCCATCGCCACCGGTGTCGCCCTGCTGCTGCGCGAGCTGAAGCGCATCGGCGACGACGACGTTCTGCTGGGCTGAGAGGGAAAGTTTCACCGTGACTGTCACTGACCTGGTGTCGTACGAGGACGCCCTCGCGTCCTACGACCCCGTCATGGGCCTCGAAGTCCATGTCGAGCTCGGCACCAAGACCAAGATGTTCTGCGGCTGCTCCACGGAGCTCAAGCAGGACGCCAACTCACAGACCTGTCCGGTCTGTCTCGGGCTGCCCGGCGCGCTGCCGGTCGTCAACGAGATCGGCGTCGAGTCCGCCATCAAGATCGGTCTCGCGCTGAACTGCGAGATCGCCGAGTGGTGCCGCTTCGCCCGGAAGAACTACTTCTATCCGGACATGCCGAAGAACTTCCAGACCTCCCAGTACGACGAGCCGATCGCCTACAACGGCTATCTGGACGTCCAGCTGGAGGACGGCGAGATCTTCCGGGTGCAGATCGAGCGTGCCCACATGGAGGAGGACACCGGCAAGTCGACGCACGTCGGCGGTGCCACCGGCCGTATCCACGGCGCGTCCCACTCCCTGCTCGACTACAACCGCGCAGGCATCCCGCTCATCGAGATCGTCACCAAGCCGATCGAGGGCGCGGGCGCCCGCGCCCCCGAGGTGGCCAAGGCGTACGTCGCCGAGCTGCGCGAGCTCATCAAGGCGCTCGGCGTGTCCGAGGCGCGCATGGAGATGGGCCAGATGCGCTGCGACGTGAACCTGTCGCTGCGCCCCAACGGCACCGAGAAGTTCGGTACGCGCTCCGAGACGAAGAACGTGAACTCGCTGCGTTCGGTCGAGCGCGCCGCCCGCTTCGAGATCCAGCGGCACGCCGCCGTACTGAACTCCGGCGGCACGATCGTGCAGGAGACCCGGCACTTCCACGAGGAGGACGGCTCCACCACCGCCGGCCGCATCAAGGACAACGCCGAGGACTACCGCTACTTCCCCGAGCCCGACCTGGTGCCGGTCGCGCCGGCCCGCGAGTGGGTCGAGGAGCTCGGCCGGAACCTCCCCGAGCTGCCCCGGCTTCGCCGTGCGCGGCTCAAGGAGGAGTGGGGTGTCTCCGAGCACGACATGCAGTCCATCCTCAACGCGGGCGCGGTCGACCTGATCGTCGCCACGACGGAGGCCGGTGCCCCCTCGGACCAGGCCCGCAAGTGGTGGATGGGCGAGCTGGCCCGCAACGCCAACGAGACCGCCCGCGGCCTCGACGAGCTCCCCATCACCCCGGCGCAGGTCGCCAGGGTGGCCGAGCTCGTCACCTCGGGCGACCTCAACGACAAGCTGGCCCGCCAGGTCATCGAGGGTGTCCTCGCGGGCGAGGGCGACCCGGACACCGTCGTGGAGAAGCGCGGCCTGAAGGTCGTCTCCGACGAGGGCGCGCTGGGCACGGCCGTCGACGAGGCCATCGCCGCGAACGCGGCCATCGCGGACAAGATCCGCGGCGGCAAGGTCGCGGCGGCGGGCGCGCTCGTCGGCGCGGTCATGAAGGCCACCCGCGGCCAGGCGGACGCGGCCCGGGTGCGTGAGCTGATCCTGGAGAAGCTCGGCGTCGAGGGCTGAGCCCGTCTCGTACGTCCCTGTGGGGGCGGTGCACCCGTGGTCCGGGACGCACCGCCCCTTTTGACCGCTCCGGAGTGTCCGCTGAACACCGTCATGGCCGGGATCGTGTCCGCCGCGCTGCTGCTCGCGGTGCTGGCGTTCGCCGTCGTACGCCCCAGAGGGCTGCCGGAGGCGGCCGTGGCCGTCCCGGCCGCGCTGCTGGTCGTCGCGGCCGGTGTGGTGCCGTTCGAGGCGGCACGGGCCCGGACGGCCGACCTGCTGCCCGTCGTCGGATTCCTCGCGGCCATCCTCGTCCTGGCCCAGCTCTGTGCCGACGAGGGGCTGTTCACCGCGGCCGGGAATCTCGTCGCCCGCGTCTGCGGAGGCCGGACCGGTCCGTTGCTGGGCGGGGTCTTCGCCGTCGCCGCGCTGATCACCGCCGTCCTCAGCCTGGACGCGACGGTGGTCCTGCTCACCCCGGTCGTCCTCGCGACGGCCGCCCGCGTCGGCGCCCGGCCCCGCCCGTACGTCTACGCCTGCGCGCACCTGGCCAACTCGGCGTCCCTCCTGCTCCCGGTCTCCAATCTGACCAATCTGCTGGCGTTCACCGCGAGCGGGCTGTCCTTCACCCGGTTCGCGGCGCTCATGACCCTGCCCTGGCTGGGGGCCATCGCCGTCGAGTACGTGATCTTCCGCCGCGCGTTCGCCGCGGATCTGGCGGCCGGGGCACATCCGCCGGAGCCCGAGCCGCAGCAGCAGCCGCGGTCGGAGCCGGAGCCGCGGTCGAAGCCGGATGCGGATCCGGAGCCATGGCCGGAGCGGGAGGAAACCGGGGTCCCCGTCTTCACGCTCGTCGTCCTCGCGCTGACCCTGGCCGGCTTCGTCCTCACCTCGTTCGCGGGCGCGGAACCGCTGTGGGCGGCGCTGGCCGGTGCGTCGGTGCTCGCGGTCCGGGCCCTGGGGCAGCGCCGGACGACGGCCCGGAGACTGGTGCGGGCCGCCAACCCGCTGTTCTGTCTCTTCGTGCTCGCTCTGGGCATCGTGGTGGAGGCCGTCGTCGACCATGGGCTCGGCTCCGGTATCGGCACGCTCCTGCCGGACGGCTCCTCGCTCCCCGACCTGCTCGCCATCGCGGCGGTGGCCGCCGTGCTGGCCAATCTGATCAACAACCTGCCGGCGATCCTGGCCCTGCTCCCGGTCGTCGCGGCGGCCGGTCCCGGACCCCTGCTGGCCGCCCTGATCGGGGTCAACCTCGGCCCGAACCTCACCTACGTCGGCTCGCTGGCGACCCTGCTGTGGCGCCGCATCCTGCACGTCCACGGGATGGAACCGGAACTCGGCCATTTCACCCGGCTCGGACTGGTGGCGGTGCCGGCGACGCTGGCGGTGTCGACGGTCGCGCTGTGGGGGTCGCTGCGGCTGATCGGGGTGTGAGCGACGGCGGCCGGGTGCCGGTCCGCCGGACACGGCCCGGGGGTTGCCGCTTGGACTTTCCGGGTCCACCTCTTGGACGTTCACCGCCATGCCGTGCAGCGGCCTTCCCGCAGCCACCTGGCTTGACTAACTTCCCCGCCGTACCACCGGAATCGGGAGGCTCACTTGACCACGGACATTTCACGGCGTCGGCTCTTCGCGCTCGGCGGCGGCGCACTCGGCGTCGCGGCGGCCGGATCGTTCCTGCCACCGTCGCTCCAGGCCGCGATAGCCGCCCAGCCCGCCGCCGCGGCGGGGGCGGGCCGTGACGGTCTGGGCGCCATCAGGCATGTGGTGATCCTGATGCAGGAGAACCGTTCCTTCGATCACTACTTCGGGACGCTGCGCGGGGTGCGCGGCTTCGGTGACCGCAACGCGATCGAGCTCCCCTCGGGCAGGCCCGTCTTCGAGCAGCCGGGCCCGCTGGGCACCACCGTGCTGCCGTTCCCGGTGCGTGGGGCCGCCGAGACCCAGAAGAAGGACCTCCAGTACATCGGCGCCCTCGACCACTCCTGGAGCGGTGGCTCCAAGGCCTGGGCCGGTGGCTGGATGAACGGCTGGGTCACCGCGAAGACGGCCGCCACGATGGCCTACTACGACCGCCGCGACATCCCGCTGCACTACGAACTCGCCGACACCTTCACGGTCTGCGATGCCTACCACTCCTCGATCCACACATCGACCAGCCCCAACCGCAACCACCTGTGGAGCGGGAAGACGGGCAACGAGCCGAACGGCAAGCGGGCCGTCGGCAACGACGCGTACAACGAGGGCACACACCCCGGCTACGACTGGAGCACCTACGCGGAGCGGCTGGAGAAGGCCGGGCGCAGCTGGCGGACGTACACCGAGTGGGAGAACTTCACCGACAACCAGATCGAGTTCTTCGCCACCTTCAAGGCCGTCGCCCGCAAGGCGCTGGCGAGGACCGGCGGGCACACCTACATGGAGTCCTTCTACGCCGCCGTCCGGGACACGGACGACGCGGGCGAGCGCGAGCGGCTGCTGGGGCTCCTGGAGGAGGGTGTCGCCACGCTGACGAAGTCCGAGCGCAGCCTCTTCGAGCGGGCGCTGCGCCGGGTCGAGACCGGCACCCTGGCCGAGGAGTTCGCCAAGGACGTGGCGGCCGGGACGCTGCCCGAGGTCTCCTATCTGGTGCCCTCCGCGATCGACTCCGAGCACCCGAGCGTCTCCTCGCCGGTGCACAGCGCCACGATCGTCTACAAGGTCCTCGACGCGCTCGGCAAGCACCCCGACGTATGGCGGCACACCGCCGTGCTCATCAACTACGACGAGAACGACGGCTTCTTCGACCATGTGCCGCCGCCGGTCGCCCCTCCGGAGGTGACCGAGGAGCAGTGGGAGGGCAAGCCCACCGGCCTCGGGGTGCGGGTGCCGCTGCTGGTCGTCTCGCCGTGGACCGTGGGCGGATACGTCTGCTCCGAGGTCTTCGACCACACCTCCGTCATCCGCTTCCTGGAGCGCTGGACGGGGGTGCGCGAGCCGAACATCAGCGACTGGCGGCGCCAGGTCACCGGGGACCTCACCTCGGCGTTCGACTTCAAGCGGGCCCGCCGGCAGCCGGAGGTGGCCCACCCCGCCGCCATTCCGCCGTTCAGCGGCCGCTGGCAGCCCAAGCCGCCCGCCGTGCAGCAGAGCCCCGTGCAGGAGCCGGGGACCCGCCCGGCCAGGGCCCTGCCGTACCAGCCCGACGCGCAGGTGCGCCGGGTGGACGGAAGGCTGCGGGTGGCCCTCAGCAACACCGGCCGGTCCTCCGCCCACTTCGCGCTGTATCCGTACGCGGCGGAGTTCCCCGCTCCGCAGCACCGCGATGTCAGGGGCACCGCGCAATGGACGGTGCCCCTGACCGGCGAGGCGTACCGGTTCACGGTGACCGGGCCGAACGGTTTCCGGCGGGAGTTCGAGGGGCCGGCCGAGGGCACCGCCGAGGTCGCGTCCCGGATCGACGCCCATGAGCGCGATCTGCATCTCACCCTGCGCAACACCGGCAGGCGGACGCTGACGTTCACGGTGCGACCGCTGGCGTACGTCGACGAGGACGACCTCCGGGACTGGACCCGGAAGGTCCGGGTCAAGCCGGGGCGCAGCCGTACGGTCGTGCACTCCGCGGCCGATGCCCACGGCTGGTACGACCTTGAGGTGACGGCCGAGGGGGAGGGCACCTTCCGGCGCCGGCTGATGGGGCACATCGAGAACGGCCGGGCGAGCGTCTCCGGCTGACCCGGCGGGAGTCAGGGAGCCAGGGAGGGGGCGGGCCCGCGGCGCATCGGGCGGGCCCGCGGGGGGCGGGGGCGACGCGTGCGGGGGCGGGTCCGACGCGTGTAGGAGTGAGATCAAGCCCTGTGACCATGGCCACGAAAGGGGCAAACGATCACAGTTGGCTGTCAGAGTGACGGTTCTCAGGTGATGCGACGTTTACCGGAACTTCCTGCTATCTCCGGATAAGGGTCCACGAACCCGCAGGGAGCCGTCCGTTGGCCGCCATCGCTCGCTGGTGCATCAGGCACCGCCTCGTCGCCGTTCTCATCTGGCTGTTCGCCCTCGGCGGCGCCGCCACCGCGGCGGGCTTCGCGGGTTCCGCGTACTCCAACGACTACGAGGCGCCCGGCACCGAATCCGGCCGGGCCACCGAACTCCTGCGGCACGGCTTCACGGAACTGGGCGGCGACACCGACACCGTCGTCTGGCACACCACCGGCTCCACGGTCCGGGCCGCCGACGTCGAGCAGACGATGACCCGGACCCTGCGCGCGATCGAGGACCTGCCCGGCATCGGGGACGTCACCGGCCCGTACGGGGCCGCCGGCACCGGACAGATCAGCGAGGACGGCCACACCGCCTACGCCACGGTCACCTTCGACCACCAGGCCGACGACATCCCGAAGGAACAGGCGCGGGCGCTCGTCGACACCGCGAAGGCGGCCGAGGGCGACGGGCTCCAGGTCGAACTGGGCGGTACCGCCGTCGCCCTCACCGAAGCACCAGCCCTCCACCTCGGGGAGGCCGTGGGGGTGGCCGTCGCCGGGGTCGTCCTCTTCCTGGCGTTCGGCTCGCTCGCGGCCAGCATGCTGCCCCTCGCCACCGCGCTCGTCTCCGTCGGCACGGCCTACGCGGGCATCGTGCTGCTCGGGCATGTGATGACCGTCGCCGACTTCGCGCCGATGCTGGGCATGCTCATCGGGCTCGGCGTCGGCATCGACTACGCGCTGTTCATCGTCACCCGGCACCGCCAGGGGCTCAAGCGCGGGATGGCGGTCGCCGAGGCGGCGCGGAACGCCGTCACGACGACCGGGCGCGCGGTCGTCTTCGCCGGGGCGACGGTCTGTATCGCCCTGCTCGGCATGCTGATCCTGCGGCTCGGCTTCCTCGACGGCGTCGCGATAGCCGCCTCGCTCACCGTCGTGCTGACCGTGGCCGCCTCGGTGACCCTGCTGCCCGCGCTGCTCTCCTTCATCGGCATGCGGGCACTGAGCCGGCGCGAACGCAGGCAGCTCGCCGAACTGGGGCCGCGGCCCGAGCTCCCCACCGGCTTCGCCGCCCGCTGGTCCGCGTTCGTCGAACGGCACCCCAAGCTGCTCGGAGCGGTCGCCGCCGTGATCATGCTGGTTCTCGCACTGCCCACCACCGCGCTCCATCTGGGCACCTCCGACCAGGGCAGCAACCCCGCCACCTCCACCACCCGGCAGGCGTACGACCTGCTGGCCGACGGTTTCGGGCCCGGCGTCAACGGGCCGCTGACGATCGCCGCGCAGCTCGACGGCGCCGACGACCGGCTCGCCCTGGACGGGCTGCCCGCAGCCCTGCGGGCCACCGAGGGGGTCGCTTCGGTCGGCCCCGTCGTCCACAACAACGCCGGTGACACGGCGTTCCTCACCGTCGTACCCACCTCGGCACCGCAGTCGGAGCGGACCAGCGAGCTGGTCGACCGGATCCGGGCCGACGTCCTGCCGACGGTGACGGACGGCACCTCGCTGCGCGCCCATGTGGGCGGGGTGACGGCGAGCTACGACGACTTCGCCGAGGTCGTCATCGGCAAGCTGCCCCTCTTCGTCGGCGTGGTCGTCGCACTCGGCTGTCTCCTGCTGCTCCTCGCCTTCCGGTCCATCGGCATCCCGCTGAAGGCCGCCGTGATGAACGTGGCCGCCGTGGCCTCGTCCTTCGGTGTCGTCGTCGCCGTCTTCCAGTGGGGGTGGGGGAGCGAGCTGCTGGGACTGGGCGGCGCGGGGCCCATCGAGCCCTTCCTGCCGGTGATCATGGTCTCGGTGCTCTTCGGTCTCTCGATGGACTACCAGGTCTTCCTGGTGGGGCGGATGTACGAGGAGTGGCTGGAGACCGGGGACAACCGGCGGGCGGTCCGGGTCGGCCTCGCCGAGACCGGCCGGGTGATCAACTCGGCCGCGGTGATCATGATCTCGGTCTTCCTCGCCTTCGTGCTCAGCGGCGACCGGGTCATCTCGATGTTCGGCATCGCCCTGGCCGTCGCGGTCGCCCTGGACGCGTTCGTCCTGCGCACCCTGCTGGTGCCCGCGCTGATGCACCTGCTGGGCGGGGCGAACTGGTGGCTGCCCCGGCGGCTGGACCGGTGGCTGCCGCGGATCAGCATCGAGCCGCCGGACTGCCGGGCGCCGCGTGCGAAAATCCCCGGAGCGCGCGTGCACGAGGAGACCGGACCGGCCGGACGGCGCGCCCACCGAGAGCAGCCGCACGAGAAGGAGCATCCCCATGTTCGCCGTATCCCTGGGTGACGACGGAGCCGAACTGCGCCCGCTGGAGGCCTGGCAGGCACCGGAGTTCCTGGCCCACATGGACCGGGCACGCGCCGTGGTCGACCCGTGGATCCCGTTCGCGGCCGCCGCCACCGACCTCGCCTCGGCGCGCATCCTGCTCCAGCGGTACGCGGACAAGCAGGCGGCGGACACGGGGCGGCTCTACGGCATCTGGCGCGACGGCACACTCCTCGGCGGTGTCCTGTTCCGGATCTTCGACGCGGAGTCCGGCAACTGCGAGGTCGGCTGCTGGCTGGAGCCGGCCGGACAGGGGAGCGGTCTGATCACCCGCGCGATGCGGCACCTGATCGACTGGGCGGTCGACGTACGCGGAATACACCGGGTCGAGTGGGACGCCTCCGCCGCCAACACCTCCAGCATCGCCGTGGCCAAGCGGCTCGGCATGAAGCGCGACGGCGTCATGCGTGAGAACTACCTGTACCGCGGGACGCGGCACGACTCGGAGATCTGGTCGGTCCTGGCACCGGAATGGCGTGCTCAGCGGGGCTGAGGGACAACGGCGCGCCGCAACGTTAAGAAGGTTCTCATCCGGGCCCCCTAGCGTGCGGCGCATGAACACCACCCCCTCCAAGACCTCCACCGCCCCCGACACCGTCGACGGCCGCGAGGAGAAGACGGCCACGGAGCCGGACGCCGTGCGGGACACCCCGGGCACGGACGGCGACCGTGACGCACCGGCGAAGGACGACGCGCCGCACGCGAGCGACGCGGCCGAAGCGGCGGAGAAGAGCGGCGAGGCCGACGCCGAGGCGGACGGCGACGCGGCCGGTACCGCGGCGAAGGACGAAGCGGCCGACGCCGAGGACCCGCACGACGACGCTCCGGGCGAGGAGGACCTGGAGCCCGACGCCTTCGCCGAGGCGTCCCGCGGCGTCGGCGCGGGCGCGGCGGCCGTCGTCGCCGCCGCACTCGGCGTCGTCTCCCTGACCGGCGCCTGGACCGGCCGCGTCGCCGCCGAGCGGGAAACCCTGCTGGGCCAGATCCAGATGTCCGGCGGCGGCAGCGCCGTCCAGCAGATCAACGAGATCTACGGGGACGCCTGGCACACCACCGCCTTCGTCAACGGCATGTTCGCGCTGCTCGCGCTGCTCGTCGGCGTCTTCGTCCTCGTACGCCCGGCCTTCGGCGCGCCGTCCGACCGCCCGCAGCCCGGCTGGATCCGTGCCGTCGCGCTGGCCGGTGTCGTCCTCGGCGTCCTCGGCGTCCTGATCTCCGCCGGGATGTACCTCGACCTGTTCGTCGCGCTGCCCGACGCGCCCACCGCGACCACCGGGGGCTGAGCCTCCCACCGGCCCCGGGGCACCTACGGCGGCCCCAGTGCCCCGGGGCCGCGTCCCTAAGCAGTCCCTCCCCGCGTCTAAGGCCCCCCGCCCGCGCGGATACGGAACTCGCCCGATGCGGCGGCACACCCCCGTGGACGACAGTGGGAGCACCGCGGACAGAGCGGGAGAAGTGCCCCGGCCGACCGGCCGGCGAGCCCCCGTCCGCCGCATGCCGTCATCGGGGAGAAGCACCATGTACGCGTACGAGCTCCACCAGGTCAACGCCGCCGAGCTGATCCGCCTGGCCGAGGCCCAGCGCACCGTCCGCCGGGCCCTGGCCGCCGGCCGGGCGGAGCGCCGCTTCGGCCGCGAGGATCCCGGGGGGCGGGTGAGCACGGACCAGGACCGCTTCACGCACGCCGCCTAGGCGGACCGGGCCGTGGGAGCCCCGGGCGCAGCCGTACCGGAAGCGGGCGGGCCGGTGCCGAGGGCCGGTGGTGTACCGGAAGCGGACGAGCCGGCTCCGTGTGCGATGCTCGCCGATGTGGAGACCAGGTCCGTCAGCCCCGTGTTCGTCGGCCGAGCCGAGGAACTCGCCTCGCTCACCGATGCGCTCGCCCGCGCCGCCGCGGGCGAGCCGCAGGCGTTGCTGATCGGCGGCGAGGCGGGCGTCGGCAAGACCCGCCTGGTCGAGGAGTTCCTCACCGCGGCCCACCGCCGCGAGGCGGTCGTCGCCGTCGGCGGCTGTGTGGAGATCGGCGCCGACGGACTCCCCTTCGCCCCCTTCTCCACGGCCCTGCGCGCGCTGCGCCGCACCCTGCCCGAGGAGATGGCCGCGGCCTGCTCCGGACAGGAGGGCGAGCTGGCCCGGCTGCTGCCCGAGCTGGGCGAGGCCGACCGCGACGCGACCGACGAGCACAGCACCGCCCGCCTCTTCGAACTCACCGCACGGCTCCTGGAGCGCATCTCCGCGGACCGTACGACCGTCCTCGTCCTGGAGGACCTGCACTGGGCGGACGCCTCCACCCGGCATCTGCTCGCGTACCTCTTCCGCACCCTGCGCAACGGCCGGATCGTCGTGATCGGCACCTACCGCGCCGACGACATCCACCGCCGTCACCCGCTGCGCCCGCTGCTGGCGGAGCTGGACCGGCTGCGCACCGTACGCCGGGTCGAACTGGCCCGGTTCAGCCATGCCGAGGTACGCCGCCAGCTCGGCGGCATCCTCTCCGAGGCACCCGAGGCGGCCCTGGTCGACGACATCTTCGAGCGCTCCGACGGCAACGCCTTCTTCGTGGAGGAACTGGCCCGCAGTCTGGAGTGCTGCGGAGACAGCTCCGGCCTCTCCGATTCGCTGCGCGACCTGCTTCTGGTCCGTGTCGAAGCCCTCCCCGACGACGCCCAGAAGGTCGCCAGGATCGTCGCCGAGGGCGGCTCCACCGTCGAGCACGCACTGCTGGCGGCGGTGGCCGGGCTCGCCGAGGACGACCTCATCAAGGCCCTGCGCGCCGCCGTGGGCGCCAACCTGCTGCAGCCCGCACCCGACTTCGACGGCTACCGCTTCCGCCACTCGCTGGTCCGCGAGGCCGTCAGCGACGACCTGCTGCCCGGCGAGCGCTCGCGCCTCAACCGCCGCTACGGCGAGGCCCTGGAGGCCGAACCCGCACTCGTCCGGGCCGACGAACGCGCCACCCGCCTCGCCAGCTACTGGTACGCCGCGCACGACCCGTCCAAGGCCCTGCCCGCCGTGCTGAAGGCATCCGTCGAGGCCCGCCGCCGCTTCGCGCACTCCGAGCAACTACGGCTGCTGGAGCGGGCCATGGAGCTGTGGGACGAGGTACCCGACGACGTACGCCGCACCCTGCGCCCCATCGACTACGCCGAGGTCTACCCGGGCTGCGGCGGCGACCCCGACAGCACCCCGCTGCGCTACCTCGACCTGATGGCCGAAGCCACCGTCGCCGCACGCTTCGGCGGGGACCGCGAACGGGCCCTGGCCATCTCGAAGAAGGCCATGCGGGTCGTGGACGCCGAGGGAGACCCGCTGCGCGCCGCCTGGTTCTGGGTGCAGCGCTCGCGGCTCATGCAGGACCTCACCCGGGGCGACGGATGGGAGGAACTGGCCACGGCCCAGGAACTGGTCCGCGGACTGCCCCCGTCCGCCGTGCACGCCGACGTCCTCACCAATGTGGCGAGCTGGAGCGCCCTGCACCGCCCGGGGCCGCAGACGCTCGCCGACGCCGACCGGGCGGTGGAGTACGCCGGGCTCATCGGCGACGAGTACATCGAACTGCACGCGCGGCTCACCCGGGGAATGCTCATCGCCGACGCGGGCGGCATCGACGAAGGGATCGCGGAGATGTACGCGGTCCGCGACCGCGCCGACGAACTGCAGCTCGTCCATCTGATGGGCCGGGCCGGCATCAACCTCCCCTCGTCGCTGGAGTCCATGGGCCGCTCCCTGGAGGCCGTCGCCGCCGCCGACCACGGCATCGAGGTCTGCCACCACCACGGCCTCGCCGACACGGAGGCCTGGGTCCGCTCCAACCAGGCCCAGTCCTACTTCTCGCTCGGCCACTGGGCGGAGAGCCGGGCGGCCGCCGACGCGGCGGGACTCCTGGCCCAGTCCCGCAAGTCCCGCGGGCTTGTCGCCGCCCGGCGTACCGAACTGGCCCTGGCACGGGGCGACCTCGCCGAGGCCGAGGAGCAACTGGCCCTCACCCGGCGCATGTTCGGGCTCCACGACCCGCAGCCCCAGCATCTGATCACCCTGGTCCGGCACACCATGGCCATCGCCGCCCAGCAGGGACGCCCGACCGAGGCGCGGGCCGCGTTCGACAGCCTCTCCGAGCGGTACTTCGCCCCCGGCACCCAGTGGCACGCCCTGCCGCTGCTCCATGTCGCCGCGTCGATCGAGGCGGACGCCCGAGGGCTGCCCGCCGCCGACCCCGGCCGCCCCGCCGTTCTCGCACGCATCCGCGGCCACCTCAAGAAGCTGCCGATGCTCGTCCCGGTCTGGGCTGCCCACGGGGTACTGGTCGAAGCCGAACTGGCCCGTGCGGAGGGCACCGACACCCCTGCCCACTGGTCCCGTGCCGCCGAGGCGTTCGCCCCGCTCCACCGCCCGTACGAGCTGGCGCGGGTACAGCTCCGACGGGCCGAGGCGCTCCTGATCGCCTCCGGCGACCGGACCGCCGCGACGGCCCTGCTGCGCGAGGCGCACTCCACCGCGGTGCGGCTGGGCGCCCGGCCACTGGCCGAGAGCGTCGAACTGCTCGCCGGCCGCGCGCGGATCGCGCTGGACGCTCCGGTCCGTCCCGGTGAGCCCGAGATCCACCCCGCGGTCCTGGTCCCGTCGAGCGCCCCGGCAGCCACTGTCCGGGACGGTGCCGGGCACCCGAGCACGCAGGAGCCGGACCCGGCGCTGGCCGCAGTGGAGTCCTTCGGTCTGACCCCGCGCGAACGGGATGTGCACCGGCTGGTCGCGGCCGGGCACACCAACCGCCGGATCGCCGAGGAGCTGTACATCTCGCCCAAGACGGCGAGCGTGCACGTCTCCAACATCCTGGCCAAGCTCGGTGTCTCCAGCCGAGGGGAAGCGGCCGCACTCGCGCACCGGCTGCGGCTCTACCCGGCGCGCTAGGGCCGCCCGTCCGGAACGGCGGGGTCCGTGTCCGTGCCGTCCGTGTCCGTGCCGTCCGTGTCCGTGCGGTCCGTGTCGGTGCCGTCCGTCCCCGTGCCCGTGCCGTCCGTCTCCCGGGCTTCCGTCCCGGGGACGCGTACCGTCACCTTTCCGGAGGACAGGTCTATCGGTCCCCGCCCCGGATCGCCGACCCCGAGGTCGACCCGGCTCAGCTCCAGCCGCTTCCGCTCCTCGGACGCGTGCCGACGCCCCGGGGCGAACAGTTCCTCGAAGAAATTGAACACCGGCCGTGCTCCCTCCGACACATCCCGCACCAGGCGTCAGCCGACCTCCAGCAGCAGGATCCGGTCGTCCCCCGGCTTCGGGGTCCCGCGTCCGTCCGTGTTGCTGGTGACCAGCCACAGCTTGTCGCCGCCCGCGCTCACCACCGTGCGCAGACGGCCGTACTTCCCCTCCAGGAACGACTGGGGCGCGGCCAATGGTTCCTTGTCCGCCGTCCCGGACAGCGGGATCCGCCAGAGCCGCTCCCCGCGCAGGCCCGCCATCCAGACCGAGCCCGCGGCGAACGCGATTCCGCTCGGCGAGGCATCGGAGGTCTTCCACTGGGCCACCGGGTCGACGAACCCCCGCTCGCCCTTCCTGCCCTCGGCATCGGGCCAGCCGTAGTTGCGGCCGGGCTCGATCCGGTTCAGCTCGTCCCAGGTGTCCTGGCCGAACTCGGACGCCCACAGCCGCTTCTGCCCGTCCCAGGCCAGGCCCTGCACATTGCGGTGGCCGTACGAGTACACCACCGAGTCCGCCGAGGGGTTGCCGTGCACCGGCTCCCCGTCGGGGGTCATCCGCAGGATCTTGCCTGCCGGTGACTCCTGGTCCTGGGCCAGTCCGGTGTCCCCGGTATCGCCCGTGCCCGCGTACAGCATGCGGTCCGGACCGAACGCGATCCGGCCGCCGTTGTGGATGGCGCCCTTCGGGATGCCCCGCAGGATCGTGTCGGGTGCGCCCAGTTGCTGACCGGCCGGGCGCTGTTCGTCGTACTGCATCCGCGCGATGCGGTTGTCGGACTCGGTGGTGAAGTAGGCGTACACCAGATGGTCCGCACCGTAGGTGGCGGACACCGCGAGCCCCAGCAGCCCGCCCTCACCGGACGGGGACACCCCCGGGACGGAGCCCAGCAGCGTCTGCTTCCCGCTCTTCCCGTCGATCCGCCGGATCGTGCCCCCGTCGCGCGAGGCGACCAGCAGATCACCACCCGGAAGAGCCGCCAGCCCCCAGGGCGACTTGAGCCCCTCGGTGAGGGTCGACACCACTTTCACCGACCCCTTGGCCGGGGGCAGGCCCGGCGACGGGGTGGCCGGGGAGGCGGAACCCGTCCCCGGCGAGGGGGAGGCGTCACCGTCCCGTCCCTTCGTGCCCGCCGTCCCGTCCGTGGACGAACAGGCGGTGGCCAACAGCAGCGAGGCCGTGGCCAGCACGGCCACCGCCCCCCTGCGCACAGCGGGGACGCGCACAGACCCGAACACCGCACCGAGCACAGAACCGATCCTTTCCGAGGGCCGCATGACCACTGTTCCCGCACCGTGGGCCCGCCCGGGGCCCCCGACGCCGCCCATTCTCCGGCCGTCGGCTCAGTCCCACGACTCGCGGGCACGCGGCAGGGCGGCGATCTCGGCCAGATCCCGGTCCAGGAGCCTCAGTTCCGCGGCTCCCGCGTTCTCCACGGCCCACTGCTCCCGCTTCGCACCCGGCACAGCCACCACATGCGGCCCCTGCCGCAGCACCCACGCCAGCGCCACCTGCGCCACGGTCGCCCCGTGCCGCTCCGCGATCCGGCGAAGCCCGGCGACCACCGGCTGGTTCGCGGCCATCATCTCCGCCGTGAACCGGGGGTGCCTGGCCCGCGGATCGTCCGGCTCGAAGCCCTGCCCCGGCTTCAGCGTCCCCGTCAGATAGCCACTGCCCAGCGGCATCGCCGCCAGCAGGCCCACGCCTCGCGCCGCGCACCAGGGCAGCAGCGTCTCCAGCGCCTCGGGCGACCAGACGGAGAGCTCCGCCTCGACCGCGCTGACCGGAAAGACCTGCTGGACCCGCTCCAGCTGCCGGATCGTTCCGTCATGCATCCCCGCACCGGACCGGCGCGGGGCCCGCGCCCCCACCGCGCACAGGCCCAGCGCCCGGACCTTGCCCGCGGTCACCAGGTCGGCCATCGCGCCCCAGGTCTCCTCCACCGGGACCTCGGGATCCGCCCGGTGCAGCTGGTAGAGGTCGATCACCTCGGTCTGGAGCCGCCGGAGCGAGGCGTCGCAGGCCCGCCGCACATAGCCGGGCCGCCCGTTGGCCACGATGTGCTGATCCCCCACCAGCAGTCCGCACTTGGTCGAGACGAACGCCTGGGAGCGGCGCCCCTTCAGCGCGCGGCCGACCAGCAGCTCATTGGTGAACGGGCCGTACATGTCCGCGGTGTCGAGCAGCCGGACACCCGCGTCGAGCGCGGCGTGCACGGTTCGCAACGAACGGTCACCGAGCCGCTGCGACGCGCTGTACCCCCAGCTCATCGGCATGCAGCCCAGCCCCACCGCGCCGACGGCGAGCCCTGCCGCACCGATAGTCCTGCGCTCCAACTCCCCGAACCCTCCCTCGGTCCCGCCGATGCGGGACCACACCGGACCCCAAAGTAACCTCTGCTGCCGCGCGGACTCCGGGCAGCCGCCGCGGAGCCGCCCCTGAGCGCTCGTACACCTGTCGCATAGCCTCCTGACCATGACTTCTGCGACCAATACCGACGTATGGCTGCCTTTTCCGGCAGCGGAGATCGACGGGCTCCCCGAGGACCTCCACTACCGCCTCTGGGACGGCGGCCAGGACTACCCCGCAGATCCCGCGGACTGCGCCTTCTACGTCGTCCCGTACATGAAGGGTGCCGAGGTCGCGGTCCGCCCGCTCGGCTCCATGGGGGCGGTGCGGGTCGTCCAGACGCTCTCGGCGGGGATCGACCACGTGGAGCCGGCCCTCGGCCTGCTGCGCCCCGGGGTACGGCTGTGCAACGCCAGGGGAGTGCACGAGGCGTCCACGGCGGAACTCGCCCTGGCCCTGGTCCTGGCCTCCCTGCGCGGCTTCCCCGGCTTCGTCCGCGGTCAGGACGACGAGGAGTGGCGCTCCGGCTTCTATCCCGCACTCGCGGACAAGTCCGTCCTCATCGTGGGATACGGATCCATCGGTTCGGCTGTCGAGGACCGGCTCGAACCCTTCGAGTGCGCGCGGGTGGTGCGCGTCGCGCGCTCGGCCAGGACGACGGAGCGCGGCCCCGTGCACGCGCTCGACGACCTGCCCGCACTGCTGCCGGAGGCCGATGTCGTCATTCTGTCCACCCCGCTGAACCCTTCCTCGCAAGGCCTGGTGGACGCCCGCTTCCTCGCCGCCATGCCGGACGGCGCCCTGCTCGTGAACGTCGCACGCGGCGGCGTCGTCCGGACGGAGGCCCTGCTGTCCGAACTGGAGTCGGGCCGGCTGCGGGCGGCTCTCGACGTGACCGACCCGGAACCGCTGCCGGCGGGCCATCGCCTCTGGCATGCTCCGAATGTCCTCATCACTCCTCATGTGGGCGGCAGTACCTCGGCGTTCGAGCCCCGGGCCAAGCGCCTGCTGGCCGCTCAGCTCACCCGGTTCGCCGCGGGGGAGCCGGTGCGCAACGTCGTACGCACCACCGGCTGAGCGGCGCTCCGCGACGCTGCGGAGCGGTCCGGATGCGCCGGGTGCCGACGAAACCGCAGGTCGTCACGGAGAGTAGAGAAGCTATGGCCCTGAGTGACGAGTCTGGTGTATCGTCCAGTCCGGGGGGGCTGCGCCGTGGAAGGACGGCGCGGGGGGAGCACCGGAACGCGAGGGGGCGACGGGCGATGTGCTGGCCATGGAAGGACGATCCGACGCGGGGCGGGCGACGGCGGTCATCGGAGCCACCGGAGCGCGGACAGGGCCCCGAAGGCGGTGAGGGCCGTCCCGTGATCCCCGGCGGACGGGCGGGTTCCCGGACAGGCCCGGCGCCGGGCCCGAAGCCGGGGGTGCCGAGGGGGCCGGGCCCGGTCCGAGGAGCCCTCCGGTGAGCGCCCTCGGGGCCCTGCTCGCCCGGCCGCAGGTCGCCGGCGGCCGGACGGGACTGCTGTCCCAGGTCCTGCTGGCCCTCGTCTGCGCGGGGTACGGCGTGGGTGCGGCCACCGGCTGGGGATCGCCGGAACTGGCCCTGTTCATGGGCGACTTCGGCCTCAGCGTCGCCGCGATGATCGCCGCCGTCTCCTGCTTCCTCTACGCACGCGCGAGCGTCAGCCGGCTGCGTCCGGCCTGGCTGCTGTTCTCGGTGTCCTCCCTGATGGCCGCCGGGGGCAACGCGATCTGGGGCTGGTACGAGGTGGTGCTGGGGCTCCCGGTGCCCACCCCGTCCCTGGCCGATCTCTTCTTCCTCTGCTTCGCGCCGCCCGCCATCGTGGGGCTGCTCGTCCTCGCCAAACGCCCGGTCACCCGGGCCGGCTGGGTCTGCCTGGCGCTGGACTCCTGGCTGATCGGCGGCTCGCTGCTGACGCTCTCCTGGAGCCTCGCCCTCGCCCACACCGCCCAGATGGCCCACGTCGAGGACATCAGCGTGGCCCGCGCGGCCCTCTCGCTGGCCTACCCGCTGCTCGACATCGTGCTGGTCTCCATGGTGCTCGCGCTGCACTTCCGCCGGGCCAACGCCAACCGCTCCGCGGTGAACACGGCCATCGCCGCGCTCGCCCTGACCGTCCTGAGCGACGCGGTGTTCACCTCACCGCTGCTCCGCTCCACCTACCGGTCCGGCGAGCTGCTCGACGCGGGCTGGTTCGCCGGATCGCTGCTCCTGGCCTACGCCCCCTGGGGCGCCCGGCGCAGTGCGCGCAACGCGGAACGCTCCGGCGGCCAGCCGCGGGCCACCACGAGCCGCCCGATCGCCGGGTCCCTGGCCGCGCTGACGCCGTATCTGGCCGCCGCCGTCTGCACCCTCGGCATCCTGTACAACGTGGTCGAGGGCCGCCGGGTGGACCAGGTGGTGGTCCTCACCGGCTGTACGGTCGTGCTGGCCCTGGTCGTCCGGCAGGGCATCATGCTCCTGGACAACATCTCCCTCACCCAGGAGCTGGCCCAGAAGGAGAACCACTTCCGCTCCCTGGTGCAGGGCTCCAGCGATGTCATCATGATCGCCGCGCCCACCGGCATACTCCGCTACGTCAGCCCCGCCGCCGCCGGGGTGTACGGGCGGGACGCGGAGGACCTCGTCGGCTGCGAGCTGGCCTCCATCATCCACCCCGACGACCTCGGGCGGGTGGTCCACGAGGTGCGCCGGTTCCTCGCCGCCCCGCCCCACGAGGAGCCCACCACCCGGATCGAGTGCCGCTTCAGATCCGGGACCGGCGACTGGCTCAATGTCGAGTCCACCGTCAACCGGCACCAGGGCGGGCTTCTCCTGAACAGCCGGGACGTGACCGAACGGGTCCGCCTCCAGGCCCAGTTGCAGCACAACGCCGAGCACGACCCGCTCACCGACCTGCCCAACCGGGCCCTGTTCACCGCCCGGGTGCGCCAGGCGCTCGGCGGCCGGCGCTCCGGCGACCCGGGCACCGCCGTGCTGTTCATCGACCTCGACGGCTTCAAGGCGGTCAACGACACCATCGGCCACCAGGCGGGTGACGAGCTCCTCATCCAGGCCGCCCGCCGGCTGGCGGATTCCGTACGGGCCGCCGACACCGCGGCCCGGCTCGGCGGCGACGAGTTCGCCGCGCTCATCATCGGCGACGGCACCCGCGACCAGGGCGCCCGGGAGTACCAGGTCCACGAGATCGCCGACCGGCTGCGGCTCACGCTCTCCCAGCCGTACCGCATCGGCGCCAGCGAGGTCAGGGTGGCCGCCTCCATCGGCGTCGCCTTCGCCGAGCCGGCCATCACCCCCACCGACCTCATGCGCAACGCGGACCTCGCGATGTACCGCGCCAAGGCGGGCGGCAAGGACCGCGTAGAGCTGTACGCCCCGCAGATGCAGGCCGATGTCGTCCGCCGCTCCGAGCTGGCCGCACGGCTGCGGACCGCCCTGCGCGACGGCGAGTTCGCCCTGCTGCACCAGCCCGTCGTCCACCTCGCCAGCGGGTCCGTCGCCGCCGTCGCCGCCCAGGCCCGCTGGCGCTCCGCACAGGGCATCCTGTTCACCCCGGCCGAATTCCTGCGCGTCTCCGACGACAGCGACCGCACCGCCGAGCTGGGCCGCTGGCTGCTCGAAGAGGCCGTGGAGCAGGCCGCCGAGCGGGCCAGGGCCGGGCACCCCGTCTCGGTCTCCGTACGGCTGTCCGCCGGGCGGCTCCTGGACAAGGCCCTGCCCTTCGGCTCCGTCGAGGCGCTCCTCACCCGGCACGGCCTGCCGTCCGGAGCGCTGATGATCGAGGTCGCCGACAGTGATCCACGGGTCTCCTTCGACGACCTGGAGCAGCGGCTGGTCGCGCTGCGCCGGCTCGGCGTACGTATCGCGCTCGACGGTTTCGGCAGCGGGTACGCCGCGATCAACGCCCTGCGCCGGCTCCCCATCGACGTACTGAAACTGGACCGCGGTCTGGTCGAAGGAGTGGTGGAGTCCGCACGGCTCCACAAGATCACGAGCGGGTTACTCCGCATCGCCTGTGACCTCGGCATGCAGTCCGTGGCCGACGGGGTGGACGTGCCCGAGCAGGTCCTCGCCCTGCGCGCCATGGGGTGCACGCACGGGCAGGGAATGGCCTTCTCAGGCCCGCTGGACGAGTACCGGCTGCGCCGTGTGCTGGTCCGCGGGCAGTTCCCGGTGCCCAGCGCTCCGGCGGCCAGGCCTGTCCTGGCGGGCGGCTCGATTCCGCTGCTCACCGGATCACATGCTGAGACGCCCGTCCCACCCACTTGACACGTCATGCGTGCCGGAGAGAGGGTCAATGCCATGCGCACCCGAATTCTCGTACTTGGAAAGCGCGTCGGCTGAAGCAGGGTCACTCCACGACACCCTGCAGACCGCACCGGCGCGCTCCCCTCGCTTGCCTCACGGCACGAGGGGTTTTTTGTTGCACCGGCACCCCGCAAAACGCTGCAAAACACCCGCGAAAACCCTCAGCTTCGAGAAGAGAATGCCGATGACCGAGCAGGCCACCGGGGCCCACCACCCGCAGCCGCGCGCCCGTAACGGCGGACCGTCGTCCGTCACCGTTGAGCACGTCACGGGCGCGCAGTCCCTCATCCGTTCTCTCGAGGAAGTCGGCGCCGACACGGTATTCGGCATTCCCGGCGGCGCCATCCTTCCCGCGTACGACCCGATGATGGACTCCACCCGGGTCCGTCACGTCCTCGTCCGCCACGAGCAGGGCGCGGGCCACGCCGCCACCGGTTACGCGCAGGCCACCGGCAAGGTCGGGGTCTGCATGGCCACCTCCGGGCCGGGCGCCACCAACCTGGTCACCCCGATCGCCGACGCGCACATGGACTCGGTCCCGCTGGTCGCGATCACCGGGCAGGTCGCCTCCAAGGCCATCGGCACCGACGCCTTCCAGGAAGCCGACATCTGCGGCATCACGATGCCGGTGACCAAGCACAACTTCCTGGTCACCAAGGCCGAGGACATCCCGCACACCATCGCCGAGGCCTTCCACATCGCCTCCACCGGCCGCCCCGGACCGGTCCTCGTCGACATCGCCAAGGACGCGCTCCAGGCGCGTACGACGTTCAGCTGGCCGCCCACCCAGGACCTGCCGGGCTACCGCCCGGTCACCAAGCCGCACGCCAAGCAGATCCGTGAGGCCGCCAAGCTCATCACCCAGGCCAAGCGCCCGGTGCTGTACGTCGGCGGCGGTGTCATCAAGGCGGGGGCCACCGCCGAGCTGAAGGTCCTCGCGGAACTGACCGGCGCGCCCGTCACCACCACACTGATGGCGCTCGGCTCATTCCCCGACAGCCACCCGCTGCACGTCGGAATGCCGGGCATGCATGGTGCGGTCACCGCCGTCACCGCGCTGCAGAAGGCCGACCTGATCGTCGCCCTCGGCGCCCGCTTCGACGACCGCGTCACGGGCAGGCTGGACAGCTTCGCCCCGTACGCCAAGATCATCCACGCCGACATCGACCCGGCCGAGATCGGCAAGAACCGTGCCGCCGACGTGCCGATCGTGGGCGACGCCCGCGAGGTCCTGGCCGATCTCGTCCAGGCCGTCCAGGCCGAGCACACCGAGGGCCACACCGGCGACTACGAAGCCTGGTGGAAGGACCTCAACCGCTGGCGCGACACCTACCCGCTCGGCTACGACCTGCCCGAGGACGGCAGCCTCTCCCCGCAGCAGGTCATCCAGCGCATCGGCGAGCTCGCCCCCGAGGGCACGATCTTCGCGGCGGGCGTCGGCCAGCACCAGATGTGGGCCTCCCACTTCATCGACTACGAGCAGCCCGCCACCTGGCTGAACTCCGGCGGTGCCGGGACGATGGGGTACGCGGTCCCGGCCGCGATGGGCGCCAAGGCCGGCATGCCCGACCGCACCGTCTGGGCCATCGACGGCGACGGCTGCTTCCAGATGACCAACCAGGAACTCACCACCTGCGCGCTCAACAACATCCCGATCAAGGTCGCCATCATCAACAACGGCGCGCTCGGGATGGTCCGCCAGTGGCAGACCCTGTTCTACAACCAGCGCTACTCCAACACCGTGCTGCACTCCGGCGCCGACACGGACGGCGTCCCGGCGAAGGGCACGCGCGTGCCGGACTTCGTCAAGCTGTCCGAGGCCATGGGCTGTTACGCGATCCGCTGCGAGGACCCGGCCGACCTGGACAAGGCCATCGAAGAGGCCAACTCCATCAACGACCGCCCCGTCGTGATCGACTTCATCGTCCACGAGGACGCCATGGTGTGGCCGATGGTCGCCGCCGGCACCTCCAACGACGAGGTCATGGCCGCCCGCGGGGTCCGCCCCGACTTCGGCGACAACGAAGACGACTGAGAGACAGAGAGAGACCGACTCCATGTCCAGCAAGCACACGCTCTCCGTCCTGGTCGAGAACAAGCCCGGTGTCCTCGCCCGGATCACCGCCCTGTTCTCCCGGCGCGGCTTCAATATCGACTCGCTCGCGGTCGGTACCACCGAACACCCCGACATCTCCCGCATCACCATCGTCGTGAATGTCGAGGACCTGCCTCTGGAGCAGGTGACCAAACAGCTCAACAAGCTGGTCAACGTCCTGAAGATCGTCGAACTCGAGCCCTCCGCTGCGATCCAGCGCGAGCTCGTCCTGGTGAAGGTCCGCGCCGACAGCGAGACCCGGTCCCAGATCGTCGAGATCGTCCAGCTGTTCCGCGCCAAGACCGTGGACGTCTCCCCGGAGGCGGTCACGATCGAGGCGACCGGAGGGGCCGACAAGCTGGAGGCCATGCTCAAGATGCTGGAGCAGTACGGCATCAAGGAGCTGGTCCAGTCCGGCACCATCGCCATAGGGCGCGGCGCGCGCTCGATCACCGACCGGTCCCTGCGCGCACTCGACCGCACGGCGTAGCCGGCCGGCGGCTCGGGCCGCCGGCCCGCCGCTCGCATGGCGAGACCCGAGAACGAATACGACGCACCCCGCCGTACGGTGGGACGCAACACCTGCACACCAAGGAGAAGACCCAGTGGCCGAGCTGTTCTACGACGACGATGCCGACCTGTCCATCATCCAGGGCCGCAAGGTCGCGGTCATCGGCTACGGCAGCCAGGGCCACGCCCACGCGCTGTCGCTCCGTGACTCCGGCGTCGACGTCCGCGTCGGTCTGCACGAGGGCTCGAAGTCCAAGGCCAAGGCCGAGGAGCAGGGCCTGCGCGTGGTGACCCCGGCCGAGGCCGCCGCCGAGGCCGACGTCATCATGATCCTCGTCCCGGACCCGATCCAGGCCCAGGTCTACGAGGAGTCCATCAAGGACAACCTCAAGGACGGCGACGCGCTGTTCTTCGGCCACGGCCTGAACATCCGCTTCGACTTCATCAAGCCGCCGGCCGGTGTCGACGTCTGCATGGTCGCCCCGAAGGGCCCCGGCCACCTGGTCCGCCGCCAGTACGAGGAGGGCCGCGGCGTCCCGTGCATCGTGGCCGTCGAGCAGGACGCCTCCGGCAACGGTCTGGCGCTCGCCCTCTCGTACGCCAAGGGCATCGGCGGCACCCGCGCCGGCGTCATCAAGACGACCTTCACCGAGGAGACCGAGACCGACCTGTTCGGTGAGCAGGCTGTTCTCTGCGGTGGCACCGCCGCCCTGGTCAAGGCCGGTTTCGAGACCCTGACCGAGGCCGGCTACCAGCCGGAGATCGCGTACTTCGAGTGCCTGCACGAGCTGAAGCTCATCGTGGACCTCATGTACGAGGGCGGCCTGGAGAAGATGCGCTGGTCCATCTCGGAGACCGCCGAGTGGGGCGACTACATCACCGGCCCGCGGATCATCACGGACGCCACCAAGGCCGAGATGAAGAAGGTCCTCGCCGAGATCCAGGACGGCACCTTCGCCAAGGCCTGGATGGCCGAGTACCACAACGGTCTGCCCAAGTACAACGAGTACAAGAAGGCCGACAGCGACCACCTCCTGGAGACCACCGGCCGTGAGCTGCGCAAGCTCATGAGCTGGGTGAACGACGAGGAAGCGTAGGTCCTGCGCCGCGGGGCGGGTCCCACCGGGCCCGCCCCGCGGCAACACCGTCCGCCTCACCACCCCCGTGTCACTGCGGGGAGAGGCGGTGGGGAAGGGGCGGCACCGCACGTGTGTACACCACGTCCACCCTCGTGCGGGTGATCCTTCCACCGGGGCGCGGTATGCGCTCCGCCGCATGACTACACTTCTCCCCATACACGCGTCAGGGCCCACAGTGTCGTGCGTCTACCACGCGGCTAGCCCCTCCACCGCCTGCGGCCGTCGGGACGGCCGTCCGCACTGGACTTGTGAGGACTCACGTGAGCTCGAAACCTGTCGTACTCATCGCTGAAGAGCTGTCGCCGGCAACGGTCGACGCCCTGGGTCCGGATTTCGAGATCCGGCACTGCAACGGCGCGGACCGCGCCCAGCTCCTCCCCGCGATCACCGATGTCGACGCCATCCTGGTGCGCTCCGCCACCAAGGTCGACGCCGAGGCCATCGCCGCCGCGAAGAAGCTCCGGGTCGTCGCCCGCGCCGGCGTCGGTCTGGACAACGTCGACGTCTCCTCGGCCACCAAGGCCGGTGTGATGGTCGTCAACGCCCCGACCTCCAACATCGTCACCGCGGCCGAGCTGGCCTGCGGCCTGCTCGTCGCCACCGCGCGGAACATCCCGCAGGCCAACACCGCCCTGAAGAACGGCGAGTGGAAGCGCTCCAAGTACACGGGCGTCGAGCTCAGCGAGAAGGTCCTCGGCGTCGTCGGCCTCGGCCGTATCGGTGTGCTGGTCTCCCAGCGGATGTCGGCCTTCGGCATGAAGATCGTCGCCTACGACCCCTATGTGCAGCCGGCCCGCGCCGCGCAGATGGGCGTCAAGCTCCTCAGCCTGGACGAGCTGCTCGAAGTCGCCGACTTCATCACCGTCCACCTGCCCAAGACCCCCGAGACGCTCGGCCTGATCGGTGACGAGGCGCTGCACAAGGTGAAGCCCTCGGTGCGCATCGTCAACGCCGCGCGCGGCGGCATCGTCGACGAGGAGGCGCTCGCCTCCGCGCTCAAGGAGGGCCGCGTCGCGGGTGCGGGTCTGGACGTGTACACCAAGGAGCCCTGCACGGACTCCCCGCTGTTCCAGTTCGACCAGGTCGTCTGCACCCCGCACCTCGGCGCCTCCACCGACGAGGCCCAGGAGAAGGCGGGCATCGCGGTCGCCAAGTCCGTGCGTCTCGCCCTCGCCGGTGAGCTGGTACCGGACGCGGTCAATGTCCAGGGCGGTGTGATCGCCGAGGACGTACGCCCCGGACTGCCGCTCGCCGAGAAGCTCGGCCGCATCTTCACCGCCCTCGCGGGCGAGGTGGCGGCCCGTCTCGATGTCGAGGTGTACGGCGAGATCACCCAGCACGATGTGAAGGTGCTGGAACTCTCCGCGCTCAAGGGCGTCTTCGAGGACGTCGTCGACGAGACCGTGAGCTATGTCAACGCCCCGCTCTTCGCGCAGGAGCGCGGTGTCGAGGTCCGCCTCACCACCAGCTCCGAGTCGCCCGACCACCGCAATGTGGTGACGGTCCGCGGCACGCTGTCGAGCGGCGAGGAGGTCGCGGTCTCCGGCACGCTGGCCGGCCCGAAGAACCTCCAGAAGATCGTGGCGATCGGCGAGCACGATGTCGACCTGGCGCTGGCCGACCACATGGTCGTGCTGCGCTACCAGGACCGCCCCGGTGTCGTCGGCGCGGTCGGCAAGATCCTCGGCGAGGCCGGGCTGAACATCGCGGGCATGCAGGTCTCGCGGGCCGACGTGGGCGGCGAGGCGCTCGTCGTGCTCACCGTCGACGACAACGTCCCGCAGTCCGTGCTGAACGAGATCTCCGTGGAGATCGGCGCCTCCTCGGCCCGTTCGGTGAACCTCACCGACTGACCGCCGTACCGCCGGACACCGTACCCGGCAGGTGGACGAACGCCCCGGCGCGCGTCCAGCTGCCGGGTACGGTGCGTCAGGGAGCCGGGGCGGTGTCCGCGGAACGGGGCCCGGAGCCCCCGGCCGTACCCGGAACGGCGGCCGGGCCGGGTTCCGGAGCCGTCACCCAGCCCATGTCCCGCGCGTACCAGCCGAGTTGGAAGCGGGTCGTCGCCCCGGCCCGGTCCATCAGGCGTTTGATCCGGCGCTGCACCGTACGCGCCGACGCGCCCAGACGCTGCGCGATCGCCTCGTCGGTGAGCCCGCCGAGCATCAGTCCGAGCACCGCCGTGTCGTCCTCACCGCGCCACTCGGCCAGCATCGGACGGGACCGGGCCCATGTCTGCTCGAAGAGCCCGACCAGGGCCGCGACGATGCCCGAGGCATGGACGATGACCGCCCGGTCGTGCAGCCGCGCCGGGTCGGCCAGCAGGGGCAGCAGCGCCATTCTGCGGTCCACCACCAGGAGTTTGGTCGGCAGTTCGTCCGCCACCCGGATCTCCATGCCGTGACTGATGCCCTCGTGCAGGTTGTCCGGCATGGCCTCCAGCGCGTCCTTCGACACCAGCAGCCTGGCCCGTACCCCACGGGCCATCGCTATGCGGTCGCCCGGATTCTCCTCGCCCGTCACGGCCACCGGGAGCCCCTTGCTGAAGCAGAGCAGTTCGCTGCGCGCCCCCTGCTGCATCTGGATGAAGCGGTGCGCGATGGTGTCGCGGCCGTGCAGGATCTCGATGGCCCCGCCCTCGCCCCGCAGTCCGCTGGACTCCCGGTACGTGCCGTCGAGTTCGGTGATCTCGCCTGCCAGTGAGCGCAGTTCGTCCTGATGGATCGCGAGCAGGGCGCCGAGGGCCAGGGCGGGAGGCGCCGGCTCCCACAGTTCGCCGGCGCTGTCGCCGAGCCCGGTCCGGGCCGAGACCAGGCCCGACTCGCGCAGCGAGACCAGCACCCGCTCGGTCCGCTCCCGCCCGGTCCCGCAGAGCCGCGCCGCGTCGGCGGCGGTGAGAGGGCCGTGTGCGACGAGCGTGCGATACAGCTCCTCGTCCTCCGGAGACATGCCCAGCCTGCCCAGCACGGTGCCACCCCTTCTGTACCGGTCCCGGCGCGACGGCCGGCAACTGCTCGCCGTCGTCGCGGTGTCGAGTTCCTGCCAATGGCGTGGACCCGCCGCGAACACCCATTGTCGCAGCCCTGTCACAACGGCAAACATCGGGCGACATCAGTTCCATCCGCATCTCCGAGAGGGCATGTCATGGGTAGACGTCACATACGTCTGGCGGCCGCCACCGCGGCCGCCGCCCTGATCACGGGCGCGCTGACCGCGCTTCCCGCCACCGCCGCCACCACGGACGATCCCGAGGTCGTGGCAGGTTCGGGCACCGCAGCACCTGCTTACGTCCGAGGACTTGACGACCCCGGCGCTCCCGCCGCCCGCTCGGACGCGAACCCGGCCGCAGCCGCCCGCGCCCATCTGGCCCGCCACAACGATGTCTACCGCGTGGCCGGTCTCGACCTCGCGGTCGCGGACACCATCGCCGCGGGGGACCGCGACACCGTCCGGTTCACCCAGCGGCACCGGGGCGTACCCGTCCTCGGTGCCCAGTACGACGTGCACACCAGGGGCGGCGCCCGGGTGGAGTCCGTCTCCGGCGCCGTGTTCACCGGTCTGAGGACCGACACCACCCCGAAGGTGTCCGAGTCCGCCGCCCGCGGCCGTATCGCCTTCGACCCGGCCGTCCGCCGGGTCCCCGACCACCGGGTCGCGGACGGGGGGCTGGTCGTCCTCCCGCAGGGCGAGGGCATCCTGGCCTGGCACTTCACGGTCTCCGGGGCGGATGCCTCCGGCGCACCGGTACGGCAGGAGGTGTATGTCGACGCGCACACCGGCGGCGTCGCCTTCTCCTACGACAGGCTCGCGAACGCCGAGGGCCCGGCGAAGGGCAGCGGTGCCACCTTCGGCGGCGAGCAGGTCGCCCTCAACGTCTACGAGCGGGCCGACGGCCGCTTCGAGACCCGCGACCGCGGACGCTCCATGTGGGACGGCGCCGACGGCGAGATCCTCACGTACGACGCCCGGGGCGACGCCGTCGGGAACTACGAGGGCACCCTCCCGGCCGATACGCCTCTGGCGGCCTCCGACACCGCCGAGTTCGGCGCCGACGCGACCGCGTCCGGGGCCGTGGACGCGCACATGAACGCGGGCCGGGTCTTCGACTACTACAAGGGTCTCGGCCGCGACGGCATCGACGGCGAGGGCGGCACCATGCGGTCCGTCGTCAACGTCACCCAGAACGGCAAGCCGTACGGCAACGCCTTCTGGGACGGCACCAAGATGGTCTACGGCGGGATGAACGGCGTCCCGTTCTCCGTCGGACTCGATGTCGTCGGCCACGAGATGACGCACGGCATCACCGACCACTCGGGCGGCATGCTGTACGTCGAGCAGTCCGGCGCACTCAACGAGGCGGTCTCCGACTACTTCGGCGAGGCCATGGAGGTCGACGCGGACGGCCTCTCGATGAAGGACCCCGAGGCGGGCCTCATCGGCGAGGACCTGTGCAGCGACGGCAGCGCCCCCCAGGACTGCGCCCTGCGCGACCTCAACGACGGACGCCGTGCGGACAAGGACTACCTCAACGTCCCCCTGGCGGTCGACAACGGCGGGGTGCACCTCAACTCCACCATCGTCGGCGGCGCGATGTGGGACATGCGCCGCACGATGGACAAGCACACCGCCGACGAGATCATCTACACGGCGCTGACCGAGAACTTCACCCCCTGGACCGACTTCCTCCAGGCCCGCTACGGCATCGTCGACGCGGCCCGCAGGCTCGGTGCCACCAAGGGCGAGATCCAGAAGATCGAGAACGCCTTCGAGGCCCGCGGCATCTACCCGGGCTGGGAGAACACCGGCTTCGAGCGCGACGGCGACACCCTCGCCAGGAACGTCGCCCCGGCCGCCGAGGCGATGGAGCAGTCCCGGAACATGGCCGTCGACGGCAAGTTCTGGGCGATGTCCTACGTCGACCTGAAGAGCTTCTTCGACGGCACCCCGGAATTCGGCATCAAGGTCGGCAGGGTCGACGGCGGCGAAGGCCCCAGGGACTTCCAGCAGGACGGCCTGTGGGCGATCGACCCGGTGATCCAGGACAAGGAACTCCTCTACACCCGGGTCGGGGCCAACGGCGCGGACGTCGTCTCCACCAAGGTCAACGGCAACGGCAAGAAGGTCACCGTCGTCGCGGGCGGCAAGGGCGACCAGCGCGAGGCCGACATCGACGGTGACACGGTGACCTGGGTCGACATCCAGGGCGACGAGGCGGATGTCTACGTCAGGAAGGGCAACGGCAAGCCGGTCAACATCACGCCCGCGGCCGGCACGAGCGCGGTGCGCCCGACCATCGCGCACGGCAAGGTGTCCTTCCTGGACTACGAGGCCTCACAGACGTACATCGCGGTCTACGACCTGGCCACCGGCACGCTGACCCGGGCCAAGGCGGGCGGCCTGTTCGACGTCCCCACGGACTACGTGCACAACGGGTCCTACGGTTTCGTCGTCAACACCAGCATGTTCCTGGGCTTCCAGGGCGTGAAGGGCTACGACCTCGCCGACCCGGCGAACACCGCGAAGCAGTTCGGCGTCAGCCTGAAGAGCGGCTTCGGCACCTACGTCCAGCTCGCGGTCAACGACACGTCGCTGGTCCGCACGGACTCCTTCGCGATGTCCTGGGGCGGCTACAAGCCGGAGACCCTGCCCAAGCTGGAGATCGCGCCGATCGCCGACGTCGTCGACGACGGCAGGGCGGACTGGCGGCGCGTCTCCTGCGGTGAGGGCGCCCAGCTCTACCCCAGCCTGGACAGCGGCAGCGAGCGCGTCCTGTGGAGCGAGACCCGCGGCACCACCGACGTGGTGACCCGCGCCTCGGCGGCGGGCACCTGCGACTGACGCACCACCCCTCCTGGAGGCGTGCCCCCTCCGGGCGCGACCTCGTGCCACCGGCCGGGCCGGGTCCGTCACCGCGACGGACCCGGCCCGTGCCGTGCGTGGGGCAACAGGGCGGGATGGGCCCTTTGTTGGGCCCTGGGGCCCACGACGGGAAAGGGGCCTTGGCCCTAGCGTGGGCGGTTGTCATGTCGCTCACTGACAGCGGGGGTTGGGGTCACGTATGTCTGCGATCGGTGGCATACCCATGTCAGGAGCGGCCGCTCCTGCGCACGGGCCGGCGCGGCGCGAGCTGCCCCGCCCGCTCGCCACGGCACGCGTCCTGCTCGTCGTCCTGTTCGGTGCGACGGTCCTCGGCGGACTCGGGCTGTTCGGCTCGGCGCTCGCCGTCGACGCGATGGGCGCGCAGGTACTCGGAGTCCTGCTGTACGCCTCCGCTCCCGGGGTCCTCGCCCTGCTGCTGGCCCGGCACGTCCGGACCGGTGGCAAGCGGGTGTGGTGGGGGCTGACGGCCCTCCAGGCGTGGCTGGTCCTCGGCGGCGTGGCCAACATCGGTGACGGATCGGCGCACGGCTTCACCCAGTTGTTCCTGCCGGTACTGATCCTGGTGTTCCTCACCCGCAAGCAGAGCCGCGCGTGGTTCCTGCTGCCGCAGGGGCAGCGGGGGGAGAGGCCCGGGTTCTCCCTTCCGCACATGATCACCTGGCGGCGTGACCGGGGGCAGTCGGCCCTGGAGTATCTGGGCCTGGTCCTGATCGTCGTGGCCCTCATCGGGGCGATGACGGTGGGCGGCCTCGGCGGCCGTATCACCGAGGGCCTCCAGTCGGCCATCTGCTCGCTCACCGGTTCCTCGTGCCCGGTGTCCGGGGGTGGATCGGTGGAGGCCGGCGGCGGTACGGAGGGCGCCACCGGCGGTACGGAGGGCGGCGCCACCGAGGGCGCGGACGGCGGCACCACCGGGGGTACGGAGGGCTCGACCGTCACCGGCGGCACCGGCTCCACCGGGGGCATGGGCGGCGACACGGGCGGTACGGGCGGCTCCTCCGGCGGTACGGAGGGCGGCTCATCGGGCGGCACGGGCGGCGACACGTCCGGCCCCGGGACGGGCGGCGGTGAGTCGACCGGCGGTTCGTCCGGCGGTACGGGCGGCCCCGACGACGACGGCCGTCCGGGCACCGGTGAGGACACCTTCCCCGAGGGCGGCGAGGAGCCCGAGGCCGACTACGACCGGCCCGTGGCCGCCGAGGGCGACGACGAGGCCGGGAACGGCGGCGGCGACCAGGCCGAGGAGAAGGAGGACTGCGGCGGCTGGGGCTTCTTCGGATGCGCCTGGGACCGGACGACCCAGGTGGTCAAGGGCGTCGCGGTCGACGGCATCTGGGGAGACGTCACCGGCATCATCGATCTCTTCAAGCCGGAGACCTGGTCCGGCATCGCCGACTACGGCAAGCAGCTCGGCGACCAGTGGACGCAGGACTCCAAGGGCGCCGGGGACAAGTGGGACGACGGCGACTACCTCGGGGCCATCTGGGACTGGACCACGGCTTCCGGCAACACCGTGGGCAAGGTCGCCGACGACGTGTTCGTCGGCGACGAGGTCCGCGAGCGCTGGAACAACGGTGAGAAGACCCGGGCCGTCACGGACGTCGTCTGGAACATCGGCTCCCTCTTCATCCCCGGCTACGACGTCGCGAAGGTCGTCGGCAAGGTCGGCAAGCTCGGAAAACTGGGCAAGATCGCCGAGCAGGTGGCCGAGGCCGCCGGGGACGCGGGCGCCGCGGCGCGCCGGGCCCGCAAGGCCGCCGACCTCGGGGACCTCGACGGGGTGCGCAAGGCGGCGAAGGAGGCCGACGACGCCGCCGACGCGGCCGAGGACGCGGCCCGCAGGACCGGCTGTGTCATCGCCTCCGGGCCGCCCCTGGTGCGTTACGGCGGCGGCCCCGCCGGAGGCGGTGGCTCCACCGGGGTCGCCGGTGCAGGCACCGGCGTACTGGCCTCCGGATCCACCGGCCGCGTCGTCCTCGCGGACGGCGGGTGCGACGAGGCGGCCAAGGCCAAGGCCCAGGAGGCCCGCGACCAGGAACGCGCCGCCCACCTGGACCAGAAGCGGCTGGAGGAGCCGGAGCGGGCGCGCAAGGCCGAGCTGGAGAAGAAGCAGTACCCCGAGGCCAACCGCAACGACACCTCCGACCCGCGCAACTACAACCCGCCCTCCTGGGCCGAGGACCTGAAGGACCGCACGCTCGGCGACGCGGACCTCGGCGACGGCTACTGGGCCAGCCGCGACCGCAACCCGGCGCCCAACTGGAAGAACGAGTCCTGGCTTCGCTACCAGGAGCAGGTCACCGGGACCAACCGCGGCCAGGAGTACGTCGTACCGCACCCCAAGGAGGGCAAGCCCGCCGTGGAGTACGACGGCTGGGACTCCGGCCGGCAGACCTTCCTGGAGGCGAAGAACGGCTACGGCAGCTACCTCTCGAAGACGGACAGCGGCACCCTCACCCAGTCGGGCCGGGACAAGTTCGTCACCGAGGCGCGGTCCCAGGTCGAGGCGTCCGGCGGACGCGCCGTCGAATGGCACTTCTCCGACCCGGACGTCGCCAAGGCGGCCCGCAAGGCGTTCCGGGACGAGGGACTGCCGGTCAAGGTCGTCTACAGCAAGCCGAAGCCGAACGACAGCACCAGGAAACCGGGTGCCTTCGACGAGTAGCCTGCACGGCGTGGTGCCCCGGCCCGGCCGGGGGCCACGTCCGACGGACGACGGTCGACGGAGGAAGAGCGGATGCGACGTGTAGTGCGGGGTTTCTGGGGGCCCAGGCCGGAGCCGGCCCAGGCGCTGGCGGGACGCTGGAAGCGCGTGCTGGACGAACTCACGGAACTGCTCCCGGCGGCCGGTCCGCCGGCCGGGGGCACGGGACCGGCGGACGGGTGGCGGCAGATCCACCCGTCCGGGCCCGACACGGAACTCCCGGCGACGGAGGACGCCCTTCTCGCGGCCCTGCTCACGGCACGGACGGCCGACGACTGGTCCGATGTCACCGGTACCGGACTGCGGCTCGCCCGCACGGGCGCACCCGGCTGGAGGACGGAGATCAGCGGCCTGGCGGGCGGCGCGCCCGAGTTCCTGCTCCAGTCGTTCGTGATCATCCTCCACACGCCGGACGACGCGGCGGTCCCCGAGGCCGCGCTGCTCGCCGCGCTCGCCCGGGTGTGGGAGCCGGACTTCGGCGATGTGAGCGACGACGACCTGCTCGACGCGCTGGAGGACGACGCGGACCACTCGGTGGGCGACCCCCTGGTCGGCCGGATCGGCCAGCTCTCCCCGGGCCGCGCCGCGCTGGTGCCGGACGAACTGAAGGCCTCCCGCGAGGAACTGCCCGGCGGAGGTGTGCTCCTGCGCATCGCGGAGCCCGGCGACACCGACGCGGTGGTCCGCGCCTACGAGCGGCTGCGCGAGGCCGGGGCCCTGCGCCCGCTGCCCCGCCCGATGGACCGGGCCGTGCTGTGAGCGCCCGCTCCGGCGAGCCGTTCGACACGGCACGGGCCGTCCGCGACATCGAGGACCTGCTGGCGGGCCCCGTACCGGCCACCGGGCCCACGGCGGGGGAGGGCGACCCGGACACCGGCGAGTGGACGGCGACCCGCGGCGCGGGCTTCCGGATCGTCCCGCTCTGGGAGGGCGACCCGCTCACCGGGGTGTACGCGCCCGAGTGGAACGACGCCGAGGAGGCGTCCGAGGCCCACCTCGCCGCCCTCGTCGGGGAGCTGGACGCCAGGTGGGGCGCGCACCGGGCGGTGCCGATGCATGTGCCGCTCCTCCGGAAGCAGGAGGGCGCGCCCCTGCCGCCGCTGTTCGACGCGCTGCTCGGTGAGGACCTCTACGGAGACCTGACCGTATGGGGCCCGGTGCCGGAGGGTGCGCCGGACCGCTGGATCGGGGTGGGGGTCGGGCACAGCGACGGGGACGCGCCGCTGGTGATGGCGGCCCTCGTCAGTGACCGGCCGGTCACGGAACTGCCGGACGCGGCGCACTGAGCCGCCGGGACGGATGGGCTGGGGAGGCCGGGATGACCGGAAGGGCAGTGGTCGTCGGAGCGGGAATCGGCGGGCTGGCGACGGCGATCGGACTGCGCCGCGCCGGGTGGTCGGTCTCGGTCGTCGAGCGGCGGGCGGAGACGGCGCGCTACGGCACCGCGCTCGGTATCCACCCCACCGCGCAGTCCGCGCTCGAACGCCTGGGTGTGGACGCGGCGTTCGGCGGCCGGGCGGTCCCCTACCGGGGAGCACGGATCCGCACCCCCGAGGGCAGAGTGCTGGCGAACCTCCCGCTGGAGCGGATCGAGCGGAAGGCCGGCCGCCCCGAGCTGCTGATCTCGCGGCCCCATCTGATCGACGCCCTGCTGGCCGCGCTGGACGCCTTCGGGGACGTACCGCTCACATACGGGGAGAACGTCTTCGACGTCGAGGCGCTGGTGGCCGGTCATGACCTGGTGGTGGGCGCCGACGGCATCCGCAGTGTCGTGCGCGCCGCGTACTTCGGTGAGCGCAGCGGCCCGCGCGAGGTGGGGACCGTCGCCTGGATCGGGACCGCCGACTTCGAGAGCGGCATCCACGGCGAGACCTGGGGCAGCGGCCGGTTCTTCGGCATGACGCCGGTCGAGCCGGGCCGCACCAACTGGTACGCCACCGTCCCCGGGACCGTATCCGCCGGGGATCTGCCGGGGTACTTCGAGGGCTGGCACGACCCCATCCCGCGCATCCTGACCGAGACCGACCCGGCCGGCTGGATCAGCTACGGGATGCGGCACCTGTTCCCCGCGCTGCCGGCCTTCGTCCGCGCCGGGAAGGTCGCGCTGGTCGGTGACGCCGCGCACGCCATGACGCCCAACCTGGGCCAGGGCGCGTGCACGGCGGTCCTCGACGCGGAGGCCCTGGCCCGCAACGTCGCCCGGCACGGCGGGGCCGCAC
Organism: Streptomyces sp. NPDC001787; assembly: GCF_040297465.1. Lineage (NCBI taxonomy): Bacteria > Bacillati > Actinomycetota > Actinomycetes > Kitasatosporales > Streptomycetaceae > Streptomyces > Streptomyces sp. NPDC001787. The sequence goes on from NZ_JBEOZE010000002.1 coordinate 282,338, forward strand.
TGCCCGCGGCCCTGCGCGGCTACGACGCGGAACGCCGCCGCAGCGCCCAGCGGGTCGCGTTCGGCTCCCGCGGCCTGCACCGCTTCATGACCACCGGCCGCACCGGCCTGCGCGACGCGCTGGTCCGCCTGCTGCCCGGCTGAGCTCGGGGGCGGTCCCGGCCCCGCCGCCGCTCACAGCCGGGCCCCCTTCAGCGCCATGTGCAGCAGGAGCCGGTCCTCGCCGTCGTTCAGGTCGAGGCCGGTGAGCTGCTGGACCCGGGACAGGCGGTAGTAGAGGGTCTGGCGGTGGATGCCCAGCTCAGCCGCCGTCCGGCTCGCCTGGCCCGCGCAGTCGAGGAACACCTCGGCGGTCCTGGCCAGCTCCGTGTGCGGCGGGGTCAGCAGTGTGACCACCGCCGGGTCCGGGGTGCTGTCCGGGGGCCGGGGGAGCGCGGTCAGCAGGCGGTACGGGCCGATGGCCGACCACTCGGCTACCGGGCCGAAACGATTCTCCGCCGACGCCGCACGGGCCGCCGACGCCGCCTCGTGCCAGGAGCCGGCCAGCTCTCCCAGACCGCGCCGCGGCCGGGCGATGCCACCGGTGGCGGACGGGCCCGCCGCGGTGCGGAGCCGGTCGGCGGCGCTCGTGGCCGGGTCCAGATGGCCGGCGGAGCGCAGCCGCACCAGGGCCGCGAGGGAGAGGGTGCCCGCACCGCACGGGGAGGGCACCGCCGCGAGGGCCGCCGCCGAGGGGACCGTACGCACCGATGGGGTGTCGTCCGCCCACGGCGTCACGCACACCACGGTGTGCAGGCCGTCCGCGTCCGGGCCGAGCGCCTCGCGCAGCGCGGCCACGGCCATGTCGCGCTGCCAGCCGCGTCCCGCCGTCAGGACCGCGCCGAACTCCCGCGACAGGTCCGTGCCCGCCCGCGCCTCGTCGGAGAGCAGGGCCCCGATCCGCGCCGCCACGTCCATCGCGGCGCCCAGCTGCTCGTCGGTGGGCCCGGGGTCCGTGTCGAGCAGCCAGACGTAGCCGAGCACGACACCCCGATGGCGTACCGGGAGGCAGATCCGGCTCCGGAACACCCCGGCCTCCGGCGCGGCCGGAATCCGCACCGGTCCGGTCGCCCGTGTGATGCCGAAGCCCTCGAACCAGGCCCGGACCGCCGGGGTGGAGCGCCGGGTCAGGATCGAGCGCGTCCGTACGGGGTCCATGGCCGTGTCGTCGTCGCTGTCGTGCGCGCCGAAGGCGACCAGGCCGAAGTCCCGGTTCTCCAGGGTGGCCGGCGCATCGAGCAGGGTGGAGATCTCGTCGACCAGTTCCTGGTAATCGCCCTTCACCCGGCCATTCTCGCACCCCTTCAGACAGATGTCTGAGGTCGTGGCCACAGATGCGTGACAGCTGTCGATGGCACAGGATCGGAGGGATCCCTAGATTTCACGGTGGTTCTCCGTGTCGTACCGGTTCGGTTCTCTTCGTCCCGGTACGGCCGTTCGTACGTACTTTCCGTGGAGGTGCCCCGTGCTGGGTCCCGTGATTCTCGCCGCGTCGCGCAGCGACAGGATGCGCCGGTTCATCTCGGCCGCGCCCGGCACCAAGCAGGTCGTCGACCGCTTCATCGCCGGTGAGACCGTCGACCAGGTCGTCCCGATCATCCAGGATGCCGCGGGCAAGGGCCTTGAGGTCACGCTGGACGTCGTGGGCGAGGACATCACCACCCCCGGGCAGGCCACCGCCGCGCGTGACGCGTACCTGGAGCTGGTCGGCCGCCTCAAGGAGCTGGGCCTGGGCACCAGGGCCGAGATGTCCGTGAAGCTGTCCATGTTCGGCCAGGCGCTGGAGGGCGGCCACGAGCTGGCCCTCGCCAATGTCCGCCCGGTCGTCGAGGCCGCCGCCGCGATCGGCACCACGGTCACCCTGGACGCCGAGGACCACACCACCCTCGACTCGATGTTCGCCATCCACGAGGAGCTGCGGAAGGACTTCCCGCAGACCGGATGCGTGATCCAGTCCTACCTGTTCCGCACCGAGGACGACGCCCGCCGCCTGGCCGCCGCCGGCAGCCGCGTCCGCATCGTGAAGGGCGCCTACAAGGAGCCCGCCTCCGTCGCGTACCAGGACAAGGCCGAGATCGACAAGGCGTACGTCCGCATCGTGAGGATCCTCATGGAGGGCGAGGGCTACCCGATGATCGGGTCCCACGACCCGCGGCTCATCGCGATCAGCCAGGAGCTCGGCCGCAAGGCAGGGCGCAAACTGGATGAGTACGAGTTCCAGATGCTGTACGGCATCCGCAGCGACGAGCACGTCCGGCTCGCGGCCGAGGGCCACCGGATGCGCGTCTACACGGCGTACGGCACCGACTGGTACGGATACTTCATGCGCCGCCTCGCGGAGAAGCCGGCCAACCTCCTCTTCTTCGCCCGCTCCGTCCTCACCAAGGGCTGACACACCCCCCGGCCGAACCCCATCCCGCCGAACCAAGGAGACAAGGCACTCATGGACGCTGTGACCCAGGTCCCCGCGCCGGTCAACGAGCCGGTCCACTCCTACGCCCCGGGCTCCCCCGAGCGCGCCCGCCTCGAAGTGAAGCTCAAGGAGCTCTCCGAGAACCCGATCGACCTGCCGATGACCATCGGCGGCGAGAAGCGGATGGGGGGCGGCGAGCGCTTCGACGTCGTACAGCCGCACAACCACAAGGCCGTCCTCGGCACGTTCGCCGGTGCCACGCGGCAGGACGCGCAGGACGCGATCGACGCCGCGCTGGCCGCCGCCCCGGCGTGGCGCGCGATGTCCTTCGACGACCGCGCCGCGATCATCCTGCGCGCCGCCGAGCTGCTCTCGGGCCCCTGGCGCGAGACGCTGGCCGCGTCCACGATGCTCGGCCAGTCCAAGACCGCCCAGCAGGCCGAGATCGACACCCCCTGCGAGCTCATCGACTTCTGGCGCTTCAACGTGCACTACGCGCGCCAGATCCTCGCCGAGCAGCCCCCGGCCAACTCCCCGGGCGTGTGGAACCGCATGGACCACCGTCCGCTGGAGGGCTTCGTCTACGCGATCACGCCGTTCAACTTCACGGCCATCGCGGGCAACCTGCCCACCGCCCCGGCCCTCATGGGCAACGTCGTGGTGTGGAAGCCGTCCCCGACGCAGACCCACGCCGCGGTGCTGCTGATGCAGCTGCTGGAGGAGGCCGGGCTGCCCAAGGGCGTCATCAACCTGGTGACCGGTGACGGCATCGCCGTCTCCGAGGTGGCCCTGACCCACCGGGACCTGGCCGGAATCCACTTCACCGGTTCCACCCCGACCTTCCAGCACCTGTGGAAGACGGTCGGCAACAACATCGCCAACTACCGGACGTACCCGCGTCTGGTCGGCGAGACCGGCGGCAAGGACTTCGTCGTCGCACACCCCAGCGCCGACCGCGCCGTGCTGAAGACCGCGCTGACCCGTGGCTCCTTCGAGTACCAGGGCCAGAAGTGCTCGGCCTCCTCCCGGGCGTACGTGCCGGCCTCCATCTGGAACTCCGGTTTCCAGGAGGAGTTCGCGGCCGAGGTCGACGGCATCAAGATGGGTGACGTCACCGACCTGACGAACTTCATCGGCGCCGTCATCGACGAGCGCTCGTTCGCCAAGAACAAGGCCGCCATCGACCGCGCCAAGTCCGACGCGACCTGCACGGTCGTCGCGGGCGGTACGTACGACGACTCGGTCGGCTACTTCGTCCGTCCGACGGTCATCGTCTGCACCGACCCGGCCAACGAGGTCTTCACGACCGAGTACTTCGGCCCGATCCTCGCGATCCACGTCTACGAGGACGAGAAGTACGACGCCATGCTGGAGCAGATGGAGTCGGCCTCCGACTACGCGCTGACCGGTGCGGTCATCTCCAACGACCGTGCGGCGGCCGCGTACACGATGGAGAAGCTGCGGTACGCCGCGGGCAACTTCTACATCAACGACAAGTCGACCGGCGCCGTCGTCGGCCAGCAGCCCTTCGGCGGCGGCCGTGCCTCGGGCACCAACGACAAGGCGGGCGCCCCGCAGAACCTCCAGCGCTGGACGCTCACCCGCGCCATCAAGGAGACGCTGGTCCCGCCGACCGACTACACCTACCCCCACCAGGGCTGACCCGCCCTCCCCGGGGCGCCGCAGCACGGCGCCCCGGGCCCTGAGTCCCGCCTCCCGACCGGCCCCCCTGCCGGCCGGGGGGCGGTTTCCATGTCCGGGTCCGTCGCCGGCCCGCGCGGTTCAGACCTCCACGATCACCTGGTCCAGTGACTTGCGCACCAGGTCCGGCACCTCGCAGTCCTCGGCCGGATATCCCACCGGGATCACCGCGAACGCCTTCTCGTTCTCCGGGCGGTCCAGCACCTCGCGCAGGAAGCGCATCGGGCTCGGGGTGTGGATCAGGGCCGCCAGCCCCGACAGATGCAGGGCCGACAGCAGCATCCCGACCGCGATGCCGACGGACTCGTCGACGTAGTAGTGCTTGTGCCTCGTGCCGTCCTCGCCCAGCCAGTACCGCTGCTGGAACACGACGATCAGGGCCGGCGCGTCCGTCATGTGGGCCTTCACCGCGTCGGTGCCCAGCGGGCGGAGCGCCGCCAGCCACTCCTCGCCCAGCCTGCCGTCGTAGCTGATCTTCTCCTCGTGCTCGGCGGCCTCCCGGATCCGGCGCCGCACCTCGGGGTCCTTCACCAGAACGAATGTCCACGGCTGCTGGTGCGCGCCGGAGGGGGCGGTCGCCGCGCAGGCGATGGCGTCCCGCAGGACCTGTCCGGGCACCGGATCGGTGGAGAACCGGCGTACGGTCCTGCGCTCGTCCATCCGCTGCCGAAGCCGCTCGGCGTGGGCCAGCGACTCCTTCGCGGGCATGCGCTCGGGGCGGTAGGGGACGGGTCGGTACGGGGCGCCGTGGAGCGGGGTCCACTGCTGGGGTGCGTCTGTCATGTTCTCGGGCATGGCGGCAGTGTGAGGCGTGAACCGGGCGGGGAACAGGGGGCCTTCGGACAACGGAGCCGTCCGTCCCGGTCAGTGTCCGCAGAACGCGCCCCGGCGCACATCCCCGGGGTGACGCGCTCTTGCGGATTAGGTAATGAGCATGTCAAATTCCTTGCTCGGTACGTCCCCACGCGTCCCCCGAGAAGGAGCTCCCCATGAGACGCACCACCCGTGCCCGCGTCGGCGTTTCCCTTCTGCTCGTCATCGGTACCCTCGGCCTCGGCGCGACCCCCTCCGGAGCCGCCGGTGTTCCCGCCGGAGCCCGCGCCGCGGATCCCGTCCCCGCCCCCGCCGCGTACGCGCTCGACGCCACCCTGGAGCAGCGGCTCGGGGACGCCAACGCCGGGAGCTACCTCGACCGCGGGACCGGTGACCTCGTCGTCACCGTCACCACCGACCGCGCCGCCGAACAGGCCAGGGCGGCCGGGGCCACCGTGCGCCGGGTGACGCGCGGCGCCGCGGAGCTGCGCGCCGCGATGGACACCCTGGAGGCCGAGGCGAAGATCACCGGCACCTCCTGGGGCATCGACCCCCGGACCAACCAGGTCGCGGTGGAGGCCGATCGGTCGGTCTCCGCGCGGGACATGGCCCGCCTCGGGGCCGTCGCGGAGCGGCTGGACGGTGCCGTACGCATCGCCAGGGTGCCCGGCGTCTTCCACCGGGAGGTCCTGGGCGGCGGCGCGATCTACGGCGGCGGGAGCCGCTGCTCGGCCGCCTTCAACGTCACCAAGGGCGGCGCGCGTTACTTCGTCACCGCCGGACACTGCACCAACATCTCCGCCAACTGGTCGGCCAGTTCCGGCGGGGCGGTCATCGGGGTCCGCGAGGGCACCAGCTTCCCGACCAACGACTACGGCATCGTGCGGTACACGGACGGTTCCTCGCCCGCCGGCGACGTGGACCTGTACAACGGCGGCTCCCAGGACATCGCTTCGGCGGCCGACGCGGTCGTGGGCCAGTCGCTCAGCAAGAGCGGTTCCACCACCAAGGTGACCAGCGGCACCGTCACCGCCGTCAATGTCACCGTCAACTACGGGGACGGGCCCGTCTACAACATGGTCCGCACCACCGCCTGCTCCGCGGGCGGCGACAGCGGCGGCGCCCACTTCGCCGGATCCGTCGCCCTCGGCATCCACTCCGGCAGCTCCGGCTGCACCGGCACCAGCGGCTCCGCCATCCACCAGCCGGTCAAGGAGGCCCTGGCCGCATACGGCGTGACCGTCTACTGACGGTCCCGCACCTCCGCCGCGGGCTGAGCCGTCCGCCCCGTCCGCCCTGTCAGGCCCGTCCGCCCCGGGCCGCGCCGCCCGGGGCGGGCGGCTCAGGCCCATCCGTGCACGATCAGCGAGAGCCCCGCCGTGAAGCCGCCGCCCAGCAGCACGAGATAGCGCCCGTAGTGCCCGCGGTGGCGCCGCATCAGCAGCCCGAACGCCGCGAAGCCCAGTCCCACCGACAGCGTCCGCGCCCCGCGCGCCGTCGTGGACGCGAGGAGCCAGTCACCGGCCGGCACACCGGCCCGGCCCGCCTCGGCCCCGTACACCTTGAACGGGACGCCGTTCCACGGCTGCTGCCGCACCGCCGAAGCCCCCTGGAGCGCCAGGCCCTGACGGACCTCCGCCCGCATCCGCTCCGTGGTCAGCGGCGCGGGCAACTGCACCCCCGCCGAGGCGAGTTGGAGGGCCAGCAGGCCGCCCGCCACGCTGCCCGCCAGCGCCCCCAGCGACATCCTCCACGCCGCGCGCGGCACCGCCACGCACACCACTCCGAGCAACAGCTCCGGCATCAGCGGCCAGCTCAGCGCCTCCGCCAGCGCCCAGACGAAGGCCAGCGGCAGCCCCCACCGGGAGGTGACGACCGAGGCCACCCGGCGGCGCGCCGCCGAGTCCACGAGCGGCTCGGCGACGGTACGGGAGTGCAGCGCCACGACCGCGTCCCGGGCCGCGTCCGGGGAGACGGCCGCGGGCAGCGGCTCCCCGATCGTCACCCGTACCAGGGCCGAGCGCAGCCGCCCGTGCTTGGGCAGCAGCCGGTCCGTACCCGCGATGCCGACCGGCACCACCGGCACCCCCGCACGCTCCGCCAGCACCAGCGCCCCGCGGTGGAAGGAGCCCAGCTCACCGTCCTGGCCCCGGGTGCCCTCGGGGAACAGCACGACCGCCCGGCCCGCCCGCAGCCCGTCCTCCATCGCGAGCAGATCGCCCATGCCGCCCCCGCCGCGCCGCACCGGGAACCCGGCCGCGAGCCTGCGGCAGATCCGCCGCCGCCACGGCGAGGCGAACCAGTAGTCCGCGGCCGCCCCGATGGCCGGGGAGTGCCGGGCGTCCAGCGCCGCGAGCAGAGCGGCGGTGTCGGCGTGCGAGGAGTGGTTCGCCACGACGACACAGCCGCCGCGCGGCAGCCGCCCGCGCCGCTCCACCCCTCCCGTCAGGCTCAGCACCGCCCACCACAGACCCCGGCGCAGTGTGGCGGCGAGGCGGGAGCGGGCGGGGAGCACCACCCGGCCGGGCGCGGTGTTCAGGGTCGTCATCACATCATCACCATCGCCAGGAGAAGGGCCACGAGCAGGGAGTCGATCCGGTCCAGGAGGCCGCCGAACCCGGGCAGCCAGCTCCCCGCGTCCTTCACCCCCGACTCGCGCTTGACCATCGATTCGATGAGGTCGCCGAGCACACAGCCGCCGAGCACCGCGGCCCAGAGCCCCATCGAGAACTCCCCGAGCGCGAGCAGGAGCAGGGCCGTGGCGAGAGCCGCGCCCAGCACCCCCGCCCAGGTCTTGTTGGGGGAGAGCGGGGAGAGCCGCCGGGCGAGCGGACCCCGCCGCCCCAGCGCCGTACCGCCGCACCAGGCACCGACATCACCGAGCGCCACCGCGAGGCCCACCGCCACCGCCGTCTCGCCCAGCGTCACCAGTCCGGTCAGCGCGACCGGGATCCACAGCAGCCCGAAGGCCGTGCGGGCAGCGCGGGTGAAACCGGCCCCGTCGTCGCCCGACAGCACCGGGGGCAGCGCCGCCACGAGCGGCAGGAGGGCCGCCGCCCGCACATCCAGGAGCTGCGGAGCCAGCCACGCCAGGGCGGGCACCCCCACCGCCGCCGCGATCAGCACCGCGTGGTCGCCCCGCCGCAGCCCGGCCATCCGGACGAACTCGGTCACCGCGATGACCCCGAGCCCGGCGGCCAGCGCGAACGTACCGCCGCCGCCCAGGAAGTACGCCCCCAGGAAGACCGGCGCCACCAGCGCCCAGGTCCGCCACCGTCTGCGCAGCTCGGCCCGCATCCGGACCTTCGACGGCAGTACGGCCACGGCCACCCCGCCCGCCCCCAGCACACCCGCGACCAGCGGAACGGCGCGGGCCGCCGCCTCCTCGGCGATCAGTACGGCGCTCATGCCAGCTCCCGCCGGAGCCCGGCCAGCCGGAGCACCGCGGTGAGCAGCGAACCGGCGGCGATCACGATGAGCACCGGGACGGCCCAGCCGCTCGCCGCCGCGACGACGGCCAGCAGACAGCGTTCGGTCTTGCCGACCGGGCCGCCGTTGCGCCGGGGTGCCCCGGCCGCCGCGCCCGCCAGCGACACCCAGGACGGCAGCGTCGCCGCCAGCGCGGCCACCGCCACCAGCCACAGCGGGGCGAGGGCCAGGAACCCGGCGAGCATGAGCAGATCGGCCGCGCGGTCGCCCAGTTCGTTGTGGACCGCGCCGCGCCGGGTGGTCCGGCCGGTGTCTCGGGCCAGCGCCCCGTCGAGGTTGGCGCACGCGAGCCGTGCCGCGAGCAGCACGGCGACCGGCAGGGCGGCGGGTCCGGCGGGCAGCCAGGCCAGCGCGGCGGCCCCGCCGGCCGCCGCGGCCACACCCGCCGCGGTGAGGGTGTCGGGTGACACCTCACGGCGGACGAGACAGGCGCGGAGACCGGCGAGCCGGTTCGCGTACCAGGGCTTGAGAGCGTAGAGGCCGTTCATGGGGGCAACTCTCGTGCGACGCACAGTTCTTCGAAACGGCCCGGATACTCAACCGGACACTGAGTACCGGGGGAGGGCGGCGGCCGGGCCTGGGTACATCACCTCTGCCGTCGCCCCGGACCCCGCCCGTGCTCTCCGGCCACGGGGCGTCCGCCGTCTCAGATAGTAGGAAGTCCGAGTAATTGTGGAGACAGAGCGGCCGGGCTGTCCTAGCTTTGTAGGAGCCGAACGACTCGCTCGATCCAGCGACGGGTGATGGTGAGCGCGCCACGGAGCAGGCAACCCCTGCGGCGTACGCTCCCCGCCCCTTCCGGCGCCTCGGAATCCCGCTCACGACTGCCGGCGTCCGCCTTCCCCCGGATCCCGGAACCGGCATTCACGCGATCTCTAAGGAGTCGATCCATCATGGCCGAGACGACTGTCCGCCGCCGCGTCCGTCACACCCCCCGCCCGACCGAGTCGGAGCGCAAGAACGCCGCCGCCGCCCTGCAGCGCGCCCTGGACCGCAGGGACAACGGCGGCTCCACCGGCCACTGAGCCCACCGGCGTCCGGCCCCGGACGATCCCGAAGCGGCCGATGCGTTCGCCCGGCTCGGGGGGCTGTCCGTGCCCCGAGCGGTTCACCCGCGGAGCGTGTCCGCATGGTGGACATCGGATGTCATGGGGTGGGACGCATGGTTAGGCTGGCGTCATGTCTCGCAGCATCGATCTCGCAGTGATCCCCGGTGACGGAATCGGCCAGGAAGTCGTGGCCCAGGGCCTCAAGGTCCTCAACGCTGTCCTCCCGCAGGACGTGAAGCTGGAGACCAAGGAGTACGACCTCGGCGCCCGGCGCTGGCACCGCACCGGTGAGACCCTCCCGGACGCGGAGCTCGACGCGCTGAAGACCCACGACGCCATCCTGCTCGGTGCGATCGGCGACCCGTCCGTGCCCTCCGGCGTCCTGGAGCGGGGGCTGCTGCTGAAGCTGCGTTTCGCCTTCGACCACTTCATCAACCTGAGGCCGTCGAAGCTGTTCCCGAACACCGCGACGCCGCTGGCCGGCCGCCCCGACATCGACTTCGTCGTCGTCCGCGAGGGCACCGAAGGCCCCTACACGGGCAACGGCGGCTCGCTGCGCACCGGCACCCCCGCCGAGGTCGCCACCGAGGTCAGCGTCAACACGGCGTACGGCGTCGAGCGCGTCGTCCGCGACGCCTTCGAGCGGGCGAACGCCCGGCCGCGCAGGAAGCTGACGCTGGTCCACAAGAACAACGTCCTCGTCTACGCCGGGCACCTGTGGAAGAACACCTTCGACCGGGTCGCGGCCGAGTACCCCGAGGTCAGCACCGACTATCTGCACGTCGACGCCGCGACGATCTTCTTCGTCACCCAGCCGGAACGCTTCGACGTCATCGTCACCGACAACCTCTTCGGTGACATCCTCACCGACCTCGCCGCTGCCGTGACCGGCGGTATCGGCCTGGCCGCGTCCGGCAACATCAACCCGACGGGCACCTTCCCGTCGATGTTCGAGCCGGTGCACGGCTCTGCCCCCGACATCGCGGGCCAGGGCAAGGCCGACCCGACCGCCACGATCCTCTCCGTCGCCCTCCTGCTGCGCCACCTCGGCTACGAGACCCAGGCCGCGCGCATCGAGGACGCCGTCTCCGCAGACCTCGCGGAGCGCGACGGGAGCTCCACCCGTACCACCGACGAGATCGGCGACGCCCTCGCGGTACGGGTAGCGAGCTGACCCGACGACTCCACTTCGAAGCCGCCGGGTCGCGACCGCACCCGGCGGCTTCACCTGTGCGGCCTCCGGATGCCACCATCGACCACTGGACCGCATTCGCGCCATTTCGTCCACGGCCACCCGCGAGCGATAATCGAACGCGGGGCCGTGGCTTGCGGTAAAGCTCGGACGTCCTAGGACCTGACCGGAAACAGTCGGGACAGGCGGGCGTGAGCGCGGTCCATCACACACAAGACCGGTGAAGGACACGCACTCATGACGACGCCCACGATCGAGCTCAAGCCCTCCTCGAACCCGCTGTCCGACGCGGAGCGCGAGGCGATCCTGGCCAACCCCGGATTCGGCCGCTACTTCACCGACCACATGGTGACCATCCGGTGGACCGAGGGCCGCGGCTGGCACGACGCCCAGCTCGTGCCCTACGGCCCGCTGTCGATGGACCCGGCCAATATGACCCTGCACTACGCGCAGGAGATCTTCGAGGGACTCAAGGCCTACCGCCAGTCCGACGGTTCGGTCGCCACCTTCCGGCCCGAGGCCAACGCCGAGCGTTTCCAGCGCTCCGCCGCGCGGCTCGCGATGCCGCAGCTGCCGGTCGAGACGTTCATCGAGGCCTGTGACGTCCTGGTCCAGCAGGACAAGGCATGGGTTCCGGCGCACGGCGGCGAGGAGTCCCTCTACCTGCGCCCGTTCATGATCGCGGCCGAGGTCGGCCTCGGGGTGCGGCCCGCCAACGAGTACCTCTTCCTGGTCATCGCCTCGCCCGCGGGCGCCTACTTCCCCGGCGGCGTCAAGCCCGTCTCGATCTGGCTCTCCGAGAACCGCGTCCGCGCCGTCCCCGGCGGCATGGGCGACGCCAAGACCGGCGGCAACTACGCCGCCTCCCTGCTCGCCCAGGCCGAGGCCGCCGCCCAGGGCTGCGACCAGGTCGCCTACCTCGACGCCGTGGAGCACAAGTGGGTCGAGGAGCTCGGCGGGATGAACCTCTACTTCGTGTACGGGCAGGAGGACGGCTCGAAGCGGATCGTCACCCCGGCACTGACGGGCTCCCTGCTCGCGGGTGTCACCCGGGACTCGCTCCTCAAGGTCGCCCGTGACCTCGGCTACACCTCCGAGGAGGGCCGCGTCTCCATCGGCCAGTGGCGCGACGACACCGCGAACGGCACGCTCACCGAGGTCTTCGCCTGCGGCACCGCCGCCGTCATCACGCCCGTCGGCACCGTCAAGTCCGCGGGCGGCGAGTGGACCCAGGGCGACGGCACGCCCGGCGAGGTCACGATGAAGCTGCGCGAGCGTCTGCTCGACATCCAGCGCGGAGTCGTCGAGGACACCCACGGCTGGATGCACCCGCTCGGCTAGGGTCCTCGTCCGGTCAGGGCCCCTCGTCCGGAAACAGGCCGCGCCCGGCTCCCCGCCGGGCGCGGCCTGTTTCCGCGCCCATGCTCCCGACCGCGCGGGGAGTTCTCCGGGTGGCGGAGTCCGTGGACGAACCGCCGGCGCGCGCCCCTTCATGAACGGCGTGTGACGTTCCGCGCCCATCGCCCGCATCCTGAGACGGGCCGGGGCACGGGAGCGGCGGTGTGCCAGACTGCCTCCGTGTCCTCGTTCGTCATGATTATTGGCAACAGGCGCGCCGGTCCGCAGTGACCGTTCCGTACCACCACGTACGGCACGGGCACCGTGCCCCAGACCCGCGCGCAGACCTCTCGCACCCGCGAGGGGTTTTTTCGTTTTCCGGCCCTCACCTCGGCCGGGGCGAGGCGCGCGGGATGATGGGGGCAAGTGGAGCCAGATCGTCCGGATCCACTCATCCGACAGGAGTCAGATCAGCATGACCACCAAGGCCAAGGCCACCGACGACAGCTTCCATGTCTTCGACACCACACTGCGCGACGGTGCACAGCGTGAAGGCATCAACCTGACGGTCGCGGACAAGCTGACCATTGCCCGGCACCTGGACAACTTCGGCGTGGGATTCATCGAGGGCGGCTGGCCGGGCGCCAACCCCCGCGACACGGAGTTCTTCTCCCGTGCCCAGCAGGAGATCGAGTTCCGGCACGCGCAGCTCGTCGCGTTCGGCGCGACCCGCAGGGCCGGCGGCAAGGCCTCCGAGGACCCGCAGGTCAAGGCGCTCCTGGAGTCGGGTGCCCCGGTGATCACGCTGGTCGCCAAGTCCCACGACCGCCATGTGGAGCTGGCCCTGCGCACCACGCTGGAGGAGAACCTGGAGATGGTCCGCGACACCGTCTCCCACCTCCGGGAACAGGGCCGCCGGGTCTTCGTCGACTGCGAGCACTTCTTCGACGGCTACCGCGCCAACCCCGAGTACGCCAAGGCCGTGGTCCGGGCCGCCCATGAGTCCGGCGCCGATGTCGTCATCCTCTGCGACACCAACGGGGGCATGCTCCCCGCCCAGGTACAGGCCGTCGTCGGCACCGTCCTCGCCGACACCGGAGCCCGGCTCGGCATCCACGCCCAGGACGACACCGGCTGCGCCGTCGCCAACACCCTGGCCGCCGTGGACGCGGGCGCCACCCATGTCCAGTGCACCGCCAACGGGTACGGCGAGCGGGTCGGCAACGCCAACCTCTTCCCCGTCGTCGCCGCCCTGGAACTGAAGTACGGGAAGACCGTGCTGCCCGAGGGCGCGCTCGCCGACATGACCCGGATCTCGCACGCCATCGCCGAGGTCGTCAACCTCACGCCCTCCACCCACCAGCCCTACGTCGGGGTCTCCGCCTTCGCCCACAAGGCCGGACTCCATGCCTCCGCGATCAAGGTCGACCCCGACCTGTACCAGCACATCGCCCCGGAGCTGGTCGGCAACAGCATGCGGATGCTGGTCTCCGACATGGCGGGCCGCGCCTCCATCGAGCTGAAGGGCAAGGAGCTCGGCATCGACCTCGGGGGCGACCGCGAGCTCATCGGCCGTGTCGTCGACCGGGTCAAGGAGCGCGAGCTCAAGGGCTACACCTACGAGGCCGCCGACGCCTCCTTCGAGCTGCTGCTGCGCGGCGAGGTCGAGGGCCGGGCCCGCCGCTACTTCCGGACCGAGTCCTGGCGCGCCATCGTCGAGAACCGCCCCGACGGCACGCACGCCAACGAGGCGACCGTGAAGCTCTGGGCCAAGGGTGAGCGGATCGTCGCCACCGCCGAGGGCAACGGCCCGGTCAACGCCCTGGACCGGGCGCTGCGCGTGGCCCTGGAGCGGTTCTACCCGCAGCTCGCCAAGCTGGAGCTGGTCGACTACAAGGTCCGCATCCTGGAGGGCCGCACCGGCACCGAGTCCACCACCCGAGTGCTGATCACCACGCGTGACGGGTCCGGTGACTGGGCGACCGTGGGGGTCGCGGAGAACGTCATCGCCGCGTCCTGGCAGGCGCTGGAGGACGCGTACACGTTCGGTCTGCTGCGGGCCGGGATCGAGCCGGCCGAGTAACCGCCGCTGCCGGAGCCGCCTTCGGCCGGCGGCTCCGGCGCATGCGTTGCGGATGTACATTCCGGCCTTCGCTCCCTGCGTTCCCGGACCGCGGGGTTCAGGGCCCGGAGCGGGGCCGGGACCGGCTCGGGACCCCGGCCGGGCTCAGGACCCCGGCCGCGGCTCAGGGCCCGGACCGGGTGCCGGGCCGGGTGAAGGCCGTCGAGGTGCGGCCCGGGAGGGATGTACGTGAACTTCTGCCCGCCCCGGCCGGCGGTCACGGGCCGGGCGGAGCCGCAGCCGTTGCCGGCGCTCGGTGCCTTGGGCCGCCCGGGTCGCGCCTGACCGCCCGGGTCGCAGATCATGTGCGATCGGGAACAACGGGGCGCCGCCGCCGTGCCGTACCGGAGGTGGGTGCGGGGGACCCGCCGCGGCGAGCGCGGTGGCGGCCGGTGCGCGGAGGGCTCTGCCGGATCGGATCATGGGCTGCCGCCCTCCCGGCAGGGTGCGCGGGGGTGATGCCGTCGGCCGAGGCGTGAGTGAACCGCTGTTGCGGCCTCACGTCAAGAGTTGGCTCGTTCAGAACTTGAACGCATAACTCGCCCTGCCTGGTGGGGAGATGGGTACGGACCAATTTCGGCGTGAAGTATTGACGGCTGTGTTCCGGCGGGGTTAACTCCAGCCGCAACGCCGGTACCGGTTCCGGGACCGGTTGCGGAACCGGTACCGGCGACCGATGGTCACGGACCTCCGCGCCTCGTCGGCTTCACCTCGCCCTGCCCTGCCCAGCCCTGCCCAGCCTTGTCTCCGGAGGCCCCTGATGCGTGTCACCATCGCCGATGTCGCCCGTGAGGCCGGCGTCAGCAAGACGACCGTGTCCCGGGTCCTCAACCTCAAGGGCGAAGTGGACGGCTCCACGGCCTCCCGCGTTCGTGAAGTGATCGCACAGCTCGGCTATGTGCCCAGTTCGGGTGCCGTCGGACTGGCCCGCGGCAGCAGCCGTACGGTCGGGATGCTGGTGCCCTCGCTGACCTGGCCATGGATGGGCGAACTGCTCCAGGGCGTCGTCGACACCGTCGAGGCCGCCGACCACGGACTGCTGCTCTTCACCTGCAACCGCGGCGCGGAGTCCGTACAGCGCTTCACCGACCAGGTGTCGGCGCGTGCCTTCGACGGACTCGTCGTCGTGGAGCCGGAGAACACGCTCGACCACCTGACCGCACTGCACCGCAAGGGCCTGCCGATCGTCCTCATCGACGACCGCGGCCACCACCCCGCGTTCCCCTCCGTCGTGACCACCAACGGCGAGGGAGGCGCCTCGGCGGCCCGCCATCTGCTGGCCTCGGGGCGCACCCGGCCACTGGTCCTCACGGGTCCGCGGCACTTCGGCTGCGTACGTGACCGGCTCAGTGGTTTCCGTTCGGTCCTGCCCACCGACCTGGTCGCGGACGGGGACTTCACCGAACGGGGCGGTCACCTCGCGGTCGCGGAACTCCTCGCGGCCGGCGTGGAGTTCGACTCGGTCTTCGCGCACAACGACCTCAGCGCGGCGGGCGTCCTGCGGGCCCTGCGGGCCGCCGGACGCCGCGTGCCGGACGACATCGCGGTGGTCGGCTTCGACGACATCCCGATGGCCGAGCACACCGCCCCGCCCCTGACCACCGTGCGCCAGCCCACCCGGCGGATGGGTGAGACGGCGGCGCGGATGCTGCTGTCCCACCTCGGCGGCACGGCCGCACCGGACGAACCGGCCGTGCTGCCCACCGAACTGGTCGTGCGCCACTCGGCGCCGTAACGGGACCGGCCCCGCCGGACACCCGCCCGTATCCCCGACCCCCGCCCCACCGCGCGCCATCCGCAACTCCCGCACCGCCCGCAACTCCCGGCGCCACCTGTATTCACCCGCACCACCTGTACCCGGCGCGTCGAGCGCTGCCCGCCTCCCGGATCTCCCAGACCCGCAGTCCTTCTGGAGTCGTCATGTCCGTACGCCGTCGTCACACGCTGAGAGCGCTCTCAGTAGCCACCGCCGTGGTCGCGCTCGCCGCCGGCTGCTCGTCCGCCAACTCGGGTTCCGGCAAAGGGGGAGCCGGCGCCACCGGCGTACTGACCCTCGGCAAGCCGGACGGGCCGCAGACGAACAACAGCAACCCGTTCCTGAGCACCTCGGCGAGCGCCACCCTCGGCTACCGCCACATGATCTACGAGCCGCTGGCCATGACGAACCAGATCCGTCCCACCGACAAGGCGGCCCCCTGGCTCGCCACCGAGTGGACGTGGGAGTCCAACTTCACGAAGGTCACCTTCACCCTCGACGACCGCGCGAAGTGGGCCGACGGCAAGCCGCTGACCGCCGCCGACGTCGAGTACACCTTCGGCCTGCTGAAGAAGCACCCGGCGCTCAACGGCAACGGCATCCCCTTCGACGGGATCGCCGTGGAGGGCGGGAAGGTCGTCCTGACCTTCAAGGAGTCCCAGTTCGTCAACCAGAACAAGATCATCCAGACCTATATCGTGCCCAAGCACATCTGGGAGAAGGTCGACAACCCGGAGACCTGGCCCAACCGCACCCCGGTCGGCTCGGGCCCGTACAAGCTGAAGACCTTCACCCCGCAGACCACCACGCTGACGGCGACCCCGGCGTACTGGAAGGGCGCGACGAAGGTCAAGGAGCTGCGGTACACCGCGTACAACGACAACAGCGCGGCGACCACGGCGCTGGCGAGCGGCAAGGTCGAGTGGTCGTTCGTCTTCATGCCGAACTACAAGCAGCTGTACATCGCCAAGGACCCCAAGCACCACCAGCTGTGGTTCCCCTCCGGGCTCGGCATCCACGGACTGTGGTTCAACACCGCCCGCAAGCCCTTCGACAACCCGGCGCTGCGCAAGGCGATGGCCATGGTCGTCGACCGCCGGGCGATCCACATCCAGGCCCAGGCGACGCTCTACCCGGAGATCACCAGCCCGACCGGCATCCCGCTGCCCGCCGGTGACCCCTTCCTCGCGCCGGAGTACAAGGGCGCCACCACCGAGCCGGACGTGGAGGGGGCCAGGAAGATCCTCGCCGACGCCGGGTTCACGCTCAGCGGCGGCGTGCTGAAGGACCCCTCCGGCAAGCCGGTGAAGCTGACCTTCACCGACCCGGCCGGCTGGAACGACTACATCACCGGACTCTCGATCATCAAGGACAACATCAAGCAGCTGGGTATCGAGGCCAAGGTCAGGACACAGACCGCCGACGCCTGGGGCGCGGATGTCGCGAACGGCAACTTCGACGCCACCCTGCACTGGACCAACAGCGGGGCCACGCCCTACGACATGTACCAGAACATGATGGACGGCTCGATCCTCCAGCCCATCGGCAAGAGCTCCCAGCTCGGCAACTTCGGCCGCTTCAAGAGCCCGGAGGCCACCGCTGCGCTCAAGGAGTACGCCAACGCCACCGAGGACGCCACCCGCACCAGGGCGATGAACACCCTCCAGAAGATCTTCGTCGAGCAGGCGCCCGTGATCCCCACGGCAGCCGCCCCCATCGGCGCCGAGTACTCCTCGAAGAACTGGACCGGCTGGCCCACCGAGTCCGACCCCTACGCCCCGCCGCAGCACACCCAGCCCACCGCGCTGCAGATCGTGCTGAAGCTCAAGCCCACCAAGTAAGTACGGGGGAAGAACCGGCCATGAACACCGAACAGTCCGAGAACGTGGCTGCGGGCACCGACGTGGTGCTCGAAGCACGCGGAGTCACCAAACACTTCCCCGTACGGCGCACCGGCCGCGATCTCGCCGCACGCCGCCGCCGCACCGTCCACGCCGTCGACGACGTCTCGCTGGAACTCCGGCGCGGCACCGTCACGGCCCTGGTGGGGGAGTCCGGTTCGGGCAAGTCCACCGTCGCCCGGCTGCTCGCCCAGCTCCATCCGCTCACCTCGGGCGAGATACGGCTGTCGGGCACCGCGGTCAAGGCCGGGCGCGGCCGGTCCTTCCGCCGCTACGTCAAGCAGGTCCAGCTCATCTTCCAGGACCCGTTCGCCTCGCTGAACCCGGTGCACACCGTGCGCTACCACCTCACCAGGGCGCTCAGGATCCACGGCCGGGCGGGCAGCGGGGACGCGGAACTGGAGGCCGGCCTGACCGCGCTGCTGAACCGCGTCCAGCTGACACCACCGCACCAGTACCTGGACAAGTTCCCGCACGAGCTGTCCGGCGGACAGCGCCAGCGCGTCGCCATCGCCCGCGCGCTCGGCGCCGACCCGCAGGTCCTCCTCGCCGACGAACCGGTCTCGATGCTCGACGTGTCGATCCGGCTCGGCGTCCTCAACCTGCTGCGCGACCTCAAGGAACGCCTGCATCTCGCGATCCTCTACATCACCCACGACATCGCCTCCGCCCGCTACTTCGCGGACACCACGCTGGTGATGTACGCGGGCCGGATCGTCGAGGGCGGCGACAGCGAGACCGTCACCCAGCACCCCGCCCACCCCTACACCCAGCTCCTCATCGCCTCGGCGCCCGACCCGGACCGGGTGGTCGCCGAGGAGGAGCAGGAGGAGACCGGGACCGGCGAGCCGCCGTCGCTGATCGCCCCGCCGGCCGGCTGCCGCTTCCACCCGCGCTGCCCGAAGGCCATGGAGCGCTGCCGCACCGAACTGCCGCCGCGCTTCGGCCTGGAGGGGGGACAGTGGGCGGCCTGCTGGCTGTACGAGGGGACCGGCGCACCGGGAACCCCCGCCGGGCGGACCCCCGTACAGCGGACACCTGCCGAGCGCACCCCCACAGGGCACACCGGCATACGGGGGGCCGGCGAGTGAAGTACCTGCTGCAACGGCTCACCTTCTACGCCGTCACCGCGTGGGCCGCCATCACCATCAACTTCCTCATCCCGCGCCTGATGCCCGGCGACCCGGTCCAGGCGCTGATGAGCCGCTACCAGGGCCAGCTCGACACCAACGCCATCGCCTCCCTCAAGGCCCTCTTCGGCCTCGACGAGAACCAGTCGCTCTGGCAGCAGTACACCGACTACTGGGCGCATCTGCTCGACGGTGACCTCGGGCTCTCGTTCACCTTCTTCCCGACCCCGGTCAGCGAGGTGATCGCGCAGTCCCTGCCGTGGACGCTCGCCCTGGTCGGCATCACCACCGTGATCAGCTTCCTGCTCGGCACCGGCGTCGGCGTCTACAGCGGCTGGAAGCGCGGCTCCTGGCTGGACAGCCTGCTGCCCGTCACCACCTTCATCTCCTCGATCCCCTACTTCTGGCTCGGCCTCATCGCCATCGCGGTGTTCGCCGTGAAGTGGCCCGTCTTCCCGGCCGCCGGTGGGTACGACTCCTCGCTGGTCCCGGCGTTCGACTGGCCGTTCATCTCCAGCGCGCTGTACCACGGGTTCCTGCCCGGCGTCACGATCGTGCTCAGCGCCGTCGCCGGCTGGATCCTCGGCATGCGCAACATGATGGTCACCGTCTCCTCCGAGGACTACGTCATGGTGGCGCAGGCCAAGGGGCTCTCCGAGCGGCGCGTGATGTTCTCCTACGCCGCCCGCAACGCGGTCCTGCCGAACATCTCCGGCTTCGCCCTCTCCCTGGGCTTCATCGTCGGCGGCACGCTGCTGGTCGAGATGGTCTTCACCTACCCGGGCATCGGATACCAGCTCTTCCAGGCCGTCGGCGGCAAGGACTACCCGCTGATGCAGGGCGTCTTCCTGATCATCACGCTGTCCGTCCTCGCCGCGAACCTGCTCGCCGACCTCGTCTACGCCGTGCTCGACCCCCGCACCCGGAAGGAGGCCTGACTCCAGATGTCCGTCACCGCCACCGACACCGCCGTCCTCGACGGCGGCCCCGCCCCCGCGGCGCCCAGCCGCCGGGCCCGGCTCCGGTTCCTGCGCGGCGGGAAGACCCGCACCGGGCTGATCATCCTGGCGTTCTTCGTGCTCCTCGCCATCGCCGGACCCTGGATCGCCCCGCACGACCCCGACGCGATGAGCGACCAGCTGCTCCGGCCGCCCTCCGCCGACCACTGGTTCGGCACCACGCAGACCGGGCAGGACGTCCTCTCCCAGATCCTCGTCGGCACCCGAGGCGTCCTGGTCGTCGGCTTCGTCGCCGGGATCTTCGCCACGGTCCTGTCCGTACTCGTCGGGGTCAGCGCCGGATTCCTCGGCGGCGCGGCCGACGAGATCCTCTCCGCGCTCTCCAACATCTTCCTGGTGCTGCCCGGACTCCCGCTGATCATCATCATCGCGAGCTTCGTCCCGGACACCGGCGACCTGCTCATCGCCACCGCGATCGCCTTCACCTCCTGGGCCTGGGGGGCGCGCATACTGCGGGCCCAGACCCTGTCGCTGCGCCGCCGCGACTACGTGGAGGCGGCCCGCGCCACCGGCGAGTCCACCTGGCGGATCATCCTCTTCGAGATCATGCCGAACCTCACCGCCGTCATAGCCTCCGGCTTCGTCGGCACGGTCATCTTCGCCATCCTCACCGAGATCACCCTCGCCTTCATCGGCGTCGCCGACATCTCGCACTGGAACTGGGGCACCGTCCTGTTCTGGGCCCAGTCCAACCAGGCCCTCGCCCAGGGCGCCTGGTGGTGGTTCGTCCCCGCCGGCCTGTGCATCGCCCTCCTCGGCACCGCCCTGGCCCTCATCAACTTCGGCATCGACGAGTTCGTCAACCCCCGCCTGCGCACCGCGACCGGCGCCTCCCGCGAGGTCAGGATGCGGGTCGGCTTCACCCCGGTCGCCCGGACGGCCGCCACGCCCAGCAAGGAGCAGAGCACATGACGGCCGAGCCGGTTCTCACCATCAGCGGACTCAACGTCGACTACGGCACCGGCGACCAGGCCGTGCACGCCCTGCGCGACATCGATCTCACCCTGCACCGGGGCGAAGTCCTCGGCCTGGCGGGCGAGTCGGGCTCCGGCAAGTCCACCCTCGCCTACGCCGTCACCCGGCTGCTCTCCCCGCCCGGGGTGATCACCGGCGGCGACGTCCACTACCACCGGCCGGGCGGGGACAGCGTCGACATCCTCTCCCTCGCCCCGGACCGGCTGCGCGCCTTCCGCTGGCAGGAACTGTCCATCGTGTTCCAGGGCGCGATGAACTCGCTCAACCCGGTCCACACCGTGCACAGCCAGCTCACCGACGTACTCAAGGCCCACCGCCCCCAGATGCGCTCCGCCGCGCGGACCGCCCGCGCCGAGGAGCTGCTGAACCTCGTCGGGATCTCGGCGGACCGGCTCGCCGCGTATCCGCACCAGCTCTCCGGCGGGATGCGCCAGCGCGTGATGATCGCGATGGCGCTGGCACTGGAACCCGAGATCGTCATCATGGACGAGCCGACCACCGCGCTCGACGTCGTCATGCAGCGGCAGATCCTGCGCCGGCTGGTCGAACTGCGGGAACAGCTCGGCTTCTCGGTCGTGTTCATCACCCATGACATCTCGCTCCTGATCGAGTTCTCGGACCGGATCGCGATCATGTACGGGGGCCGGATCGTGGAGGAGGCGGGCGCGGCCGAGATCTACCGCGACCCCCGCCACCCCTACAGCGACGGGCTGCTCCACTCGTTCCCCGCACTGCACGGCCCCCGCCGCGAGCTGACCGGCATCCCCGGCTCGCCCCCGCACCTGTCCGCCATGCCCACGGGCTGCGCCTTCCACCCTCGCTGCGGCAAGGCGTTCGATCCCTGCTCCCGGCGGGTCCCGTCGCTGACCCCGCCCACCGGCGAGAGCGACCGCGCGGTCGCCTGCTGGCTGCACACGGAGAACCCGCGGGAGACGCCCGGCACACCGGCACCGCGCGACGCGCAGTCCCCCCACCCGGAACCGTCCGAGCCCTCCCCGGCCGCCTGACGCCCTCACCTACGGAGACCGATGAACCACCCCGTCACCACCTCCCCGAACCGGCGCCTCCTGCGGCCCGCCGCCGTCCCCGGGCTCCCGGCCGACTTCCGCTGGGGCGTGGCCACCTCCGCGTACCAGATCGAGGGCGCGGCGGCGGAGGACGGCCGCACCCCGTCCATCTGGGACACCTTCTGCGACGTCCCCGGCGCCGTCGAGGGCGGCGAGAGGGGGGACGTGGCCTGCGACCACTACCACCGGATGCCCCAGGACGTGGAGCTGATCGCCGGCCTCGGTGTCGACACCTACCGCTTCTCGCTGGCCTGGCCGCGCATCCAGCCCGGCGGCCGGGGTCCTGCCAACGCCCGGGGCCTCGACTTCTACAAGCGGCTCGTCGACGAGCTCCAGGACAAGGGGATCACCCCCTGGATCACCCTGTACCACTGGGACCTCCCGCAGGAGCTGGAGGACGCGGGCGGCTGGCCGGCCCGTGACACCGCCCTGCGCTTCGCCGACTACGCGATGCTCGCGTACGAGGCGCTGGGGGACCGGGTCGCGCACTGGACGACGCTGAACGAGCCCTGGTGCTCGGCGATGCTCGGCTACGCCTACGGGCTCCACGCCCCCGGCCGCCGGAACCTCGGCGACGCCGTCCACGCCGTCCACCACCTGCTCCTCGGCCACGGCCTGGCGTCCCGGCGCATCCGGGAGGCCGCGGGCGGCAACCCCCTGGAGCTGGGCATCACCCTCAACCTCGGCACCGCCACCCCGGAGACCGACAGCGAGGCCGACCGCGAGGCCTGCCGCCGCGCCGACGGCCTCGGCACCCGCCTCTACCTCGACCCGGTCGTCCACGGCCGCTATCCCGAGGACACCGTCCGGGACCTGGCCGCCCAGGGCATCGAACTGCCCGTCCAGGACGGCGACCTGGCCGCCATCGCCACCCCCCTCGATGTCCTCGGCGTCAACTTCTACCGCGGCGCGCTGTTCTCCGGCCTCACCGAGGACGGCTCGCCCACCGACGCCGAAGGCCTCCCCGTCACCCGCGCGGTGGAGCGCGATCTGCCGCGTACGGCGATGGACTGGGAGATCACCCCGGGCGAACTCACCGATCTGCTGCTGCGGCTGGAGCGCGACTACGCGCTGCCGACCGTCATCACGGAGAACGGCGCCGCCTTCGACGACACCGTCGCCGCCGACGGCTCCGTACCCGACACCGACCGCACCGCCTATCTCGCCGACCACATCGAGGCCGTGGCCGAGGCCCGCACCCGGGGCGCCGACGTCCGGGGCTACTTCGCCTGGTCGCTGATGGACAACTTCGAGTGGGCGTACGGCTACGACAAGCGCTTCGGCATCGTCCGCGTCGACTACGACACACAGGCGCGGACCCTCAAGGACAGTGCCAAGTGGTACCGCGACACCATCCGCCTCACCCGCGACTCCCGTACCGATTGACCGACTTGGAGCACCCCCACATGCCCTCTCGTACGACGTTGATCGCCACCACCGCCGCTCTGATCGCACTCTCCGCCCCCCTCGCCCTCGCCGCCCCGGCGCCCGCACCCACCACCCCCGCACCCCGGGCCGAGGCCGCCGCCTGGGACACCGACCGCGCCGCGGCGGCCTACACGGCCGACCCCGACGCCGTCACCGCCTCCGGCAGCCAGGACCCCGGCACCACCCCCGGCCGAGCCACCGACGGCAACGCCACCACCCGCTGGTCCAGCAACGCCGCCGACGACGCCTGGATACGCGTCGACCTCGGCGCCACCATCCGGATCAACCAGGTGAAGCTGGAATGGGAGGCCGCCTACGGCCGCGCGTACGTCCTCGAAGTGTCGAAGAACGGCACCGACTGGACGGACTTCTACACCGAGACGGACGGCACCGGCGGCACCGTCACCGCCCACACCCACCCGCAGGAGGTCACCGGCCGCTACGTCCGGATGCGGGGCATCGAACGTGCCACCGCCTGGGGATACTCGCTGTTCTCCTTCCAGGTGTACGGGGGTGAGCCCGCCCCCGCCTCGACGACCCGCGCCAACCTCGCGCTCAACCACCCGGCGTACGGGAACCTCTACCAGCACGCCGGGAACTCGCCCGCGTACATCACCGACGGCGGCTGGCCGGCCGACCTCAAGGCCGACCGGACCCGCTGGGCCTCCGACTGGAACGCCGACCGCTGGGTCGGCGTCGACCTCGGCGCCCCCTCCACCATCAGCGGCGTCGACCTGTACTGGGAGGCCGCCTACGCCGTCGACTACGAGATCCAGGTCTCCGACGACAACCGGAACTGGCGCACCGTCCACCGCCCCTCCGCCGCCGAGGTCGCCGCCCGCCGCGCCGATGTGACGTCACCCGGCGACGCGGTCGGCCGCCACGACACCATCACCCTGCCCACCCCCGCCACCGGCCGCTACGTCCGGATGCTCGGCAGGGAACGCCGCTCCTTCCTCAACCCGGCACCGTCCACGGCGCAGTTCGGCTACTCCCTGTACGAGTTCCAGGTCTGGGGCACCGGAGGCAGCGCCGACGCCGCCTACCCCGCCCTCCCCGTGGACCCGGGCGGCGCCTACAGCACCACCTTCTTCGACGACTTCACCGGCTCCGGCCTCGACCGCTCCAAGTGGCGTGTGGTGCGCACCGGTACGGAGATGGGCCCGGTCAACGGCGAGTCCCAGGCGTACGTCGACTCCCCGGACACCATCCGTACCGAGAACGGCGCCCTCGTCCTGGAGCCGAAGTACTGCAAGGGCTGCACCTCCACACCGAACGGCACCTTCGACTTCACCTCGGGCCGTGTCGACACCCACACCAGGTTCGACTTCACCTACGGCAGGGTCAGCGCCCGGATGAAGCTGCCCGTGGGCGACGGGTTCTGGCCCGCGTTCTGGCTGCTGGGCAGCGACGTCGACGACCCGGCGGTCTCCTGGCCCGGCTCCGGGGAGACCGACATCATGGAGAACATCGGGTACGGCGACTGGACCAGTTCCGCCCTGCACGGCCCCGGCTACTCGGCGGACGGCAACGTCGGCAGGTCCCAGACCTTCCCCGACGGCGGACGCGCCGACCAGTGGCACACCTACGGCGTCGAGTGGACGCCCGAGGGCATGACGTTCACCGTGGACGGCCGGGTCGTCCAGCGGACCTCCCGGCAGAAACTGGAATCCACCCGGGGCCAGTGGGTCTTCGACCACCACCAGTACGTGATCCTGAACCTGGCCCTGGGCGGAGCGTATCCGGCCGGTCACAACAAGGTCACCCAGCCCTACTGGGGTCTCCCGCAGTCCAGCGTGGACCGCGTCGCGCAGGGCGGCGTCAAGGCGGAGATCGACTGGGTACGGGTCGAGCAGAAGTAGCCCGGCCCCTGGGGGGGGCATTCCCGAGGCGCACTCCGGACGGGCAGGACGCGTGCTGCCCGCCTGGAGTAGCGTGAAGTATGAGGAAAAGGCTTTTTCCCACGCTCATGGCGGGCCTGCTGCTCATGCTGGCAGCGGTGGTCTTCGCCCTGGCCCCCGCTGCGTCCGCCGCCCCCGCCGCCACCGTCGACGATGCCGCGCAGGAACTGCGGAAGGACCCGGTCTACGTCGATCCGGGCGCCCGTGACCAGCTCTCCACCGGCCAGGAGAAGGCCCTGGAGGACAAGATCACGGACGCCGACAAACCGGTGTTCGTGGCCGTCCTCCCCGCGACCCCGGCCTTCCCCGAGGAGGGCCTGCTCCAGACCCTGCGCGCCGAGACCGGCATCACCGGGGTCTACGCGATACGCCTGGGCGACGGGTTCAACGCGGGCGCCGACCCGCAGGTCATGCCCACCCGGGCGGTCGAGAACCTCTCGGCGGCCGTGAAGACACCGGCCACCGACACCGACACGGCTGCCCAGCTCAACGCCTTCGTCGACAGCGCGGTGGAACAGGCCCGGGGCAGCGCCCCCGCCTCCTGGTCCGGCGGCAGCGCGGACGACGGCGGATTCCCGGCCGGCGGCCTGATCGCCCTCGGCGCGGTCGCCGTGGCCGGCGGCGCGGGCGCGTACGCGATCTCCCGCCGCAACCGGCGCCGCAAGGAGGAAGAGGAACGGGCCGCCCTCGACAAGCTGCGCGTCGTCGTGGACGAGGACATCACCGCGTACGGAGAAACCCTGGAGCGCCTGGACTTCCACCCGGCGGAGAAGGGCGCGGACGACGCGATGCGGGCCGACTACGAACGAGCCCTGGACTCCTACGAGAGCGCCAAGTCCAAGATGGAGCACGCCCAGCATCCCTCGGACGTCCGTCCGGTCACCCAGTCCCTGGAGGACGGACGCTTCTCCCTCGCCGTCCTGGAGGCCCGCCGCACGGGCAAGCCCCTCCCGGCCCGCCGCCCGCCCTGCTTCTTCGACCCGCGCCACGGCCCCTCGGTCGCGGACGTGCTGTGGACCCCGTCCGGCGGATCGGCCCGAGAGGTCCCCGTCTGCGGCGCCGACGAGGTACGGCTGCGCGAGGGCGAGGACCCGATGAGCCGCACGGTCGACGTCGGCGACGGCCGCCGCCGCCCGTACTGGGAGGCGGGCCCGGCCTACGGACCGTGGGCGGGCGGCTACTTTGGCGGCGGCCTGCTGCCGGGCCTGCTGGTCGGCACGATGCTCGGCTCCATGCTCGCCACCCCGGCGTACGCGGGGGAGTACGGCGGCGGTGACTTCGGCGGAGGCACCGGCGGCGACTGGGGCGGCGGAGACTTCTCCGGCTCCGACTTCGACTCCTCCGGCTTCGGCGGCGGAGGCTTCGGGGACGGCGGCGGCTTCGGCGGGGGCGGAGGCTTCGACGGCGGCGGCTTCTGAGGCCGGCCGGGACCCCGGGACCCGGGCGACGGACCACGGTCCGGGCCCGGACCCGGGGTCAGACGCGGGAGAGGCGTCGTCCCAGCAGCCGGCCCTGCTCCCGCTTCAGCCCGGTGAACCCCTGGCGGGCATACGCCGCGACCTCCTCGCTCGGGAACGACACGACCGAGAGATGCTGGTCGAAGCGGCCCTGCGCCCAGCGGGCGGCGGTGATTTCGTAGCCCGACACATGCGCGCACAACTGGAGCAGAAGCGGGGGCATCTCCGGTTCGTTCAGGAGATCGGCGTGCTGGGTGACGAGATCGCGCATGGCCCTGATGTTCGGGAGGAACACGGTCGTGACCCACAGCCGCCACTCGGCGAGCTCCTCCTCGGTGGGCGGCGTCTCATGGACGAAGGGCGACCGGCCGTCCGAACGGGCATTGCGTTCCATGAACGCGCCGAAGATGCGGCTGTTGGCTTCCGTGAGGGCGAACAGGGGCCCGTAGAAGTCGCTGAGCTGGCGATTCACCCGTGCCAGGCGCTCCTGGCGCTGTGCCAGGCGCAATCCGTTGAGATAGGTGACGACATAGCCGACGAACGCCAGCGCGACGGTGACGACCACGGCAGTCATGAGGGCGATGGTAGGGCCTGTCCGGCACATCCCCGAGGGCCGGGGTGCGAAGCGGTGTCTCAGAACTTCATGAGTAGTGGTGCCACAACGGGGGCCGCCAGCAAGAGTACGTCCACAGGCTGGACGTAAATTCGCTTCCCACTGCTCCCACTTGTTGCTACAGGTATTTCCCCACCCTCCTCCAACCAGGCGGCTATGAATCTACGGGCACTCCGTGCCGACACGCCGCCTATCATGCTTTGCGAGAATGACCAGATTCCGTGACTATGTCTCGGAAGAGTGATCATCAATCCGTTGTTCTCACATCTTACTGACTTGATCTCCTCCCGTGGTATCGCCGTTCTGACGAAAGGTCCCACGTCCCACAGAAGTCCGCCTCGATCTGCGATCACTCTGGATGTGATGGTCGCGCGAATGATCAGTACATCAATGACTGCGGTAACTCCCAGGATGCCGGTTCCTCGAAATCCGTGTGCTTCGATCTCCGCCATTCCAAAAAGTATCAGCACTGAGCTGAGAGGGAGGATGGCAAGCCATCCGAATATGACCGTCCCCTTCCTCCTCAGGTGAACGGAGCCATCCTTCTTGCGTCCAACAAATATGCCCTTGCTTTTCAATGTGGAAGACCTCACGAGCAGTACCCCGCATTGATTCCGCTCTTAGCCGGTGCGTCGCAGCTGCCTATGGACAAAAGACCGTTCTGCAGGTAGGCGTTAGCCGTTGGCCCCAAGTCGGTCCGGGTGGCGTGGCGCGGACGCCCAGCGGCATGCCTCGGCCCCCGAGTGGTAATCCTGGGCGACTTGAACCAACCACCCGAGGCCCATTTTCCCCCACCGGAGGCCCAGCGGCCGACCACACCTCCAGCGAGAGTGATCCCTGCCGTAACGGCCGTGGCCTGCCAGTACTCACTGCCCATCTCTGCACCCGATGCGGCATCCACTCCGATACCGGCAGCGATCACGACGCCTCCAGCGGCCAAGCAGACACCGGCGGACGCCACGACGCAGGCGGTCAGTGCGCCGATGCCCACAACTGTTTTTATCGTGTCCGCATTCCCGGCAATCCAGCGAACAGCGCCGGTTTCCTTGAATTTACTGGCTGCGTTACTCCAATTGCCCTTCATGATGCTGCCGATCACGCCGTCCTCCTTGCGCCGTTCAGCGTCTGCTCGCTTGCGCTCAGCCTCGGCCTTTTCGGCCTGATCCTTCGCCCAGTCCGCGTACTCTTCAGCGTACTTGTCGTCGATCATGTAGTGGCTGGGGTTCGCCTTGTATGCGGCGTATTTCTTCTGGGATGTCGGGTCCTTCTTCGGCTTCTGGTTCCAGGCCCATTTCCCGTTCTTGTTGGTGTAGCCGGCGGTCATGCCTCGGTCGTTGGCCCAGCGCTCGTCATTGTACGAATTTCCGCCGGCCGGACCGTCCGGGCGGAGGCCCGTGGGGTCGGCTTTGGTGAGCGGGTTGTTGTGGGCGTAGCTGTACGCGTTCATCTGCGCCGTCACTCTCACCGCGAAGGTCTCCGACGCCGACGGCGGAACGGTCCGCCAGGTAGTCTCCGCCCCCTCGGGCACAGTCGCCAAGGTCAAGGTCCCCAAAGCCACCCTTCAGCAGCACTTTGCCGCGGCCAAGGGCAACTTCGGCTGGAAGGTCCAGACCCTCGATGCGAGCGCCAACTCCGCCTGGAACCCTGATCCGGGTACGTGCCGCTTCGACTTCGATCCCACCCGGCCCAGCACCCGCCGAGCATCAGCTCGCAGCAGTTCCCCGACGGCTCCGACAGCTGGCCCGCCACCACCGGGCAGGCCCGCACCTCCGGGACGTTCGTCCTCGGAAACGCTGTACCTCGACGCCACCCGTGCTCCCGTCCTCGTCGGCAGCGGATCCTGGTCCGGCTACGACCTGGTGGCCCCAGGTGACCGCACCGGCAACGGACACGCAGACCTCATAGCCCGCCACAGGACCACGGGAGAGCTCCGGCTGTACGAAGGCACTGGCCCGGCCGGTGAAGGACTCGGCAACGGCACGACCTCCACCGTCATCGGATCAGGCTGGACCTCCGCCAACAGACCCCTTCTCACCGCCGTCCCCGACGCCGGCTCCGACAACAAGGCCGACATCTGGACCACCGGCGGAGACGGCAGCCTCTATCTCTACCCCAACCTCTCCGGCAGCGGTGTCGTCGTCGGAACCGACGGATGGCTCGACTTCCAGGCCATCAGCTGACCTGGACGAACGCCGTACGGGGTGCCTCCGCGCCGTTGGCCGGGAGGCACCCCGCCCCTTCTCGCGGCCGGCGTGAAGGGGCACGGCCGCAGCCGATGGCCGCAGGCGAGGGGAACCGCTCAGGGGCGCAGCTTCGGCAGGAGGTTCCCGAGGGTGTCCTCCATGGCCGCGAAGGCGATGTCCATCCCCTGTTCATCCATCGGGTGCCCGCTCTGGGTGTGCAGCTCACAGTCGAGATTGCTCTCGCGGACGACCAGACGCAGGTCGACCTCCCAGGGCCCGTCGTCGGCGGAGACATAGCGGTATGCCTGGTTCCCGAGCCCCTTGACATCGGTCAGGGAGGAGTCGGCGATCACGGCCGACCCCCGGCCGTACCGGTGCATCTCGACAGCCTTGCCGATCTTCTTCCAGGCGCTGCATCGAACGACGGCGCGTGCGTGCACCCTGCCGCCACTCAGCGACTGACTGCACTCCGAGCCGCTGGACACGGTCGGATCGCCCCCGGTCTCGCGGGTTTGCGGCGTCCCCGCGAGGGGTGCGACGGCGATGGCGAGTTCGGTGAAGTCGACCAGATCGCAGAGGCGGTCGGGCGCGGGGTAGGTGCCGGGCCCGGTGGTGCGTTCCGCGGAGGGCGAGGGTGCCGGCCCGGCGGACGAGTCGTCCCCGCCGCATCCGGCCAGTGCCGCGGAGAGCGCCGCGATGACCAGGACCCTGCCCGCGCTGCCCCGAAGCGTACGCATCATGACCGTCCCCCTCGACCCCGACCGACACAGTCCCTGGGGCAGGCTAGCGGACCCCGGGATGCGTGGTCGGTCCATGCGTACGGTGATGAACCGGCCGCCCCCTCAAGGGAATCCGGGCACACGCCCCACGTGGGCGGCCATCGGCGGGACGGGGCGGGCCGACACGGTGGGGGTGCAGGCTACACCCCCCTCAGACCTGCTGCCCGGATGGTCCGGCGGTTCCTGGGCGAGCAGGCTGAACACGTTCGGTTCTCCGAGGTAAGGAACTCCCAGTGTTCAGCTTGAAGTCGGTGCGCCGCCGCGCGGTGCGCACCACCGCCGTCGGTGCCCTCGCCGTCGCGGCCTGCGCCACCCTGATGACCGGCAGCGCCGGGGCGATCGTCAACGGGTCCGATGCCACCGAGCGCTACCCGTTCATGGCGACGATCCCGGAATCGGCCCCTGACCACGGCCTGTACGACGGCACCTGCGGGGCGTCACTGATCGACCGGCAGTGGGTGCTGACGGCGGCCCACTGCGTCCGGGGCGACGGCCTTGAGCTGGACGGCATCGTCCGGATCGGCAGCTCGCACCGGAAGTCCGGGGGAACCGTCCGCGCGATCGAGCGGACCGTCGTCCACCCCGGCTATGCGAACGGCGCCGGCAAGGCCGCCAACAAGGACGACATCGCGCTGGTCCGCCTGGACCGTCCGGTCGCCGAGAAGCCCATCCGTATCGCCGAGCGGGCCGCGCGGCCGGGCACCCCGACGCGGATCCTGGGTTTCGGCACCACCGTCGACACGGAGCTGAAGTTCGCGGAGCGGTTGCAGGAGCTCGACACGCGCAGGGGCTCCGTCGGCGAGTGCGCCCCCGGCTACGCGGACCGGACCCGGTTGTGCACGATCAGCCGCGTCCCCGAGGCCATGGCGTGCTTCGGGGACTCCGGGGGGCCGCAGCTCCAGAAGGGCCGGCACGGACGGTGGGAGCTGATGGGCACCACATCGGGCCCCGGCGCCCCGGGCGTCGCCTGCTCGGACGGGCCCGGCCTCTACAGCAACGTGCCCGCCTACGCCGACTGGATCCGGAGGACCATCAAGCACCACGCCTGACCGTGTGCGGAGGGCCGGGGCGTCGAGGAGACTGTGTCGCGTACGGCGGTCAGTCCCAGGGCCGGCATCGGCTCGACGTGCTCGAAGGAATCCAGTGGTGGCGACGCTTCCAGAGATATCAGCCCTGTTGGGCGAACCTCGGTTCAACTGGTCGGACCCGGCTCCGTGGAGCGAGCTGGAGCGGGAACTCGGTATCGAGTTCCCTGCGGATTTCCGCGAGATCGTGGATGCCTACGGCTCGATCCAGATCAACAGGCAGCTCTATCTGAAGCACCCCGCCGGTCACCTTCTGCACAGTCTGGGCAGGTACATCAGGGGCGATCTCGAACTCTGGCGCGAGGAGGACATGGCGGAGTTCCTGCCGAGTCCGGTGGGAGCGAACCCGGGAGAGCTGATGCCGGTGGCGACCGCCACCACGGGCGAGGCGGTCTTCCTCCGCAGTCCCGACAGCCCCTCGTCGCCCTGGCGCGTCGTGGTCCAGGAGTTCGACAGCCCGGCCTGGACCCTTTACGAGATGACGTTCGGTGAGTGGTTTCTGGACTACCTCAAGGGCCATGACGTGACGTTGTGCTCCCGCAACTTCGCGCCCGATGGCCCGTTCTACGATTTCCTGTCCTGAAACCCGTGGTCGCACGGACCGGGTCGGCGTCCAGTCGGCGGCTCGATCCGGTCCCCCGCCGATGCGAGCGGGTGGGCTCAACCTCCGTACTCCGTATGCCTCGTGAGCACCCACAGCAGGAACGCGAGGCCGCTGATCCCCGCGCCCAGTACGCACACGGCGCCCCACCCGGCCGCCGCGTACAGGGAGGTCGCGGCGAGGGCGCCGGTGGCGCTGCCGATGGCGTAGAAGATCATGTATCCGCCGATCAGCCGGCCGCCGGCGTCCGGGTGCAGCGCGTAGATCAGGGTCTGGTTGGTGACATGGACCGCCTGTACGGCCAGGTCGAGGACGATCACGCCGACGACCAGCGCCCAGAGCGAGCTGCGGGTGAGGGCCAGGGGCAGCCAAGAAGCGGCGAGCAGCGCCAGGCCGATGCCCGTTGTCCGCCGGGAGAGCCCCCGGTCGTTCAGGCGGCCCGCTCCGGCTGCGGCGAGCGCGCCCACGGCCCCCACCAGCCCGAACGCGCCGATGGCGGTGTGGGAGAGGGAGTACGGGGGCTCGCTGAGCGGCAGCGCGATGCTGCTCCACAGGGTGCTGAACGCGGCGAAGATCAGCAGGCCGAACGCGGCCCGGAGGCGGAGGAGCCGTTCCCGCGCGAACAGGGTGACCGTGGACCGCAGGAGCTGTCCGTAGCGCAGGGGGGTGGCCGGCGGTACCTCGCTGTGGCGCGGCAGCACCCGGTGCAGGACCAGGGCGAGTGAGGCGATGAGCGCGGCCGAGGCGAGGTAGACGGAGCGCCACCCCGCGAGGTCGGCCAGCAGACCGGAGACGGTACGGGCGAGCAGGATGCCGATGACCACGCCGCCGGTCACCAGCCCGACGACCCGTCCGCGCTCGGCGGGCGGGGCCAGCGCCGCGGCGAAGACCACCAGCGTCTGCGTGACCACGGCGAGCAGTCCCACCGCGCCCATGCCCGCGAGCAGGACCGCCGCGCTGTGGGCGCTGCCGACCACGGCCAACGCCGCGACGAGCAGCAGTAGTTGGGCCACGATGATCCGGCGGCGGTCGGCCACGTCCCCCAGCGGCACGAGGAGGAAGAGCCCCAGCCCGTATCCGATGTGCGTGAGCGTGACGACGCCGCCGACGAGAGCCGGGCTCATCCCGAGGTCGTGGCCCAGCGTCACCAGGAGCGGCTGCGCGAAATAGACGTTGGAGACGGCGGCCCCGCAGGCGACGGCGAACAGCATGGCGATGCCGCGGGACAGCGCGAACGCGGGAGCACCCCCGTCGTGCGCCGTGGTCCTTGGTGCCGCCGCCCTGCCGTCGCCGCTCATGGAGTGCCCTTCGCGATTGGTTTCATCTTGCTACCAGTAGGGACGGTAATCATTTTGGTAGCATGTTGCAACCAGCACGGAAGGGAGGACCTCATGGTGAACCGGACACGTTTTGACGACAGCGACTGTCCCGTCGCGCGATCGGTCGACGCGATCGGTGACTGGTGGTCCCTGCTGATCGTGCGGGACGCCTTCGACGGAAGCCGCCGCTTCGGGGAGTTCCAGCGCAGCCTGGGCGTGGCGAAGAACATCCTGACCGCCCGCCTGCGTTCCCTGGTCGCCGGGGGCGTCCTCGAAACCGTCCCCGCCTCGGACGGCAGCGCCTATCGCGAATACGTGCTGACCCCGAAGGGCGAGTCCCTCTTCCCTGTCATCGTGGCCCTGCGGCAGTGGGGCGAGCAGAACTTCTTCGCGCCCGGCGAACCGCACTCCGAGCTGGTCGACCGGCGGCGGGGCAGTCGTCTGCGTGCGCTGGAAGTCCGGTCGCAGGACGGGCGGCTGCTGGGCCCGGACGACACCACCGTCCACAAGGTCGCCCCCGGGGCGGGCCCGTCCGGCGTCTGACCTGCGCCCACGCGGCAGGGGCGGACGGTGCCGCTGTGCGGCCCGACGCGCCGAGTGCGCTTCGTGACGGCGTGCGGCCTCGGGCGCGTGAACGGGCCGGCTCACCTTCCTTGCTTCCGTGAGGCGGTCTGCCGCTGTGGGCGCCCGTCCGTGTGCCGGTTCAAGCCCCGGCCCGGGCCCCGGCCCGGGCCGGGGCCGGATGGACGGCTCGGGTTTGCTGTCTCGGCAAGCAGATTTGTCGTTCCAGGTGCTTCGCGCGCACTCTCTCCCGTAACAGGAGGTGTTTCGCATGAACAGCGTGAACGACATGAAGCAGCGGTACGACGTGGTGGTCGTCGGAGGCGGGGCGGCCGGGCTGGGAGGGGCTCTCGCCCTGTCGCGGGCGCGGCGTTCGGTGCTGGTGATCGACGCGGGCGACCCTCGCAACGCGCCCGCCTCCCATGTGCACAACTACCTGGGCCGTGAGGGCACCCCGCCCGCGGAGCTGACGGCGATCGGCCGTGCGGAGGTCGCCGGGTACGGGGGCGAGATCGTGCGGGGCGGCGTCGTATCGGCGGAGTGGCTGCCGGGTGACGAGGGGTTCCGGGTCGTGACGGAGGACGGTTCCGCCGTTGTCGCCCGGCGGCTGCTCGTGACCACCGGGATCGTCGACGAGCTGCCCCCGGTGCCGGGTCTGGCCGAGCGGTGGGGGCGTGAGGTGCTGCACTGCCCCTACTGCCACGGCTCGGAGGTCGCGGACCGCCCGATCGGCGTGCTCTCGACCGGCCCGCTCTCCGTGCACCAGGCGCTGATGTGGCGGCAGTGGAGCGATGACGTCACCCTCTTCCGGCACACCGGGCCGGAGTTCGGCGACGAGGAGTACGAGCAGCTGGCGGCCCGGGGCATCGCCGTCGTGGACGGCGAGGTGACCGGCCTGGAGATCACGGACGACCGGCTCACCGGACTCCGCCTCGCCGGGGGCCGGGTGGTCGCCCGCGAGGTCGTGGTGGTCCAGCCCCGCTTCACCGCCCGGTCCGCCGTCCTGGAGAGCCTGGGGCTGGTTCCGGTCGCGCAGGAGGCGGCCGGCCATGTGATCGGGTCGTACATCGCGGCCGACCCGTCCGGGGCGACGGAGGTGCCCGGTGTCTGGGCGGCCGGCAATGTGACCAACCTGATGGAGCAGGTGATCGGCGCGGCCAACGCGGGACTGCGGGCGGCCGTGGCGATCAACGCCGACCTGATCGCCGACGACACCCGGCGCGCGGTCGAGGCGCGCCGGGCGGGGTCGGGAGTGGTTATCGGCTGATGCCGGTGGTCTTGCCGGCTCCGGTGGTGGCGGTGGCCGTCGCGGGGCCCGTGATGCCGGTCACCGGGCCCCGGAGGAACACGGGTGACGTACCGGCCGCCAGGGTGAAGCCGCCGTTCGTCGGCTGCCTCACCGAACTCCGGCCCCAGGAGTCGACCAGTGTCACCGGGCCGGTCGCCGAGACGACCACGTCGCGGGGGCTGGTCGCCCACACCACCCGGGTGGTCGTGCCGCCACCGGTGAACCGGGCCGAGCGGGCCGGAGCGGCCAGGCCGTCGTCCCCCGCGTACGACGCGCCGCCGATCATCCGCGCGGTCACGGCCTGCGCGACCAGGGCGGGCTTGGGCGCGTTGGCGGTGACGGAGACGGGGTTCGCGGCGGTGGCGGTGACCGGCTGCCGGAGCATGCCGAAGTTGTGCTCCTTCTCGGCGGGGTCGCTGCCGTCGTTGACCAGGTCGTACCAGTAGATCCGGGTCACGCCGTTGGCGAGGCCGACCGCGTAGAGCCGGATCAGGTTGTCGGCCTGCTGGAGTTCACCGGTGCCGTGGGCGGTGTCGGTGGGCCAGCCCATCTCGCTGAGGATGATCGGCTTGTCCTCGCCGTGGTTCGCGTCGCGGATCCGCTGACGCAGCCCGGCGATCGTGTCGCCCGCGCCCGCCAGCCACTCCGGGCCGCCGGGATAGTGGTACGGGTGCACGCTGTAGGCGTCCATCTGTGTCAGGCCGCCACGGCCGATCAGATCCGGCGCGAAGCATGTGCGGCCGTCGGGAGGTGTGCAGTTGGCGATGCCGATGGTGGCCGGGCCGACCACCGTGGCCTGCGGGTTCACGGCCTTCACCGCCTTGTTGACGCCGGTGAGCACGTCCAGGTAGCACGCGGCGGTCCGTCCGCACGCGCTCTTGTTGAACGTGTCTCCGTTGTACTCGTTGAGCACCTCGACGTTGTCCTCGCCGTAGTGGTCCAGGACCGCCGCCGCGAACTTCCCGAAGGCGGCGATGCCCTCGGGGGTGCTGGGTGTCACCCCCTTGTCGTACAGCGGGTTGGCACCGTTGGCGATGATCAGCGGAGTGATGCCCAGCGCACGGGCGCGCGTCATCCCGGCGGTGAACGCCGCCGGATAGGTGTAACTGCCCTTCGTGATCTCGAACTTGTTCCACCAGGCGTCCTCGCGGATGTGCGAGATGCCCGCCTTCCGGGCCTCGTCCAGCACCTGCGTGCCCCAGCCGGTGCGCGTCAGGTGCACGGCCGCGCCGAAGGGGGAGGACGGGCCGACCGCGCTGTCCGGCACCTTCTCGATGACGGCGAACGAGGTGCGCAGGTCGGTGGGCTCGGGGGCCGCGCCCGCGTGCAGGGCGAGCTCGAAGTAGCCGGGCGGGAGGTCCGCGACGGACAGCGAGGCCTTGCCGCCGGAGAGCCAGCTGGTTCCGCTGCGTACCCGGGTGCCGCGCTCGTCGGTGAACGACCAGGAGACCGAGGCGGCCGAGGAACCGAACTGCACCGCACCCTGGCCCCGTTGGAAGATCAGGCTCGGGGAGGTGACGGACAGGGTGTGTGCCGCGGCGGGGGCGGACGGCGGGAGCCCCACGATCAGCGAGAGCGCCAGCGCGAGGGCGAGGGCGAACGCGAGGGGCAGGGGAAGGGAACGGGGGTGCCGGGGTGGGGCGGTACCGCGGGTTCTGGTCATGGGAGTCGCCCTCCAGATGATCGCGACGGGGTGTGCTGGTGGCACGTCGGTGAGTGGGGGAAGGGGTGGCCGGGTGGCCGCCGGTCCTGCTCCGGCGGACACCCGGCCGCTGCGACGGGCAGTCGTAGGTGGGTCACGTCGGCGTGTCACGCCAGCGGAGTACGCCAGCGGTTTACGCCAGCGGATTACGTCAGCAGGTCACGCCGGCGGATTACGTCAGTGGGTCACGTCAGCGAGCCCAGGTGCACGCCGGTGGGTTGTGCCGGCGAGTCACCTCAGCGGGTCAGCTGCACCTGCTGATAGCGCACGAGCTTCCAGTTGTTGAGCCCGTCGCCCCAGGTCTGCCAGCCGTCCAGACCGAGCGAACGGTACTTGTCCCGCTGCACCCCGTCGTTCTTGTTGACCGTGAGGGTGAGCGAGAACGACGGGTCGGCGGGTGACAGCGGAGCGATCCGCTTCCACGGTACGGAGACCAGGTAGGTCGTCGTCCCGGCCGCCGCGTCCCGGGCGACCCGCACATCCGCGCCCTCCATGGCACCCACCGGGTAGTCCTTCGGCAGTGACTCCACGAAGACCCCCGGGCCCTCCTGCGTGGTGTCACCTGCGTAGAGCATGTACCAGTCGGCACCCCAGCGGCCCAGGCCCTCGCCGGGCTTTCCGGGCTGCACCCCGATGCCGATGCTGTCACCGGCGGGCAGCCAGGCCACCTTCTCCGGGGCCCGGTAGTCCTTCTCGCGGACCACGGCGGACACATACAGATTCCGCTCGTCCCAGGTCGCCCACATGTCCCCGTCGGTGACGGAGGGAGCGATTCCCTGGTACGACCCGACCTCGGACAGGTCCACCTTCGGCACGCCCGCCAGACCGGTCAGCTTCCCGTCCACCAGACGCGGGGTGGCCCGGCCGATCGGGCTGAAACCGAAGGAGTCGTTGTCGCCGGCCGTCTGTCCGTCCGCGAACTCGGCCGTCACCGCGACCGGTTGGACGGAGTACGCGCTCGCGCCGTCGATCCCGGCGCGATAGGTGCGGCTGCCGAGCGGCGGAACGCGGTGCCGGTCGGCAGCGCCCTTGCCGCCCGTTCCCGCGGCGCCCGCGCCGTCGATCCTTCCGGCGCGCTCGCCGAAGGACCAGTCGATGCCGGTCACGGTGACCGGCTTGTCCGGCGAGTGGTTGGTGACGGTCACGGCCAGCCGGTCGGTGCGGCTGCCGTGCTTCACCGACATGTCCGGGGAAACGTCGACACTCACGGACCGCGCGGCCACCTCGGTGCCGGCCGCGACCGCTCCGGCCCGCTTCCCGTCGAGGGTGACGGCTGCCGCCAGCCCCCGGCTGCCGGGCGCCGCTCCGGCGGGGACCCTCACTACGGCGCTCGCTCGCCGGCCGGGCGCCGCCGAGACGGTGACGCGCTCGCCCTCGATCTCGAAGACTGCGGTGCGCCGGGCGGAGGCCGTGCCGTGGCCGGCCGCCGCGCGGTTGTCGACGGTGGCCGTCACCGGTACGTCGGAGCCCGCCGCGATCTCGCGGGGAGCGGACAGCGACAGCAGCGACGACTTCTCGACCCTGCTCACCGCGGCCCGCAGATAGACCGGTTCCCCGGTGGCCGTCAGATGGACCCAGCCGCCCACCGGCTCCAGGACCCGCTCGGCGCCGAGCATGTCCACCACGGTGACCGGCTTCGTGGCCCGTACGCGTACCGGCTTGTCGGTGCGGTCGCTGCTCCACAGCGCCGTGGTGCCCGCGCCCGCGCCCGCGCCGGGCGAGCCGGGCGCCGGGGCGAAGGTGTACGCGTGCAGGTCACGGTCGCCCGTGCGCAGGCGCCCGGTGAACGCCGAACCGGTGAGTTCGCGGGCGGTGGTGGCGTAGGCGAGATAGGAGGGCTTCGGGTTGAGGCCGGTGGCCTCCGGCCCCGAGGCGCGGAGCAGACCGAAGTTGTGCTCGCCGTTGCTCGGCCCGTTGCCGTCGTTGATCAGGTCGTACCAGTAGTAGCGGGCGACGCCCGCGGCCTTGGCCTCCAGCAGGGCGCGGGCGGTGGACTGCGCCTGGGTCTGCTCACTGACCCCGATGCCGTTCCGGTCGGCGGAGGTCCAGCCCTGTTCGGTGATCCAGATCGGGAGTTCCCTGCCGTCGTTGTACTCCCGCATCAGCCGCTTCAGGCCCGCGATGTCCAGGTCGACACCTTCCGGGGCGCCGGGCGCCCGGTAGGGGTGGATGGAGACCGCGTCCATGTGCTTCAGCGCGCCCAGGCTGAACAGTTCCTCGAACCAGTCCAGCGGCACCTTGAACGACGAGGCGCCGACCACGGTGATCTTCGGGTCGGCGGCCTTGACGGCCGGGTGGGCGGCGGCGAGCAGCTTCGCGTAACACTTCGCGCTCTGCGAGCACACCCCGCTGGAGAAACCGCCGTAGTACTCGTTCCAGACCTCCAGCGACTCGATACGGCCCCCGGCCTGCTCGGCGACCTTTCCGGCGTACTTCCCGAAGCCCTCGTACGCCGCGGGGGTGCTCGGGACACCGCCGTAGTCGCTGTTGCCGAGGCCCAGCAGCATCAGACCGTTCTGGCCGCGGTCGCCGAAGCCGGCGGTGACGCGCTCGGTGGCTTCGGGCCACTGGTACTGGCCCTTGGGGTTCTCGATGGAGCGCCAGTAGGTGGAGTCGACTCGCAGGGCGTCCATGCCGGCCCGCGCGGCGAGCAGGGTGGAGTCGTCCCAGGCGTCCCCGGGGGCGGAGCGGTGATGGTGGTTGACGCCGAAGAAGGAGTCGGTGGTCAGCTTCGGGTCGGGACCGGGGCGCTGTACGGCGAAGCCTGCCGTACGGGAGAGGGCGGCGCCGTCCGCGGAACTGCCCCGCAGCGTCAACGTGTAGTAGCCGAGCGGGAGTTCACCGGCATCCACCGATCCCTTGCCGGTGGCCGGGTCGACGGCGGCGGTACCGGAGCCCACCGTACGGCCCCGGTAGTCGCGGACGGTCCAGGGGACGCTGCGGTCGCGGGCGGCGAGGACCCCGAAGGTCGCCCGCTGCCCCGGATCGAAGAGGTTGCCAGGGGTGGTCACCTCGACCTTGACGTCATCGGTGGCGGACGTGGCGGGAGTGGTGGGGCCGGCAGTCGCGGCGGAGGAGCGGCGATCGGCGTCCGCCGCTCCTGGACCCGTCGCCGTGGCGGAGGCGGGTGCGGGTGCGAGGAGGCCGAGGAGCAGGGGCAGCGCCAGCGCCGCCGCTGTCCCCGCCGTCGCGGGACGCCGCCGTCTCTGCCGTCGCGATGGGCGCTGCCGTGGTCGAA
This sequence comes from Streptomyces sp. NPDC001787, assembly GCF_040297465.1. Classification (NCBI taxonomy): domain Bacteria; kingdom Bacillati; phylum Actinomycetota; class Actinomycetes; order Kitasatosporales; family Streptomycetaceae; genus Streptomyces; species Streptomyces sp. NPDC001787. The sequence goes on from NZ_JBEOZE010000002.1 coordinate 322,496, forward strand.
GTCGCATGGGGTGAACTCCCTGGTCGTCGCGCGGAACCGCTGCGCCGAAGCATCTGCGCAAGCGGTTGCTCATCGCGGCACAGACTGTTCCGGGCCCATGCTGGTGTCAAGAGTTAAAGCGGTAAATCCCTTGGGTGGGCAAGCAGTTGCGCAGCTCGGTAGGCTGGGGCCATGTCGGAACGGAACAGGGTCACCCTGAGCGATGTCGCGGCGGTCGCCGGGGTGTCGCTCTCCACGGCGTCGCGGGCGCTGAACGGCGGCGGGCGGATCTCGGGGGCGACCCGGGCGCGCATCGCGGAGGCCGCCCTCCGCCTGGACTTCCGCCCCAACGCGCTGGCGCAGTCGTTCGCGCTCGGACGCAGCCGGACGATCGGCATCCTCGCGCACAACGCGCGAGGTGCGTTCACCGAGCCGGTACTGGTCGGCGCGGTCGCCCATCTGGGGAGCCGCGAACAGGCGTGCCTGCTCTACGACATGGGGCGCGACCCGGACGTGATGGCCGAGAGCGTCCGCAGGCTGCAGGCCCGCCGGGTGGACGGGCTGCTGGTCCTGGGTGACGGCCTGCACGCCCGACTGCGTTCCCTCACCGGCGAGTTCTCCGTCCCGGTGGTGTACGCGCACGGTCTCACCGACCGCCCGGACGACGCCTGCTACGTACCGGACAGCGAGATGGCCGGGCGGCTGGCCGGTGAGCACCTGCTGACCCTCGGCAGGCGGCACATCGCCCACATCACCGGCGGGGAGCACGACACCGCGGCGACGGGCCGGGAGCGGGGCCTGCTGGCCGTGCTGGCCGAAGCGGGGCTGTCCGCCGCCGCCGACACGCTCCGGGGCGACTGGAGCCGCGCCTCGGGCGCGGCGGTCTGCCGCCGGCTGCTCGCGTCCGGAGTCCGGTTCGACGCCGTGTTCTGCGGCAACGACCAGATCGCACTGGGCGTGGAGTCCGTCCTGCTGGAGTCCGGCAGGCGTGTCCCGGACGATGTCGCGCTGGTCGGGGTGGACAACTGGGAGACGGTGATCAGCGGCCAGGGCACCCGCCATCTGACGACCGTCGACACCGGCCTGGCGGGCCTCGGCGCGGCGGCGGGCGCACAGGTGGCGGAGGGCCGTGACGACCCCGGCGTACACGCCCACCCGTGCACTCTGGTGGTCGGCGCGACGACGTCCGACGGCCCCGCCCCGCCGCCCCCCGTGTGATCGCCGCCCGCGGAAACCCCGGACCGGACGGGAACTCCGACGGCACGGAGCCCGACCACTGGAGCAGAGCGTCCCGGGACCGAACAGGAGACCGTATGAAACCCATGAACCGACGCGATGTGCTCCGTACCTCCACCGCGCTGGGCGCCACCGGCGTGCTGGCGGGCATCGCGAGCCCGGCGACAGCGGCGGTGGGGGAGCGGAGCGCGACGGGGAAACCGGCACGTTCCTTCCGGGTCCAGGTCGTCATGTACGAAGGGGTGGAGGAACTCGACTTCGCCGCACCGTACGAGGTCTTCTCCGCCGCGAGGTTCTTCACCTCGCGGCCGGTGACGGTCGACTACGTCAGGGCCGCCGGACCGGCCGGTGTCACCGCCGCCTACGGCACGCGCCTGCGCGACATCGGCCCCTGGGAGCCGGAGAAGGCCGATGTGCTGGTCGTACCCGGCGGCGGCTACGCCCGGCGGGACAGCCCCGGGGTGTGGGCCGAGATCAACAGGGGCACCCTGCCGCGCGCCCTGGCGGCGGCGGTACGCCCCGGCCTCACCATCGGCGCGCTGTGCACGGGGGTCATGCTCTGCTCGGCCGCCGGGCTGACCCGTGGGCGCCCCTGCACCACCCATCAGCGCGCCCGTGCGGACCTGGAACAGCAGGGCGGTGTGCTGAAGAACGCCCGCGTCGTCGACGACGGCGACCTGGTGACCGCGGGCGGCATCACCTCGGGACTGGAGCTCGCGCTGTGGATCGTCCGCCGTGAACTGGGCCCGGACGCCGCGACCGGCATCGAGAGCATGCTGGAGTACGAGGCGCGGGGCACGGTCTGGTCGTCCGCACGCTGAAGGCCGTACCGCCCGCCGGGGATGACGGGGCAGCACCCGGGCCGCCGAATCGCGAGGTCCGGGCGGGGCGGGTGATCCGCCGGCCGTTCGCACGGGGAGCGGCCCGGCCGTTCGCACGGGGAGTGGCCCGGTGGTCCGCCGTCGCGCGCACCGGGAGGCGGCCGGTGGTCCGCCGGCCCGCGCACCGGCCCCGCACGCCGAGCGCCCGCCTCCCTCCCCGTGCGGGGAAGGAAAGGCGGGCGCGCTCGTTCCGGGCGTGGCGCCCGGGGAGGATCAGGCCTGCGCTGCGGCGGCCTTGATCGCGGAGATGTCGAAGTTCAGCTTGACCTTGTCGCTGACCATCACGCCGCCGGTCTCCAGCGCCGCGTTCCAGGTCAGGCCCCAGTCGGAGCGCAGGATGTCCGCGCTGCCCTCGAAGCCGACGCGCTCGTTGCCGTAGACGTCGGTGGCGGAGCCGTTGAACTCCAGGTCGATGGCGAGGGGACGCGTGACGTCCTTGATGGTGAGGTCGCCGGTGACGCGGTACTTGTCGCCGCCGAGCTGCTCCGCCCGCGTGGAGCGGAACGTCATGAGCGGGTACTTCTCGGCGTCGAAGAAGTCGCCGCTGACCAGGTGGCCGTCACGGTCCGCGATGCCGGTGTCGACGCTGGCGATCCTGACGTCGATGGAGGCCGCCGAGTTGGCCGGGTCGGCCCCGTCCAGCTTCAGGGACCCCTCGTGCTCACCGAAGGAGCCGCGCACATTGGTGACCATGGCGTGACGCACGGTGAAGCCGATGCTGCTGTGGGCCGGGTCGATCGCGTAGTCGCCGGTCAGGGCGGCGAGCGCGGGGTCCACCGCGGGGGTCTCGGTGGCGGTCGGGGTGGCAGTGGACTTGCGGTTGAACAGAGCCATGGCTCCTCCTCGGGGGACGTTTCGAGCGGCGGGGTACGGGTGTCGTCGGTGTTGTTTAACCTTCAACGAGATTCACTGTAGAGCAATCTAGTTCAATGTTCAACATCGAGGGTTCGTGCGACCTTCGGCCGGCCTCCGGGCGCACCCCGCGTGACCGCAGGTGGCCGCCGGTCGCCGTCCGGGTGTCTCGCGGCCGAGGGCCTCCCGGGCCGTGCGCCGGGCCGGGTGTCGCGATGTTCACCGCATGGCAACATGCCGACCTCTGGCGGACGCGCGTAGAACTCGGGCAGTATCTCCCTGCCCGGTGTGTGCGTTCCGCGCGCCCGGACATCCCACAAATTGTCATGAGCAGGAGGAATCCCCCCCATGGTGCCCCAGGCGACCCGCCCGAGACTCCGCTCCGCCCTCACCGCCCTGGCCCTTGTCCTCGGCGCGCTCTTCGCCCCCGGTATCGGCGCGCTCGGCAGCGGCGCCACCCAGGCGCACGCCGTCACCAAGCTCACCCACTCGCAGGCGACCTCCCGGTTCAGCTCGTCCGGGGTCACCTGGTCGTCGTCGGGCGGCTGCTCCGACCGGAACGTGCCCACGTGCACGTCCTTCGACCAGCTGAACCTGGCCACCGCCCAGGGCGCCCAGACCCTCAAGAGCGCCACGGGCTGTGCGCTCAACATCACCGGTGGCACCGAGACCGGGCACGCCGGCGGCACGTACTCCCACTGGAACGGCTACAAGCTCGACTTCGCCAAGAGCACCTGCGTCACCAACTACGTCAAGGGTGTCTTCACCTACATAGGCGTGCGGGGTGACGGTGCGCCCCAGTACCAGTCCGGTTCCGGCAACATCTACGCGGACGAGGGCAACCACTGGGACGTGACGTTCTACAACTGCGGCGGCTGCTGACCGGGCCTCCCGCGAACGTACGGGTGCCCCCGTCCCGCCGGACGGGGGCACCCGCGTGTGTGGAGGCGCCGGGGCCTCGCCGTCAGTAGATGGGGTCGACCGAGGGGCCTTCCTGTGCGAGCAGGTCGCGGGCGAACTGCTCCCACTGCGCGTACCGGTCGGGATAGGCGGAACGCTGCACCGCCTGGCACACCTCGCCGGGCGCCATGGATTCCCAGCCGGCGATCTGGATCAACCCGGGGTTGTTGCCGAACGGGGCCACCCCGTAGAAGGACTTGGACGAGGTGGCGACATCCGTGATCTGCTCCGGAGTGCCCCAGCCCATACTGGGCCGCTGCTGGAAGATGCCCAGTGAGTCATGGTCCACGGGGACCGTGTAGTTGACGAACTTCGACTCCTGCATCGCCGTCATCAGGGCGATGACCTGACCCTGCTCCGGTATCTGCGCGCCTTTCCCGACGCCGATGACGGTCCGGGCGTTGGCCAGTTCCTCCGGCCCGAGATCGGACGGCGCGGCGAAGACCGTGCGCAATTCGCTGTCCGGGGCGGCGTCGAGCAGTCGTGCGGTGGCGGCGTCCACGGAACCGGTGGGGCGGAGTCCGTGGTTCGCCTGGAAGGCGCGCAGGCCATGGGGCTGGGGGTCGTGGGTGGACGCGGCGTGGGCGGTGGCCGGAAGGGCGAGCAGAATTCCGGCAGCGGCCAGGCTTGCGAACATGCGGTGGGGGGTTCTGTTCTTTCGCATACAGCACGGTGTCGCGCACGGTAATGCAAAGTCAAGGTCGTTGCGGAAAAGGCGAGTTGGGCTTTCGGAAGAGACCCCGTGCGGCTGTGGTTCTTTCAGCGGTCGGACCAATGGCGGAGAATTCGCGCCGGTCAACACCACCTGTCGCGCGCGGACTTCGCGCCCTACGATCCGGAAGGTGCGGCGGCGCAGCCGAATCGGCGGCCGTATCGCATCACCCGCAGCGAGCCCCTCCCCACAGGAGCTGTCCATGCAGCAATCCCCCCGACCGCAGGGCCCTCATGCGCAGGGTTCCGATCCGCAGGACCTGCATCCGCAGGGCTCCCGCTCCCTGAGCCGCCGTTCCCTTCTGAGGGCCGGTACGGGCGCCGCCCTCGCCGCGGCGGGCATCGCCGCGGGCACCGCGCCGGCGGACGCCACCGGGCGCGGCGCGAGACTGATCACCGGTGCCAAGATCCGCAACCTCACCGGTCCCGCGGAGACCGGCCGTTTCGCGGCCCCCTGGACCGACCTGGGCATTCCCGCCCGCTGCCCCGACGGCACCATGCTCCTCGTCGGTGGCGACACCTTCGACGGCGGCGGCGTCGGGGGCCCCGACTGGCGGGCCCCGGTGGGCCTGCGCGCCCGCAACCCCTCCCTCGGCTCGCTCGTCATCGACGACAGCGTCGGAGGCGCCCACGCCGAGAGCCTGGTTCCCGAAGGACACGACGGCGGCACCACCGCCATTCCCTCCGACGTGTTCACCATCGGGGACACGATGTACATGCACCTGATGCGCGGGGTGATCTACCAGACGCACCACTCCGACTTCTGGCGCTCCCGGGACAGCGGGGAAACCTGGGAATACCTCTGCCAATGGCCGGGCGACCAGTACAACGGGCAGTTCCAGCAGAAGACATACGCGGTGGCGGACGACGGGTACTGCTACGTCCTGTCCACCGTATTCAATCGCGATGTGACATCGGACCTGCTGCTCCACCGGGTTCCGCAGGACGCCCTGGGAAATCCCGCCGCCTATGAACCCTGGGGCTACGCCAATGGCGCCTGGGCCTGGGGGAACCATCCGACCTCGGTCTCCGGACCGCGCCGCTGGGGCGAGATCTGTTTCCGGGCCATGGACGGGAAATACGCCCTCACCTGGCTCAACATGGACCCGCTCGACATGCGCGCGCAGATCTTCCCGCTGCCGACGTCCAACCTGTTCGCCACACCGGAACAGACGATCATCGTGCCCACCGTGCCCGGACTGGAATTCGGCAACGCGGTGGCGAGCCCGTACGGCGGGTTCATCATCCCGGGCTCGACCTTCGGCGACTTCCACATCGCGGTCAGCCAGTGGTACGACGACCAGAACTACCGGGTGATGCAGTACCGCATCACCGGGCTGGGCGTGTAGGAGGCCGTCCCGTCATCCCCGGCGGGAGCGCGACGACGGCTGACGGCGCCCCATGCCGAGCCACCCCGCCGCTCTCGCCGAGGCCGCCCACCGCTCTCGCCGAGGCGGGCGGGGAGTCCGCAGACGGCCCCGATCAGCCGGCGCGCCCCACTGACCACCGGCCGCGAGCGTTCCCCCGCCGGTTTGCGGAACCACACGATTGGCAGGTCATCGCCGGGTGCGCAGGGGGAAGTCCTGGACAAAGGAGGTGACCAGGACAGCCGTAGAGCCATGGGACCAGACACTTCCCGCTGTCCGTGAATACGGCCTTCGTGTTGAGGGCAGCCGACGCAGGAGATGAGGACCCATGAATTCCCCTCGCCGGGTAGGTCGGGACGAGACACTGGGCGCACGGCAGAGCACTGAGGGAACAACGGCTGCGGACGACGCCGAAGAGCTCCGGCCAGTGCGCGACACCGAGAGCCGACCGGTGCCCGACGGCCCGCTGGACGGCAGCGCCATCACGGAACTGCGGATCCTCCCGCCACTGGCCATCGGCCGCTTCGGTTCGTCCGGCGAGCCGATGGACAACTACCACGCCGTGGTCCGCGAACCGACCGGATATCGGGAACTGCGGCCCGCGCCGACCTTGCACGTCGACCCCGACAGCGGAGCGATCACCGAGGAGACACAGCCGGCCGAAGTCCGATTCCGGGACGGCGCGGGCCGGATCCGTCCGGTGGCGCCCTTCCTGGAACTGTGGGCCCGCTTCGGCACCGGCGACCTGGAACCCCTCACCACCGCAGGCCTCGAAGCCGTCGGCCTGACCCCCGCCGACCTCCGCTGGCGGGTCGTGGTGGCCAACCTCAAGGCCGCGCGGCGCACAGGGGACGTCAAGGACGGGATCCACGCCGACACCGGGCCGTTCAACGACCACGCCGAGCATCCGCTCGCCGGTCGCGCCGACAATTTCAAAGCGGGCAAGTCGATTTCGCTCGGCACGGTCCGCTTCATCAGGCCGACGGGCGAGTTCCCCGAGATCCGGATGCGTTTCGTGCCCAGCCGGGGCGCGGTGTTCGGGGTACGGCCGGGTGATCCGCAAGTCAGCGACGACGTGTACGACCCCGCCGTGGGGCGCTGGGACGACCACTTCGACGGCGACCCGGCCGCGCCACTGGTGACCTTCCCGGCCCAGACCTACGAGGGCACGCTCGACCAACAGGGGCAGCGCTACATCTCCAAGGGCTACGTCGACGACGCCTGCGACGGAATCGTCGGCGTCGAGGTCACCGTCGGCGGCCGGGTGCTCGGCGCGTCGGCCCGGATCTGCTCCGGAGTGCCCGACTTCGCGCCGGACAGTTTCCACGTCCGCACGCTGCAGGACGACCTCCTACAGGCGCTGTTCGGGCCCACCGTCTCCGGTGAGCTGGACCGGGACGAAGTGGAGGACACCCTGCGCCGAGCCCTGGAGACGGTGCGCCTGATGAACACGATGGCCATGAACGCGGACCAGGGGATCGGCGGCGTCGCGACGAACGCCACCAACCAGGCGCGCCACGAGACCGCCGAGTACGAGCGGGCCTTCGAGCCCGTCTTCGGCCAGGGCGAGGCTCCCTACCACCAGGTCCTGGCGATTCACGAGCAGCTCATGACGAGCTGGCGGAACGGCGTACTGCCCATCCCGCGTGACCTGATCCGTTCCTACGACGAAGCCGGTGATTTCTCGACCATGGCACGCCAGAAGATGCCGGCGCTCATGCGCGGCAGCGACACCCTGGAGCTGGCGCTCACCCGCCGTCAGATCGAGCTCCTGCGTCGCGCCGCCCTGGAGACGCAGGCCACGACCGAGCCCGAGCGCATGATGCTCCTCCTCGTGGAGTTCTTCCGCGCGATGGCTCCCCTCCATGAGCACATTCCCACGGAGTCGGGTCCGTTGTCGGACCTCTTCGTGCACCCCCTGGACCTGCTGGAGCACGTCCGTACGGCGAACGCCCAGGGACCGCTCGCGGGAGCGGAGGCCGGGCAGCGCCTGGTGACCCCGGGCGATGCGGAGGCCTCGGCGTTCGTACGCCTGCTGCGCCGCGAGGACCACCCCATGCACGGACCGTTCAGTCGCACCGTGCCCGGCACCGACAAGACCGGCCTTGAGATCGTCGAGGCCTGGATCGCCGCGATGCCGCCGGACGGGGACGAGTGACGACTGCCGTCACCGCCGCCACCGACACCGTCATCGCAGAGCCCAGGAGTAGCCGTGGAACCTATCGCGCCCCGGAACCTGACCGCCCAGCTCGCCTACCGGGCGCGTGGTAACCCTCCCGGTACGACCCCGGCGTCCTCCGTCGGCAACTTCTACCCCGGCCTCGAACTGGACCTGCGCAATCTGTGGCGCCGTGTCTTCGCCGGAATCCACCTGCACGAGGCGGTCGCCCTGGTCCTGGCCGTCGACGACGACGCGCCCGAAGAGGTGCGGGCGCTCGTCGGCGAGATCCTTCTCGCCGTGGACGGGCATCCGGTCTGGATCGAGGTCGCCGGGCCGCGGTCGCCCGGAGGGGCCAGCGAGAGTCTGGGCAACTGGTCCTTGGAATGGTCGAACGCCCTTGCCGACGTCGCGCAGAAGGCGGGGCAGGAAGTCCGGTGCACCTTCACCAAGGGCGACGACGACCAGCAGGACGTCTCGCTGAGGGTCCGGAAGATCTTCGAGGAGTCCGGGCCCGAGGGCGGGGAGGACGCCCGCACCGCGGTGCTCAGCCGCCAACTCGCCCAGCCCGGTGAGCTGACACAGAGCCTCTGTTCCCCGTGGCAGAACGACTTCATCGGCTGCGGTTGCTACTACTGGGCCGCCAGCCGGCCCGACTACGTCAACGTCGAGGCGGACGAGGCCGAAGGCAGCCGAGGCCACAACTGGCTCCAGCGCGATCGGACACCCACCACGCCCAAGGTCTACACGCTTCGTCAGTCGGACCTGCTCCAGCACGAGGACATCATCGCCGGTTGGGAGGACAAGCTGAGCTTCGTCCTTGAGGGAAAGGACGACCATGACCGCGACGGTGACTGAGCCCCGGGTCCGCGGCTATCACTTGTTCGACGGAGGGAACGGCCCGCACATCCTCGTCTCCGCGGGTTCGCTCGTCTACGCGATTCCGCCGGAGGCCCGGGAGCTCTTCGAGGACGCGGCCGAGGCGCGGGACGAGGCCGCCGCGAGCGCCCTGCTCGCCCGGTTCGGCCTGGACGTCCCCGTAGCGCTCGACGAGGTCCCCGGCGAGGTCCCCCTGCGCTCCATCTCCCTCGCCATCGCGCAGACCTGCAACTTGGGCTGCACCTACTGCTACGCGGAGCAGGGCGACTTCGGCGGTGCCGCCAAGCTGATGTCCGAGCAGGTCGCCCACGCGACGGTCGACCGCCTGGTGGACGACGCGGCGGCCGGGGAGCGGATCACCATCGCGTTCCTCGGCGGCGAGCCGCTCGCCAATCGCCGTGTACTGCGGTCCGCCACCGAGCACGCCGCCGTGCGCGCCGCGGAGCGCGGAGTCCGCGTCGGATACTCGATCACGACGAACGGAACACTGGTCAGGCCCGACGACGCCGAATTCTTCGCACGGCACGGATTCGCCGTCACCGTCAGCCTCGACGGCGTGGGCGCCGTCCACGACCGGCTGCGCCCCGCAAGGAACGGACGGCCCACCTACGAACGGGTGCTCAGGCGTCTGGAGCCGCTGCTGAACGACCGACGGGGAACCATGAATGTCTCCGCCCGCGTCACCGTGACACCGCGGAACCTCTCCCTCCCGGAGACGCTGGAGGAATTCATCTCCCTGGGGTTCGACAGTGTCGGGTTCTCGCCGATGCTCAGCTCGCCCACCGGCGCCGACGAGATGGCCGGGTCCGACCTGAACATCATGCTCGAACAGATGACCGCCTGCGCCGAGCGCTTCGAGGAGCGGGTCGAGAAGGGCATCGCCTATCCGTTCCTCAACGCCGTCAACGCGCTGCGGGAGATCCACCGGGGTACCCACCGTCCGTACCCGTGCGGTGCCGGGGCGGGATATCTGGGCGCGTCCGCCGACGGCGAGCTGTTCGCCTGCCACCGTTTCGTCGGGGACGACGAGCGCAGGATGGGCGACGTCCTCACCGGGGTGGATCCGGCGCGGCAGCTGAAATGGCTGGACGACCGGCATGTGCACCGGCAGCAGCCGTGCTCCGACTGCTGGGCGCGGTACCTGTGCGGCGGGGGGTGCCATCACGAGGTCATCGGGCGTGGCCGCCCGGCCTGTGACTACATCCGGGGCTGGCTCCACCATTGCCTGTGCATGTACGCGCGGCTGACGGAGAAGCGGCCGGACTACCTCGACGTGATCGGCCCCGGCCGGTGACGATGTCCGTCCGGGCGGACGTCTGCGTGATCGGCGGCGGGCCCGCGGGCTCGACCGCCGCCCGCCGGCTCGCCCTGCTGGGGCACTCCGTCCACCTGGTGGAACGTGCGGTGTTCCCCCGCCGCCGGCTCGGCGACTGTCTGGCGCCGGGGATCTCCCAGGTCCTGGGCGCCCTGGGCCATCTCGCCCCCTCCGGCGTGCGCCCCGCGGAGCTGCTCGCGCGGTGGGCGGGCGCCGAGCACCGCGCACCGACGTTCGTCGCCGACCGCGGCGTCTTCGACGCGTTCCTGCTGGACGCGGCGCGGACGGCCGGAGTGCGGGTGTCGCAGCCCGCCCTCGCCCGCCGCCCGCGCCGGCACGACGACGGCTGGCGCATCGAGGTGCGGCAGGCCGGCCGACGCTTCGACCTGGACTGCCGGTTCCTCGTCGACGCCGGCGGACGGACGGGTCTGCTGCGCCAGAACCGCCGCCGCGCGGGGGCGCGTACCACCGCTCTCTACGGATACTGGCGACCGGGGGTGCGGGAGGGCCCCGGCGTCCGTGTCGAGGCGGGCCATGACGCGTGGCTCTGCGCCGCGCTGCTGCCGGACGACACGATCAACGCGATGGTCTTCGTCGAGCGCGCCCGGTGTGCCGCGCTGGACAGGGACGCACGGCGGCGGCTCTACCGTTCGACGCTGTCCGCCTCGGACCTGGTCGGTCCCTGGCTGGGCGAACAGATCACCCGAACGTTCGCCTGCGACGCCACGAGCTCCCTCGCCGAGGGCACCGTCGGCCGTGACTGGATCAAGATCGGTGAGGCGGCGCTGACCCTCGACCCACTGTCCGCGCAAGGCGTTCAGACCGCGATGACCACCGCCATGCAAGGCAGCACGGCCGCCCACAGCATCCTCCGCCGGCCCGGTACCGCCGCCACCGTCGCCGCCTTCTACCAGGCGCACCTGCTGCGCCTGGCCCGGCATCACGACGGGCTGGCCGCTGAGCACTACAAGCGTCAGTGCCAGGTACAGGAACGGCAGTTCTGGATCCCACGGGCCATCGCACCGTCCTGAGAACCCGTCCCCCCCGGCTCGGGGACGTGCGTGATTCTCCGCCCGGCCCGGAACGGCGCACTGTCAGCCGGGCGTGCGGGGGCCGCCCCGGCTCACAGACCGAGGGTGCTGAGGCGGGCCTCGTACTGGATGGTGAGGTCCTCGGGCTCGTCGGCCGGGTTGTCCCACATGCTGTCCAGCTCGGCACGGACGGCGGCGGGCAGTGCTTCGTAGCGTTCGGTCCAGGAGTCGCCGTCCGGCATCCAGTAGCCGACGACCTTGAAGCGGTCGGCGGGAAGCTTCAGGTCCTTGCGCAGGTAGCGGCGTACGGCGCGCAGGGCGTCCGTCTGCCCCGCGACCCACACATAGCCGCCGGCCAGGTCCGTGCCGGGCGGGATCGCCGCGGCGACCAGTTCGGCCAGGCGGCTGGGGCCGTGGCCGTTGCCGCCGTAGGTCCAGGTCGCCCGGACGCCGGGCCCGTCGGTGAGACGCTGCACGCAGGAGGCGTCGGGCACTTCGAGGACGGCCCGGGTCGTGACGTGGTCCGGGGCGTCCTCGACGATGCGGCCGACGGCGGGCAGCCCGCTCAGATCGGAGATCAGGACCTGCCAGGCCAGGTCGGCCGGGGGACTGTAGAGGCCGGTGGGGGAGTTGAGACCGATCACGTCGCCGGGCGCGGCGGCGGCGGCCCAGCCCGATGCCGTGCCGTGACCGTGCAGCACGAAGTCGATGTCGATCTCACCGGCCTCCGGGCGGACGGCCCGGACGGTGTACGTCCGTACGGGCGCCTCGGGCCGCCCTTCGGGGGTCTGCCAGCCGCCGTTCTCCGTGGAGTCGGGCAGGGAGACGTCCCCACGGTCGGGACCGTGGGGGAAGAACAGCCGGACGTACTCGTCGCCGACACCCGTGGACGTGAAGGCGGCGAGACCCTCGCCGTGGAACGTGACGCGGGCCATGGACGGGGTGAGCTGCCGGACGCGGGCCACCACGGCGCGGTGAATGGTCATGGGTGCTGCTCCTTCGTGTGCGGGGTCGGGTCGGGGGCGGGTGCTGTGGTCGGGGGCCGGGCGGTGGTGGTTCTCACTGCTGCCGGGCGCCGCCGGTACCGGCGGCCGTGCCGGTGTACGCCTGCCAGAGCGCGGCGTACTCGCCCTCGGAGGCCAGCAGTTCGCTGTGCGTGCCGTGCTCGGCGACCTCACCGTGGCGGAGGGTCAGGATGTGGTCCGCGTCGCGCGCCTGTTCCAGGCGGTGCGCCACGATCACACTGGTGCGTCCGCGGGTGACGCGTTCGAGAGCCGTCTGAAGCAGCGTGCGGGTCTGCGGACCGGACTGCGCGGTGGCCTCGTCGAGGATGACGACGTCCGGGTCGGCGAGCAGCGCGCGGGCCAGCGCGAGGTGCTGGACCGATCCGTCGTCCAGCGGGGTGCCACCGGCGCCGAGGACGGTGTCGAGTCCCGATTCCAGTTCCAGCGCCCAGCCGGCCCCGGCCTCGCGCAGGGCACCGCGGAGATCCTCGTCGGTGGCGGTGGGCCGGGCGATCCTCAGGTTGTCGGCCAGGGTGCCGCCGAACAGATGGATCTCCTGCGTGACCAGGTACCGGGTGGCGGTGCGAACGCCCTCCGCGTCCCCGGTGAGGATCTCGCCGCGGTCCGGTTCGCCCAGGCCCGCGATGAGATGGGCCAGCGTGCTCTTGCCCGAGCCGCTGGCGCCGACGAGCGCGAGGCTCGTGCCCGCGGGCACGTGGAGCGAGACATCGCGCAGGGCGGGGCGCGTTCCGTCGTACGAGAAGGAGACCCCCTTCACGTCGATCGCCGGGCGGTGGCGCGGATCCGCCCGGCCGGACTGTTCCGCCCGGCCGGATCCGGAGCCGTCGCGGCCCAGGTCGGTGATGCCCACGAGCCGGGACAGCCCCGCCGTCGCCCGCTGGATGTCGTCCAGACTCCCCAGCAGCGCCCCGACCGGACCGAAGAGACGGTGGAAGTAGAGGGCGGCGGCCGTGGCGGCGCCCACCGAGATGGCCCCTGAGTCCAGCAGCACGAAGCCCGTGACCAGCACGGCGGCCAGGCCGATGAACTCCGCCGCGTTGAGCAGGCCCGTGAACCGGTTGCGCAGCCGTACGCCGTCGCGCTGCCGTGCGATGGCCAGTTCGCTGTGTCCGGCCAGCTCGCCGAGGTGCTGGTCCTGGGTCCGGTACGTACGGATGGTCTCGGCGCCGTGCACCGCCTCGATGACGGACTGGCCGCGTGTGGACTCCAGCCGGCGGATGTCCCCGTACACGACGTGCGAGCGGGAGAGGAACTGCCGGGTGGCGAACACATGGACGGGCAGGCAGATCAGGCCGGCGAGGGCCAGCCGGAGATCGAGGACCGCGAGGCCCACCAGGCTGAGGCCGATCGTGAAGCTCGCGTTGGTGACATCGGGAAGCACGTCGGAGGCCGCTTCGGAGACCGCTTCGACATCGCGGGTCACCCGGGAGACGACATCGGAACTGTCCGAGGACTCCAGGGTGCTCGCCGGAAGGTGGACCGCGGTCTCGAACACGTCCTCGCGCAGGGCGGCGAGGACGCCCTGGACGAGGACGACCAGCATCCGGCCGCCCGCGTAGGCGAGCGCGGCTCCGGCGACGGCGACGAGTACGAGGACGACGCCGAGCACCGTGATGCGGCCCCGCCCCGCCCCGTCCGCGACGGCGTCCACGATGTCACCGAGGACCTGGGGGGTGGCGAGGGTGACGGCCGTACCGCCGAGCAGGGTGAGCAGCGATACGGCGAGCCGGCCGCGGTGCGCGCCGAGCCGGCGGACGAGCTCCTCGCGGGTGCGGCGGGGGCCGGCGATGGGCAGTGTGCCTTTCGCGGGGGTCACCTGGGGGTTCCGTTCGGTTCGGGGTGGACGCCGCCGAGGTCGACGACCCGGTCGCAGGCGGAGAGCAGGATCCGGCTGGTGGTGATCAGGAGCGTCGTGGCGGGCAGGCCGCGCAGCCCTTCGGCGATGCGCTGTTCGGTCACCGGGTCGACCGCGGTGGTGGGTTCGTCGAGGACGACGAGATCGACGTCGCTGTGCAGCGCGCGGGCGAGCAGCAGCCGCTGACGCTGGCCGCCGGAGAGCCTGCGGCCGTGCTCGCCGACCTCTGCCTGGTCGCCCCCGACCAGTTCGAGTACGTCGTCGAGCATCGCGGCCCGGAGGACGGCCGGGTCGCTCTCGCTCCCCCGGGGGGTGAGGTTGGAGCGCAGGGTGCCGGAGAACACCGCACCGTGGTGGGGCGGCGCCGCGATCCGGGCGCGCACCGCGTCCGGGCCGAGGTCGACGGCGTCGACCCCGTCGACCAGGAGTTCGCCGCGGCGGAGCGGGACGCGGTAGCCGAGCCGGTCGCTCAGCTCCCTCGCGTGCCCGGGGTCGCCGGGGACGACGCCGACGAGTTCGCCGGGCCGCAGATCGAGGGGTTCGCCGTGCTCGGACGGATGCCACCGCAGCGCGGGAGCGGATGCGGATCCGGAGGCGGTGGAGGGAGTGGTGGCGGCGGGCGCGCCGGTGGCTTCGGCGGGGCCGATCAGCGGCGGCTCGTCCAGCAGATCGCCCAGCCGCCGGGCGGAGGCACGCTTGTGGATCCAGTTGGAGGCGAACGTACCGACATGGGCCAGCGAGCCCTGGAGGAACTGGGCGAGCCCGAGGACGGTGACGAGCTGACCGACCGTGATGCCGCCGTCCAGGGCGAGATACCCCGAGGCCGTCGCGAGCGCCGCGAGGAACACCCCCGACAGCAGCAGGCTGAGACTGCCGTACGCCAGCATCGAGCGCGAGGTGGCCACGGCCCCGCGCCGCGAATCCTCACTCGCGGTGCGGTAGCGCCGGGCGGCCTCCGACCGGGCGTTCATGCCGACGACCACCCGGAGTCCGGTGATCATGTCGGTGGCCACGTCGCCGGCTCGCGCGGCCGAACTCTGCTCGGCCATTCCCCGTGCCTCCAGCGGCATCGAGACCCGGCGCATCACGACGAGCACCAGGACCGTGCTGGCGATGACACCCAGGCCCAGGGGTACGGAGATCAGGAGCAGCGCCGTCGACGCGGTGAGGATCGCGGTGACGGTCGAGGCCTGCTGCACGACGCTCCAGGAGACCCCGGCGACCCGGTAGGTGTCGGACGAGACCAGGGAGAGCGCCTCGCCCGGACCGGGCCGGCGGCGCAGGGAACGCGGGTCCAGCAGCCGGGTCATCGCGCGCTGCCGCAGCTCGTGCTCGCCGTAGCCGTAGACGTCCACCATGGCCGTCGACGCCCGCTGGTAGGACAGCGACAGCACGACGAAGACCGCCCCGAGCACGGTGAGCCACCAGAACAGGGCGGAGCGGTCCGAGGGGGCCAGCGCCCGGTCGATGACGACGCCGATGAGGATCGGCACCAGCGCCTCGCACAGCTGGTGGACCATGAACGCCAGGGCGGTGAGGGTCAGCCGGTGGCCGCGGCCGTCACGCAGGAGCGCGACCCGGAACAGTGCCGGGACGGAGTTCGGCCCGTCGCCGCCGTCGCGCGTACGGTGCCCGTCGGCGCGGGCGGTTCCGACGGCGCTCACCGGGGGTCCCGCTGCCGGGCCAGGGGGATGACCATGGGTGTGCCGGTGACCGGGTCGGGGACGACCTGGCAGGGCAGATCGAACACTTCCTTCACGAGTCCGGCGGTCACCACCTCCTGCGGGGTGCCCTCGGCGACGACCCGGCCGTCGCGCATGGCGATGAGATGGGTCGCGTAACGGGCCGCGTGGTTCAGGTCGTGGAGTACGGCGACGAGCGTGTGCCCGGCGCGGTGCAGATCGGTGAACAGCTCCAGCAGATCGATCTGGTGGGCGATGTCGAGGAACGTGGTCGGTTCGTCCAGCAGCAGGATCGGGGTCTGCTGGGCGAGGACCATCGCCACCCAGACGCGCTGGCGCTGGCCGCCGGAGAGTTCGTCGACCGGCCTGTCGGACAGCTCGGTGACGGAGGTGGCCGCCATGGCGTCCAGTACGGCCTTCTCGTCCTGCGCGGTCCACTGGCGCATCAGCCTCTGGTGCGGGTGGCGGCCCCGGGCGATCAGATCGGCGACGGTGATCCCGTCGGGCGCCAGCGACGTCTGCGGCAGCAGCCCGAGGGTCCGCGCCACTTCCCTGGACCGGTACTCCGCGATGGACCGTCCGTCGAGGACGACCCTTCCGGCGCTGGGCTTCAGCAGCCGGGACACGGCGCGCAGCAGGGTCGACTTGCCGCAGGCGTTGGGACCGATGATGACGGTGAAGGACTCGTCCGGGATGCGGACGTCCAGGTGCTCCGAGATGGGCCGCCGGCCGTAGCCGATGGTCGCGTCGAGCACCTCCAGCCGTGCCGGGACCGGGGTCCGGGTGCGCTGTGTCGTGATGGTCACGGGTACTCCTCGCGGATGGGCGGCCGGAGCGGCGGATGCGACAGGGCGGGCGGGTGCGGCGGGACCGGCAGGGGGGACGGGACGCGCCGGAGCGGCGGGGCGGGCAAGGGGGACGGGAGGGACGGGGCCGGTACGGTCATCCGCGCCGTCCCGTGTACTGGCGGGCGAGCAGCCAGGCCAGATAGGCCCCGCCGACGCACAGCGTGACCACGCCCACGGGCAGGTTGACGCGCTGGGCGACGAAGTCGGCGCCGACCAGGACCGCCGCGCCGGTCAGCGCCGCCGGGGCGATCCGTACCGTGGTGGGACTCCGCGTCAGCCGCTGGGCGATCTGCGGTGCGGCGAGCGCGATGAACGCGATCGGCCCGACCGCCGCCGTCACCAGCGCCGTGAGCGCGACCCCGACGAGGGTGGCCGCGAGCCGTGCGCGCTGCGCGCCCACCCCGAGGGCCACGGCCGCGTCGTCGCCCAGCTCCAGATGGACCAGAGGCCGCACCACGGCCGCCGAGCAGATCAGCAGCAGGACGAAGACGACGGCCGTCGCCCGCAGTTGCTCGAAGCCGAGCCCGCTGAGGGAGCCCGCTCCCCAGGTGGCCGCCAGCATCGCCTGCTGCGGGTTGACGGAGAGGAGCAGCATCGAGGTGAAGGAGCTGAGGAAGGCGCCGACGGCGATCCCGACGATGATGAGACGGAAGGGGGCCAGTCCGCCCCGGTAGGCCAGCAGATACACCAGGAGCGCGGTGCCCGCTCCGCCGATCAGTGAACCCGTGGCGACGGCGAGGTAGTTGGCGGTGCCGAGCAGCAGCATGACCACGCTCGCGCCGGCGTACGAACCGGAGGCGAAGCCGATCACGTCGGGGGAGCCCAGCGGGTTCTTGGTGAGCGACTGGAAGAGCGCGCCGCTGATGGCGAGCGCCGCTCCGCAGACGATCGCGAACAGCAGCCGGGGCAGCCGCCAGGTCACGACGACCAGCCGGTCACGGGAGTCGGCGTCCGGGTCGAACAGGGCGGACAGCACCTGCCCCGGGGTGAGCGAGATGGACCCGGTGCCCAGGGTGAGGACGCCCAGGACGACCACGGCGAGGGCCAGGGCGGCGCAGACGAGGACGGAACGCCGCTCGACGCGCAGTGCCATCCCGTTCCGGCGCCAGGCCCATACGGTCCGTCCGAAGTCGACCCGGTCCGCCGCCGCTCGCTTCGTTGTTCCGACGGTCACAGGGTGCTCACCTTCCGGCGCCGGACGAGCGCGACGAGGACGGGCGCGCCGACGAGCGCCGTGACGAGGCCGACCCGCATCTCGCCGGACGGCAGGATCACCCGTCCGATGATGTCGGCGGCCAGCAGGAAGGCGGGCGCGAGGATGACCGTGACGGGCAGGATCCAGCGCTGGTCGGGTCCCACGAACCAGCGCACGATGTGGGGCACCATCAGCCCGACGAACGAGATCGGACCGGCGACGGCCACGGCGGTCCCGGCCAGCAGGGTGACGGCGAGGACCAGGACCACCCGGGTCACCGCGAGACGGGTGCCCAGCGACCGGGCGATGTCGTCGCCCAGCGCGAGGGCGTTGAGCGAGCCCGCGCTGCACAGTCCGAGCAGAAGACCGGCGCCGATCAGCGGCAGGGCGATGGGGAGGATGTCGAGCGACCGGCCGCCGATGGAGCCGACGCCCCAGAACCGCATGACGTCGAACGTGGTCGTGCTCTTGAGTGCCATGGCGGAGGTGAAGCCGCCGCACACGGCGGTGAACGCGACTCCCGCGAGGGTGAGTTTCACCGGGCTGCCCCGGTCGGCGCCGAGGGAGCCGAGCGTGTAGACGAGCACGGTGAGCCCGAGGGCCCCCGCCAGCGCGAACCAGATGAACTGGCCGGCGGCGGTGTACCCCAGTACGGCGACCGCGAACGTCACCGCGAGGCTCGCGCCCGCGTTCACGCCGAGGATGCCGGGATCGGCCAGGGGGTTGCGGGTGAACGCCTGGATCAGGGCGCCGCTGAGGCCGAGGGCCGCACCCACCACCAGCCCGATCACGGTGCGCGGCACGCGCAGTTCGCGCACCATCACATGCTCGTCGGAGTCGTCGAAGTGGAACAGCGCGTCCCACACCGTGCCGGGAGCGATGGCGCGGGCGCCGACCATCACGCTGAGCACGGTGACGGCGAGCAGCAGCGCCACGGCGGCCAGCAGGATCAGCAGGCGGTAGCGGTGGCGGCTGCGCGGGGCGGCCGGGCCCGCGACGCCGCGCGGGCCCGGCGCATCGCGCGCCGTACCGGTGGTGAGGTCACCCGTGGGTGGGGCGGTCGTCATGGTTGTCCTTGGGAGAGGGCGTCACCTGGGGGAGCGGCGGACGGAGGTCAGGAGCCCGCGCCGGTGTTGCCCCTGCCCGAGACGGCGTCGGCGAGCATCGGGACATAGCGCTCCATCGCCCAGGGGATGGAGAGCACGGACGGCCCGCTGGTGGCCATGCCCAGGGCGGCGTCCTGCACGAACGCGTAGTGCTTCCCGGCGATCGGCTTCCAGCGCGAGAACAGCGGGTCCTTGAGGGAGTAGGGGACCTCGGCCGAGCCGTTGGCCCAGCCGACGAAGATGTCGGCCTCGATCGTGTCGAGCTTCTCCAGGCTGACCCCGCCGTACCAGTTGGTGCCCTTCACGGTGGACGCGATCGTTTCCATCGACGGGGTGTTCCTGAAGCCCATCTCGGTGAGCAGCCGGACGCGGGCGTCGTAGTGGAGATACAGACCGACGTCCGTCGCCCCGGGCGTGAGGGCGACTCCGTAGGCGAAGGTCTTGTCCTTGAACTCCGGGTGCTCCTTCGCCACGGTGGCCAGGGTGCCCTCGACGTCGGTGACGATGGTCTCGGCCTTCTCGGTCTCGCCCATCGCCTTGGCGATCGTGCGGGTCATCTCCTGCCAGGTCCCGCCGTCCCAGGGCTTCTCCAGATACGGGATGGTGGGAGCGATCTCGGAGAGGCGCTTGTAGTCGACATCGGTGATGCCGGAGTACAGGCCGACGATGAGGTCCGGCTTCAGCGAGAGGATCTGCTCGAAGTCGGTCTCGCCCGCGTCGCCGTAGTTCAGCGTCTCGGGCAGCGGACCGCCGAGCTTCTCCACCGTGCTGCGGAACCACGGGGTGTAGCCCTGCTTGTCGCCGCCCCACTGCTCGTCCACGCCGACCGGGACCGTCCCCAGGGCCGCGACCACGTCCAGCGACATCCAGCTGACCGCCACGATGCGCTTGGGCTTCTCCTTGACCGTGGTGGTGCCGTGGCCGTGCTTGATGCTCACCGGGAAGCTGTCCGAAGCGGCGTCGGCCTTCGCCTTCGCCGGGTCCGGTTCGGACGTGCCGCTGCCGCAGCCCGCCAGCACGACGACGGCGGCGAGCACCAGCGCCATGAGGCGGGCCACGGCGCCCGGTCCGCGTCCGGCCGGGATGGATATGGACATGCTTCTCCTCGGATCTGTGCACGACGCGTTGGCGCGACGGCGGTTGTATGGGGAAGGGGACCGCGGCGGGACGACACGCGTGCGATCGAGCCCACACTTTAACTTAGGTAACCCTCACCTAAGTGAACGCTAGGGAATCGGGCCGCCGGCGGGGGGCGCGCAGTGGCCATGGTGTGTCGAGAATCGGCCACATACCGGATCTGCGGCATTCCCGGCCGGGTGTTTCCGGTAGAGCGAAGGGCCCCCGCCGGTGCGGGGGCCCTTCGGGTGGCGGGGGAGGCGCGGCCGTGTCCGCCGCCTCCGCCCGGCGGCGGGGAGTGCTCAGTGGCCGGCGGGCGCCGGCACCGTCTGCTCGCGCAGGTACTCGGTCGGGCTGGCTCCGGTGACCCGCCGGAAGGCGGCGGAGAACGCGCTGGTGGTGGAGTAGCCGCAGCGGTGCGCGACCAGATTGACCGGACGGCCCTGTGCCAGCAGTGTCGTCGCCGCGGACATCCGCACCAGCGACCGCCACCGGGCGAAGGACATGCCGACATCGCGGCCGAACGCCCGGGTGACGGTGCGTACGCTCAGCGCGTGCCGCGCCGCCCATGCCTCCAGCGAGAGGTCGCTCTCCGGGTCGCGCATGACGTCGTCGGCCAGGGCGCGGATCCGCGCGTCCTCGGGGACGGGGACGTCGATGGCGGGATGCGGGTCCTCCTCCAGCAGGTCGATGACGACGCGCTGGGTCCGCAGCCGGAGGTCGTCGGGCATGGGGGTGGCGTCCAGGTGGAGCAGCATCTCCTGCAGGGCGCGCCGTACGCGCAGCGGGCGCGCGGCGGACCAGTGCGGCGGAATCGCCGCCCGGGTCACATAGGTGTAGCAGCTCACGCTGCCCGGGTCGGGCGAGGAGTCGTGCGGGGTGCCGGGCGGCAGCCAGACCCCCTGGCCGGGTACGAGCCGGCGCATCGTGTGGCGCGTGTGCAGTGTCAGTGAGCCGTGGTGCGGCCAGACCAGGAGCGCGTCGGTGTGCGTGTGCACCCCTCCGGTGGCCGCCGCCGAGTGCGTGGAGCCGTCGAAGACCGCGGTGGTCAGCAGATAGGGGGCGGACACCAGGGCGCCGCCCGGCGACGGCTCGGCCCATCGGGGCGCGACCGCCGGGGGCGCCTCGCCGCGCTCGCGGCCCGGGACTGTAGCCAGCATGAACTTAGGTTAACCTAACCTGCCGCTCGCCCGGGAGGCCCCGGAGGCGGTGGGCCTCACCCGGGGCGGACCGGGCCCGCGACGCGCGACGCCCCCGCCCCGGAGGGCGGGGGAGCCACGGAACCCCGGGCCGTGTCCGGCCCCGTGGGGGGAGGGTTCAGGAGCCCACGCTCACCGTGAAGCGGCGCGGGTTGCCGTCGTGGGCCGCACCCGAGACGTCCGGCTGGCCGTCGGGGCGTACGTCGTCGTAGGGGAACGCGTAGCCGATCGGGCTGTTGGCGTGGACGACGCGGGACCAGTGGTTGGTCACCGTTCCCCTGTAGTAGTCCGCCACCGTGGTGCCGTTCGGCTGGTTCGGGTGGCTGAGCATGATCGAGCGGTTGAAACCGGCCGCCAGCCGGGCCAGGATCGCCTTCTTGTCGTCGGAGTCGCCCGGGTTGTTGGTGAACGGTCCGTGGTTGCAGGTGAAGATGTCCTTCGACACCGGCTTGCCGAAGGTGTGTCCGCCCGCGAACGTCAGGGTGTCGCCGCTGACCCGCCCGGCGAGCGTGCCCCGGCCGCCCTGGAGGTCGATGCGCAGATCGGTGGAGCGGTACTTGTTCCACACCTCGTCGATCTGTGCCGTGAACAGATCCCGGAACGGCATCTGTTCCGGCCGGTCGAAGAACGGGGCCATCAGGTTCTGCGGCGAGATCACCCGCAGCACACCGCCGTCCGGCCCCCGGGTGACCAGCCTGTCCCAGGGCTGCCCGTCGGCGGCGGCCTGCGCCGTGAGGCCGTCGGCGATCCGCCCCACCGCGCCGTCCGGCAGCGGGGCGACGGTGTGCGTGGAGTCGCCCTCCAGCCTCAGCCCGATCGGCAGCGACGTCACCAGGTCGACGTAGCTGATGTTCGCGAACAGCTGCTGCGGGTTGAAGGTGAACTCGCAGAACGACCAGGTCCGCCCGTAGTTCGGGTCGGTGGGCGTGGCGAAGGCCGGTTCCACCAGGGAGGGCCCGGGGTTCAGATAGAAGTCCAGCTTGGCGTCGCGTACGAAGTAGACCCGGGCGCCGAACATCTGAGGGAGCGTCAGTACGACCGGTCCGGCTCCCGCGCCCTTCAGCGGGATGGCGCAGTCGACCGGCAGCGGGGTCTGCGGCGCCCCCGGGGACTCGGGGCGGTAGACGCCTCCGTCCGGGCGCAGGAGCGCCCAGCGGCCGGTGCCCTGCTCATGACCGGTGACATAGGCGTGCACCGTGCCGGGCAGCGAGCGGTTCTCCAGGGCCAGTTCGCAGGTCGCGGGTGCCGCGGCGGCCCGCGGGCTCAGCGCGCTTCCCCAGAGGGGATAGCCCAGCGCCGCGGCCGAGGCGGCGGTGCCCGTCAGGAACGTTCTGCGCGAAATCACGAGGGACTCCCGAGGTGTGTGTGGGGGGCCGCGGACGGTGGATCGCGGGGGCGGTGAGGGGGAGTGGCGCGAGGAGTGACACGAGGAGTGGCGAGGGGGTGGTGAGGGGGAGTGGCCAGGGATGGGGGAGGTGATGCCCCGGGGTGTCCGCGGTGCGCACCACTCTCGCGACGCCCGGGGCGAGCGTCAAGAGTTGCGACTGAGAGCGCTCTCAGAAATGCGGAGTCTTCACAACTCGTCGCACACACGCCTCACTTGAACGGCTCCGTCCGGAAAGGCGGCGGGCGGGGCGCGACGGATCGCCGGATCCGGCGATCAAGAGATGAACGGGCCGGCCCGTCCGGTCCGGGCCCGTCCCACTTGGACTAACGCGTGGCGGTTGTTGGACTGCGACGGCCCATGACGCCGCACATCGTTGACGGTGTCCGGACACGAGGACTACTCAGGGCCCATGTCGCGAAGATTCACCTCCGCCGGCGCCGTCGCCGCCGCCTCAGCAGCCGTCCTGGCGCTCGTGGGGACCAGCCTCCCCGCCGCAGCCGCCGACCCGCTCCCCGCCGCAGCCGGGGCGGCCGACCCGGGCGGCTCCGCCGTCATCGGATCCGCGCAGCTCTCCGTCGCCGTCGCCGACGACTTCCCGCGCGTCCTGTCGTACACCGACCGGGCCGGCGGGAAGCGGCTCCTCGGCAGTACGCGGCCGGTCACCACCGTCACCCTCAACGGCACCGCCCACCCGGTGAAGCTCAAGAGCGCCCCCGAGGTCACCGCCTCCACCGCCCGCTACACCCTCACCTTCACCGACCTGCCCGGCATCGAGATCGACGCCACGCTCTCCGTCGCGGGACGCGCCACCACGTTCCGGGTGACCGCCGTCCGCGACACCGAGGCCTTCCGCGTCTCCACCATCGACATACCCGGGCACGACCTGGTCTCCGTGGGCTCCGCGGAGTCCGGCGCGGCGACCGCGTTCACCACGCTCGACCCGGACTCCACGCGCACCGCCGACGTCTTCGCGGAGGTCAGTGCCGCGACGGCCCCCGACAGCGCACCCGTCGGCGCCACGTACGCCCTCGTGAACACCGGTTCGCTCGCCGCGGCCGTCGAGTCCAACTCCTCGTACGACAAGCCCGCGGGCGCCACCGGCGGCGACGACGCCCGCTTCTGGCACCAGGCCCGCAAGGCCGGGGACGGCAGCGTCCGGGTCGGCCTCTGGTCCGGCCAGTGGACCTACCGGGGCGAGGGCGCGCCGAAGCCCGCGAGCGGCGCGGACCTCCCCTGGGCGAAGGTCGTCGTCACGCCCGACGCCAACGGCGACAAGGCCGTCGACTGGCAGGACGGCGCCATCGCGTTCCGTACGATCGGCATCGCCGCGCCCGGCGCGCGGGACACCCCGGACCGGGTGGTCACCCACATCCCGTTCAACTTCGCCAGCCAGGCCACCCACCCCTTCCTGCGCACGCTCGACGACGTCAAGCGGATCTCGCAGGCCACGGACGGCCTCGGCCAGCTCGCCGTCCTCAAGGGGTACGGCTCCGAGGGCCACGACTCCGCCCACCCCGACTACGGCGGCAACTACAACAAGCGCGCCGGCGGGCTCAAGGACCTCAACGCACTGCTCAGGAACGGGAAGAAGTGGGGCGCCACCTTCGGCGTCCATGTGAACGCCACCGAGTCCTACCCCGAGGCGAAGGCCTTCGACGAGAAGCTCGTGGACCGGACCAGGCCCGGCTGGAACTGGCTCAACCAGAGCTACTACATCGACCAGCGCCGCGACATCAACAGCGGCGGCCTGGCCCGGCGCTTCCAGCAGCTGCGCGACGAGACCGACAAGAACCTCAGCCTGCTCTACATCGACGTCTACTACTCGCACGGCTGGATCGCCGACAGCACCCTGCGTGCCGTGCAGCGGCAGGGCTGGAACGTCGGCACCGAGTGGGCCGACAAGTTCGAGCGCGGCTCCCTGTGGTCGCACTGGGCGAACGACCTGAACTACGGCGGGGCCACCAACAAGGGCCTCAACTCGCAGATCATCCGCTTCATCCGCAACGGCGAGAAGGACATCTGGAACAACGACCCGGTTCTCGGCCAGAGCGCCATCGAGGAGTTCGAGGGCTGGACCGGCGAGAGCGACTGGAACGCCTTCTACGCCAACATCTGGCAGAAGAACCTGCCCGCGAAGTACCTCCAGCAGCAGCGGATCACCCGCTGGAAGGGCCATGACATCACCTTCACCGGTGAGGTGCGCGGCACGGTCGAGGACGGAAAGCGCACGTTCTACGACCACGGCCGCAAGGTCCTCAGCGGCACCGACTACCTGCTCCCCTGGGACGGCGGGAAGAAGCTCTATTACTACAGCGAGAAGGGCGGCAGCAGCAGTTGGGCGGTGCCCGGCAAGGGCCCGTACACCGTCTACCGGCTCACCGACAACGGCCGGGAGAAGGTCACCACCGTCCGCCCCGCGGACGGGCGGATCACGCTGAAGGCCACCGCCGGACAGCCGTACGTCCTCTACCCGGACCGCGCCCCCCGCGCCGCCGACCCCCGGTGGGGCGAGGGCACCCCGGTCGCGGACCCCGGCTTCAACGACAGCGGGCTCGGCGACTGGACCCGGACCGGCACCGTCACCCGTGACACCGACGGCCGGGGGCGCAACAGCGCCGCGCTCTCCGGAGCCGCCACCGCCGCCGTCTCCCAGCGGATCACCGGCCTCGAACCCGGCAGGCGCTACACCGCCTCCGCCCTCATCGAGGTCGAACCCGGCAGGAGCCGGCACACCACGCTGACGGCGGGCGGAAGGTCCGTCGCCGTGGACCGCTCCACCGCGAAGGACCAGGTCGCCGCCTCCGACTGGAACGGCACGTACTTCCAGCGGGCCAAGGTCAACTTCACCGCCCCCGCGAACGGCCGCACCACACTCCGCGTCGAAGCGGCGAAGGACGGCACCGGCGGCGGCACCGGCGCCGCCACGGTCCGCGCCGACGATGTCCGTATCGTCGAGAACGCACCCGCGACCAGGAAGAACACGGTCGTCCACGAGGACTTCGAGGATGTCGACCAGGGCTGGGGCCCCTTCCTCAAGGGCGACGCGGGCGGCTCCACCGACCCCCGCACCAGCATCTCCCAGCTGCACGCCCCGTACACCCAGGCGGGCTGGAACGGGAAGCTCGTCGACGACGTGCTCGGCGGCAAGGAGTCGCTCAAGGCCCATGAGGAGAACGCCGGCCTCGTCTACCGCACGGCCCCCTGGACCGTGCCCATGGCCGAGGGCCGCAGCTACCGGATCGAGTACGACTACCAGTCCAGCCACGCCGGGGCCTACGAATGGGTCGACGGCTACGACCGCACCGGCGCGGACGGCACCCCCGTCACCACTCGGACCCGCACCACCCCCATCGGTGAGCAGCGCACCACCGGCCACTTCAGCCGGACACTCACCGCGGGCTGCGGCGACACCTGGACCGGGCTGAGCAAGCGCGGGGACGCCCCGGACGGCGCCGACTTCGTCCTCGACGGCTTCACCGTGACCGACCTCGGCCCCACCCCCGCCGGGCAGGAGGCCGCCTGCGGCACACTCGCCGTCGCCGCCGACGCGGAGACCCTGGTGCCCGGCGAGGCCAACACGGTGAAGGCCACGTTCAGCAACCACGAGACCGCGCCCGCGACCGGTGTCGAGGTGGCCCTGACCGTGCCTGAAGGCTGGAGCGCCGAGCCCGTGGGAGCCATCGCCTTCGACTCGGTCGCCCCGGGCGCGAAGGCCACCGGAACGTGGCGGGTCACCCCGCCGCCGGCCGCCGAGTACCGGACGTACCAGCTGGGTTCACAGGCGGTGTACACGGTCGGGGGTGCCGGACGGAAGCTGGCCGCGCAGACCTCCGTACGGACCCTCCCGCCGCCGCCCACCGCCGACAGCTGGGCCAGTGACCTGGACTGGACGGCCTCCGAGAACGGCTGGGGACCGGTCGAGCGGGATCTGTCCAACGGGGAGACGGGCACCGGTGACGGATCCCCGCTGAGGATCGGCTCCGTCACGTACGCCAAGGGCCTCGGCACCCACGCCCCGGCCAGGGTCCGCTACTACCTGGGCGGGAAGTGCACCTCCTTCACCGCCGAGGTGGGTGTGGACGACGTCCAGGCCTCGCGCGGCAGCGTGCGGTTCTCCGTCACCGCCGACGGCACCGAGAAGGTGAAGTCGCCGGTGCTCGGGGCGGCCGACGCCGCCTGGCCGCTCACCGCCGATGTCACCGGCGCGGCGTACGTCGAGCTGGTCGTCGACGACGGCGGCGACAGCAACGGCAACGACCACGCGGACTGGGGCAACGCCCGCTTCCACTGCGGAAGCTGAGCGCACGGGGGTGCGGCCGGGAAGCCGGCCGCACCCCCTCGGCGCCCCTGATCCGGCCCGGCCGGCCGTCGGCTCCCGCCCGCCCCGTCCTCCCCGCCCCGTCCTCCCCGCCCCTGGCAACGGGCCTCGTCCGTCCCGCCTCTTCCACCGGGCCCCATCCACCGCGCCCCGCCCCGCCCGGGGTCCGTGCCGACGCCGCGAGCGTGCGTGCCGGGCGGCGCGGCGGGGTAGGGGCTGCCGGGAGGGGCGCTGGACCGGCGGGCGCCCGGTGCACACCGTTCGGGGCCCGGCCGGTGGCCGGACCCCCGCCCCCGGAGGTTCTCCCGTGCCGCTCACATCCGCCGCCTGGTCGCGCCGGGCCTTCCTGGCCACCGGCGGTGCCACCGCCCTCGGTGCCGCCCTGTCCGGACCGGCCCGTGCCGCCGGTGGCCAGGAAGCCCTCGCCGACGAGGAGTTCGACTCCCTCCGCCTGCGCTGGACCGGTCTCGCGCTCGGCACCGGCTACGACGCCGCCGCCGAGCCCTACGCCTCCCGCCTCACCGCGACCGGTGAACGCGCCGCCGGATTCGCCGAGTCGATGAGCCCGGCCCCCGGCTCCCTCTGGCCCGACCGGACCTTCGACCCGCCGTCCGGCATCACCCAGAGCTACAGCCGCCTGTGGACCATGACCCGGGCGTACGCCCAGCCCGGCACCGGGCACACGGGCGACACCGCTCTCCTCGCCGCCGTCGTACGCGGCCTCGACCACCTGGCCGCCACGGTCTACAACCCGTCCACCACCCGCTACGGGAACTGGTGGGAGTGGCAGATCGGCAGCCCCCGCCTCCTCATGGACATCGTCGCCGTCCTGCACGACCACCTCACGCGCGAGCAGCGGCAGGCCGCCTGCGCCGCCGTGGACCACTTCATCCCGGACGCCGTGCTCCGCGACTACAGCGGCACCTCCACCGGCGCCAACCGGGTCGACCTCTGCCGTTCCGTCGCCCTGCGCGGCATCCTCGGCCGGGACCCCGCCAGGATCGCGCTGGCCCGTGACGCCCTCTCGCCCGTCTTCCCGTACGTGACGAAGGGCGACGGGCTCTATGCCGACGGCTCCTTCGTCCAGCACACCTGGGTCGCCTACTCGGGGACGTACGGGCAGGTCATGCTCGACGGCCTCGGCCGGCTCTTCGCGCTGCTGGCCGGTTCCTCCTGGGCGGTCACCGACCCGGCCCGGCAGACCGTCCTCGACAGCGTGGAGCACGCCTACGCGCCGCTGATCTACAACGGCCTGGCGATGGACAGTGTCAACGGCCGCGCCATCAGCCGGGGCCTGCTCAAGGGCGACGAACGCCGGGTGCTGCGTGGCGACCACTTCCACGGGCAGGGTCTGATCGCGGCCATCGCCCTGCTCGCGGGCGGGGCGTCCGCCGCCGAGCGCGACCGGTGGAACGCCATGGTCAAGGGCTGGATCGAGCGGGACACCACCTCCCCGGTCCTGACCGCCCCGCAGTTCGACGTCGCCGACCTCGCCCGGCTGCACGCCGCTGCGGCGGCCCCCGTCCCCGCCGCCCCCGAACCGGTCGGCCACACCCTGTTCGCGGCCATGGACCGGGCCGTGCACCGCCGCCCCGGCTGGGCCGCGAACATCTCCATGTCCTCGGAGCGCATCAGCTCCTACGAGTGCGGCAACGGCGAGAACCCGCGCGGCTGGCACACCGGGGCGGGAATGCTCTACTGGTGGCCGGGGGCCGAGCGGGGCGACCAGTACACCGACTGGTTCTGGCCGACCGTCGACTGGTACCGCCTGCCCGGGATCACCGTCTCCACCCGGCGCCTCCCCGACCGGGCGGGCGGCGAATGGGGCGAGCCCCGGCCCGCGGCCCGCTGGACCGGCGGCGCGCACGACGGCGAGTTCGCCGCGGTCGGGCAGCACGTCAAGGGCCTCGGGTCCACCCTTCAGGCCCGCAAGTCGTGGTTCTGCGCCGCCGACGCGGTCATCTGCCTGGGCGCGGGGATCACCGCCACCGACGGGGTGCCCGTCGAGACGGTCGTCGACAACCGCAACCTCGGCCCGGACGGCGCCGCCCACCCCTTCACCCTCGACGACCGGGAGCGCCCGCGCTGGGCCCACCTGGAGGGACACGGCGGCTGGGTCCTGCCCGGCGGCGCCGCGCTGCGCACGCTGCGCGAGGCGAGGACCGGGGCCTGGGCCGACATCAACACCACCAGCTCGACCGCCCGCGAGACCCGCCACTGGCAGACGCTCTGGCTCGACCACGGCACCGACCCGGCCGACGCCGGCTACGTCTACCTGCTGATGCCGGGCGCCGACCGGCGCACGGTGGCCGCCCGGGGCGCCGACCGCGGCTGGCTGAAGGTGCTGGCCAACACGGCCGCGGCGCAGGCCGTCGCCGTGCGCTCACTGGGCCTGACCGCCGCCAATTTCTGGCAGGCCGGTGCGGCGGGACCGCTGTCCGCCACGGCCCCGGCGAGCGTGCTCGTCAGACGGGGCCCGCGCTCCACTACGCTCTGTGTCAGCGGCCCCGACCGGACCGGCACCCCGGTGGACGTGGTCTGGGACCGTCGGGTACGTACAGTGGTCCGCGCCGACGCGGGAATCGAGGTCCGGGCCACCGGGAACCGGCTCGTCCTGCGCGCCGAACCCGGCACCGAAGGCGCCGTGCTGCGCTGCGAAGTGCGCTGACGACCGCCCCCTGCCTGTGCCGCGCACCACACGCTCCGCTTTGTGGAGGGCCCACAAGGCGGAGCCCTGTGGGGCTGGTGGTTCGGCTGCATCGGGGCGGGCTTCTGTTCACACCCACCACGAAACGGGTCAGGAGACTGTTCGGAGTCGACGGCACGATTTCTGGGTCGGGGTTCGTAGGGTCGATACATGACCGTTGTGGAGGAAACCCCGGGTGAGCCGACCGACACCCGTGGCCGGGTGGCCGAACTGCTGGCCCTGCGTGAGCAGGCGAGGCGCGGACCGAGCGACCGGGCGACCGAGGCGCAGCACGCCAAGGGCAAGCTGACGGCGCGTGAGCGCATCGAGCTGTTGCTGGACCCGGGTTCGTTCAAGGAGGTCGAGCAGCTGCGCCGGCACCGGGCGACCGGTTTCGGCCTGGAGGCGAAGAAGCCGTACACGGACGGTGTGATCACCGGGTGGGGCACGGTCGAGGGCCGGACGGTCTTCGTGTACGCGCACGACTTCCGGATCTTCGGCGGGGCGCTGGGCGAGGCCCACGCCACGAAGATCCACAAGATCATGGACATGGCGATCTCGGCGGGTGCGCCGCTGGTGTCGCTGAACGACGGCGCGGGCGCCCGTATCCAGGAGGGCGTCTCCGCGCTCGCGGGATACGGCGGGATCTTCCAGCGGAACACGCGGGCCTCGGGCGTCATCCCGCAGATCAGCGTGATGCTCGGCCCGTGCGCCGGCGGCGCCGCCTACAGCCCGGCGCTGACGGACTTCGTGTTCATGGTCCGCGAGACCTCGCAGATGTTCATCACGGGTCCGGACGTGGTGAAGGCGGTCACCGGCGAGGAGATCTCCCAGAACGGTCTCGGCGGCGCGGACGTGCACGCCGAGACCTCGGGCGTCGCGCACTTCGCGTACGACGACGAGGAGACCTGCATCGCCGAGGTCCGGTACCTGATCGGGATGCTGCCGTCCAACAACCGGGAGAACCCGCCCACCGCCGAGACCGGCGACCCGGCCGACCGGCGCGGCGACGTCCTGCTGGACCTGGTCCCCGCCGACGGCAACCGCCCCTACGACATGCACAAGGTCATCGAGGAACTCGTCGACGACGGCGACTACCTGGAGATCCACGAACGCTGGGCCCGCAACATCATCTGTGCCATGGCCCGCATGGACGGCGCCGTCGTCGGCATCGTGGCCAACCAGCCGCAGTCGCTGGCCGGGGTCCTGGACATCGAGGCGTCCGAGAAGGCCGCGCGATTCGTCCAGATGTGTGATGCGTTCAACATTCCCATCATCACTCTCCTGGACGTACCCGGCTTCCTCCCCGGCGTCGATCAGGAGCACGGTGGGATCATCCGGCACGGCGCGAAGCTCCTCTACGCGTACTGCAACGCCACCGTGCCCAGGATCTCGCTGATCCTGCGCAAGGCCTACGGAGGCGCCTACATCGTCATGGACAGCCAGTCCATCGGCGCCGACCTCACCTACGCCTGGCCCACCAACGAGATCGCCGTGATGGGCGCCGAAGGTGCCGCCAACGTCATCTTCCGCCGCCAGATCGCGGACGCCGAGGACTCCGAGGCCATGCGGGCCCGCATGGTCAAGGAGTACAAGGCCGAGCTGATGCACCCCTACTACGCCGCGGAGCGCGGTCTGGTCGACGACGTCATCGACCCGGCCGAGACCCGCGAGGTACTGATCGCCTCGCTCGCGATGCTCCGCAACAAGCACGCCGACCTGCCGTCCCGTAAGCACGGCAACCCGCCGCAGTAGGCAACGCTCCGGCGGCCCCCGCCGGAGTCCACGGAAACCCTGCCGAGAAGACGGAGACATCCCTATGAGCCTCACCCCTGCCGAGTCAGTGCTGCGCGTCGAGAAGGGCCAGGCGGACCCCGAGGAGCTCGCGGCCATCACCGCGGTGCTGCTCGCCCGCGCCGCGGCCCGTCCCGCCGCTCCCGCCCACCGGGGCCGTGACACCGCCGGATGGCGCCGTCTGGAGCGCACCCCCGGATTCCGTGCCCCGCACAGCTGGCAGGGCTGAGAACGGCCGCTGAGAGGCCTTTGGGGCGCCTGCCGGCCCCATGGCCTCCCGGTGGGCCCACGGCCTCCCGGCCCATGCCTCATGGCCCATGCCCCATGGCCCGTACGAAAGCCCCGCACTCCAGGAGTGCGGGGCTTTCGCGTGCGGCGGCCGGGACCGTCAGCGCAGGCGGGCCATCAGGGCGTGCTCGACCAGCGTGATGAGCGCGCTCTTGGCGTCCGCGCGGTGGCGGGCGTCCGTCGTGAGGATCGGGGTGTCGGGGCCGATCTGGAGTGCTTCGCGTACTTCGTCGGGGGTGTAGGGCTGGTGTCCGTCGAAGCCGTTGAGGGCGATGACGAAGGGGAGGCCGCTGTTCTCGAAGTAGTCGACGGCGGGGAAGCAGTCGGCGAGGCGGCGGGTGTCGACGAGGACGACGGCGCCGATGGCGCCGCGGACCAGGTCGTCCCACATGAACCAGAACCGGTCCTGTCCGGGGGTGCCGAAGAGGTACAGGATGAGGTCCTGGTCCAGGGTGATGCGGCCGAAGTCCATGGCCACCGTGGTGGTGGTCTTGTCCCCGGTGTGGGTCAGGTCGTCGATGCCCGCGGAGGCGGACGTCATCACGGCTTCGGTACGCAGCGGATTGATCTCCGAAACGGCACCGACAAACGTGGTCTTACCCACGCCGAAGCCCCCTGCCACCACGATCTTCGCCGAGGTAGTGGAGCGGGCCGCTCCGCCGCTAGAGCTTGCGAAGTCCACTGAGCACCCTTTCGAGCAGTGTCACATCTGGCTGACCGCCGGCGGCCTCGTCGCCGCCGGGCTGATGGATAGCGACGAGTCCCGCCTCGGCCAGGTCGGCGACGAGGATCCGGGTTACGCCGAGGGGGATCGAGAGAAGGGCCGAAATCTCGGCTACCGACTTGATCTCGATGCAGAGCCGGCAGATCCGCTGGTGCTCGGGCAACTGCCCTTGCAGCCGGGACGGATCGGCCGTGGTGCTGACCAGCGCCTCGATGGCGAGCTGGTATCGCGGCCGCGTCCGGCCGCCTGTCATGGCGTACGGACGGACCAGCGGGTTGGGCCCGGAGTGCGCGGCGGGCTCGGGAGCCCGCTGCGGCTGCACCGGCTGAATGCGCGGCTGTTGCGGTTGCTGGGGCTGCGGGGACTGCTGGGGCCACCCCGAACCCGGGTGCTGCGGGGGCCAGTCGGACCCCTGTGTGCTCCAGGGCTGCTGCTGCGGCTGCTGGTACGGCTGTTGGTACGGCTGGTAGGGCTGCTGCCGACGGGGCGGCTGCGCACCCTGTCTGCTGGGTGCGGAGGGGAAGTTGAACCGGTTGTCACCGTGCTCACCCGGAACCCGCCGGCCACCGTCATACGGGTGCCCGTCTGTGGGTGCTGCCACGTTTCCTCCTCCGCCTGCCGGTCGCCGATCCCAGTGGGGCCGCGCCACCGCACTTTATGGCGCGGTGGCGAGAAACGCACTGTCTGTCTACTAGTTAAGAAGACTTCCCTGGAGCTCTGCCCGGAGGTCCGGGGTCAGCACACCCCCCGCGCGGTCGACCAGAAGGGCCATTTCGTACCCGACCAGACCGATATCGGCATCCGGGTGGGCGAGGACAGCAAGGGAGGAACCGTCCGAGATGGACATGATGAAGAGGAATCCCCGCTCCATCTCCACAACGGTCTGATTCACGGCGCCGCCCTCGAAGATCCGGGAGGCACCCGCGGTCAGCGACGTCAGACCGGAGGCGACGGCCGCCAGCTGGTCGGCGCGGTCGCGCGGGAATCCCTCGGACATGGCCAGCAGGAGTCCGTCGGCGGAGACCACCACCGTGTGCGACACCCCGGGGGTGTTGTCCACGAAGTTGGTGATCAACCAGTTGAGATTCTGCGCCGCCTGGCTCATCGGGCTCACACTAACGCTCCTGGTTGTAGGTATTACTTGTGTCCGACCCCGCGCTGCGTCCCCGCTGGATACCGCGTCGCAGGTTGCTCAACCTGCCACGGACGTCCTCGGGGGCGCGGGAGACCTGTGGGCCGCCCTGCTGGGTCTGCTCCGCCGTGCCCTCGACCAGATTGGCCTTGGGTACACGCCGGGGAAGACCGGAGGGGGTGATCCCGCCCGCCTTCGGTTCACGGAGCTTCTCGGCCCGCTCCCAGCGCTCGTCGTTCGTCGAGCGCCAGTCGTCCGGGCCGTCCCCGTCCGCCTGCGCGGCCTGCTGCTCCTGCGACCGCGGCTGTTCCGGCTGCGGCTGCTGTCGGGCTGCGACGGGCTGACCGTTTCCGCGGCCGGTGGGCTGCCAGTGCTGCTGGCCGCCACGGCGCGGCAGACCGGCTTCGGTCAGCTCGTGGCCGTCGTCCGGGGCAGACCCCGGACTATCGAAGCCTACGCGCTCCCGAGGTTGTGCGGGGGCGCTGGGAAGAGATTCCGCTTCGAGCTGGGCAACCGGCTCATAAGTGCCCTGGTACCCACTCTGATCAGGCCAATCATCCTGGTGGGGCTGGTCGTTCCCGGAGCCGTACGGAGTCGCATATGCCGTCTCCGCAGAGTCTTCCCGCGGGGACTGGTGGAGCTCCTGTGCCTGGTGCGGGTAGCCGTCCCCGGTGCCGTACCGCTCGTAGGAGCTCTCGTGGGAGCCCTCCTCGTAGCCCTGCTGTCCCGCCGGCTCCTGCGCGTACCGCTCCGGTGCGTACGGCCCCTGGGGGTACGGCTCGTGGGCGTACTGGCCGTACGGGTCCTGGCCGTACGCGTCCTGGCTGTACGGGTCCTGCGCGTAGGGCTGCTGGTCCTGGCCCTGCGGCTGCTGGGGCTCCAGCGCGGCCCGGCGCTCCTCCCGCATCAGCGAGCGGTTGACCGGGTCCAGCCGCGCCGGGTCCGCCGGTGCCTCGTACCGGGAATCGTCGAAGCCGAGCTCGGCCGCCGTGCGGATCTGCGGCTGCTGCGGGCCGGCCGGGAAGGACTGCTGCTCGGGGATGATCGAGGAGACGGTGAAGTCGCCCTGCGCGGCGCCGGGTTCGCCGCCGCCACCGTGGGTGATGGCATCCGGGAGCATGACCAGTGAGGTCGTCCCGGCCTGCTCCCCCGAGGGGCGCAGCTGGACCCGGATGCCGTGCCGGTCGGAGAGCCGGCCGACCACGAACAGGCCCATGCGCTGGGACACTGCGGCGTCCACGGTCGGCGGGTTGGCCAGCTTGTGGTTGATGTCCGCGAAGTCCTCGGGGGTGAGACCGATCCCCTTGTCGTGGATCTCGACCATCACCCGGCCGTCCGGCAGCCGGGTCGCGTTGACGCGGACCTTGGTCTGCGGCGAGGAGAACGTGGTGGCGTTCTCCAGCAGCTCCGCCAGCAGGTGCACCAGGTCGGTGACGGCCTGGCCGTGGATCTCGCTCTCCGGTACGCCGGTGAGCTCGATGCGCTCGTAGGACTCCACCTCGGAGGAGGCCGCCCGCAGCACGTCGACCAGGGGTACCGGCTGGTTCCAGCGGCGGCCGGGCTCCTCGCCCGCGAGGACGAGGAGGTTCTCGCCGTTGCGGCGCATCCGGGTAGCCAGGTGGTCCAGCTTGAACAGGCTCTCCAGCTGGTCCGGATCGGCCTCGCTGTTCTCCAGGCCGGTGATGAGGGTCAGCTGGCCCTCGATGAGCGACTGGTTGCGGCGCGAGAGGTTGGTGAAGATCGCGTTGACGTTGCCCCGCAGCAGCGCCTGTTCGGCGGCGAGCCGGACGGCCTCGCGGTGCACCTGGTCGAAGGCGCGGGCGACCTCGCCGATCTCGTCCTGGGAGTTGACCGGGATCGGCTGGACCCTGGTGTCGACCCGGCCGGGATCGGTCCGCGACAACTGGTCGACCAGCATCGGCAGCCGCTGCTCGGCGATGGCGAAGGCGGCGGTACGCAGCCGGCGCATCGAGCGGCTCATCTGCCGGGCCATGAGCCCGGCCAGCACGAAGGCGGCCAGCAGCGCGACGACCACGACCGCGCCGTTGACGACGGCATCCGTCTTCGCCCCGGCGGAGATGTCCGCCGCCTCGGTCACGGCCTTGTCGACCAGCTCGTCCTCGACCGTGGCGTAACCCTCGAACTTGGCCGTGGCGGCGGCCATCCAGGTCTCGGGGGTGATCCCCTTCGCCTTCAGCTTCTCGGGGGTCTGGCCCCGGCCGATCTCCTCGGCCATGCCGTCGAAGACCGACCCGTCGATGCTCGGCGGCGCCACGAACGGCTTGCCCGCCGCCTTCGCCTCGGCCTCGGCGGTCCTGATCTGCTTGGCGCCCTCGGCGGCCTTGCCCGCCATGACCTCCTTGAGCCGGTCCACATCCGCCTGGGTGCCGCCCGAGTTGAACTCGCCGAGCGCGATCTGCTCCAGATAGTTGTACGAGCCGAAGGCCGTGACCTGCTCGTCGAACGTGCCGGGACGCGGGCTGGGACGGACCAGCAGATGCATGCCGATGGAGCGCTGAAGCGATTCTGCAGCCTTGGCCAGCTCGACCGCGTAGACGGTGCGGCCGTAGCTGGTGATGTTGCCGGTGCCGAGTCCGAGCTCGTTGGAGAACTCCATCAGCGAGTGCTGGACCTGGGTGTAGCCCTCTTCGGTCCTCACCGGGTCCAGCGCCTCGGAGTACGCGGCCTTGCGCAGCCCGGGGAGTTTGGGCTCCTCGGCCTTGAAGAGCTTGAGACGACGCTCCAGGCCCTGCTTCGCGGGCATGTCCTTCACGGCGGCGTCGAACTTCGTCCGGGCGTCGTCCGTGGTGGCACGGGCCTCTTCGACGACGGCCGCCGAACGCTCGTCGGACAGCAGCGGCTGCGCGGTGAGGTCGCGCTCATCGAGCAGCGCCTGTCCGTAGTCCGAGGCCGCGCGCACGATCAGCGCGGTCTTCTCGGCCTCCTGCGCCTCGCTCCAGGTGTCGACCGACTCCTTCACCTGGAAGCCACCCATGACCAGGCCGACGAGTACGGGGATGAGGAGGATCGCGTTGAGCCGGGTGGCCACGCGCCAGTTGCGCGGGGCCAGCCGGCTGGTGCTGCCGGCCGGCTCGGGACCGGTCGCGGGCGCCGCCGCGGCACGCGGCGGCGGGGTGAAGTTCCCCCGCTCGGGCTGCGCCGCGGAGCCCTCGTTGCTTCGCCTCACTGACCAACAACCTCTCGGCGTCGGCACCCACGCTGTGCCGGATTTCGTTCAGGGCCGAACTACTCGGTAGTTCGTCGCATTGCAGCACGGGGACCGGCCACGTTCCAAACAGTCGGAATCAGCCATTCCGAGTGGTCCAGGCCGCAGATAAAACGGGCATAAAGAGCGAGCCCCGTCAAAAGGCGGGGCTCATGTGAGCGCAGTGGCACCGGTCGGATGCGTCGGGTGTTGTTTCGTGGGCAATTCTCTGTCGAAACGTTATGAACGCGGGGGCGGATCGTGTCAAAGGACACAGGTCGCCCCCGCGTGACTACGGCAACTTCCGTATGCCGTTAATGACTTACGTCTACTTCAGACGGGCCATCAGAGCGTGCTCGACCAGGGTGATCAGACCGCTCTTGGCGTCCGCGCGGTGGCGGGCGTCCGTCGTGATGATGGGCGCGTCGGGGCCGATCTGGAGTGCTTCGCGTACTTCGTCGGGGGTGTAGGGCTGGTGTCCGTCGAAGCCGTTGAGGGCGATGACGAAGGGGAGGCCGCTGTTCTCGAAGTAGTCGACGGCGGGGAAGCAGTCGGCGAGGCGGCGGGTGTCGACGAGGACGACGGCGCCGATGGCGCCGCGGACCAGGTCGTCCCACATGAACCAGAACCGGTCCTGTCCGGGGGTGCCGAAGAGGTACAGGATGAGGTCCTGGTCCAGGGTGATGCGGCCGAAGTCCATGGCCACCGTGGTGGTGGTCTTGTCCCCGGTGTGGGTCAGGTCGTCGATGCCCGCGGAGGCGGACGTCATCACGGCCTCGGTGCGCAGCGGGTTGATCTCCGAAACGGCTCCGACGAACGTGGTCTTGCCCACGCCGAAACCGCCCGCCACCACGATCTTCGCCGAGGTGGTGGCACGGCCCGTACCGCCGTTAGAGCTTGCGAAGTCCACTGAGCACCCTTTCGAGCAGTGTCACATCCGGCGCGCCGCCGGCCTCTCCATTACCCGGCTGGTG
This sequence comes from Streptomyces sp. NPDC001787, assembly GCF_040297465.1. NCBI lineage: Bacteria > Bacillati > Actinomycetota > Actinomycetes > Kitasatosporales > Streptomycetaceae > Streptomyces > Streptomyces sp. NPDC001787. The sequence continues at coordinate 360,399 of NZ_JBEOZE010000002.1, forward strand.
GATGGCCACCATGCCGGCTTCCGCCAGGTCCGCGACAAGGATCCGGGCCACACCGAGCGGCATGGACAGCAGCGCCGACACCTCGGCCACCGACTTGACCTCACGGCACAGGTGGCAGATCCGCTGGTGCTCGGGGAGCAGCGTTCCCAGATGCGCCGGGTCGGCCGTGGTGCTGACCAGTGCCTCTATGGCGAGCTGGTAGCGCGGCCGGGTCCGGCCACCGGTCATGGCGTACGGACGTACCAGCGGCTGGTCGCCTTCACCGTCGTACGACGCGTGGTGCAGTGCGCCGTACGGATCGTGTGAGGCGGGTGGCGGGGTCATGAATCCTCCGGGCGTGACGACAGGGGGTCGGCCTGCTGTCGGATGGGGCCGGTGAGGGGGCTGTGGCGGCCGGACGGGTGAGGGTTGTGGGAAGTACCTGAGGGGATCGTGTCTGGAATCCGCTGCATGGCCGCCTAGTGGAGCAGACTGCCCTGGAGCTCGGCGCGGAGGTCGGGCGTGAGGACGGTGCCCGCGCGGTCGACCAGGAGTGCCATCTCGTACCCGACCAGACCGATGTCGGCGTCCGGGTGGGCGAGAACGGCCAGTGAGGAACCGTCCGAGATGGACATCAGGAAGAGGAATCCGCGCTCCATCTCCACCACCGTCTGACTGACGGCGCCGCCCTCGAAGATCCGGGAGGCACCCGCGGTCAGCGACGTCAGACCGGAGGCGACTGCCGCCAGCTGGTCGGCGCGGTCGCGCGGGAAACCCTCCGACATCGCGAGCAGCAGTCCATCGGCGGAGACCACCACCGTGTGGGACACCCCGGGGGTGTTGTCCACGAAGTTGGTGATCAGCCAGTTCAGATTCTGCGCGGCCTGACTCATGGGGCTCAACTAACGCTCCTGCTGGTGAGTGGGGCCGAGTTGGAAACTGCCGGTCGACTGGCCGTTGTTGGCCTGCCGGCCCTGCTGGATGCCCCGGCGGAGATTGGTCAGACGCCCGCGCACGTCATCGGGCGCACGCGAAACCTGAGGTCCGGTCTGGTGATTCTGCTGCTGAGCGGTGCCCGGCACCAAATTGGCACGCGGGACACGGCGAGGAAGTCCGGAGGTGGTGACTCCGCCCGCCGCGGGCTTCTTGACCCGTTCGGCCTGCCGGACGAGTTCGTCGTTGGGTGAGGGGCGCCAGGAACCGGCGGCGCCGTTGTCGGCCCCTTCGCGCCGGGGCATGGGAGGAACGGGGCCCCCGGCGTCCGGAGCGGCCGGTGCCTGCGGCTCGGCGGCGGGCGGCTGCTGGCCGCCCTGCTGCGGGCCGTGGAACCAGTTCGTCTCCAGCGTGTCGTACAGCGGCGTACGTCCGTCCCCCGGACCGGCCGGCGGCAGCGCCTCCGGCTGCGGCTGCTGCGGCAGCATCGGACGGTGCGGTGCCTCACCGGCGGGAGACGCCGACGGACGCGGTACGCCGAAGTCGTTGTCGTCCCGGCCGCGCTGACGCGGCGCGGGCAGTCCCTGCTCCGGCGGGCGCGGCGCGTTGAAGTCCGGGCGCGCGAACTGCGCGGTGCTCGCCGGGTCCTGACCCTGCGGCGCCTGCGGGAACTGCGGTGCCTGGGGCGACTGGGGTGCCGAGAAGTCCGGGCGGGCGAACTCGGACGTGGCGCCCGGTCCCTGCCGGTCGTCCATCGAGGGCCGCTGGGCGAGCGGCGCGTCGAACGGCTGGTTCCGGCCCGGTCCGGCGTTCTGGCCGGGGCCGGCCGGCCGGGCGAACTGGCCGGTGGTCTCGGGCTCCTCGTGGCCGCGCGGCGCGTCCAGCGGGTTGCGCCGCGGCGCTCCCTGCTCCTCGACGCCCCAGCTGGTGGCCTGCGGGCGCTGCGGCTGCGGGTTGCCCCCGGGCAGCTCGGCACGCGGACCGCCCGGCGGCGGCAGCTGACGGCCGGGGCCGCCGGGCTGCGGGTGGCCGCCCTGGCCCCCGGGACCGTTCTGCTCCTGGTGGGACTGCTGGGGCGCGGCGGGACCGTTCTGGCCCTGCTGTGCGAAGGGGTCCTGGGCGAACGGGTCCTGGCCGAAGGCGTCCCGCTGGGCGAACTGGCCCTGCCGGGCGTTCGGGCCCTGCGGAGCCGGACCGCCGTGGCCGAACAGGTTGGGCTGACCCGATTCCGTACGGCCGGGGTTCTCGCCCTGGTTGCCGCGGGCGCCCAGCCGGGCGCCGCCGCCGAAGGCGCTGGAGAGACCGCCGCCGTGACGCTGCGGCTCCGGGCGCGGGAAGTCCTGCGGACCGCCCTGCGGGGCCTGGTCCGGCCGGCCGGGGTTGCGCGGCCCGTTGTTCTGCTGGTCGGCGTTGTGCTGGGGCTGCGGCTGACGCGGCCCGGTGTCGCGCGAGGGCAGCGCGGCCCGCGGGCCGGAGCCCGCGCCGACCTGTCCGCGTGGGGCGCCGGGACCGGCCCCGAGGCCCTTCGAGGGCGGGGCGGAAGGACCGCCGCCGAGGCCGGGGCGCTGGGCGTTGCCCGCGCCGTTGCCCGGACCCGCGCCGGCCAGAAGGCCGCCGGGGGCGCCGGAGTGCTGACCGGGGGCCTGCTTGGGCACCGGCTGCTTGCCGCCGTGCGCGACATCGACGGGCAGCATGACCAGCGCGGTCGTGCCGCCGGAGTCGGAGGGCCGCAGCTGGATCCGGATGCCGTGACGCAGGGACAGCCGGCCGACCACGAACAGGCCCATGCGGCGGGAGACCGAGACATCCACGGTGGGCGGAGCGGCGAGCCGCTCGTTGATCGCGGCGAGGTCCTCGGGGGAGAGGCCGATACCGGTGTCGTGGATCTCGACGAGCACCCGCCCGTCGGGCAGCGCGTGACCGGTGACCCGGACCTTCGTCTGCGGCGAGGAGAACGACGTGGCGTTCTCCAGCAGCTCGGCGAGCAGGTGCACGAGGTCGTTGACGACGCGGCCCGCGACCTCGGTGGCGGGCACCGCGGCCAGTTCGATGCGCTCGTACTGCTCCACCTCGGAGGCGGCGGCACGGAGCACGTCGACCAGCGGAACCGGGCGGGTCCACCGGCGGCCGGGCTCCTCACCGGCGAGGACCAGCAGGTTCTCACCGTTTCGCCGCATGCGGGTGGCGAGGTGGTCGAGCTTGAAGAGGGAGGACAGCTGGTCCGGGTCGGCCTCGCGCGACTCCAGCTCGGAAATGAGCGAGAGCTGACGCTGGATGAGGCCCTGCGAACGGCGCGAGAGGTTGGTGAACATCGCGTTGACGTTGCCCCGCAGCAGCGCCTGTTCGGCGGCGAGCCGGACGGCCTCGCGGTGCACGTCGTCGAAGGCCGCGGCCACCTGGCCGATCTCGTCCCGGGAGTGCACACCGACCGACTCGACGGAGGTGTCGACATCCTGCGGGTCGGTCTCGGAGAGCTGCTTGACGAGCTCGGGCAGCCGGTCCTGCGCAACACGCGTAGCGGTGTCCTGGAGACGGCGCAGCGAGCGGATCATGGACCGCGCCACGACGAAGGCGCCGACCAGCGAGACACCGAGCACGAGCAGGATGACCGCACCGTTGACGATCGCCTCGCGCTGCGAGGCCTCGCGCAGCTCACGGGCCTTGGCCTCCATGTCGCTGAGGAGGGTGGCCTCGATCGTCTGCATCGCGTTGATCTTGGTGGAGCTCTGGTCGTACCAGTCGAGGTACGAGCGGACCTTGGTCCCCTCGATGCCGGACGTGGTGTCCAGGACCCGCTTGGCGTACATGTTCGCGGCGTTGATCTCGGGGTTGCCGTTGTCCAGCGGCGCCGTCAGCTCGGCGGCGCTGTCGCCGGTGGTCCCGTAGATCGTGTTGAACGACGTGAGCGCGCGGGATTCCTTCGCGAGCGCGTTCTGGCCGAACTGCCGGTCGTTCGGGTTGAGGTGCGGCTCCTTGACGCTGCCGCCGGGCAGCGCCGCGGCGATGATCGCGCGCTGGACCGAGGCGTACTCCTTGGCGGAGGAGAACGCCGCCAGGGCACGGGTCCGCTTGATCATCTCCGGGTTGCTGGTCGCCTGCGCCATGTCCTGCGAGAGGCTCAGCAGCGAGGTGATCAGCTGGCTGTACTGGTCGATCGTGTTGAGACTCGGGGAGCCCTCCGCGTACGCCGTCTTGCGGATCGTACGGATGTCGCCGAGCAGCGAGGCGATCTGGGCGACGCTCGCGTGGATGCCTTCGAGTGCCTCGTCGCCCTGGGCGTCGCCGATGGCGTTCGTGGCGTCGAAGAACGCGTCCTTGGCCCGGTCGGTCTTCTTCCGGGGCTCGGTGACCTTGTAGTCGGTGGCCTTCGACTTGTTGGACAGCGGACCGGCCGACTGGTCGCGCTCCACCTGGAGCGCCTGGGCGAGCGTCGTCGCCTGCTTCGTCATCCGGGTCAGCAGCTGCATGTGCTCCAGCTGCTGCATGTCGGTCATGGACTCGTTGATCCGGAGTCCGCCCAGTGTGGTCGCCGCGACGACGGGGAGGGCGAGGAGGGAGACCAGACGGGTGCTGATGCGCCAGTTGCGGAGCGCTACCCGCGAACCGGTGTTGATGGGACCGCGGGGCTTGAGAGGAGTGGCCGGCTCGGCGCCGCCGGCCGTCGTCGAATCCGAGCGCTGCGCGCGGTCGCCGCTGTCACCGGCTGCGGCCGGCCCGGGGTTCTGGGCGTGCTGGGGGGAGGAACCGCGGTCGGTCCCGCCGCGCGGCTCCTGTTCCGCCGGAGCACTGCCATCCCTCTTGAAACGTCCCTGCACTAGCGTCGCAACCTCTGGACCAGGCGTCCCTCCGCCAGGCGGGCGGGACGGTGTCGGCGTCGTGGGGCGCTGGACGCGCCCCATGGTGGTCGTGAGTGACCGGCGATCTCCCCTTCCGCCGCCACTCGGCGCTGCGTTGCGCCCCTGCGCGCCGGCCTGAAACCCGCGGCGGTGCGTGGAATTCCAGCACAGTGGGGGATCTCCAACAAGGCCCAAGTTTTACGCCGCGACCCGGGTGACACGTTGTGATTGCCGAGTAACAAGCAGTGGAGAGTGTTCATGGTTAAATCGGACTATTGTGGATGACTTGATCACGAACGAGGGGTGTCCCAGTCGACATGATCAGGAGCGGAATGGCTCATTCAGTGGTGCAATGTCCGTTTCCTGGACCGTGATCGGGCGCCCGAAATGGGGCAATTGTCGATAAGTTCGTGAGCAAACTCACATGATGATCGTCGTCTCTTCTGTGCTTCTGCGGGGAATCGGATGTTTAGCCTGACGCTTTACACGGATGGCGAATCCGACAAGCCGGTGCCCCCCACGGGTGGCGCCCCCACCGACAAGGTCCGGACGGCAGATGAAGACGACGATGATGTTCCGCAACATTGCCAACCCCCGGCGCACCACGCTGGCGCACCTCAAAAACGCCGAGGCGCTGCGTACGCCGGAGCGGCCGGAGCACGCCGTCGACCTGCCCACCCAGACGGCCAACCCGCGCCGCACCATCCTGATGGTCGCCCCGGCCACGACCGCGGAGTAGGCGGGCCGCGACCGCGGAGGAATCGGCGCGGCTGTCCCCCTCGCCCGCGTTAGCCTGGAGCGTCAGTCTTCAGTCAGCCAGCAAGTGAGGGGCGACAGCATCCCGTGCGCATCGCCAGGTTCTCCATCGACGGCAATGTCGCCTTCGGCGCCGTCGAGGGTCAGGGCACCGTGGAATCCGGTGACCTCGTCCTCGACATCATCAAGGGCATTCCGTACGCCGACTTCGAGCTCTCCGGAACCAAGGTCCCGCTGAACAAGGTCCGGCTGCTGCCCCCCGTGCTCCCCAACAAGGTCGTGGCCATCGGCCGCAACTACGCGGAGCACGCCGCCGAACTCGGCAACGAGGTCCCGGATGTCCCGGTCGCCTTCTTCAAGCCCACCACCTCCGTGATCGGTTCGGGCGACGCGATCGAGTACCCCTCCTTCTCCGACGAGCTGCACCACGAGGCCGAGCTGGCCGTGGTCATCGGCCGCATGTGCCGCGAAGTTCCGCGCGAGCGCGTCAAGGACGTCATCTTCGGCTACACCTGCGCCAACGATGTCACCGCGCGTGATGTCCAGCGGCGCGAGAAGCAGTGGGCCAGGGCCAAGGGCTTCGACACCTCCTGTCCGCTCGGCCCCTGGGTGGAGACCGACCTCGACCCCCACGACCTCACCATTCAGGCGACGGTCAACGGCGAGCAACGGCAACTGGGCCGTACGAGCGACATGGTCCGCTCGATCGAGGATCTGGTCGTCCACATCACGGAGGCCATGACACTGCTCCCGGGCGATGTGATCCTCACCGGAACTCCCGCGGGGGTCGGACCCCTGCACGTCGGCGACGAGGTCGCCGTCACCATCGAAGGCATCGGCACTCTCACCAACAAGGTGATCAAGCGTGGTTAACGGACCCATCCGTGTGCGTTTCTGTCCCTCCCCGACCGGTAACCCCCATGTGGGCCTGGTCCGGACAGCTCTCTTCAACTGGGCCTTCGCCCGGCACAACCAGGGCACCCTGGTCTTCCGTATCGAGGACACCGACGCGGCGCGCGACTCCGAGGAGTCGTACGACCAGCTGCTCGACTCGATGCGCTGGCTCGGCCTCGACTGGGACGAGGGCCCCGGGATCGGCGGCCCGCACGCCCCGTACCGCCAGTCGCAGCGCATGGACATCTACAAGGACGTCGCCGAGAAGCTGCTCGCCGCCGGCCACGCGTACCACTGCTACTGCACGACCGAGGAGCTCGACACCCGGCGCGACGCCGCCCGCGCGGCCGGCAGGCCGTCCGGCTACGACGGCCACTGCCGCGACCTCACGGCCGGGCAGAGGGCCGCGTACGAGGCCGAGGGCCGCACCTCCATCATCCGCTTCCGGATGCCCGACGAGGCGCTCACCTTCACCGACCTGGTCCGCGGCGACATCACCGTCCAGCCGGAGAACGTGCCGGACTACGGCATCGTCCGGGCCAACGGCGCCCCGCTCTACACGCTGGTCAACCCGGTCGACGACGCGCTGATGGAGATCACCCACGTCCTGCGCGGCGAGGACCTGCTCTCCTCCACCCCGCGTCAGATCGCCCTGTACCGCGCGCTGATCGAGCTGGGCATCGCCAAGGACACCCCCGCCTTCGGCCACCTCCCGTACGTCATGGGCGAGGGCAACAAGAAGCTCTCCAAGCGTGACCCGCAGGCCTCGCTCAACCTCTACCGCGAGCGCGGCTTCCTCCCCGAGGGGCTGCTGAACTACCTCTCGCTGCTGGGCTGGTCGATCGCCGAGGACCGCGACATCTTCACCGTCGACGAGATGGTCGCGGCCTTCGACATCAAGGACGTCAACGCCAACCCGGCCCGCTTCGACCTCAAGAAGTGCGAGCACATCAACGCCGAGCATGTGCGCAAGCTCGATGTGAAGGCCTTCACCGAGGCCTGCGGCCCCTGGCTCAAGGCCCCGTTCGCCCCCTGGGCCCCGGAGTCCTTCGACGCGGAGAAGTTCGCGGAGATCGCCCCGCACGCCCAGACCCGGGTCACCGTCCTCTCGGACATCACCGACAACGTCGACTTCCTCTTCCTCGACGAGCCGGTGAACGACGAGGCGTCCTGGACCAAGGCGATGAAGGAGGGCTCCGACGCCCTCCTGGCCACGGCCCGCGCCAACCTGGCCGCCGCCGACTGGAACGCCGAGGCACTGAAGAGCGCCGTCCTCACCGCGGGCGAGGCCCACGGCCTCAAGCTCGGCAAGGCCCAGGCCCCGGTCCGCGTGGCCGTCACCGGCCGTACGGTCGGCCTGCCGCTCTTCGAGTCCATGGAGATCCTCGGCCGCGAGAAGACCCTCGCCCGGGTGGACGCGGCGCTGGCCAAGCTGGCCGCGTAGGCGGTACGGACGTACGCGTACGACACCGATGGGTGGCCGTTCCCGGGGGAGCGGCCACCCATCGGCGTTCCACCGGCCCCGGTCGATCGCCGACGCCGTGACGGGCCGCCGCCCGCGGAAGCCGCCGGAAGAGCGGACGGGCGTACGTTTCGCGCTCCCGGCATCCCGGGTGCCCCGGCGCGCCGGGTGACGGTCTGGCCCGTCGGCGGCCCCCCGGCTAATCTCGCCCCATGCCGATCCGAGCGGTCCTCTGGGACATCGACGACACGATCTTCGACTACTCGGGCGCGGACCGCACCGGTATGCGGCAGCACCTGGAGCGCGAGGGTCTGCCCGACGGGTACGGCTCCGTCGAGGAGGCCCTCGACGGGTGGCGGGCGGTGACCGAGGCGCACTGGGCGCGGTTCGCCGCCGGGGAGGCCGACTTCCAGGAGCAGCGGCGCGACCGGATCCGTGACTTCCTCTCGCGGGACACGATGGAGGACGCCGAGGCCGACGACTGGTTCGGCAGGCACGCGGCGCACTACGAGGCCGCCTGGGCGCTCTTCCCCGATGTGGTGCCGGTGCTGGACCGGCTGGCGGGCGACTACCGGCACGCGGTCCTGACGAACTCCAGCATCCACAACCAGCACCGCAAGCTGACCGCGCTCGGGGTGCGGGACCGGTTCGAGGCCGTGGTGTGCGCCGTCGAGCTGGGGATCTCCAAGCCGCAGGCCGGCGCCTTCCACGCGGCCTGCGAGGAGCTCGGGCTCGCCCCGCGGGAGGTGGCGTACGTGGGCGATGAGCCGGACATCGACGCGAGCGGCGCGGTCGCCGCCGGGCTCGTGGGCATCTGGCTCGACCGGCGGGGGAGGGGCGGCCGGGAGGATCTTGTCCGGATCACCGGGCTCGATCAGCTCCCCGGGCTGCTGGCGGGCAATACCCGTTTTGGAGCGCCGGACACCTTCGGGTAATGTTCTTCCTGCGCCGCCCGAGCGGGCCGAAAGATCCGGCCGGGAAGCGCAACACGGAAATAAGACTCCCACAAGGGGTTGCTTTTCAGTGGGCTATGGTGTAATTGGCAACACTACGGTTTCTGGTACCGTCATTCTAGGTTCGAGTCCTGGTAGCCCAGCGCAAGTCAGCAGTAAACACGCCCCCGTTGTGTAGCGGCCTAGCACGCTGCCCTCTCACGGCAGTAGCGCCGGTTCGAATCCGGTCGGGGGTACAGATCCTTCCCGCGAGAACATCTGGGTCGCACCCACGTTCTTGATGCAGGATCGCTAGGGCCCCCGTTGTGTAGCGGCCTAGCACGCTGCCCTCTCACGGCAGTAGCGCCGGTTCGAATCCGGTCGGGGGTACTTGTCACACCATGGGCTATGGTGTAATTGGCAACACTACGGTTTCTGGTACCGTCATTCTAGGTTCGAGTCCTGGTAGCCCAGCGCAAGTCAGCAGTAAACACGCCCCCGTTGTGTAGCGGCCTAGCACGCTGCCCTCTCACGGCAGTAGCGCCGGTTCGAATCCGGTCGGGGGTACAACAGAGCAGTATCGGCAAGGCCCTTCACTTCGGTGAGGGGCCTTCCGCGTTCCCGGACGACGGGCGTGCGGCGGGGAGAGCGCGAAGCGGTGGGAAGTGAAAGGGGCCGCCACGGCGCTGGGGCGGCCTTCGGGGAGTTCGGGGGAGGGGTGGAGCTTCTTGTTGCCGGTGCGGCTCAGCCCGTGCGGCGCAGGGCCTCACTGAGCCGTGCCGCCGAGTCGATGACCGCCTGGGCGTGCATCCGTCCCGGGTGGCGGGTCAGGCGCTCGATCGGGCCGGAGACCGAGACCGCGGCCACCACCCGGTTCGAGGGGCCGCGCACCGGTGCCGAGACCGAGGCGACGCCCGGCTCCCGCTCACCGATCGACTGCGCCCAGCCCCTGCGCCGTACGCCGGAGAGGGCCGTCGCCGTGAACCTGGCGCCCTGGAGGCCGCGGTGCAGGCGCTCCGGTTCCTCCCAGGCCATCAGGATCTGGGCGGACGATCCCGCCTTCATGGTGAGTGTGGAGCCGACCGGAACCGTGTCCCGGAGTCCGGACAGCCGTTCCGCCGCGGCGACACAGATCCGCATGTCGCCCTGCCGGCGATAGAGCTGAGCGCTCTCGCCGGTGATGTCGCGAAGGTGGGTGAGCACCGGTCCCGCCGTGGCCAGCAACCGGTCCTCGCCGGCCGCCGCCGCGAGCTCCGAGAGCCGGGGGCCGAGAATGAAACGGCCCTGCATGTCCCTCGCCACCATCCGGTGGTGTTCCAGTGCCACGGCCAGCCGATGTGCCGTGGGCCGTGCGAGCCCGGTCGCCGCGACCAGCCCGGCGAGGGTGGCCGGACCGGACTCCAGAGCGCTCAATACCAGAGCCGCCTTGTCGAGAACGCCGACGCCGCTAGAGTTGTCCATACGACGATACTCGCGTCTCACTCTGTGAAACGCAAGTTCAATTTCCGGCGGAAGTTGCGAACCTGTACGGGCGGTCGCACAACGGCCGGCAGCCACCGCCCCGCTCGGGGGTCCGGACGGCGGCGCACCGAATCTCTAGTTGGGCCGGCGAAGACGCCGGCCGGAGGGAAAGCGATGGGTAGGACACTCGCGGAGAAGGTCTGGGACGACCATGTCGTCCGGCGCGCGGAGGGCGAGCCCGACCTTCTCTTCATCGATCTTCACCTGCTGCACGAGGTGACCAGCCCGCAGGCGTTCGACGGTCTGCGCCAGGCCGGACGTCCGGTGCGGCGCCTCGACCTCACCATCGCCACCGAGGACCACAACACCCCGACGCTCGACATCGACAAGCCGATCGCCGACCCGGTCTCGCGCGCCCAGCTGGAGACCCTGCGCAAGAACTGCGCGGACTTCGGCGTCCGGCTGCACCCGCTGGGCGATGTCGAGCAGGGCGTCGTGCACGTGGTCGGCCCGCAGCTGGGACTGACCCAGCCCGGTACGACCGTGGTCTGCGGCGACTCCCACACCTCCACGCACGGGGCCTTCGGCGCGCTGGCGTTCGGCATCGGCACCAGCCAGGTCGAGCACGTCCTGGCCACCCAGACGCTGCCGCTGGCCCGCCCGAAGACCATGGCCATCACCGTCGAGGGCGAACTGCCCGACAGCGTCACCGCGAAGGACCTGATCCTGGCGATCATCGCCCGGATCGGCACCGGCGGCGGCCAGGGCTACATCCTCGAATACCGCGGATCCGCCATCGAGAAGCTCTCGATGGAAGCCCGGATGACCATCTGCAACATGTCGATCGAGGCCGGTGCCCGCGCGGGCATGATCGCCCCGGACGCGACCACCTTCGAATACCTGCGGGGCCGTGACCACGCCCCGACGGGCGAGGACTGGGAGGCGGCCGTCGCCTACTGGCGTACGCTGCGCACCGACGACGACGCCGTCTTCGACGCCGAGGTCGTCATCGACGCCGCGGAACTGGCCCCGTTCGTCACCTGGGGCACCAACCCCGGCCAGGGCGCGCCCCTGTCGGCGAGCGTCCCCGACCCGGCTTCGTACGAGGACGCCTCGGAGCGCAACGCCGCCGAAAAGGCCCTGGAATACATGGGGTTGACCGCCGGACAGCCGCTGCGCGACATCAACGTCGACACCGTCTTCGTAGGTTCCTGCACCAACGGCCGGATCGAGGACCTGCGTAACGCGGCCTCGGTCCTGGAGGGCCGCAAAGTCGCCGACGGGGTGCGGATGCTGGTCGTTCCCGGTTCCGTCCGGGTCGCGCTCCAGGCCGTGTCGGAGGGCCTGGACAAGGTCTTCACCGCCGCCGGAGCCGAATGGCGGCACGCGGGCTGCTCGATGTGTCTGGGCATGAACCCCGACCAGCTGGCCCCCGGCGAGCGCTCCGCCTCCACCTCGAACCGCAACTTCGAGGGCCGGCAGGGCAAGGGCGGCCGTACCCACCTGGTCTCCCCGCAGGTCGCCGCCGCCACCGCGGTGCTGGGCCATCTGGCCTCGCCCGCCGACCTGTCCGAAGCCCGTACGCCCGCCGGAGTCTGAGAATCATGGAAGCTTTCACCGCACACACCGGCCGGGCCGTCCCGCTGCGCCGCAGCAACGTCGACACCGACCAGATCATCCCCGCCCACTGGCTGAAGAAGGTCACCCGCGACGGCTTCGAGGACGGGCTCTTCGAGGCCTGGCGCAAGGACGGGTCCTTCGTCCTCAACCGCCCCGAGCGGAGCGGCGCCTCGGTCCTGGTGGCCGGTCCCGACTTCGGTACCGGATCCTCCCGGGAGCACGCCGTCTGGGCCCTGCAGAACTACGGTTTCCGGGCCGTCATCTCGTCCCGCTTCGCCGACATCTTCCGCGGCAACTCGCTGAAGAACGGCCTGCTGACCGTCGTCCTGGACCAGCCGACCGTGGACGCGCTCTGGGAGCTGACGGAGGCCGACCCAACGGCCGAAATCACCGTTGACTTGGAGGCGCGGCAGGTCCGTGCCGAGGGCATCACGGCCGACTTCGAGCTCGACGAGAACGCCCGCTGGCGGCTGCTCAACGGGCTCGACGACATCAGCCTCACCCTTCAGAACGAAGCGGACATTGCGACTTATGAGGCGGCAAGGCCGACCTTCAAGCCGCGTACAATTGAGGCCTGAGCAGCGCTTTTCCCAGACTGCGCCCCCTGCCTTCGGGTAGGGGGCGCAGTCGCTTGTTGAGCCCCCCTCGGGCGACAACTCGCCCCAGATGGCACAATCGGTGCATGGAACGCGACAGCCAACTCAAGCTCTATGGCCAAGTCGCCGACCGATTGAAGGAAGCGCACGCAAGGGTGCGTGCACTGCAAGTCCCGGAGGGCGTAAGGATGGCGCTGTCCCGGAAGCTGCTGGTCGTCACGGCCGCGGCGAAGCACGATCTCCCAGATGCGGCAAGGCGTCTGGACCGGTTGATGAAGGACCTCGATGAGGGCCGATTCCCCGAAGGTGACTGACTCTGCGGAACTACGCAGCGGTCGACTTCGTTGCGGCACTAGGGTGATTAGCCCGTTTCGTGTTTGATTTGCGGTATATATCTGCCTAACGTGCGAAAAAGCTTGAACACTTTCGTTCTGGCAATGTCTCCGAAGGGGAAGACGTGAACAAGGCGCAGCTCGTAGAAGCGATTGCCGACAAGGTCGGCGGCCGTCAGCAGGCCGCAGACGCTGTCGACGCGGTACTCGACGCGATCGTGCGTGCCGTTGTCGCCGGGGACCGTGTCTCGGTCACCGGCTTCGGCTCGTTCGAGAAGGTCGACCGCCCCGCCCGGTACGCCCGCAACCCGCAGACGGGTGAGCGCGTCCGGGTCAAGAAGACCTCGGTGCCCCGCTTCCGTGCGGGACAGGGCTTCAAGGACCTGGTGAGTGGCTCCAAGAAGCTCCCCAAGAACGATGTGGCCGTGAAGAAGGCGCCCAAGGGCAGCCTCTCGGGCGGATCTTCCACCCGTACGACGGCGAAGGCCGCGGCCAAGAAGGCCACCGCGAAGAAGGCCGTGGCGAAGAAGGCCACCGCCAAGAAGACCGTGGCGACGGCGAAGAAGGCGACCGCCACGGCGAAGAAGACCACGGCGAAGAAGGCCACCGCCACGGCGAAGAAGGCCACCGCGACCGCGAAGAAGGCGGCCACCCCGGCGAAGAAGGCCGCGACGACCGCCAAGAAGGCCGTCGCCAGCAAGACCGCGCCCGCCAAGAAGACCACGGCGAAGAAGGCGCCCGCGAAGAAGACCACGGCGCGCAAGACCACGGCGAAGAAGGCCACTGCACGCAAGAAGTGAGACCGGGCACGCGCTCGCTCCTCACACGCGCCGGGCCGGGCTCCCCTCGGGGAGCCCGGCCCGCGGGCTGTCCGGGGTACGAACGGCACGCCGACGGCGGTCTACGGTGTGCGACAGCCCCCGGGGCGGCCGGGGAACGTCTCTCCGCGGCGTTGAGCAACGCAGGAGAAGCGCCGGTCCCCCTCCGCCGTATCAGAACGTCTGCAGCGTCACCAGCGTGATCCGCAGGGCGGCGCCCTCGCCCTCGCCCTCGATCCGGACCCGCTGCCCCGGACGCAGCAGCCGCAGGCCGCCCGCGTCGAAGGCCGGGGCGTCGAACTCCACCGGCGTGCCGTCGTCCAGCAGCACGCTGCCGGTGCGGGTCTCGGAGTCGTACGTGTACGAGGTCGCCTGCATGGGCGGCAGCCTATCGGTCCCGGGCGGGGTGGACCGCGCCGCTCAGTCCCGCCGTGTGCGGGCCCACGCCGAGCGCCAGCGCCACCCGCAGATCCTCGCCGGTGTCCACGTCCCGGCGGACCGAGTCGAGGCCGGGCAGAGGGATTTCCGTCGCCCCGGAAGCCAGATGTCCGGCGCGTGAAGGACCGCCGAAAGCCGGGCGCAATTCCACTCCCGGAGCGGCGGACAGGAATGTCGTGCCGATTCCCGCCGCATCGGTGAGAAATGCACGGGGAAAAGCGGAGGAAAAGTCGAGCACCCGCGACAGTTCCGCGGGACGCAGTGCGGGCAGATCCGCGTTCAGTGCCGCCACCGCACCCAGGGGACGCAGCTCCCGCGCACGGCGCGCACCGTGCGCCAGAGCGGCGTTGAGCCCGGCGGCCGGTGTGTCGGGCAGAATATGGGCCCCGAGCGCGGAAAGGGCGGCCCCGGCCGCCCCGTCGTCCGTGACGACCACCACATCCCGCACTCCCGGGCAGGACAGTGCCGCGGCCACGGTGTCCTGTGCGAACGCCAGGGCCAGCCGGGGCCGCAGCAGCTCTCCCGTCGCCCGCCCCAACCGGCTCTTGGCCCGTGCGAGCGGCTTCAGCGGAACGACCAGGGACCAGGCCCCGGTCAGGTCGGTGTTCGTGGCGATCTCCCCCTCCGTACGCGTCAGGACATATTCTCGCCTGCCGGTACGACAGCCCGGAGGCTCGGTCCCGAAGGTGAGGCGTACGGTGTTCTCGACAGAGCAGGGGCCTGGGGCGAGACTTGACCGTCGGTAGCCAGGCAGTAGGTCATGCATCAGAGGAAGGTGTCCGAGTGTCCCGCCGCAGAATCGGCTTTTGGTACCGCCTGGCGGCGGTCATCGCCAAACCGCCATTGGTGGTTCTGTTCAAGCGCGACTGGCGGGGAATGGAACACATTCCGGCCGACGGCGGATTTATCACGGCGGTCAACCACAACTCGTATCTCGACCCGCTCTCGTACGGACATTTCCAGTACAACACCGGCCGGGTGCCGCGGCTCCTGGCCAAGGCGGGCCTCTTCCGCACCCCCTTCGTCGGGATGATGCTGCGGGGCACCGGCCAGATCCCCGTCTACCGTGAGACGACCGACGCGCTGGACGCGTTCCGTGCCGCCGTGGACGCCATCGAACGGGGCGAGTGCGTCGCCTTCTACCCCGAGGGCACCCTCACCCGCGACCCCGACATGTGGCCGATGGCCGGCAAGACCGGCGCCGCCCGCGTCGCGTTGATGACCAGGGCACCGGTCATCCCCGTCGCCCAGTGGGGCGCCAACCTCGCGATGCCGCCCTACGCCAAGGAGAACAAGCTCAGGCTGTTCCCCCGCAAGACCCTCCAGGTGCAGGCGGGACCGCCCGTCGACCTCAGCCGTTTCTACGGACTGGAGCCGACGCCCGACGTGCTGCGGCAGGCGACCGAGGTCATCATGGCCGCGGTCACCGCCCAGCTGGAGATCGTGCGTGGCGAGAAGGCCCCCGCAGAGCTCTACGATCACCGCAAAGCCCGTGCTGAACTACGGCGCAAGGCCCAGGGAAAGGGACCCACGTGACGCACCCCGTAAAAGCAGCCGTCTTCGGAACCGGCTCATGGGGTACGGCTTTCGGTGTGATCCTCGCCGACGCAGGCTGTGAGGTCACCCTCTGGGGACGCCGCGCCGAAGTCGCCGAGACCATCAACACGACCCGTACCAACCCCGACTACCTGCCGGGTATCGAGCTTCCCGCTGCGGTCCGGGCCACCACCGACGCCGCCGAGGCGCTGCGCGGCGCCGAGTTCGCCTTCCTCGTCGTGCCCTCGCAGACGCTGCGCGCCAACCTCGCCGACTGGGCCCCGCACCTGGAGGACCGCACCGTCCTCGTCTCCCTGATGAAGGGCGTCGAACTCGGCACCGCCAAGCTGATGAGCGAGGTGATCGCGGACGTCGCCAAGGTCACCGCGGACCGTATCGCCGTCATCTCCGGGCCCAACCTCGCCAAGGAGATCGCCGAACGCCGCCCCGCCGCGGCCGTCGTCGCCTGCCAGGACGAGTCGGTGGCCCAGCGCCTCCAGGCCGCCTGCCACACCCCGTACTTCCGCCCGTACACCAACACCGACGTGGTCGGCTGCGAGCTGGGCGGCGCCGTGAAGAACGTCATCGGTCTCGCCGTCGGCATCGCCGACGGCATGGGCCTCGGCGACAACGCCAAGGGCTCGCTCATCACCCGCGGCCTCGCCGAGACCACCCGCCTGGGCGTGGCCATGGGCGCCGATCCGCTGACCTTCTCCGGAATGGCCGGCCTCGGCGACCTGGTGGCGACCTGCTCCTCGCCGCTCTCGCGCAACCACACCTTCGGCACCAACCTCGGGCGCGGCATGACGCTCCAGGAGACGATCGCCGTCACCAAGCAGACCGCCGAGGGCGTCAAGTCCTGCGAATCGGTGCTCGACCTGGCCCGCCGGCACGGCGTCGACATGCCCATCACCGAGACGGTCGTCGGCATCGTCCACGAGGGCAAGCCGCCGGTCGTCGCGCTCAAGGAGCTGATGTCGCGCAGCGCCAAGGCCGAGCGGCGCTGATGTCTCCTTGACCAGCAGGTACGCTCATCGCGATATGAGCAGCGAGAACCTCCCCCAGAGCCCTGAGCGCCCCGAGAGCCCTGAGCAGCAGCGCCGTAAGCCGCGCGTGGCTGTCGTGTTCGGCGGCCGCAGCTCCGAACACGGCATCTCGGTCGTCACCGCCGGCGCCGTGCTGAACGCCATCGACCGGACCACGTACGACGTCCTGCCGATCGGCATCACGACGGACGGGCGCTGGGCGCTCACCGCCGACGAGCCCGAACGCATGGCCATCAGCGACCGGCAGGTGCCCAATGTGGCGCAGCTGGCCGAGACCGCCGAGGGCACCGTGGTGCTCTCCGTCGATCCCGGCAGCCGTGAAGTCGTCTACAGCGAACCGGGCTCGGTGCCCAAGGCGCTCGGCGAGGTCGACGTCGTCTTCCCCGTGCTGCACGGCCCCTACGGGGAGGACGGCACGCTCCAGGGGCTCCTCGAACTCTCCGGTGTGCCCTACGTCGGAGCCGGTGTCCTCGCCTCGGCGGTCGGCCAGGACAAGGAGTACATGAAGCGGGTCTTCCTCTCCTTCGGGCTGCCCGTCGGACCGTACGAGGTCGTACGCCCCCGGGAGTGGGACGGCGACCGCGCCGCCGCCCGCAAGCGCATCATCGACTTCGCTGGCGAGCACGGCTGGCCGCTCTTCGTCAAGCCCGCCCGCGGCGGTTCCTCGATGGGCATCACCAAGGTCGAGGACCTCTCCGGACTGGACGAGGCGATCGAGGAGGCCCGCCGCCACGACCCCAAGTTCCTCGTCGAGTCGCTGCTGCGCGGCCGTGAGATCGAGTGCGGGGTGCTGGAGTTCGAGGACGGGCCGCGGGCCAGTGTGCCCGCCGAGATCCCCCCGGTGACCGCGCACGACTTCTACGACTTCGAGGCCAAGTACATCGACGCGGCCGCCGGTCTGGTGCCCGCCCCGCTCACCGCGGAGCAGACCGCCGAGGTCCAGCGCCTCGCCGTCGCCGCCTTCGAGGCCACCTCCTGCGAAGGGCTGGTGCGCGCCGACTTCTTCCTCACCGAGGACGGCGGCTTCGTCATCAACGAGATCAACACCCTGCCGGGGTTCACCCCGATCTCGATGTACCCGCGGATGTGGCAGGAGAGCGGCGTGGACTACCCGGCGCTGGTGGACCGGCTGATCCAGGCCGCGCTGACACGTTCCACCGGACTGCGGTGACCCGTCGCGGCGGCCCGTGCCGGCTCCGTTCCTGAGGACCGGCACGGATCCGGCACCGACCGCCGTGTCCCCGGCCCGCTCAGAGACTGTCCGGAACCGTCTTCTTGACCGGAGCGGCGAACGCGGCCAGCGGGCTGGCGTCGTGGGCGTACGCCTTTGAGAGGGTGACCTCGACATACGCCTCGCGGTACGTGGTGGTGAAACGCGGACCGGAGTCCTGGCGCTGTTCCAGCATCCAGTTGACGCCGTCCGCCTCGATCGCCTTGGACTGGGCGTCGTCCATCTTCGCGGGCCGCGGCACACCGCAGCGCAGTACGATCGCCCCGTCCCCCCAGCCGGCGGTCAGCTCCGAATCCGGTTCGGGATCACTCCGTTCGAGGTCGACGACCGTCTGCGGCAGCGCCTTGTGCAGCGCTGCGCAGTACGGGGCGGCCTCGGACGACGGGGTGGGAACCGCGACCGGGGGCTGGGCGTGGCTGGAGGAACAGCCCGCCGCGGCCAGAACGAGCAGGGCAGCGGACGGACCGAGGAACAGCGAGCGGGAGGGCCGGCGGCGGAAAGACGTCACCGGCCCAGCCTAGACGGGGGTCAGAGGTGGACGATCGGGCAGGTCAGGGTCCGCGTGATGCCGTCCACCTGCTGAACCTTGGCGACCACCATGCGGCCGAGCTCATCGACCGTGTCGGCCTGGGCCCGCACGATCACGTCGTAGGGACCGGTGACGTCCTCTGCCTGGATGACTCCCGGAATCTTGGCGATGGTCTCGGCGACGGTCGACGCCTTGCCCACCTCGGTCTGAATAAGGATGTACGCCTGTACCACGGAACCTCCAGGGCGGCCACGAGGATCATGTGGGGGAAAGGGACGCCACGGTATCGCGTTGCCGCGGGCCGCGGGGAGACCTGTGGGCCGGATGACGTCCACAGCGTGGCGTACAGACAACAGAAGTTGACGTATCTCTTGACGGTACCGACAGCAGTGACGGCTCGCGACCGGGGGCCCGGACGGGTGTCCGGGGCGATAAATGAGAGGTGAGACTCGGTGAAGGGAACCGTGGGCGAGTTGGGGGAGTTCGGGCTCATCAGGGAGCTGACTTCCCGGCTCACCACCACTCCGGCGGTACGGCTGGGGCCCGGCGACGACGCCGCGGTCGTGGCCGCTCCCGACCGCAGGGTCGTGGTCAGTACGGACATCCTGCTGGAGGGGCGGCACTTCCGCCGCGACTGGTCGACGGCGTACGACGTCGGGCGCAAGGCCGCCGCTCAGAACCTCGCCGACATCGCGGCCATGGGTGCCGTGCCCACCGCGCTGCTCCTCGGCCTCGTCGTCCCCGCCGACCTCCCCGTCACCTGGGCCGCCGAACTCATGGACGGCCTGCGTGACGAGTGCCAGGTCGCGGGCGCGGCCGTGGTCGGGGGCGACGTCGTCGGCGGCGACACCATCACCGTCTCGATCACCGCCCTCGGCGATCTGCGCAACCACGAACCGGTCACCCGGTCCGGCGCCCGGCCCGGTGACGTCGTCGCCGTCACCGGCTGGCTCGGCTGGTCCGCCGCCGGGTACGCCGTCCTCTCCCGGGGCTTCCGCTCGCCCCGCGCCTTCGTCGAGGCCCACCGCCGCCCCGAACCGCCCTACCACGCGGGTCCCGCGGCGGCCGGACTCGGCGCCACCGCGATGACGGACGTCAGCGACGGACTGGTCGCCGACCTCGGGCACATCGCCGAGGCCAGCAAGGTCCGTATCGATCTGCGGTCCGGGCTCATCGACATTCCCTCGCAGATGTCCGACATCGGCCAGGCCGTCGGCGTCGATCCCCTCCAGTGGGTGCTCACCGGGGGGGAGGACCACGCGATCGTCGCGACCTTCCCCCAGGACGTGAAGCTCCCGGCCCGCTGGAAGGTGATCGGCGAGGTCCTGAACCCCTCCGCCCTGCCCCAGGTCACGGTGGACGGAGCGCCCTGGACCAGCAAGGGCGGCTGGGACCACTTCGGGGACATCGAGGACGCCCAGTAGATTGCGGCGTATGCCCATACGTACCGCCGCACCGCCCCGTGTCCTGACCGTCGCCGGATCCGATTCCGGCGGCGGCGCGGGCATTCAGGCCGACCTGAAGACCATGCTGGCCCTCGGTGTGCACGGCATGAGCGTGCTGACCGCCGTCACCGCCCAGAACTCCCGGGGCGTCCAGGGGGCCTGGGAGCTCCCGGTGGAAGCCGTCACCGCCCAGTACCGCAGCGTCGTCGACGACATCGGCGTCCAGGCGGTGAAGACCGGCATGCTCGCCTCGGCCGCGCTCGTCGAGACCGTCGCCGCACTGCTCGCCGGCACCGCGGCGCCGGTCGTCGTCGACCCGGTGGGCGTCTCCAAGCACGGTGACGCGCTGCTGGCCGCCGAGGCGCTCGACTCCGTACGGACGAAGCTGCTGCCCGTCGCGACGGTCGCCACCCCGAACCTCGACGAGGTGGCACAGCTCACCGGCACCGTCGTCACCGACGAGAGCGACATGCGCCGGGCGGCGGCCGGAATCCTGGCGTACGGGCCGCGCTGGGTGGTCATCAAGGGCGGCCATCTGCCGGGCGAGGCCGTGGACCTGCTGACCGACGGCAGCCAGGAGCACTGGCTGCGCGCACCCCGGCACGACAACCGGCACACCCATGGCACCGGCTGCACCCTCGCCTCCGCCATCGCCGCCTCGCTCGCCCTCGGCCAGGACGTCCCCACGGCCGTGAGGAGCGCGAAGGAGTACGTCACCGGAGCGATCGAGGCCGGATTCCCGCTCGGCGGCGGCATCGGACCCGTCGACCACGGCTGGCGCACCCGGCAGCGCTGAACGACCGCCGTGGGTACAGCAAAAAGCCGGTCCACCGAGGTGGACCGGCTTTTTGGGCAACCGGAAGGCTGCGCTACGACGGGAACGTCAGCGCGCGACCTTGCCGGCCTTGATGCACGAGGTGCAGACGTTGAGCCGCTTCGGCGTCCGACCGACCACGGCACGCACGCGCTGGATGTTGGGATTCCAGCGACGGGACGTACGGCGGTGCGAGTGCGAAATGTTGTTGCCGAAGCCCGGCCCCTTGCCGCAGACGTCGCAGTTGGCAGCCACGGGTCACTCCAAAGACTTCAGGTGCACTTACAGTGAATTCCGGCGCGCCGGAATCATTTGACTGAAGTGGCGGTACCGGAGGTATGGCCCGACTCTCATCGGGCAACCGAAGCAGCATACAACGGCTGCTCCGGAGATACGAAACTACCACGGCTGGGCCCACCGTCCGCCCGCCCCCTGTCCCGGACCCACCCGTCGCGGGCGGGCTACCCTGCGGTGCAGCCCGCTGCCACGGCCGCTTCAAGGAGGACCATCGGTGCCGCAGCTCCCCGACGATCTGGACGCCGTCGCGGTGCGCACCTGGTGCTCACTGGCCCTGGAGGCCCTGGGCCGGGAGCGCGCGGAGATCGACGCGATCAACGTCTATCCCGTCGCCGACGGTGACACCGGCACCAACCTCTACCTGACCGTGGAATCCGCGGCGGCGGCCGTCGAAGCGGTGTTCGCCGCCCATGAGACCGGCTCCACCGCGCCCGCCACCGCCGACGCCGTACGCGCCATGGCGCACGGAGCGCTGATCGGCGCCCGGGGGAACTCCGGCACCATCCTGGCCCAGCTGCTGCGCGGGATGGCGGGGGTGCTGGCCGACGGCGGCGGGGAGGACCGGCTGCGCGAGGCCTTCGCCCGCGCCGCCTCCGCCGCCCGGCAGGCCGTGGCCCACCCCGTCGAGGGCACGGTGCTCACCGTCGCGACCGCTGCCGCCGACGCCGCGCGGGACGCGGGCCCCGGCCTCGCCGCGGTGGTGCGGGCGGCGTACGACGGTGCGCGCACCGCGCTGGAGGCGACCCCGGGCCAGCTCGCCGTCCTCGGCCGCGCGGGCGTCGTGGACGCGGGCGGACGCGGGCTGCTCGCGGTACTCGGCGCGCTGCTGGAGACGGTGTCGGGGCAGGCGCCGGTACGCCGCTCCTGGACGGTCCCCGCGATGATCGCGGGGCCGGTGGACGGCGGGGGCGGCACGGCCGGCGAGCGCGTGGACGGGAGCGCGGACGACTGCCCGGACGGCGGGAGCGGTCCCGCCTTCGAGGTGATCTACCTGCTGGAGGCCCGCGACGAGGCCGTGGACCGGCTGCGGACCCGGCTGGACGCGCTCGGGGACTCCCTGGTCGTGGTCGGCGGCGACGGGCTGTGGAACGTACACGTCCATGTCGACGACGCGGGAGCGGCCGTGGAGGCCGGGGTCGAGGCCGGACGGCCGTACCGGATCCGGATCACCCACTTCGGCGCCGACGGCCTGCTCGACACCCGCCCCCACACGGAGCCCGCCCGGCGCGCCGTCGTCGTCGTGGTCCCCGGCGACGGGCTGGCCGGGCTGTGCACGGAGGCCGGCGCGACCACCGTGATCGCGCGCCCCGGCGAACCGCCCGCCAGCGGCGAACTGGTCGACGCGATCCGCCGGGCCCACGCCCGCGAGGTGGTCCTCCTGCCCAACGACGCGGCGCTGCGGCACACCGCGGGGGCCGCCGCCGAGCAGGCCAGGACCGAGGGGGTCCGGGTCGCCCTGATCCCCACCCGCGCGGCCGTCCAGGGCATCGCCGCGCTCGCCGTCCACGAGGCGGACCGCAGCTTCGACGAGGACGTGGTCGCGATGACCGCCGCCGCGGGCGCCACCCGGTACGCCGAACTGGCCGTCGCCGAACGGCAGTCGTGGACCATGGCCGGCATCTGCCAGGCCGGCGACATCCTCGGCCTGATCGACGGGGACGTCGCCGTCATCGGCGCCGACGTGCCCGCGACGGCCCGCACGGTGCTGGACCGGATGCTGGCCTCGGGCGGCGAACTGGTCACCCTCGTCCTCGGCGAGAACGTGCCGGACGCCCTGGCCGACGCCCTCACCGAGCATGTGCGCGAGGGCTATCTGGCCGTGGACACCGTGGTCTACCGGGGCGGCCACCAGAGCGCGCCGTTGCTGATCGGCGTCGAGTGACCCCTTCGCGCGGGGCGCGCCGGGCCGCGCGGGGGACAGGTGTCAGTGCCGTGGTGTGCAATGGACCGCGTGTCTGCGTTCGATGAACCCCTCAAGAAGCTGCTCGGCGGAGCCACCGCGAAGGTGATGGCCGAACACCTCGACCTGCACACGGTCGGTGATCTGCTGCACCACTACCCGCGGCGGTACGAGGAGCGCGGTCAGCTCACGGCGCTGGCCGATCTCCCGCTCGACGAGCATGTGACGGTCGTCGCGCAGGTCGCCGACGCCCGTATCGCGGTGTTCAACAACGGCCGCGGCAAGCGTCTGGAAGTGACCCTCACCGACGGCAGCGGCCGGCTCCAGCTGGTCTTCTTCGGCCACGGCGTCCACAAGCCCCACAAGGAGCTGCTGCCCGGCCGCCGGGCGATGTTCGCGGGCAAGGTCTCCGTCTTCAACCGCAGGATGCAGCTCGCCCACCCCACGTACCAGCTGCTGGACGCCGCGGACGCGGACGAGGCGACGGAGGCCGTGGACGCCTTCGCCGGGCGGCTGCTGCCCATCTACCCCGCCTGCAAGCAGCTCGACTCCTGGCGGATCGCCAAGGCCGTGGACGCCGTGCTGCCCAGCGCGCGGGACGCCGTGGACCCGCTGCCCGAGTCGCTGCGCGAGGGCCGCGGCTTCACCCCGCTGCCGGAGGCGCTGCTCAAGGTGCACCGGCCGCAGACCAAGGCGGACATCGCCGACGCCAAGGAGCGGCTGAAGTGGGACGAGGCGTTCGTCCTCCAGGTCGCGCTCGCCCGCAGACGGTACGCCGACACCCAGCTCCCGGCCGTGGCACGCAGACCGGTGCCCGACGGGCTGCTGGACGCGTTCGACGCCAAGCTTCCCTTCACCCTGACCGAAGGGCAGCGGAAGGTCACCGCCGAGATCTTCGACGACCTGGCGACCGAGCACCCGATGCACCGCCTCCTCCAGGGCGAGGTCGGCAGCGGCAAGACCATGGTCGCCCTGCGCGCCATGCTCACGGTCGTGGACGCGGGCGGGCAGGCGGCCATGCTCGCGCCCACCGAGGTCCTCGCCCAGCAGCACCACCGGTCCGTCACCGAGATGATGGGCGAGCTGGCCGAGGGGGGCATGCTCGGCGGCTCCGACCGGGGCACCAAGGTCGTCCTGCTCACCGGCTCCATGGGCGTCCCCGCCCGGCGGCAGGCACTGCTCGACCTGGTCACCGGGGAAGCCGGGATCGTGATCGGCACCCACGCGCTGATCGAGGACAAGGTGCGGTTCCACGACCTGGGCCTGGTCGTCGTCGACGAACAGCACCGCTTCGGCGTGGAGCAGCGCGACGCCCTTCGGTCCAAGGCGCACTCCCAGGGGGAGAGGCGGTCCCCCCATCTGCTGGTCATGACCGCCACCCCCATCCCCCGTACGGTCGCGATGACGGTGTTCGGCGATCTGGAGACCTCCGTACTGGACCAGCTCCCGGCCGGCCGCTCGCCCATCGCCAGCCATGTCGTCCCCGCCAAGGACAAGCCGCACTTCCTCGCCCGCGCCTGGGAGCGGGTCCGCGAGGAGGTCGAGAACGGCCACCAGGCCTATGTCGTCTGTCCCCGCATCGGTGACGACGCCGATGAGGCGGCCGGGGAGAAGAAGAAGGGAAAGAAGGCCGGGGCGCCCGAGGACGACGGCGAGAAGCGCCCGCCGCTCGCCGTGCTGGAGATCGCCGAGGAACTGCGCAGGGGCGCGCTGGCCGGACTCCGGATCGAGGTGCTGCACGGCAGGATGCACCCGGACGACAAGGACGGCGTGATGCGCCGCTTCGCCGCGGGGCAGGTCGATGTGCTGGTCGCCACGACCGTCATCGAGGTCGGGGTCAACGTCCCCAATGCCACCGCCATGGTGATCATGGACGCCGACCGGTTCGGCGTATCGCAGCTGCACCAGTTGCGGGGCCGGGTCGGCCGCGGCTCCGCCCCCGGGCTGTGTCTGCTGGTCAGCGAGGCGCACGAGGCCAGTCCCGCGCGGGCCAGGCTCGGCGCCGTCGCCGCCACCCTCGACGGCTTCGAGCTCTCCCGGATCGACCTGGAGCAGCGCCGTGAGGGCGATGTCCTCGGCCAGGCCCAGTCCGGCGTCCGCTCCTCGCTGCGGATGCTCACCGTCATCGATGACGAGGAGGTCATCGCCGCCGCCCGTGAGGAGGCCGTCGCGATCGTCGCGGCCGACCCGGAGCTGGAGCACCTGCCCGAGCTGCGGACCGCGCTGGACGCCCTGCTGGACAAGGACCGTGAGGAGTATCTCGACAAGGGGTGAGGGGAAGGGGCGAGGAGCGTGCGGGCGGGCAGGGGCCCCTGCCCGGTCCGGGGGCGGGAAAGGCACGAAGGCCGGGGCGGGAGAGGTGCGAAGGCCGGGGCGGGCCCGACGCCATATCGTGGGTGCACGGCACACCGTCGCCCTGTGTGCCGCCCCACGACCCGAGGGACCAGTCACCCATGACCCGCGTGATCGCCGGCTCGGCCGGCGGACGCCGCCTGGCCGTCCCGCCCGGCACCGGCACCCGCCCCACCTCCGACCGCGCGCGTGAGGGCCTGTTCTCCACGTGGGAAGCGCTCCTCGGCACCCTCGACGGCATCCGTATCGCGGATCTGTACGCCGGTTCCGGCGCCGTCGGCCTCGAAGCGCTCTCCCGGGGCGCCGCCCACGCGCTCCTCGTCGAGGCCGACGCGAAGGCCGCCCGCACCGTCCGGGACAACGTCCGCACGCTCGGCCTGCCCGGCGCCGAGGTCCGTACCGGCAAAGCCGAACAGATCGTGACAGGACCGGCGCCCGCGGAGCCGTACGACGTGGTCTTCCTGGACCCGCCGTACGCCGTCACCGATGGCGATCTTCGCGAGATCCTGCTCACACTCCGTGCTGAGGGCTGGCTCACGGGCGACGCACTCGTCACCGTGGAGCGCAGCACCAGAGGCGGAGAATTCGGCTGGCCGCAAGGATTCGAGCCACTGCGGGCCCGTCGCTACGGCGAGGGAACGTTTTGGTACGGTCGCGCCGCCTCTACGTGCGAAGACGCACGATGACCGGACCGGAGAGCGAGGGAATCACGTTGCGCCGCGCCGTCTGTCCGGGGTCGTTCGACCCCATCACCAACGGACATCTCGACATCATTGGCCGAGCCTCGAAGCTGTACGACGTCGTACACGTCGCGGTGATGATCAACCAGTCCAAGAAAGGACTCTTCGAGGTGGAGGAGCGGATAGATCTGATCCGCCGGGTCACCTCCGACTTCGGCAACGTCGAGGTCGAGTCCTTCCACGGTCTGCTGGTCGACTTCTGCAAGCAGCGCGAGATCCCGGCGATCGTGAAGGGCCTGCGGGCCGTGAGCGACTTCGACTACGAACTCCAGATGGCCCAGATGAACAACGGCCTCTCCGGCGTCGAGACGCTCTTCGTGCCGACCAATCCCACCTACAGCTTCCTGTCGTCGTCCTTGGTCAAGGAGGTCGCGACCTGGGGTGGCGATGTCTCCCACCTGCTGCCGCCGGTCGTCCACGAAGCCCTCATAGAGCGCCTGGGCAAGCGGTGAGTCACTGACTGACCGTCACCAGGTGTCGGGCGGGAGCCGACTGGCCTTACAGTCGTCCCGTCCGGCTCCAACAGCAGTAGAGAGTGGCGAGCACACGGTGGACGTGCAGAAGAAGCTCGACGAGATCGTCGAAGCGGTCGGGAGCGCCCGCTCCATGCCCATGTCGGCGTCGTGCGTGGTCAACCGCGCCGAACTGCTCGCGATGCTCGAAGAGGTGCGGCAGGCCCTGCCCGGCTCGCTGGCCCAGGCCGCGGAGCTGATCGGCGGCCATGAGCAGCTGGTCGAGCAGGCCCGCCAGGAGGCCGGGCGGATCATCGAGTCCGCCCACGCCCAGCGCGGAAACCTGGTCTCCGAGACCGAGATCGCCCGGCAGTCACGGAGCGAGGCGGACCGGATCCTCTCCGAGGCCCGCCGGGAGGCCGACGAGGTCCGGGCCGACGCCGACGAGTACGTCGACAGCAAGCTCGCCAACTTCGAGGTCGTCCTCACCAAGACCATCGGCTCCGTGGACCGCGGCCGCGAGAAGCTGCTGGGCCGGGGGCAGGGCCTGGACGAGCAGGGATACCAGGACCCGGACTTCGCCGAGGCGCCCGAGCGCAGCGCCGACCCGGCCACGCTCCAGCGCCGCGCCGACGAGTACGTGGACACCAAGCTCGGCGCCTTCGAGGCGGTCCTCGCCAAGACCCTGGAGGCGGTCGGCCGGGGCCGGCAGAAGTTGCACGGCCGAGTGGCCGGCGACGACCTCGGTGCGCACATGGCCGCGCAGGACGCTGCGGGCAGCCAGGGGCACACCAGTGACGCCGACTACCTCGCCGGTCTGGCCGAGCTCGCCACCCCGGACCCGCAGCAGCAGGCCCCGCAGCCGCACTTCCCGGCCCAGGCGCAGCCCGAGCCGCAGTACGCGCAGACGTACGCCTACCAGGAGCAGCCGCTCCAGCCGGACGTCTACGGCTACCAGCAGCAGCCCGACCCGTACGCCGCCTACCAGCAGCAGGGCTACGACCCCGGCCACCTGCAGGCCCAGCTGCCGCAGCAGGCCCAGCAGCCGCAGCAGGACTACGGCTGGCCCCAGCAGCCCGACCAGCCTCCGGCTCCGGCCCCGCAGGGCGAGAGCGCACTGGACGAGACCAGCCTGTTCGACACCAGCATGATCGATCTGGAGCAGCTGCGCCGGTACGAACAGGGCCGCTGACCGTGGTGTCCCGGGCCGGTGGGCCCGGGGGCGGACCGGCCCGGATTGGGTGCTGAGCGGTACGTCAAGTATCCTGGCTCTTCGGTCGCGCGTAGATCCGCGATCCCGGCTGCCCGTTTCGACTCCGGACCGGGCCGGCCCCTCCCGAAGCAGCACGACGCACATGATCGCGAAAGCAGGAAAAGCCCTGAACGGCCACCTCGACCACCGAAACCCTCTCGTGTTCGATACGCACGAGCTGGGCCGGCGTCCCGGTGCCCTCAAGCGGCTGACCCGCTCGGTGGAGGCGCCCAGGGATCTGGGTATCGACGGCGTCATCGGTGTGCCGGAAGGCGCACCCGTGGTGCTGGACATCCGCCTCGAATCGGTCATGGAAGGGGTGCTTGTCACAGGCACCGCCCGTGCGTCGGCCGAGGGGGAGTGCGTAAGGTGTCTGGAGCCGCTGACCGTCAAGGTCGAAGCGGACTTCCAGGAGATGTTCTCGTACCCTGACGCCGATGACCGGGGCCGCGGCAAAGCGGCGGACCCGGCCGACGACGCCGAGGACGACGAGGACGTGTTCTTCCTTGAGGACGGCTTGTTCGACCTCGAGTCAGTGCTGCGTGACGCGGTAGTGCTCGCACTGCCCATGCAGCCGGTGTGCAAGGAGACCTGCCTCGGTCTGTGTTCCGAATGCGGAATCAGGCTGGACGAGAATCCCGGACACCACCACGATGCCGTCGACATCCGTTGGGCGGCACTGCAAGGACTCGCCGAGACCGTTCAGGACGGCGAGAAGGACAACATGGGCGGCGCCGAACCTGGCGTCGACGAGAAGCAGGAGAAGTAGCCGTGGCTGTTCCGAAGCGGAAGATGTCGCGCAGCAACACGCGCCACCGCCGGTCGCAGTGGAAGGCTGCGGTCCCCACCCTGGTTTCGTGCGAGCGTTGCCAGGAGCCGAAGCTCCAGCACATTGCGTGCCCGAGCTGCGGCACCTACAACAAGCGCCAGGTCCTCGAGGTCTGAGCGGCTGGTGAGAGGCCCGATGTCTGAGTTGTCCAGTGCCAAGAAGCAGGCAGACAACGTCAACACAGCCTCGTCCCACACGCTTCTGGAAGGGCGGCTCGGGTATCACCTCGAGTCCGCCCTTCTGGTGCGTGCGCTGACCCACCGTTCGTACGCATACGAGAACGGCGGCCTGCCCACCAACGAGCGGCTCGAATTCCTCGGGGATTCGGTGCTCGGCCTGGTGGTCACGGACACGCTGTACCGCACCCACCCCGACCTGCCCGAAGGCCAGCTGGCCAAGTTGCGGGCCGCGGTGGTCAACTCGCGTGCACTTGCGGAAGTGGGCCGCGGCCTCGAACTCGGCTCCTTCATCCGGCTCGGCCGCGGTGAAGAGGGCACGGGGGGCCGGGACAAGGCTTCCATCCTCGCCGACACCCTTGAAGCGGTGATCGGCGCGGTCTATCTCGACCAGGGCCTCAGCGCGGCCTCCGAGCTGGTTCACCGGCTCTTCGACCCGCTGATCGACAGGTCCTCGAACCTCGGCGCCGGCCTGGACTGGAAGACCAGTCTCCAGGAACTCACCGCGAGCGAGAGCCTCGGAGTCCCCGAGTACCTCGTCACGGAGACCGGCCCGGACCACGAGAAGACCTTCACTGCTGCTGCTCGCGTCGGTGGTGTCTCGTACGGCACCGGCACCGGCCGTAGCAAGAAGGAAGCGGAGCAGCAGGCGGCGGAATCCGCCTGGCGTGAGATCAGCGCCGCCGCGGAAGCGCGGGAGGCCGCGGCGAAGGCCGCAGCCGACGGAGGGGTCGCCGACACCCCTGCCGACCCGTCGCCGAACACGGACGCCGCTCCGGCCTGAACCGACCGGGAACCCCTCGGTGCCTCGCGCACCGGGGGGTTTTCGCTGTCCGCGCGGTACCCGCCGCCGGTCCGCGCGTCCTTCGCCGTCCCCACCGTCCCGTACCACCACGTCGTTCCAGGAGCGCCATCGTGCCCGAGCTGCCCGAGGTAGAAGTCGTACGGCGAGGTCTGGAGCGCTGGGTCACCGGCCGCACCGTCACCGAGGTCGAGGTCCTCCACCCACGTGCGGTCCGCAGGCACCTCGCGGGCGGCGTGGATTTCGCGGCGCGGCTGCACGGGGCCCGGTTCGGTACGGCGATGCGCCGCGGCAAGTACCTCTGGGTGCCGCTGGACGACGCGTCCTCCTCGCTGCTCGGCCATCTCGGTATGAGCGGTCAGCTGCTCGTGCAGGGCGAGGACGCCGCGGACGAGAAGCACCTGCGGGTCAGGATCCGGTTCGACGACGCGCTCGGCACCGAACTGCGCTTCGTCGACCAGCGCACCTTCGGCGGGCTCTCGCTCCACGACAACACTCCGGACGGGCTGCCCGACACCATCGCGCACATCGCCCGTGACCCGCTCGACCCGGAGTTCGACGACGCCGCTTTCCACACGGCCCTGCGCCTGCGCCGTACGACGGTCAAGCGCGCCCTGCTCGACCAGTCGCTGATCAGCGGCGTCGGCAACATCTACGCCGACGAGGCCCTCTGGCGGGCCAGGCTGCACTTCGACCGGCCGACCGCGACGCTCACCCGGTCCAAGTCGGCCGAGCTGCTGGGCCATGCCCGCGAGGTGATGAACGCGGCTCTCGACCAGGGCGGCACCAGCTTCGACAGCCTCTATGTGAACGTCAACGGTGAGTCCGGCTACTTCGACCGGTCGCTCGACGCGTACGGGCGGGAGGGCGAGCCGTGTCACCGCTGCGGTACGCCGATGCGCCGCCGCCCCTGGATGAACCGCTCCAGCTACTACTGCCCGCGCTGTCAGCGACCGCCGCGCGCCTCGTCGTAACGCGTACGGGCCGCCAGCACCTCGGCCATCCGGCCCTCCACGAGCCCGATCAGCCCGATCAGCCGGCCTGTCACCTCACGGCCGAGCGGGGTGAGCTCGTAGTCCACCCGGGGCGGGTTGGTGGGCTGTGCCTCGCGGTGGACGAGCCCGTCGCGCTCCAGCGCGTGAAGGGTCTGGGAGAGCATCTTCTCGCTCACTCCGTCGACCCGGCGCCGCAGCTCGTTGAACCGGAGACCGCCCTCGTACAGCGCGCCCAGCGTCAGGCCGCCCCAGCGTCCGGTGACATGCTCCAGCGTGCCGCGCGAGGGGCACTGCCGGGAGAAGACGTCGAAGGCGGGGCTGTCCATGCACGACAGCTTACGCCCGCACAGCGCTCACCAGGAGGGTGCGCTGTGCGGGCGTAAGCGGGCCATGGGTGCGAGGTCCGGCCGGCACGAGGGCCGGTGGGTGCGAGGGCCTGCGGACGCGAGGGCCCGGAGTGCCTCAGCAGGGGTCAGAAGCCGAAGTCCTGTGTCCACCAGGGGCCGCCGGAGCCGGCGTGCATGCCCACTCCGAGGGTCTTGTAGTCGCAGTTGAGAATGTTTGCGCGATGTCCGTCGCTGTTCATCCAGGACTCCATCACGGCCTCGGCGTCGGCCTGCCCGCGGGCGATGTTCTCGCCGCCGAGGTTCTGCACGCCGGCCTTGGCGGCGCGGTCCCAGGGGGTCGCGCCGTCGGGGTCGGTGTGGTCGAAGAAGCCGCGGGCCGCCATGTCCTCGCTGAGGTTCTGGGCGAGTGCGGTCAGCGGCGCGCTGGTGGTGACCGGGGAGCAGCCGGCCTTCGCCCGCTCCTGGTTCACCAGGGCGAGGACGGCGGCCTGGGCGGAGGTGCCGGCGGGGGCGGGGGGCGGCGCCTTGCGCGAGGGCGCGGGGGACGAGGTCTTCGGGGCGGCCGGGGCCTTCGCGGACGGGGCCTTCACGGACGGGCTCGCGGACTTCTTCTTCGGGGCCGCCGTGGGGCCCTTCGACTCCGAGGGCCGCTTCGAGCCGGTGGCCGAGGGCTTCTCCTCCGGGGTGGCGGAGGCGGAAGCGGAAGCCGACTTCGAGGGGGCCGCCGGCCGTGCGCTGCCCCGGCTGGCGGGTGCGGAGGCCGAAGCGGAGGCGCGGTCGGTCGGATCGGCCGAGCGGCTGCCCTGTGTCAGCAGGTCCGGGGCGCCACCGGGACGCACCTCGTCCGCGGTGGACGTGCCGCCCACGGTGCGGGTGTCGCCGCCGGGCAGCAGACCCGAGGCGAAGGCGACCGCTCCCATGGCCACGGCCGCGGATATGCCGAGCAGACCGGCCCGCACGGGCAGGGAGGTCCGCTTCCTCCGCCGCGTACCCGGGTGCCCGAATCCGTCCCCGCTCGTGGGTTCTTCAGCGGCGGAGCCCGCGGCTGACCGTCGGTGGCGTCCCATGCGCTGTGCCTTCCTGATGCTCCGGACGCCCCTGAGACGTCACATTTCTCAGCCGTGCTCACCCGATCGAGTGAAGCTTTGCGACCGGACTGTACGCCATGGGTCACGGGGGCGAAGTGCTCCGGGAACCATGGGCCGGTTAGCGTTCACGCATGAGCGAAGATGCACGACTCGTCGTCTGGGTACGCGGCCGAGTACAGCAAGTAGGCTTCCGCTGGTTCACCAGGGCAAACGCTTTGGAGATCGGTGGACTGACCGGCTTTGCCCTCAATCTCGACGACGGCCGGGTGCAGGTCGTCGCCGAGGGTCCACGTGAGAATTGCCACCGTCTGCTGGACTGGCTGCGCTCCGACGACACACCCGGGCGCGTGGACGGAGTCACTGAGATCTGGGACACCCCGCGCGGGGGTTACGAGGGATTCGCGATCCGTTGATCATGGCGGTGCCGGGGACTCCGGATCCGCTCCGTGTCCGGAGTGCGCCGAGCGGTTACCGATGAGTCGGAAATAGGGCCGCACCCGAAATGACCTGCGAAGGGACCCGGCGGCGGCCTGTGGTTGCCAAGAAGGGAATGTCGTGCCAGGCTGCGGCATTAACGAAGATCTCCACGCCCCCCGGGGCCCCGCAGGAGAGTCGCGCCGCATGATCGTCCGGCCGCGCGCCCCCGGGACACCCGCCTCAACGGGGTGTGATCGTGTTGACCGTCAAACTTTTTGGTGAGACGCTGAAAACCCCGCGCACCTTAGCTGTTTGGCAGAGCTGTTTGGCAGCAGAACCGCAGTGTTGACAGGGCACTGCCGAGCACCGCGGGTGCGATTCCCTCACGACCCACACCGCTCTCGGTCGGTCACTCAGTGTGGAGGACCATCCATCATGGCAAAGGCGCTTCTCGGTTACGTCGGCGGTTCCGACCCGCGACTCCTCGCCGAGATGCGACGGCTCCAGCAGCGCGTCCAGGACCTGGAATCCGAGCTCGTAAGGATCCAGGACGAGAACGACGCGTTGAACGCCGCCGCCCAGCACCAAGAGTCGCTGCTCGACAGCATCGACATCGACGTACCCCAGGCGGAGCCTGCGCTGACCTGACCGGTGGCCCTGTCGGGCCGGTCGGGCACAGGCACGCTCAGTCGCCTGAGAACCACTCTGGATTGTCTTCGTCACGGATCGCCGTCCCGGAACACCGAGGACCTCCCGGAATCCGGGATCGTCTCCGGTTCCGCCCATGTCCGGAAGACCGAGGATCTCCTCGTCCTCCGGTGCATCAGCGATCCGTCACGCAGGACTGCGCAAGATTTACAGGGACGCCTCGGCGTCCCTTATTTCGTTCCCGACCCCCCGGTCCGCTTTCCCGCCCCGGACTTCCCCCTGGACTCGCCCCCGGGCCTGCCCGGACGTAGAGCCCTTCCCTTACCGTCTGATGTGCCCTGCACCTTCATCAGCGAAACCGAGAGTGAAAGGTAGAGTCCGGCGGCGTGCACCTCAAGGCTCTGACCCTGCGTGGATTCAAATCGTTCGCCTCCGCCACGACCCTGCGGTTCGAACCGGGGATCACCTGTGTCGTCGGCCCCAATGGATCCGGGAAATCCAATGTGGTGGACGCGCTCTCCTGGGTCATGGGTGAACAGGGAGCCAAATCCCTGCGGGGCGGCAAGATGGAAGACGTGATCTTCGCCGGTACGACCGGGCGGCCACCGCTGGGCCGGGCCGAGGTGTCGCTGACCATCGACAATTCCGACGGCGCGCTTCCCATCGAATACGCCGAGGTCACGATCACCCGGATCATGTTCCGCAATGGCGGCAGCGAATACCAGATCAACGGCGACACCTGCCGGCTGCTGGACATCCAGGAACTCCTCTCGGACTCCGGTATCGGCCGTGAGATGCATGTCATCGTCGGGCAGGGGCAGCTGGACTCCGTGCTGCACGCGGACCCGATGGGCCGCCGCGCCTTCATCGAGGAAGCCGCGGGCGTGCTCAAACACCGCAAGCGAAAAGAGAAGGCGCTGCGGAAGCTGGACGCGATGGGGGCCAATCTGGCCCGCGTCCAGGACCTCACCGACGAACTGCGCCGCCAGTTGAAGCCGCTCGGCAGACAGGCGGCGGTGGCCCGCCGGGCCGCGGTCATCCAGGCCGATCTGCGCGATGCCCGGCTGCGGCTGCTCGCGGACGACCTCGTCACCCTGCGCGGCGCCCTGCGCGACGAGATCGCCGACGAGGCCGAACTGAAGAAGCGCAAGGACGCCGCGGAGGCCGAACTCAAGGCGGCGCTCGCCCGGGAGGCGGAGCTGGAGGGCGAGGTCCGCCGCCTCGCGCCCCGGCTCCAGCGCGCCCAGCAGACCTGGTACGAACTGTCGCAGCTCGCCGAGCGGGTGCGGGGCACGATCTCGCTGGCCGACGCCCGGGTGAAGAGCGCCACCGAGGCGCCCGCCGAGGAGCGGCGCGGCCGGGACCCGGAGGACATGGAGCGCGAGGCCGCCCGGATCCGCGAGCAGGAGGCGGAGCTGACGGCCGCGCTGGAGGCCGCCGAGCACGCCCTGGAGGACACCGTCGCCCACCGGTCCGACCTGGAACGGGAGTTGGCGGCCGAGGAACGCAGGCTCAAGGACGCGGCACGGGCCATCGCGGACCGGCGCGAGGGGCTCGCCCGGCTGCACGGCCAGGTCAACGCCGCCCGCGGCCGGGCGGGTTCGGCGCAGGCGGAGATCGACCGGCTGGCCGCGTCGCGGGACGAGGCGCAGGAGCGCGCGGTCGCGGCCCAGGAGGAGTACGAGCAGCTCAGGGCCGAGGTCGACGGTCTGGACGCGGACGACGCGGAGCTGGCCGGGCGGCACGAGGACGCCAAGCGCGCGCTCGCCGGGGCGGAGTCGGCCCATGGCGCGGCCCGGGAGGCCGCGACGGCCGCCGAGCGCAAACGCGCCGCGGTCGCGGCCCGGCACGAGGCGCTGGCCCTGGGCCTGCGCCGCAAGGACGGCACCGGCGCGCTGCTCGGCGCCCGCGACCGGCTGCACGGCCTGCTCGGCCCGGCCGCGGAACTGCTCACGGTGGTGCCGGGGTACGAGGTCGCGGTGGCCGCCGCCCTGGGCGCCGCGGCGGACGCGGTGGCGGTGACGGACCCGGCCACCGCGGCGGACGCGATCCGGCTGCTGCGCAAGCAGGACGCGGGGCGCGCGGCGCTGCTGCTGGGCGGTGGCGGTACGCGGCCGGGTGCTCCGCGGGACGCGCGGGCGGGCGGCGAACCGCCGGCCGGTGCCCAGGGGACCGGAGGGGCCCCCTCCGTGGCCGGACTGGTGCGGGGGCCCGTCGAACTGATGGGCGCCGTACACCGGCTGGTGCGGGACATGGTCGTCGTCAGCACCCTGGAGGACGCCGAGGATCTCGTCGCCGCGCATCCGGAGCTGACCGCGGTGACCGCCGAGGGCGACGTGCTGTCGGCCCACTTCGCGCACGGCGGTTCCGCCGGGGCGCCGAGCCTCCTGGAGGTGCAGGCGTCCGTCGACGAGGCGGCCGCCTCCCTGGCCGAGCTGGCCGTACGGTGCGAGGAACTGGCCGGGGCCCAGCAGCTCGCGGGGGAGCGGCGCCGGGCCGGTGCCCTGCTCGTGGAGGAGCTGGGGGAGCGGCGGCGTGCCGCCGAGCGGGAGAAGTCGGGGGTGGCCCAGCAGCTGGGGCGGCTCGCCGGACAGGCCCGGGGCGCGGCGGGCGAGGCGGAGCGGATGGCCGCCTCCGCGGCGCGTGCCCAGGAGGCCCTGGAGCGGGCGACGGAGGAGGCGCGGGAGCTGGCCGAGCGGCTGCTCGTGGCCGAGGAGATGCCCGTGGAGGAGGAGCCCGACACCTCCGTACGGGACCGGCTCGCCGCCGACGGTGCCAACGCCCGCCAGACCGAGATGGAGGCCCGTCTCCAGGCCCGTACCCACGAGGAGCGGGTGAAGTCCCTCGCCGGGCGCGCCGACTCCCTGGACCGCGCCGCCCGCGCCGAACGTGAGGCCCGCGCCCGCGCCGAGCGGCACCGGGCCAGGCTGCGGCACGAGGCCGCGGTGGCCTCGGCCGTCGCCTCGGGGGCCCGCCAGCTGCTCGCGCACGTGGAGGTGTCCGTCGTACGGGCGCAGGACGAGCGGACCGCGGCCGAGACGGCGAAGGCCGGGCGGGAGCGGGAGCTGGCGGCCGGGCGCGACCGGGGCCGGGAGCTGAAGGGCGAGCTGGACAGGCTGACCGACTCGGTCCACCGCGGTGAGGTGCTGGGCGCCGAGAAGCGGCTGCGGATGGAGCAGTTGGAGACGAAGGCGCTGGAGGAGCTCGGGGTGGAGCCCGCCGGGCTGGCCGCCGAGTACGGCCCCGACCGTCTCGTACCCCCGTCCCCGGCGGCCCAGGGCGAGGAGCTGCCGGAGGATCCGGAGCATCCGCGCAACCTGCCGAGGCCGTTCGTCAGGGCCGAGCAGGAGAAGCGGCTGAAGGCGGCCGAACGGGCGTACCAGCAACTCGGGAAGGTGAATCCGCTCGCCCTTGAGGAGTTCTCGGCGCTGGAGGAGCGGCACAAGTTCCTGTCCGAGCAGCTTGAAGACCTGAAGAAGACCCGGGCCGACCTGCTCCAGGTGATCAGGGAGGTGGACGAGCGGGTCGAGCAGGTGTTCACCGAGGCGTACCACGACACCGCCCGCGAATTCGAGGGGGTGTTCTCCCGGCTGTTCCCCGGCGGTGAGGGCCGGCTGATCCTGACCGATCCCGGCAACATGCTCACCACCGGCCTGGATGTCGAGGCCCGCCCGCCCGGCAAGAAGGTGAAGCGGCTCTCGCTGCTGTCGGGCGGCGAGCGGTCCCTGACGGCCGTGGCGCTGCTGGTCTCGATCTTCAAGGCCCGACCCAGTCCCTTCTACGTGATGGACGAGGTCGAGGCGGCGCTGGACGACACCAATCTCCAGCGGCTGATCCGGATCATGGAGGAGCTCCAGGAGAGTTCCCAGCTGATCGTGATCACGCACCAGAAACGGACGATGGAGGTGGCCGACGCGCTGTACGGGGTCTCCATGCAGGGTGACGGAGTGTCGAAGGTCATCAGTCAGCGGCTGCGCTGAACCTTCACTTGGGCGTCACCGCTTCGACGCGGTATTTCCGCGATCCCGGGTAGACGTCGGTCCATCGGCAAAGAGCGCCGGAGAAGGCCCGGCTCCGGCGGATGAGTCAGCAATTCCCGAGCGGGCGAATTCATCTTCGAGTGGTGGCGGGCCCGATCCTGTGCGCCACTTGGACCGACCGGTACATGGCAGTGCGAGAAGGAGCGGGGCCGGGCGCGTGCAGCTGCAGGGGTTCTCCCCTGGCCGGGCCCGGTCGAGAGCTTGGGGAAAGGAACCATGGTGAGTGACGACAACGCCGCGGATGCGCGGTCCCGGTTCCGCGACGCCGCCCCCCACGCGCCGGTCGGTCCGAGGCGTCCACCCCCCACGTCCGACGACGCGGCCGGGCACCGGGAGTTCATGTGAGCGGCGCATCGCGGGGGCCGGTGCCCGGAGCCCGAGAGGCCCATCCGGACCATCTCGGCCATGTCATCTTCATCACCGCCGCCGCGGCGATGGGCGGTTTCCTCTTCGGCTACGACAGCTCCGTCATCAACGGCGCCGTCGAAGCCATCCGCGACCGGTACGACATCGGCTCCGGCACCCTCGCCCAGGTCATCGCCATCGCCCTGATCGGCTGCGCGATCGGCGCCGCCACCGCGGGACGTATCGCCGACCGCATCGGCCGTATCCGCTGCATGCAGATCTCCTCCGTGCTCTTCACCGTCAGCGCCGTCGGCTCGGCGCTGCCGTTCGCGCTGTGGGACCTGGCGATGTGGCGCATCATCGGCGGCTTCGCCATCGGCATGGCCTCCGTGATCGGCCCGGCGTACATCGCCGAGGTCTCGCCGCCCGCCTACCGCGGCCGGCTCGGCTCCTTCCAGCAGGCCGCCATCGTCATCGGCATCGCCATCTCCCAGCTGGTCAACTACGGCATCCTCCAGATCGCCGACGGAGACCAGCGCGGCAAGATCGGCGGCCTGGAGGCGTGGCAGTGGATGCTCGGCGTGATGGTCCTCCCCGCGCTCCTGTACGGGCTGCTGTCGTTCGCGATCCCCGAGTCGCCGCGCTTCCTGATCTCGGTCGGCAAGAGGCAGCGGGCCCGGGAGATCCTCGCCGAGGTCGAGGGCGAGCACATCGACCTCGACCGCCGGGTGGCGGAGATCGAGACCGCCATGCGCCGGGAGCACAAGTCGACCTTCAAGGACCTGCTCGGCAGCCGTTGGGGCTTCCTGCCCATCGTCTGGGTCGGTATCGGACTGTCCGTCTTCCAGCAGCTCGTCGGCATCAACGTGGCGTTCTACTACTCGGCGACGCTGTGGCAGTCCGTCGGCATCGACCCGACCGACTCGTTCTTCTACTCGTTCACCACCTCGATCATCAACATCATCGGCACGGTGATCGCGATGGTGCTGGTGGACCGGGTGGGCCGCAGGCCGCTCGCGCTGGTCGGCTCGACCGGGATGGCGATCGCGCTGGCCTTCGAGGCCTGGGCGTTCTCCGCCGCGCTCGTCGACGGCAAGCTGCCCACCGCCCAGGGCGCCGTCGCCCTGGTCGCGGCCCATGTGTTCGTGCTCTTCTTCGCCCTGTCGTGGGGTGTGGTGGTCTGGGTCTTCCTCGGCGAGATGTTCCCCAACCGGATCCGCGCCGCCGCGCTCGGCGTCGCCGCGTCCGCGCAGTGGATCGCCAACTGGGCGATCACCGCGAGCTTCCCGAGCCTGGCCGACTGGAACCTGTCGGGCACGTACATCATCTACGCCTGCTTCGCCACGCTCTCGATCCCCTTCGTGCTCAGGTTCGTGAAGGAGACCAAGGGCAAGACGCTGGAGGAGATGGGCTGAGGGCGCCCCGGCGGGCCGTGCCCGCCCGGCCGCTCAGCCCCCGACCGCCCCGCAGAACAGGCGCAGACTGCGCCAGCCCTCCTCCACCGGCATCCCGCCGCACAGCGGGTGCAGCACCAGGCTGTCCGCGTCCAGCTCCGCGCACTGCGCGGGCGTGAGGATCCGGTACACGCCCTCCTCGCGCAGTTCCGCCACCGTCGTCGCCGTCGAGCGCACCGCCGAGCGGATGTCCTTCGACTGCCAGGAGGAGTAGGTGCGGGCCTCGTGCAGGAAGTGCCGGCCGTACAGCGCCCACGCCCGCTCCGGGTCCTCGGAGACGTGCAGCAGCGGCGTCGTGGCGGCGGGCATCATGCAGAAGCCCTCCGTGCCGTGCTCCGCGCGCTGCTCGTGGTAGTAGGCCTCCAGCTCCGGCAGATGCGCGCTGGGGAAGAGCGGCAGCCCCAGCCGGGCCGCCCGCCGCGCCGCCGCCCGCGAGCTGCCGCCCACCAGCAGCAGGGGGTGCGGCCGGGTGTACGGGCGCGGGGTGACCGTGACCGTACGGCCCCGGTACGGGAACGGCTCCCCGGTCCACGCCAGCAGCAGCGTCTCCAGCAGCTCGTCCTGGAGCCTGCCGCGCCGGCCCCACTCCACCCCGGCCCGCTCGTACTCGGCGGGCCGGTAGCCGATGCCCGCGACGGTGACCAGCCGGCCCGCGCTGAGCAGGTCGAGCACCGCGATGTCCTCGGCCAGCCGCAGCGGATCGTGCAGCGGGCCGATGATCGCCGACACGGTCACCGCGATCCGCCGGGTCGCGCCGAAGACCGAACCGGCGAAGACGAGGGGAGAGGGCAGCCAGGAGTTGGCGGCGCCGTGGTGCTCCTCGGTCTGCACCGTGTCGATGCCGTGCCCGTCGGCGTACGCGGCCATCTCCAGCGCCGCGCGGTAGCGGGCCGAGAGGGTCCCGGGGGTGGCGTCGGGATCGACGAGATTGAACCGGACCACTGTGAAGGCCATGACGGGTGTCCCCTTCGCCGGGCGGGCCTGGTGGAGGCGGGCACCGTAACTGACGGAGCGTCAGAAGGCCAGGGTCCGCTCGCCGGACACCTCCGCGGGACGGGTGGCCGCCCAAGATGCGCCTCTACCCCCAAAAGGGGGCATAAGTTGCGGGGGATTCGTGCGGGATCCGCCACGGCCACGCCCAGGTGCGGCTGTGGCCGATACTGGACGGGTTATGGAAATCGTCATCCTTGCTGTAGTCATCGCCCTGGTCGCGGTCGGCCTGATCAGCGGGCTCGTGGTCAGCAGCCGCAAGAAGAAGCAGCTGCCGCCCTCGGCACCGTCGAGCACGCCGACCATCACTCCTCCCGCCGAGCCCCGTGTCGGCGAGGAAGCCGAGGCGCCGCGCGACGAAGCGCGGCGCACCGTCGAGGAGGTCGGTCTCCCGGACACCGAGGCTCCCGCCGGGGAAGCCCCGGCCGTCGCCGAACCGGAGGCCGCCCCCGCGCTGGAGGTCCCCGAGCCCACCGCCGGACGGCTCGTCCGGCTCCGCGCCCGGCTCGCCCGCTCGCAGAACTCCCTCGGCAAGGGGCTGCTCACGCTCCTGTCGCGGGACAACCTCGACGAGGACACCTGGGAGGAGATCGAGGAGACCCTCCTCACCGCGGACGTCGGCGTCGCCCCCACCCAGGAACTGGTGGAGCGGCTGCGCGAGCGCGTCCGGGTGCTCGGCACCCGCACCCCCGAGGATCTGCGCGCCCTGCTCCGCGAGGAGCTGATCACCCTGCTCGGCCCCGACTTCGACCGTGAGGTCAAGACGGAGGGCGGCGCCGAGACCCCCGGCGTCGTCATGGTCGTCGGCGTCAACGGCACCGGCAAGACCACCACCACCGGCAAGCTGGCCCGGGTGCTCGTCGC
This sequence comes from Streptomyces sp. NPDC001787, assembly GCF_040297465.1. NCBI lineage: Bacteria > Bacillati > Actinomycetota > Actinomycetes > Kitasatosporales > Streptomycetaceae > Streptomyces > Streptomyces sp. NPDC001787. The sequence continues at coordinate 401,045 of NZ_JBEOZE010000002.1, forward strand.
CGATGGCCGCAGCGTCGTGCTCGGCGCCGCCGACACCTTCCGGGCCGCCGCCGCCGACCAGCTCCAGACCTGGGGCGAGCGCGTCGGCGCCCGCACGGTCCGCGGGCCGGAGGGCGGCGATCCGGCGTCGATCGCCTTCGACGCGGTGAAGGAAGGCATCGCCGAGGGCGCGGATGTCGTCCTCATCGACACCGCGGGCCGTCTGCACACCAAGACCGGACTGATGGACGAGCTCGGCAAGGTCAAGCGGGTCGTGGAGAAGCACGGCCCGCTGGACGAGGTGCTGCTCGTCCTGGACGCCACCACCGGGCAGAACGGACTCGTCCAGGCCCGGGTGTTCGCCGAGGTCGTCGACATCACCGGCATCGTCCTCACCAAGCTGGACGGCACCGCCAAGGGCGGCATCGTCATCGCCGTCCAGCGTGAGCTCGGGGTGCCGGTGAAGCTGATCGGTCTCGGTGAGGGTCCGGACGACCTGGCCCCGTTCGAGCCGGGAGCCTTCGTCGACGCGCTGATCGGCGACTGACCCCTCCGCACGGACAACGGGCGGCGGACCCCCTCGTGGGGGCCGCCGCCCGTTCGTATGCCCGAGAGGGATCGTGCGCCGGCGCGCGGTGGGGCGGACCGGCGCCTATGAGCGGTGGCAGATGTACGCCAGCGTGCCCAGCAGCAGCCGCGCCTGCGGGGGAGCGGCCGCGGTGTCCAGGACCGGGGGGCGCAGCCAGCGGACCGGCCCGAGGCCGCCGAGATCGGACGGCGGAGCGGTGATGTGCGATCCGGGGCCCAGTGCCCGCAGATCCAGACCGGCGTCGTCCCAGCCCATCCGGTAGAGCAGCCGGGGCAGCTCGGCGGCGGCTCCCGGGGCGACGAGGAACTGGGCCCGGCCCGCCGGGGTCACGGCCACCGGCCCCAGCGGCAGGCCCATCCGCTCCAGCCGGCCCAGCGCGCGGCGCCCGGCTCCCTCGGCGACCTCCAGGACGTCGAAGGCGCGGCCCACGGGCAGCAGCATCGAGGCGCCGGGCACCTCGGACCAGGCCCGCGCGGCGACATCGAGGGTGGCACCGGCCGGCACCTCGCGGGCGAAGGCCAGCGGATGGTCGCCGGGCGCCGGGCACCGCGGGTCGCCGCACGAGCAGACGCCCGCCACGGCCCGCGCGCCGGGCACCACCGCCCAGCCCCAGAGTCCTGTGTACTCGGCCACCGCGGTGCCCTCGGCCGTGCGGCCGCGGCGCCGTGAGCCGGATCGCATCTCGCGGATGCCGCCGATCGTGAAGCCCATACCCCCTCCAACGGGTCCGAGTCATCGGTGGTTACGACCCGGAGCCTTCGCTCAACCCTCCGCTGTCGCTCTCGATCGGGCGGCGCGCGGGTGTGCACAGAGGGTGAATGGCGCGGATTACACGCCCCCTGAGTGCCCCAATCCGCCTGCCGCTGATCGTCGTCTGTCAAGTCAAGCGCGCCCGGTGGCAGTCGGGTTCATTCGAAGGGGTGGCGAATGGTGGCGTTTCCGTAAGGGCCCTCGCGGGAGGGGTGATCGTAGGATTACCGTCGGTACACGAACCCTGGAAGTATGTGCACCCACGGGTATGCCGGAGGCAAACCGATTTCCCGTTCGATGGTGCGCGATCTCCGTACGGACAGCACCGGTGCACGGCATTCTGACTAGTGGTTCGCGCGATGAGGTTTTCGGCGGGATGGGGGCGTTCCAGTGAGTGGCAGCGGCGCAGGCGGGACGAATGCCGGGAAGCGCCCCAACGGGCAACTGGGATCGTGGTTCGTGCGCAGCGGCTGGTCCAAGGGCGAGCTCGCCCGGCAGGTGAACCGGCGGGCGCGGCAGATGGGTGCCCTGCACATCAGCACCGACACCTCCCGCGTGCGGCGCTGGCTGGACGGCGAACAGCCCCGCGAGCCGATCCCGCGCATCCTCTCCGAACTCTTCTCGGAACGTTTCGGCAGTGTCGTGGCCGTCGAGGACCTCGGGCTGCGCACCGCGCACCAGTCCCCCTCGGTGGCCGGTGTCGACCTGCCGTGGGCGGGCCCGCAGACCGTCGCCCTGCTCAGCGAGTTCTCCCGCAGCGACCTGATGCTCGCCCGGCGCGGATTCCTCGGCACCTCGCTCGCCCTCGCCGCGGGCCCCGCGCTCATCGAACCCATGCAGCGCTGGCTGGTGCCGGTGGCCGGCACGGACACCGCGGAGGAGGAGTCGCCCGCCGCCGCCCGCCGTCCCTCCCGGCTCTCCCGGCCGGAGCTGGATCTGCTGGAGTCCACCACCGCGATGTTCCGCCAGTGGGACGCGCAGTGCGGCGGCGGACTGCGCCGCAAAGCCGTCGTCGGCCAGCTCCACGAGGTCACCGACCTGTTGCAGGAGCCGCAGCCCGCGGCCACGTCCAAGCGGCTCTTCCGGTGCGCGGCCGAACTCGCCGAGCTGGCGGGCTGGATGAGCTACGACGTCGGCCTCCAGCCCACCGCGCAGAAGTACTTCGTCCTGGCCCTGCACGCGGCCAAGGAAGCCGGTGACAAGCCGCTCGGCAGCTATGTGCTGTCCAGCATGAGCCGCCAGATGATCCACCTCGGCCGCCCCGACGACGCCCTGGAACTCATCCATCTCGCCCAGTACGGCAGCCGGGACTGCGCCACGCCCCGCACCCAGGCCATGCTGTATGCGATGGAGGCCCGCGCCTACGCCAACATGGGCCAGCCCAGCAAGTGCAAGCGGGCCGTCCGCATGGCCGAGGACACCTTCCTCGACGCCGGACTCGACGGCGAGCCCGAACCGGACTGGATCCGCTTCTTCTCCGAGGCCGAGCTCAACGGCGAGAACGCCCACTCCTACCGCGACCTGGCCTATGTCGCGGGCCGCAGCCCCACGTACGCCTCGCTCGCCGAGCCCGTCATGGCCAAGGCCGTCGACCTCTTCGGCGAGGACGACGAGCACCAGCGCTCGTACGCGCTCAATCTGATCGGGATGGCCACCGTCCATCTGCTCAAGCGCGAGCCGGAGCAGTCCACGGTGCTGGCCGGCGAGGCGCTGAAGATCGCCAGGAAGGTGCGTTCCGAGCGGGTGAACACCCGGCTGCGCAAGACCGTCGACACGGCCGCCAGGGACTTCGGCGATGTCGACGATGTCGCCCGGCTCACCGACCGGCTCACCGAACAGCTGCCGGAGACCGCCGAAGCGGTCTGACCCGGCCCGACCGCCGCCGGCCGCGGCGTCCCTCCCGTACACCCCGACCCGGCTCCCCCATCGCCGGTCATACGGAGGGCCGCCGTGGCCGGTTCCTGTGTCCCGGCGCCTCAACCGCACCGTATGCGGCGTGGGCCGCACGGCAGCCGGGGCACCGGACACACCCCCGGCGGTTCATTCCGCCGTAACACGCGCTCCCTCTTCGTCACTGGTGCGAAACACCGTGCGGCATCCGTGGAAACGGCGCTGGGTCAATCTCATGGCCCATAACCGGCCCGCACCTTTTCCCAGTGGTCCCGCGGCTTTCCCCGCACGAGGCCGCACCGACGACGAGGAGACGCCGATGCCCCCAGGCATCACGACGCTTGCCGCAGACGCCCCGGAGCTGTCTGCCGCCAACACCGGGTTCATGCTCATCTGCTCGGCCCTGGTGATGCTCATGACCCCGGCCCTGGCCTTCTTCTACGGAGGCATGGTCCGCGTCAAGAGCACCCTCAACATGCTGATGATGAGCTTCATCAGCCTCGGGATCGTCACCGTCCTGTGGGTGCTCTACGGATTCAGCCTCGCCTTCGGCACCGACACCGGCTCGCTCATCGGCTGGAGCGCGGACTACGTCGGCCTCAGCGGGATCGGCGTCACCGAACTCTGGGACGGCTACACCATCCCGGTCTACGTCTTCGCCGTCTTCCAGCTGATGTTCGCCGTCCTCACCCCCGCCCTGATCAGCGGCGCCCTCGCCGACCGCGTCAAGTTCACCGCCTGGGCGGTCTTCATCACCCTCTGGGTCACCCTCGTCTACTTCCCGGTCGCCCACTGGGTCTGGGGCGCGGGCGGCTGGCTCTTCGAGATGGGGGTCATCGACTTCGCCGGCGGTACCGCCGTCCACATCAACGCGGGTGCCGCCGCCCTCGGCGTGATCCTCGTCATCGGCAAGCGCGTCGGCTTCGGGAAGGACCCGATGCGGCCGCACAGCCTGCCGCTCGTCATGCTCGGCGCCGGTCTCCTGTGGTTCGGCTGGTTCGGCTTCAACGCGGGCTCCTGGCTCGGCAACGACGACGGCGTCGGCGCCGTCATGTTCGTCAACACACAGGTGGCCACCGCCGCCGCGATGCTCGCCTGGCTCGGATACGAGAAGCTGCGCCACGGCTCCTTCACCACGCTCGGCGCCGCCTCCGGGGCCGTCGCCGGACTCGTCGCCATCACCCCGGCCGGCGGCTCGGTCAGCCCGCTCGGCGCCATCGCCGTCGGTGCCGTCGCCGGGGTGCTCTGCGCCATGGCCGTCGGCCTGAAGTACCGGTTCGGCTACGACGACTCCCTGGACGTCGTCGGCGTCCACCTCGTCGGCGGTATCGCCGGCTCCCTGCTCGTCGGCCTCTTCGCCACCGGCGGTGTCCAGTCCGACGCGGCCGGCCTCTTCTACGGCGGCGGCCTCGACCAGCTCGGCAAGCAGGCCGTCGGCGTCCTCGCCGTCCTCGCCTACTCCCTGGTCGTCTCCGCGCTCCTCGCCCTCGTGCTCGACCGGACCATCGGGATGCGGGTCCCCGAGGACGACGAGATCTCCGGCATCGACCAGGTCGAGCACGCCGAGACGGCGTACGACTTCAGCGGCGCGGGCGGCGGCGCCACCCGTACCTCCGCCCCGGCACAGGGCACGACGGCAGCATCGAAGGCAGAGAAGGTGGACGCATGAAGCTCATCACCGCAGTCGTGAAGCCGCACCGGCTGGACGAGATCAAGGAGGCCCTCCAGGCCTTCGGAGTCCAGGGCCTCACCGTCACGGAAGCCAGCGGGTACGGGCGTCAGCGCGGGCACACCGAGGTCTACCGGGGTGCCGAGTACACCGTCGACCTCGTCCCGAAGATCCGGATCGAGGTCCTGGTCGAGGACGAGGACTCCGAACAGCTCATCGACGTGGTGGTGAAAGCGGCCCGGACCGGCAAGATCGGGGACGGCAAGGTCTGGAGCGTCCCGGTCGAGACCGCCGTCCGTGTCCGGACCGGTGAACGCGGCCCGGACGCCCTCTGACCGACGGCCCGCCAACGGAAAGGCAGCTGGGTGACGAGCACCGAAGCGACCACCGAATCCGCAGCGTCGGGACCCAGCGGCTACGCGGCGGCCCGGCTGCGTCTCCTCCAGGAGGGGACGCGGTCCGGGCCGCCGCGCCGTGCGGCCCTCGCCCGCCTCACCGACGACTGGCTGACCGGTCTGTTCACCGCGGCCGCCGGACGGACCCGGGTCCGCGGCGCCGCCCTCGTCGCCGTCGGCGGCTACGGCCGCGGCGAACTCTCCCCGCGCAGCGACCTCGATCTGCTGCTCCTGCACGACGGCAGCGCCGACGCCGGGGCACTGGCCGCCCTCGCCGACCGCCTCTGGTACCCCGTCTGGGACCTCGGCCTGGCCCTCGACCACTCCGTGCGCACCCCCGGCGAGGCCCGCAGGACCGCGGGCGAGGACCTCAAGGTCCAGCTCGGCCTGCTGGACGCCCGCCCCGTCGCCGGGGACCTCGGCCTCGTCGCCGCCCTGCGCACCGCGGTCCTCGCCGACTGGCGCAACCAGGCCGCCAAACGCCTCCCCGCCCTCCACGAACTCTGCCGGGAGCGGGCCGCGCGCACGGGCGAGCTCCAGTTCCTCCTGGAACCCGACCTCAAGGAGGCCCGCGGCGGCCTCCGCGACGCCACCGCGCTGCGCGCCGTCGCCGCCTCCTGGGTCGCCGACGCCCCCCGCGAAGGGCTCGCCGACGCCCGCCGCACCCTCCTCGACGTCCGCGACGCACTCCACCTCACCACCGGCCGCGCCACCGACCGCCTCGCCCTCCAGGAACAGGACCAGGTCGCCGAGGCACTGGGCCTGCCCGACGCCGACGCGACTCTGCGCCGGGTGTACGAGGCCGCGCGCACCGTCTCGTACGCCACCGACGTCACCTGGCGCGAGGTCGACCGCGTCCTGCGCGCCCGCTCCGTACGCCCCCGGCTCCGTGCCCTGCTCGGCGGCGGGCTCGGCGGCAGGGCCGCCCCCGAGCGCACCCCGCTCGCCGACGGGGTGGTGGAAGCGGACGGCGAGGTCGTCCTCGCCCGCGCGGCCCGCCCCGAGAAGGACCCCGTCCTGACCCTCCGGGCGGCGGCCGCCGCCGCCGAGTCCGGACTGCCCCTCTCCCGCCACCTCGTCCGCCACCTCGCCACCGCGGCCCGCCCGCTGCCCGTGCCCTGGCCCGCCGAGGCCCGCGAGGAACTCGTCACCCTGCTCGGGGCTGGCGGGCCGACCGTCGGCGTCTGGGAGGCGCTGGAGTCGGAGGGGATCATCACCCGGCTGCTGCCGGACTGGGAGCGGGTCCGCTGCCGCCCCCAGCGCAACCCCGTCCACACCTGGACCGTCGACCGCCACCTCGTCGAGACCGCCGCCCGAGCCGCCGCCCTCACCCGCCGCGTCCACCGCCCCGACCTGCTCCTGGTCGCCGCGCTGCTCCACGACATCGGCAAGGGCATGCCCGGCGACCACTCCGCGGCGGGCGAGACCATCGCCCGGGACATGGCCGCCCGCATGGGCTTCGGCGCGCACGACGTGGGCGTCGTCGCCACCCTCGTACGCCACCATCTGCTGCTCGTCGAGACCGCCACCCGCCGCGACCTCGACGACCCCGCCACCGTCCGTTCCGTCGCCACCGCCGTCGGCAGCACCTCCACGCTGGAGCTGCTGCACGCCCTCACCGAGGCCGACGCGCTCGCCACCGGGCCCGCCGCCTGGAGCTCCTGGCGCGCCTCGCTCGTCGCCGACCTCGTCGAACGCGTCTCCGCCGTCCTCGCGGGCGAGGTCCCCCGGGAACCGGAACCCGCCGTGCCCGGCGCCGAACAGGAACGCCTCGCCATCGAGGCCCTGCGTACCGGCGGACCCGTCCTGGCCCTGCACACCCGGCCCGCGCCGCCCGCGGCCGGCGGCGGTCCGGAACCCGTCGGGGTGGAGCTGCTCATCGCCCTGCCCGACCGTCCGGGTGTGCTGCCCGCGGCGGCCGGAGTCCTCGCCCTGCACCGCCTGACCGTCCGCGCCGCCGAACTGCGCGCCGTGGAGCTGCCGACCGAGCTGGGCGGCTCCGCGGACCTGCTGCTGCTCAGCTGGCGGGTGGCGGCCGAGTACGGGTCCCTCCCGCAGGCGGCCCGGCTCCGCGCCGACCTCGTACGCGCCCTGGACGGATCCCTGGACATCCGGGCCCGCCTCGCCGAACGGGAGGCCGCCCACCCGCGCCGCCGCGGGGTGAAGGCCCCGCCGCCCCGGGTGAGTGTCGCGGCGGCGGGCTCCCGGCTCGCGACGGTGATCGAGGTCCGGGCCCAGGACGCCCCGGGTCTGCTGCACCGGATCGGCCGGGCCCTGGAACAGAGCGCGGTACGGGTGCGCAGCGCCCATGTCTCCACGCTCGGCGCCAACGCGGTGGACGCCTTCTACGTCACCGGGGCGGACGGCGGACCGCTGTCCGGCGTGCGGGCCGCCGAGGTCGCCGAGGAGGTCGAGAAGGCCCTCGGCTGACCCGCCCGAACGTGCGGAAAAGCCCTCGTCCGGTACGAGAACCGGGCGAGGGCTTCGCGTTCCGCGGGGGCCGGATACCCTGGAGTGCGACTGACCTGCCCCGCCCCCGACCCTGAGGACCGACGAGCGCCGTGTTCGATACTCTCTCCGACCGCCTTAGCGCGACTTTCAAGAACCTCAGGGGCAAGGGCCGCTTGTCCGAGGCGGACATCGACGCCACGGCCCGCGAGATCCGTATCGCGCTCCTCGAAGCCGATGTGGCCCTGCCGGTCGTGCGCGCGTTCATCGCCAACGTCAAGGAGCGGGCGCGCGGCGTCGAGGTCTCCCAGGCGCTGAACCCCGCCCAGCAGATGATCAAGATCGTCAACGAGGAGCTCGTCGGCATCCTCGGCGGCGAGACCCGGCGCATGCGGTTCGCCAAGACCGCGCCCACCGTGATCATGCTCGCGGGCCTCCAGGGTGCCGGTAAGACCACCCTCGCCGGAAAGCTCGGCCTCTGGCTCAAGGGCCAGGGCCACTCCCCGCTGCTGGTCGCCTGTGACCTCCAGCGCCCCAACGCCGTCAACCAGCTCAGTGTCGTCGCCGACCGCGCCGGTGTCGCGGTGTACGCCCCGGAGCCGGGCAACGGTGTCGGTGACCCGGTCCAGGTCGCCAAGGACTCGATCGAGTTCGCCCGTTCCAAGCAGTACGACGTCGTGGTCGTCGACACCGCGGGCCGCCTCGGTATCGACCAGGAGCTGATGCGGCAGGCCGCGGACATCCGCGACGCCGTCAGCCCGGACGAGATCCTCTTCGTCGTCGACGCGATGATCGGCCAGGACGCGGTGAACACCGCCGAGGCCTTCCGCGACGGCGTCGGCTTCGACGGTGTGGTGCTCTCCAAGCTCGACGGTGACGCGCGCGGTGGCGCGGCCCTGTCGATCGCCCATGTCACGGGCAAGCAGATCATGTTCGCGTCGAACGGCGAGAAGCTGGAGGACTTCGACGCCTTCCACCCGGACCGCATGGCCTCCCGCATCCTCGACATGGGTGACCTGCTCACCCTGATCGAGCAGGCGGAGAAGACGTTCAGTCAGGAAGAGGCCGCCAAAATGGCCTCCAAGCTGGCGTCGAGCAAGGGCAAGGACTTCACGCTCGACGACTTCCTGGCCCAGATGGAGCAGGTCCGGAAGATGGGCTCCATCTCCAAGCTGCTCGGGATGCTGCCCGGCATGGGGCAGATCAAGGACCAGATCAACAACATCGACGAGCGCGACGTGGACCGTACCGCGGCGATCATCAAGTCGATGACCCCGAAGGAACGCGCCGAGCCGACGATCATCAACGGCTCGCGCCGGGCCCGTATCGCCAAGGGCTCGGGCGTCGAGGTCTCCGCCGTGAAGAGTCTGGTGGAGCGCTTCTTCGAGGCCCGCAAGATGATGTCGAAGATGGCCCAGGGCGGCGGCATGCCCGGGATGCCGGGGATGCCGGGCATGGGCGGCGGCCCCGGCCGTCAGAAGAAGCAGGTCAAGCAGGCCAAGGGCAAGCGCAAGAGCGGCAACCCCATGAAGCGCAAGGCCGAGGAGCAGGCCGAGGCGGCCCGGCGCGAGCAGGCGGCGCAGGGCGGCGCGTTCGGACTGCCGGCCGGTCAGGGCGGCAAGCCCGCCGAGGACTTCGCCCTCCCGGACGAGTTCAAGAAGTTCATGGGCTGACGGCCGTCGGACCACGCGTAAGGGGCGCCCACCATGGTGGGCGCCCCTTACGGCGTTCACGCGCGCCGCGGCCGGTGTGACCCACCGCCGGCGCGCGCCGCGGCCGGCGGTCTAGGCGGCGCGCCGCCCCGGGCGCAGCGCCCGGCCGTTGGCCAGCCCCGCCGGGTCCAGTGACAGCGACACGGCGGCGGTCGCGCCCACGTCCGCCAGGCTGTCCGCGTCCGGCAGCAGTTCCACCGCGCCCGCGCCGGGCCGGTGGACGAGGACGGGGACGTACTCACGGGTGTGGAAGGCGTGCCCGGCCGTCGGGTCGTTGCCGTGGTCACCGGTCACGATGAGGCGGTCGCCGGGGCCGTCGAGCAGGGCGACGAGCGCGGCCAGGCCCGCGTCGACCTGCTCCAGGAGGCGTCCGTAGCGCTCGGTGTCCTGCTGGTGCCCGGCCAGGTCGGTCTCCTGGACGTTGGCGACCACCAGACCGTCGCCCGGGGCGCGTACCGCTTCGAGGGTGTACGTGAACACGTCCGCGGTGGCCACCGCGGGATGCCGTACCGCCGCGTCGCAGGCCAGGATGTCGGCGGCCTTCCCCACCAGGGTGACGGGGATGCCCGCGCGGGCGGCCAGATCGGGGAGCTGGCGGGTGTGGTCGAGCCGGGCACCCAGGTGCTGCACTTCGAGGCCGCCGTTGCGGTAGAAGCCGGTGGCGGGGGTGTCGAGGCCGACCGTGCCCGCCTCCCCGTCGCGGACGAAGCGCGGCAGCGGGCTGTCCGCGTGGCCGCCGACCGCGATGACCCGGGCCACCGGGGCGACGGTGCGTACGGTACGGGCGATGGCGAGGATGCCGTCCGGCCCGTCGAACGGCAGGTCCTCCAGTCGGCCGGAGGCGTTCCAGTTGATCCCCGGGTCGGCCTCCAGGTTGTCGTGGACCAGAACGGCCCCGTCCACGACCAGGAGCGGTTTGCCCTCCAGCGGCTCGACGCGGTGTCCGGCCGCTTCGAGTACGGCGGTCACCTCCCCGAGGTGATCCGCGAGCCGGGCCACGGTGACGCGGCTGAAGTCGGCGCCCATCATCGTCTGGTGGCCGGCGAAGGTGTCGGCGCCCGGATAGCCGAGGGCGGCCCGGCCCGCGGCGACGGGCAGACGCGGCCGGCGGGCGAGGTCCGGGTGCGGGTGGACGAGGCCGAGGCCGAGCGCGCCCAGCACCGGCAGCCGCAGCGGGCGGCCGAAGGCCTCGCGGCAGTGGTCCAGAACATGTCCGCAGGTGTCGGCGGTGAGATCGCCGGGGCGCAGGGTGCCCGCGTCGGGCATGGCGCCGATGCCGAATCCGTCGATGACGACGATGACGGTCTTGGCCATGGGATGCCTCCTCAGCTCAGGGCCCGGCCCTGGGCGTCGTACAGACCGATCCGGCGAGGGCCTCCGGAGGAGAGTCCGGAGACGACGGCGACGGTCGAGCGGGTGACGAAGATCTGGGTACGGAAGGCGAGCAGCGCGGTGTCGCCGAGCCGGACGTCCTGCCCGGCGGCGGGCGCGTCGAGCAGCCGGTAGTAATCGATGTTCTCGGCGGGCGCGTCCTGTACGCCCAGGCGTGCGCCGGTGCGCGGCAGCAGTGCGCTCTTGATGTGGGAGCGGGCGTAGAACCCGCCGCCGAAGAGCGCGGGGCGGCCGTCGTCCAGCGTGTGGGCGACCTCGCTGACGTACACATAGGCGGGTGTCTCCGGCTGCGCCGGGTCGAGCGCGTGCAGCGGGGTGGTGCCGGTCAGGGCGTGGCCCGGTTCGCCGTGGGTGGCGCCGAGTCCGGCGAGCAGCGGGAGGGAGGCCATCGAGGTGGCGCTCGGGGCACTCAGCTTGAGGTCCTCGTGGCCTCGGGAGGCGAGGAGCTCGCGGGCCTTGAGCGCGAGCGCGAAGTTGGGTGTGGCGTACGGGACCCCGGTCACCGGATCGCACAGGACGCACGGGAAGGCGGTGACGCCCGCGATCCGGATGCCGGGCAGCCGCTCGGCGGCCTCCGCGAACGTGTCCAGGCGGGAGAGCGGGACACCGCCCTCCTGGCCCGGGTAGACGGTGCCCTCGGCGCCTTCGAGGCGGACGAGGACGTCCTGGACGAAGCCCAGCCCCGTGGCCGCCTCGGAGACCGCGCGGGCGTTGTCGAGGTCGTAGACGGTGACGGCCCCGGGCCGCCAGGCCAGCATCCCGGGCAGCGCCCGGCGGGGGATCTGGACGAGGTGGCCGAGGTTGCCCGCGCGGGCGCCCGCGGCGTGCAGGGTGCGGGCCTCGGGCGCGTCGATCGCGGCGTACTCGGGGATGTGCCGGGCGACGGCGGCGATCAGCTCCGGGTTGCGGCCGAGCTGCTTGACGACGAACCAGAGCGAGAGGCCGAGCCGTTCGGCCTCGGCGGCCAGGAGCGCGGCGTTGGCCTCGACCGCGTCGAGGTCCATCACATAGGTGTCGGGCGGGATCGCGCCGTCGCGGTGGAGCGCCGCCGCGGTCTCGACGAGCCCGGGGTTGCGGGTGAGAAGGGTGTCGAGGAACACGGTCAGTCGTCCTTCGGGTCGTTCAGGGCGTCCAGCGAACGGCGCAGGATCTCGATCACGAGGTCCGCGCCCGCCCGCATCGGGTTGATGCGTACGGTCCAGTCGGCCAGCTCGGGGGAGTCGTCCAGCGCGGAGCTGGACATCCGGTAGAAGAGCGGGGCGATCTCGTAGCGCGAGTTGGAGCCGACGGGGTACGGGGCCGCGCCGAACCGGGCGGCGACGGCGGGCAGTTCCTTGGCCACCGGCCGGTCGAGGCGGACCAGCAGGCACCGGTCCTGGGCGTTGGCGAGCCGCACCTCGGCGACCCCGGCCACCTCGCCGGCCGCCAGCCGGTCCGCGACCTCGGCCCCGACCCGCGACTGCACGGACCACATGACCGGTACGTGGGTGAGCGCGCGCAGCGCGTCCAGCGCCTGGTGGCCCTGGACCTGGCCGCCGCCGGAGTAGTTGTCGCGCCGGACGCGCTCGACCAGGTCGCGGGCGCCGACGACGATCCCGACCCCCTCCGGGCCGTGCAGCTTGAACAGCGAGAAGCACGAGGCGTCGGCGCCCAGCTCCACCCCGGCGGCGGGGGTGCGCATGACGGCGTAGTTGTCGTCGACGATCGTGCGGACACCGGCCGCCCGGCAGGCCGCCAGGACCGCGCCGGGGTCGTAGGAGTCCGCGAGCCGCTGGCGGGTGTGCTGGACGTAGGCCCAGCGGAAGCGGCCCGACTCCAGTGCCGTACGCAGTTCGTCCGGGTCGTTGAAGTCGGCCTCGACGGTCTCCACGCCGATGCCGCGCAGGGTGACCTCGGTGGTGCGGTAGACGGGCGCGCGGTGGATCAGCAGCGGGTCGCCCGCCCGCACGGCGGCGTTCAGGGCGGCCCGGATCGCCCCCGTGCCGGCGCCCTGGACGAAGGCGGCGTCCTCGGCGCCGAAGAAGTCGGCGAGGACGGCTTCGACACGGGCGGTGGTGCGGGGGCGGCCGAGACCGGGGACGACCCCGGCGTCGGAGGCGAAGAGCTGCGGGCCCTCGAAGTGCCGGGCGGTGGCCTCGATCAGCCGGAACTGCCGGGCGACGGCGTCGGACAGCTCCACCGTCGGCAGCGGGAACGTCTCGGGGAGTGCGGGACTCATGGTCAGATCTCCTCCACGCTCGCGCCGGTGAGGAAGCGCAGCGGGTTGCGGCGGGTCATCAGGTCGATCAGGTCCTCGTCCACACCGGCCGCGCGGGCCTTGGGCAGGAAGCCGCGGAAGAGGTGCCCGTAGCCCTGGCCGCCCTCGGTGGTCAGATAGCCGTGGCGGGAGATGTCGCAGCTGAGCAGCGCCCGGTCGGCGTGGCCGGCCTCCAGGAGGGCGAGCAGCAGCCGGAGCCGGGTGTCGTCGCTCTGGTAGCCGTCCTTGCCGACCGTGTCGAAGGCGACGTACGCGCCGCTCGCCGCCAGCTCCTTGTGCACCGCCGGGTCGTCGAGCAGGTCCTGGTGGCCGATGCTGATCCGGTGCGGCTCCAGGCCCTCGGCGGTGAGCAGGTCCAGCTGGGCGAGGCCGCCGCGGCCGAGCTGCGCGTGGGTGGCGACGGAGAGCCCGGTGGTGACGGCGGCCCGCGCACTGGCGCGCAGCACCTTGGTCTCGGACGCCGTCGGGATGTCTCCGTGGCTGCCGATCTCGCCGAGGACGCCGGGCCGGACGCCGGTGGTGCCGATCCCGCCGTCGATCTCGCGGACGAGGGTCCCGGTGAGCTGTTCGACGCTGCTGTCGTCGATCTCGGGGGTGTGGAACGGCTCGTAGTACCAGCCGGTCGCGGCGACGACGGCGACCTGGGAGTCCCGGGCGATCCGGGCCAGGGCGCGCACATCGCGGCCCATGCCGCGGCAGGTCAGTTCGACGACCAGGGACAGCCCGAACTCCTCGCGGAGTCCGGCCAGCTCCGCGGTGACGGCGGCGGCGTGCCGCCCGGGGGTGAGGACGGCGGCGCCGTCGCCCCGGTGGTCCAGGTCCAGGACCAGGTGTTCGTGGGCGAGGGCGGGGCCGCGTACGGAGTCGGGGGAGAGGTCTCCGAGGACGGTACGGAGAACGGGGTCGGTGCGGGGGGTGGCGCTGTTCATCGTGGGGGGGGTCCTTCCTGGCGGTGGCGTACCTGATCCGGACCGGGCGTCAGCCCTTGACCGGGGTGAACAGATCGAGCCAGTACAGGAGGTTGAGGAGGATGCCGCCGACGATCACGGCCGCCGGGGCCGCGGCCATCCGGACGATCGGCCGGCCCATCGCCTCGTTCAGCAGGTAGAGCCCGCCGACCACGAGGATGCCGAGCCCGCCGCCCATCGCGTTGGCGGCCATCAGCGAACCGAAGAGGATCGCCAGCTGGAGGGTGTCGCTGATCGCGCTGCGCAGGTGCTCCGAGGAGTCGCGGACGCTGGGCAGCTTGCCGAGGAGCTTGCCGATGTAGGAGAGGGCCAGCACCTCGATGGCGAAGACGAGGGCGCCGACGATCGCGGCGACGAACGGGTTCGGCAGCAGGTAGCCGATGGGGTACACGAGGGTGAAGCCGGCGATGCCGTACGCGCCGGAGGCCAGCGCGGTCGTCGCGATCAGCGGGATGAACCCGAAGACCCGGTAGAAGTCGACCTGGGCGGCTTCGGCGTACTGCCCCTTGGCGATCAGGAAGCTGGTCGCCTCACCGCCACCGAATATGTGCATCTGGGCGAGCACACAGACCCCGGCCCCCAGCACCATGAACAGGGGGAGGTACTTGCGCAGCCGTGCCGCGCTGGCGCTGAAGAGCGAGGCCATCGGATCGTCGTCGAGGACGACCTCGGTGACGCCCGCCGCCTTGTCGGCCCTGCGCTGGCCCAGGTCCTTGGCGACGGCGAGGCCGATGAGCATCAGCACGCCGACGGCCATCGCCAGGGCTCCGGCGAACATGTTCGGCCAGAGCTTCATGGTCATGACGACCAGGGCGAACTCCAGGACACCGGCGATGCCGCCCCATGCGCGGCCGAACTGCTTGGTGATGGCCAGCACCGGGAAGAGCGTGAAGAGGAAGAGGATCGGCGTCGACATCTGCTGCATCGCGGTGATGAAGTCGACCGGCAGGTCGTGCGCCACGTTGTTGGCGCCGTTCAGCCCGAAGACGACGACCGCGCCCCAGGCACCGCCGAGGATCGGCGCGAGCCACTTCTTCGGCGA
Organism: Streptomyces sp. NPDC001787; assembly: GCF_040297465.1. Classification (NCBI taxonomy): domain Bacteria; kingdom Bacillati; phylum Actinomycetota; class Actinomycetes; order Kitasatosporales; family Streptomycetaceae; genus Streptomyces; species Streptomyces sp. NPDC001787. The sequence goes on from NZ_JBEOZE010000002.1 coordinate 416,136, forward strand.
CAGCATGCCGAGGATGTCCGTGGGCAGGAAGAGGAGCCACGGGTTCAGCACACCGGTGGAGAGGGCCATCGGCGCGCCGAGTCCGAAGATGAACCCGGCCGAGAGACCGAAAGAGACCGCCGTCGTGGCGCTGCGGGTGGTGCGCCCCTGGATGAAGTCCAGGAGGAACGGTCGTACGCCGTCGTTGAAGACGGCCAGCGCCATGTGCGAGATGTACGCGGTCAGCGCACAGAGGGCTATCACGGTCAGCTGCTGCGCCAGCGAGAAATCGAGGCCGGCGCCGGCTGCGAGTGTGGTACTCACGGGGTCACTCCTTCGTGCCCGGGATGATCAAGAAAAGTGGCTGGGGTCAGCCGCGGGCGGCGATGGCGCGCGCCATGAGGGGAGCGATGGTGTCGATCTGGTCCATCGAGAAGCCGAAGACCTTCTTGCCCTCGGCGAGCAGGGCGGTGATCTGCTCCTCGGTGGGGACGCTGCGGCCGAAGGTGTGGCAGGCGGCGTTGCCCATCAGACCCACGAGCACGCCGAGCGAGGCACCGGCTCCCGTGTGGCAGGTGCCCAGGTAGTAGTCGGCCTGTCCCATGCGGAGCTTCATCGCGGCGTCCATGTCGCTGGAGGCGACGACGTCGATGCCGTCGATGCCCAGCTTCTTGATGGTGTCGGTGACCTCGATCTTGCCGACGCCGCCGGTGAGGATCTTCGTCATGGCTGTCCTTCTTCCGTGGGGTGGTGCGGCCGGGGACGGTCCCGGCCGGGGGAGCGGGGTGGGTCAGGGGGCGGGGGTGGCGGGGGACTGCTGGGCCAGGACCGCGAGGTGCATGCCGAGGAAATTGACCTCGGACTCCGGCAGCGCGGAGCCGAGGTCCCGCTCGGCGCGGGCGGAGACGGCGCGGGCGCGGGCCACGGCGTCGGGGTGCCCGGCCAGTTCCGCGGCGACCTGGTCGTCGGTGAGGAACTGCTCGATGGGCTCGCCGTTCAGGAGCCTGGTGAGCGCCATCATCAGATGGCTGGTGAGCATGCCGGCGGTCGCTTCGGTGACGGTGCGGCCGTCCGCTTCGAGGGCGGCCAGCTCGGCGGCGACGAAGTCGGCCACTTCGGGCCTGACCTGTCCGCCTTCACGGAAGAGCTGGATCCGCAGAGCGAGCTGGTCGTCCATGGTGATCCTCCTAAAATCAACAATAACCAGGATTCTGTATTTTGAAGGTGGCGAAGGTCCCCCGGTTTCAGGACCTTCGGCCCCCGTCCCGCCGGAGCGCGGCGGGACGGTCTGTCAGTACGAGGGCACGCGCTCGCCCCTGAGTACTTCGTTCTGGAGCGAGGTGATCAGGGAGAGGTCGAGCGAGTCCCGGACGGCGGCCAGGGCCTTCGTCCCGTCGGTCCGGCCGATGATGGCCGCGCTGGAGTTGCGCAGGGCCAGTTCGCGGGTGACCTCGTCGCCCAGCGGGAGCACATCGACGCCGAGCCCGATCCGGTCCTGTGCCTCGTCGAGGTTCCACACGGTGGCGTCGACCTCGTCGCGGGCGAAGAGGTCGCGCAGCTGCATGTACGAGGCCTCGCGCCACCGGACGTCCTCGCGCCCGGCGAAGACCCGCTCGACGAGCATCCGCAGGTCCTCCGACGCATGGTCGACCGCGACCCGCAGGCCGGGGGAGTCCAGGTCGACGCCATGGCGTACGAGCATGCCGTGCGCGCCGACATAGGTGGCCGGGCCGAGATCCGCGACGAGCTCCACCGGGTGCTCGGAGATCAGCTGGTCGGCCGCGAAGCGGGAGAGGACGACCAGGTCGACCTTTCCTTCGAGCAGTGCGGCGGTACGGGCTCCGGCGCCACGCATGAACGTGATCGCGAAGGGGGCGCCGGCCTCCTCGAAGGCGCTGCGCAGCCCGGTCGCCAGGCCCTCGTACCGCCGGGAGTACGGCAGGGGCATCGCGGCGAGCAGTGTCCCGAGGCCGGAGAGCCGCCAGAGTATGGAGCGGTCCGAGCGGACGAGGAAGGTGCCGAGGTGTCCCCGGGCGGTCGTCTCGATGGCGCCCGATTCCTCCAGGAGCTGCAACGCGGCCTGGACCGTGCCGTTGCCGCAGCCCAGCTCCTGGGCGTAGTCGCGAACGCGGGGCAGCCGGGTGTCCGGCTCGTGGTTGAGCAGCAGAACCGCGAGCTGCCGGGCGGCGAGGCCGTTTCGCGTGAGGAATCGGTCATCGAAGGCGTTCACGAAACGAACAGTAAACAGGATTCTGGATATTGGCAAGGAGTTCACCCCGCGGGCGTGGTGGGCCGCGGCGCGGAGCCCGTTTTCCTTTCGCCCCCACCGTGACCCGTCATGTCCCTCCATGGGGCCACTGAGACGCCCCTCCAGAGGCTTTGGTGTGATTTCTCCCCTAATGTCGCCATCAGTGGCCGTCGGCAGAGGAGCACGAGTGACCAACCCCGTACCTCCGCGCGATCGGACGGACCAGCCATGGCGCTCCGAGGGCGCGCCCCCGCCCCAGCCGCCCGGCCGCAAGATGCCCGGCGGCTGGGGCGGGCTGCTCCTGACCGCCCTGGCCGTCTATCTGATCGCCAACCTGGTGCTGTCCTTCTTCAACGGTGAGGACGAGCCGACCATCGCGTACACCGAATTCAGCAAGCAGGTCACCGCGGGGAACGTCTCCAAGATCTACTCCAAGGGCGACGCGATCCAGGGACAGCTCAAGAAGGAGGCCAAGGTCCCCGGCAAGGACGACAAGTACACCAAGTTCACCACCCAGCGGCCCGCCTTCGCCGACGACGACCTCTGGGCCGAGCTGACCAAGGACGATGTCACCGTCACCGCCGAACCGGTCGTCCAGCAGCGCAGTTTCCTGGCCAACCTGCTGATCTCGCTCGCCCCGATGCTGCTGCTCGTCCTGCTCTGGGTCTTCATCGCCCGGCGGATGCGCGGCGGGCCCGGCGGCGGCCTGGGCGGACTCGGACGCAAGCCCCCGCCCAAGCCGGTCGAGCTCGAAGGGCGCAAGCGCACCACCTTCGAGGACGTGGCAGGGATCGACGAGGTCGAGGGCGAGCTCAACGATGTCGTCGACTTCCTCAAGAACCCCCAGGAGTACGCGAAGATGGGCGCCCGGATGCCCGGCGGTGTCCTGCTCGCCGGTCCGCCCGGCACCGGCAAGACACTCCTGGCCCGAGCCGTGGCGGGTGAGGCCGGGGTGCCGTTCTTCTCCGCGTCCGCCTCCGAGTTCATCGAGATGATCGTGGGCGTCGGCGCCGGCCGGGTGCGCGAACTCTTCGCCGAGGCCCGCAAGGTCGCCCCCGCCATCATCTTCATCGACGAGATCGACACCATCGGCCGGGCGCGCGGCGGCGGCTCCGGCATGGGCGGCCACGACGAGCGCGAACAGACCCTCAATCAGATCCTCACCGAGATGGACGGCTTCTCCGGCTCCGAGGGCGTCGTCGTGCTCGCCGCCACCAACCGCGCCGACGTCCTGGACCCCGCCCTCACCCGGCCCGGCCGCTTCGACCGGATCGTGCAGGTCAGCCCGCCGGACAAGGGCGGCCGGGAGGCGATTCTCAGGATCCACACCCGGCAGATCCCGCTCGCCGGGGACGTCGACCTGCCCCAGGTCGCCCGGATCACCCCCGGCATGACGGGCGCCGACCTCGCCAACCTGGCCAACGAGGCCGCCCTGCTCGCCGTCAAACGCAAGCAGACCGAGGTCAGCCAGTCCGACCTGTCCGACGCCCTGGAGAAGGTCCAGCTCGGCGCCGAGCGTCCGCTCGTCATGCCCGACGAGGAGCGCCGCAGGACCGCCTACCACGAGAGCGGTCACGCACTCCTCGGCATGCTCCAGCCCGGCGCCGACCCGGTCCGCAAGATCACCATCGTGCCGCGCGGGCGCGCCCTCGGCGTCACCCTCTCCACCCCGGACGTCGACAAGTACGCGTACACGGAGGAGTATCTGCGCGGCCGGATCATCGGTGCCCTCGGCGGGATGGCGGCCGAACACGTGGTGTACGACGTGATCACCACCGGTGCGGAGAGCGACCTGGAGCAGGTCACCTCCCTGGCCCGGGGCATGGTCGGCCGCTGGGGGATGAGCGACCGGGTCGGCCGTCTCACCGCCATCCCCGCCGACCCCCAGCAGGCCTACGGTCTCTCCGCGGCGCCGGCCACCCTCGACGCCGTCGACGCCGAGATGCGCCGCATCGTCGACGAGTGCTACGAGGACGCCTGCCGTCTCCTGCGCGAGAACCGCGACAAGCTCGACTCACTGGCCGAGGCGCTGATGGCGAACGAGACCCTGGACGAGGCGGCGGCCTACCGGGCGGCCGGCATCACCCGGCTGGACAAGCCGGGCGGCGGCGCCTCCTGACGGTGCGCCGGGGGCGCGTACGCGTCCTGTGCCCGCCGGCCGCACCGTTCACCGGACGGCCGGGGTCCTCACCGGGTGGTCAGGCCAGGCACACGAGATAGCGGAACACGTTCGGCATCCACACGGTGCCGTCCGGCCGCTGATACGGACGCAGCGCCTGAGCCATCTCCTTCTCCACCGGGGCGCGGTCCGCCGTCCGCACCGCCGCGTCGAACAGGCCGGTCGACAGCAGCCCGCGCACCGCGCTGTCCAGGTCCGCGTACCCGAACGGGCACGACACCCGGCCGGAGCCGTCCGGCCTCAGCCCGGCCCGCGCGGCCACCTCCTCCAGATCGTCCCGCCGGGCGCCCCGCCAGCCGTCCGCGGGCCCGCCGCGCGCCGGACCGGCACCGGCCCGCCGTGAAGCCGCCCGCAGCACCGCGGCGGTGGCGCACCGCTCGGGCGGTCCCCAGTCGGTCAGCACCACCCGGGCCCCCCGCACCGCCAGCGGCAGGGCGGACTCCAGCGCGGGGGCGAGCCCCTCGGCGTCACCGGCCACGCACCCGATCGGGTGGAACGCGGTGATCAGGTTGTACGGTCCGCCCACGGCCGGCCGGGCCGCACACCCCGCCGCCGGACCGCCGGGCGGCCCGGTGACGTGCCCCGGATCGGGCAGCAGCCGCTCGCGGGCCGGCGCGAGCCGTTCCCGGCCGGTGCCGACGCCGGTGACCCGTGCCCCGCGGGACGCGGCGATCAGCAGGGCGAGCCCGGAGCCGCGGCCGAGGGAGAGCAGCCGTGTGGCGGCCCCGACCTCCAGCCGTTCGTACACCGCCTCGTACAGCGGCGCCAGCATCCGCTCCTGGATCCCGGCCCGGTCACGGGCACGGGTGCCGGCGTCCAGCGGGAGGGACGGATCGGCGTACGGATCCGTGTGCCGGTGAAGCCGGTGATGCCGGACGAGCGTCGGTGTCATGGAATGCGCCCCAATCCGCAGAGAGGCCGGTCATGCCCGGGTGACAGTCCCCCGTGTACGTGCGCCCGCGGTTCCCGTGTGTCGGGGAACCGCGCATCCGCGGCCCCGTCGAGGTTCGAAGGGGGTGCGACGGGTTCAGCGGCGATGCTCGTGTGCCCGGTCGTGCGCCCCCGCGCGTGGCACGTTGCTGCGTCCCGCTCCTGGGTCCCAGTCTTACCCGAGCCGCCGGGCGCGGCACGTCGGGGAGGCCGCCCCGGAAACCCGTACGGGCGTCGCCGGCCGACGAAGCGCTGGTGGGCGGCCCGCCGCGCGCACCGCAGGGCGGCCCGGTGCCAAGGGTGGCGATCCGCCGGGTAATGTCGCACGCGGCGGCAGTGTTCCGCGCCCGTCGGTACGCCGGGGCGCACCAGGTGCTACGTACCACCTTGTTGTGAGCTGTGCGCCTTCTCCGCAGATCTGCGCACCCGCCCTCGTCCGGACGCATCAAGGGCAACTGACTGGTACGTGCAAATTATTTGGGATGCCCCGGAATAGGAACACCGGGGCACTCAGGCTCGTTGTCACGACGTGAGCACGACACCACCTGTACTTGCCGCAGAGCTGGCACAGGCGTGGGCCGACATTCAGCGGTACCACCCCGAGCTGCCCGATCTTGCCGCGCCCGAGTCCCTGATCGGAGAGTCGTCGTCCGCCTGTGGCGCCGAGCTCTCCTTCGAACGACTGCTCCATGAGGCAGTCCATGGCATCGCCGCCGCGAGAGGTGTCCGAGACACCTCCCGGGCCGGCCGCTACCACAACCGACGTTTCCTCGCGATCGCCGAGGAGCTGGGCCTCGATCATGCCGAGGAGCCCCACCCCAGCAGCGGATTCTCGCTCGTCACGCTGAATCCGGAGGCCAAGCGCCGGTACCGTCCGACGACCGAACGGCTGCAGCGCGCCCTCAAGGCGCACACCGTGGCCACCGCCGCCGACACCAAGCGCTCCTTCCGCGGGCCCGCCGCCCGGCACGGCTCCTCCGGGGGCGGCGTCCGGGTCAAGGCCGTCTGCGACTGCGGACGCAACGTCCGTGTCGTTCCCTCGGTCCTCGCCCAGGCGCCGATCGTCTGCGGCGGCTGCGGAAAGCCCTTCCAGATCCCGGAAGCGGCGGTCGCGGTGGGGTGAGGCGATGTGGTGTGGCACAATGGCTAGCTGTACTCGACAGCCGCATAGGACCCCTCTCTCCTCCGGCTGACGCGTCCGTCGGGCACCCGAGTACCGCAACCCCACGTGGCATCTTCGTTGTGCCCAACCACGTCAAGACCAGGAGACACCACTTCCGTGGCAGTCAAGATCAAGCTGAAGCGTCTGGGCAAGATCCGTTCGCCTCACTACCGCATCGTCGTCGCCGACTCCCGTACCCGCCGTGACGGCCGGGCCATCGAGGAGATCGGCCTGTACCACCCGGTGCAGAACCCGTCGCGCATCGAGGTCAACTCGGAGCGTGCGCAGTACTGGCTGTCCGTCGGCGCCCAGCCGACCGAGCCGGTTCTCGCGATCCTGAAGCTCACCGGTGACTGGCAGGCCCACAAGGGTCTCCCGGCCCCGGCGCCGCTGCTGCAGCCCGAGCCCAAGGCTGACAAGCGCGCTCTGTTCGAGGCCCTGTCCTCGGACGGCGACGAGGCCAAGGGTGAGGCCATCACTCAGAAGGCCAAGAAGTCCGACAAGAAGGCGGACGAGGCGGCTGACGCTGCCGCGTCCACCGAGTCGACCGAGGCCTGAGCATGCTCGAGGAGGCTCTCGAGCACCTCGTGAAGGGCATCGTCGACAACCCCGACGACGTGCAGGTGGCCTCGCGCACCCTGCGCCGTGGGCGCGTGCTGGAGGTCCGGGTCCACCCCGATGACCTCGGCAAGGTGATCGGCCGCAACGGCCGCACCGCTCGCGCTCTGCGTACCGTCGTGGGCGCCATCGGTGGCCGTGGTATCCGTGTCGACCTCGTCGATGTGGACCAGGTTCGCTGAAAGAGTTGAACACCGGCCAGGGCCGGGGAGGGCTTTCGAGCCGTCCCCGGCCTTTGTCGTCCGTCACCATCTACTTCTACGTCCGTACACCATCAATCGGAGAAGCAGCGTGCAGTTGGTAGTTGCGCGGATCGGCCGCGCCCACGGCATCAAGGGCGAGGTCACCGTCGAGGTACGTACGGACGAGCCCGAGCTGCGGCTCGGGCCCGGGGCCGTCCTGGCCACCGATCCGGCCGCGACGGGGCCGCTGACGATCGAGACCGGCCGGGTGCACAGCGGCAGGCTGCTGCTGCGCTTCGAGGGCGTGCGGGACCGTACGGCCGCCGAGGCCCTGCGCAACACCCTCCTGATCGCCGAAGTGGACCCGGCGCAACTCCCCGAGGACCCCGAGGAGTTCTACGACCACCAGCTGATGGACCTCGATGTCGTCCTCGCCGACGGCACCGAGGTCGGGCGGATCACGGAGATCACCCACCTGCCCTCGCAGGACCTGTTCATCGTCGAGCGCCCGGACGGCAGCGAGGTGATGATCCCGTTCGTGGAGGAGATCGTCACCGAGATCGACCTCGACGAGCAGCGCGCGGTCATCACCCCGCCTCCCGGCCTCATCGACGAGAGCCAGGCCGTGGTGGCCTCCGCCCGCGACGACGAGGCGGACGGCGCCGGTGCGGCGGACGGCGCGGGCGAGGCGCCGAAGGGTGACGCGTAATGCGGCTCGACGTCGTCACGATCTTCCCCGAGTACCTGGAACCGCTGAACGTGTCGCTCGTCGGCAAGGCCCGCGCCCGCGGCCGGCTCGACGTACACGTGCATGATCTGCGCGGCTGGACGTACGACCGGCACAACACGGTGGACGACACCCCGTACGGCGGCGGACCCGGCATGGTCATGAAGACCGAGCCGTGGGGCGAGGCACTGGACGAGGCACTGGCGGACGGGTACGAGGCGGGGGCGGGATCCCCCGTGCTCGTCGTCCCGACCCCCAGCGGCCGGCCGTTCACCCAGGAACTGGCCGTCGAGCTCTCCGAGCGGCCCTGGCTGATCTTCACTCCGGCCCGCTACGAGGGCATCGACCGCCGGGTGATGGACGAGTACGCCACCCGGATACCGGTCATCGAGGTGTCGATCGGTGATTACGTCCTGGCCGGCGGGGAAGCGGCAGTCCTGGTCATCACGGAGGCGGTGGCCCGGCTGCTGCCCGGGGTGCTCGGGAACGCGGAGTCGCACCGCGACGACTCGTTCGCCCCCGGCGCCATGGCCAATCTGCTGGAGGGGCCGGTCTACACCAAGCCGCCCGAGTGGCGCGGCCGGGGCATCCCGGACGTCCTGCTCAGCGGTCATCACGGCAGGATCGCGCGCTGGCGGCGGGACGAGGCCTTCGCCCGTACCGCCCTGCACCGGCCCGACCTCATCGAGCGCTGCGAGGCGAGCGGCTTCGACAAGAAGGACCGCGAGATCCTCTCGATCCTGGGCTGGTCACCGGAGCCGGGCGGCCGATTTTGGCGCAGGCCCCCGGCCGTGGAAGAATAGGCCGCTGCTGTACGTCCGGTGTGCGCCCCTGCCACAGGGGGAATGACGCCCGCCCGACGCGATCAGCACTCCGAACTCCTTACGATCTCCCGTCGATGACCTGTGGCATCGGCGAAGAAAGCAGACAAAATGGCTTCCCTGCTCGATGGCGTCAACGCCGCCTCCCTGCGTACGGACGTTCCGTCCTTCCGCCCCGGTGACACCGTCAACGTCCACGTGCGCGTGATCGAGGGCAACCGCTCCCGTATCCAGCAGTTCAAGGGTGTTGTCATCCGCCGCCAGGGCTCGGGCGTCAGCGAGACCTTCACGGTCCGCAAGGTCTCCTTCAGCGTCGGCGTCGAGCGCACCTTCCCGGTGCACAGCCCGATCTTCGAGAAGATCGAGCTCGTCACCCGCGGTGACGTCCGTCGCGCCAAGCTGTACTTCCTCCGTGAGCTGCGCGGCAAGGCCGCGAAGATCAAGGAGAAGCGCGACAACTGAGCTGACGCACGCGTCCACGGCGCGGCCGGATAGGCTTCGGCCGCGATGGACACGGAAGCACAGCACACGGAGCGCGATCTCTCCTCCGGACCCGGGAACGGGCCGGAGGAGGGGTCGCGCTTCTCGCGTATCCAGGACCGCTCCGCCCCGCCGATGTCCTGGCGCCGGGCAGTCGCCCTGGGGGCCCTCTGCACGGTCGTCCTGCTGCTGTTCAGCGCGTATGTGATCCAGCCCTTCCTGATCCCCAGCGGCTCCATGGAGCCCACCCTGCGGGTCGGGGACCGGGTGCTCGTCAACAAACTGGCGTACCGCTTCGGCTCCGGGCCGGAGCGCGGCGACGTGGTGGTGTTCGACGGGACCGGCTCCTTCGTCCAGGAGAACGCCGAGGAGAACGCCGTGGCCGGGCTGCTGCGCGGCGCGGCCGCGTCCCTGGGGCTGACCGAACCCGCCGCGACCGACTTCGTGAAGCGTGTGGTGGGTGTGGGGGGCGACCGTGTGGTCTGCTGCGACAAGCAGGGACGGATCGAGGTGAACGGCCGACCGCTGGACGAGCGGTATGTGCACCCCGGGGACGTGCCTTCCCAGGTGCCCTTCGACATCGTCGTGCCGATGGGCACCCTGTGGATGATGGGCGACCACCGCGGCAGTTCGCGCGACTCCAGGGACCACCTGGGGCAGCCCGGCGGCGGCATGGTCCCCGTCGACATGGTGATCGGGCGGGTCGACTGGCTGGGCTGGCCGCTGGGGCGGCTGGGGTCACTGCCGGGCACCGACGCCTTCGCAGGGGTGCCGGAGCCTGCCGGAGCCCATGGGTAACCGGGGACGCGGGCGTGGCGCGCCGGACGGGGGCAGCGGGCCGCCGGGCGGGAGCGCCGCGGCCGGGCAGACCGCTCCGCGCTCGCCGCGGACCCGGGCCGAGCGCCGGAGGCTCGCCCGCAAGGTCCAACGGCGGCGGCGCGGGTCGGCGGCGTTGGAGATCCCCGTGCTCGTCGTGGTGGCCCTGCTGATCGCCCTGGTGCTGAAGACCTTCCTGGTGCAGGCCTTCGTGATCCCTTCGGGATCGATGGAACAGACCATCCGGATCGGCGACCGCGTGCTCGTGGACAAGCTCACCCCCTGGTTCGGGTCGAAGCCGCAGCGCGGCGATGTCGTGGTCTTCAGGGACCCCGGCGGCTGGCTGAACGCGGAGCGGGCGGACACGGACGGGAAGGACGCCCCCATCGGCGTCAAACAGGTCATGGAGCTGCTGACCTTCATCGGACTGCTGCCGTCCGACGACGAGCAGGATCTGATCAAGCGGGTCATCGCGGTCGGCGGCGACACGGTGAAGTGCTGCGGCGAGGACGGCAGGGTCAGTGTCAACGGCGTCCCTCTGGACGAGCCCTATCTGCATCCCGGCAATGAGCCATCGACTGTCCAATTCGAGGTAAAGGTTCCGGTCGGCCGGATCTTCGTGATGGGGGACCACCGGTCCGATTCCGCGGATTCGCGCTTCCACCTCGACGACGTGGGCAGGGGCACGGTGTCCGAGGACGAGGTCGTGGGACGGGCCGTCGTGATCGCCTGGCCGTTCGGCCACTGGCGCACCCTGGAGGAACGCGAGACCTTCGCCGCGGTCCCGGATGCGCGTGCCGGGGCGGCGGCGTTGCCCCCCATGTCGAATAGTGTGTCCCCCCAGGATCGATACGCGATGGTCCGGCTCCCGACCCCTGCGGAACTCCCGCTCGTTATGGGAGTGGTGGGCCTGCACCGAACCGGGCGCGGGCAGTGGCACGGATTGAGGAGTGGATGTGGGGGATTTGGCGGTCGGCGCACGATCCGGACACGACGAACCCGAGGACCGGCCGGAGCACGCCGAGTCTTCCGGGGAGGCCGCGGCGGGCCGGGCGGAGGGTGACGCCGGCTCCGCGGGCAGCGGTGGCAGGGCTCCGAAGAAGCCGCGTTCCTTCTGGAAGGAACTGCCGCTGCTCATCGGTATCGCGCTCGTCCTGGCCCTGCTGATCAAGACCTTCCTGGTGCAGGCGTTCTCGATCCCCTCGGATTCCATGCAGAACACACTGCAGCGGGGTGACCGGGTGCTGGTCGACAAGCTGACCCCGTGGTTCGGCTCGGAGCCGGAGCGCGGCGAGGTCGTGGTGTTCCACGACCCGGGCGGCTGGCTGGAGGACACCGTGACACCGGAGCCCAACGCGGTGCAGAAGTTCCTCAGCTTCATCGGCCTGATGCCGTCGGCCGAGGAGAAGGATCTGATCAAGCGGGTCATCGCGGTCGGCGGCGACACGGTGGAGTGCAAGAAGAACGGACCGGTGACGGTCAACGGGAAGGCACTGGACGAGAAGTCGTTCATCTTCCCGGGGAACACTCCGTGCAACGACGAGCCGTTCGGGCCGATCCATGTGCCCGAGGGCCGGATCTGGGTGATGGGCGACCACCGTCAGAACTCGCTGGACTCCCGGTACCACCAGGAGCTTCCCGGTCAGGGCACGGTCTCCACGGACGAGGTCGTCGGCCGCGCGGTCGTCGTGGCCTGGCCCATCAACCGCTGGGCGACGCTGCCGGTTCCCAAGACGTTCGACCAGCCCGGTCTGAACGCGGCGGTCGCCATGGCTCCCGGAGCACTGGGTGTGGCCGGAGCGCTTCCCCTCGTGCTGTGGCGCCGCAAGAGGCTGACCAGCGGGCGTACCGCCGGGTAGGGTGCCGACTCGGATCAGCGATTGCCGATCTCCGATGGGGGAGCGCTGGGATGAGCGGAATGGGACGTACGGGCGACGGCCGCGGCCGGCTCGGCAGTGTGCTGTCGGGCCTGGCCGTGGCCGTCGGCTGTGTGCTCTTCCTCGGCGGATTCGCCTGGGGAGCGGTGGTGTACAAGCCGTACACGGTGCCGACGGACTCGATGTCCCCGACGGTGAACGCCGGGGACCGGGTGCTCGCGCAGCGCGTGGACGGCGCCGACGTGCGGCGCGGGGACGTGGTGGTGTTCACCGATCCGGCCTGGGGCGCCGTGCCGATGGTGAAGCGGGTCGTCGGCGTCGGCGGCGACAAGGTGGCCTGCTGCGACAAGGGCGGCCGGCTGACGGTCAACGGCATCCCCGTTGAGGAACCGTATCTGCGGGCGTACGACGGTACGGCGGGCTCGGCTGCGGGCACTCCGGCCTCGCCGCAGGGCTTCACCGCCGAGGTGCCCAAGGGCCAGATCTTCCTCCTCGGGGACGAGCGGGCCGGCTCATTGGACTCCCGGGTCCACCTCGACGACCCGGGACAGGGCTCCGTCCCCCTCGGCGCGGTCGAGGCCCGGGTGGACGCGGTCGCCTGGCCGATGGACGGCATGATCGGACGGCCGGGGTCGTTCGCGGCCCTGCCGGGCGGGGTGTCCGCCGACGGGCCGCTGAAGCTCCAGCTCGGGGTGGTCCTGGCGGGCCTGGTGCTCATCCTGGGCGGCAGCGCGTACGGGCCGGTCGCGGCCCGCTCCGCACGCCGGAAGCAGCACTCACCGGCGGGCGCCGGTGTCTGAGGAGAGCGGTGGCCCCGCGATCACGGGGGAGACCCGCAAGGTCGCGCGGGTGGTGCTGCTGGACCCCGAGGACCGCATCCTGCTGATGCACGGCTACGAGCCGGACGACCCCGCGGACACCTGGTGGTTCACACCCGGCGGCGGCCTGGAGGGCGACGAGACCCGGGAGCAGGCCGCGCGGCGCGAGCTGGCCGAGGAGACCGGGATCACGGACATCGAGCTGGGCCCGGTGCTCTGGCGGCGGACCTGCTCCTTCCCGTTCGACGGGCGGCGCTGGAACCAGGACGAGTGGTACTTCCTGGCCCGCACCGCGCAGACCGCCACCGACCCGCAGGGCCTCACCGACCTGGAGCGGCGCAGCGTCGCCGGTCTGAGGTGGTGGACTTCCGCCGAACTGCTCGCGGCGCGTGAGACGGTGTACCCGACCAGACTCGCCGAGCTGCTGCGCACGCTCCTCGACGAGGGTCCCCCACGTGCTCCGCTCGTTCTGGCCCCCGAAATCGTCTAATCGTCCAGGGGTGCCAGGGGCTGACGCACAATAGGGGGACGCACGGCTGAAGGGGAACATGCCATGAGCGCCGAGGACCTCGAAAAGTACGAGACCGAGATGGAGCTGAAGCTCTACCGGGAGTACCGCGATGTCGTCGGTCTGTTCAAATATGTGATCGAGACCGAACGGCGCTTCTACCTCACCAATGACTACGAGATGCAGGTGCACTCGGTCCAGGGTGAGGTTTTCTTCGAAGTATCCATGGCGGATGCCTGGGTGTGGGACATGTACCGGCCCGCGAGATTCGTCAAGCAGGTCCGGGTGCTGACCTTCAAGGACGTCAACATCGAGGAGCTCAACAAGAGCGATCTCGAACTTCCGGGCGGCTGATCCACGGACCGGTCACCCGTACGGGTGACCGGGATATCCACATTCGCGGAGTTGTCCACCGGAAATCACCAAGATCCACACGTCTGGGCCGGACGCGTCAGAGTCGGTGCCGGAGGTGGTGCCGAATGAACGCACGGGGGGCACTCGGGCGGTACGGCGAGGATTTGGCGGCACGGCTGCTGACCGAAGCCGGAATGGCGGTCCTGCAGCGCAACTGGCGCTGTCGCGCCGGAGAGATCGACATCGTCGCCAGGGACGGTGACGCACTGGTCATCTGCGAGGTGAAGACCCGCAGGTCCGGGGTTTTCGAACACCCCATGGCGGCCGTCACACCGGTCAAGGCGGACCGGCTGCGACGGCTCGCCGAGATCTGGCTGGACGGCCACGGCGGGCCGCCGGACGGCGGGGTCCGGATCGACCTGGTCGGAGTGGTCGTGCCCAGGCGCGGAGCCCCCGTCACCGAACATGTGCGCGGGGTGTCCTGATGGGATTCGCGCGAGCGTGTTCGGTGGCGCTGGTGGGCGTCGAAGGGGTGGTGGTGGAGGTCCAGGCCGACCTGGAGCCGGGCGTGGCGGCCTTCGCCCTGGTGGGACTGCCGGACAAGAGCCTGGTGGAGAGCCGCGACCGGGTCAGGGCCGCCGTGGTCAACTCCGGGGCCGAGTGGCCGCAGAAGAAGCTCACGGTGGGACTCTCCCCGGCGTCCGTGCCCAAAGGGGGTTCGGGGTTCGATCTCGCTGTGGCCTGTGCGGTGCTCGGCGCGGCCGAGCGGATCGATCCGGCTGCCATCGCCGACGTGGTGATGATCGGGGAGCTGGGGCTGGACGGCCGGGTGCGCCCCGTGCGCGGGGTGCTGCCCGCCGTGCTCGCCGCGGCCGAGGCGGGGTATCACCACGTCGTCGTTCCCGAGCAGACCGCCGGTGAGGCGGCCCTGGTGCCGGGGGTCTCGGTCCTCGGCGTACGGAGCCTGCGCCAGCTGATCGCGGTACTGGCAGATGAACCCGTCCCCGAGGAGCCGGCCGACGAACAGGGCCGTCCCGACGCGATGCTGGCGGGACTGATGATGCCGGGCGCCGGGGTGGGCACCGGCCTGGCCCCGCTCCGTGCGCGGGGCGAGGGCCACCGGCCCGACCTGGCGGACGTCGCGGGGCAGGCCCGTCCCCGCAAGGCCCTTGAGGTGGCCGCGGCGGGCGGACACCATCTGCTGCTCTCCGGGCCCCCGGGGGCCGGGAAGACGATGCTGGCCGAACGGCTGCCGGCGATCCTGCCTCCGCTGACCCGGCAGGAATCCCTCGAAGTGACGGCGATCCATTCGGTGGCGGGAATCCTCCCACCGGGTGAACCCCTGGTCACCAGGGCGCCGTACTGCGCGCCGCACCACTCGGCGACGATGCAGTCACTGGTCGGCGGCGGCAACGGACTGCCCAGGCCCGGAGCGGTCTCGCTGGCTCACCGCGGGGTGCTCTTCCTGGACGAGGCGCCGGAGTATTCCGGCAAGGTGCTC
This sequence comes from Streptomyces sp. NPDC001787, assembly GCF_040297465.1. NCBI lineage: Bacteria > Bacillati > Actinomycetota > Actinomycetes > Kitasatosporales > Streptomycetaceae > Streptomyces > Streptomyces sp. NPDC001787. The sequence goes on from NZ_JBEOZE010000002.1 coordinate 431,336, forward strand.
GACGCGCTGCGCCAGCCTCTGGAGTCCGGCCATGTGGTGGTCGCGCGGGCGGCCGGGGTGGTGCGGCTGCCCGCCAGATTCCTGATGCTGCTCGCCGCGAACCCGTGTCCCTGCGGCCGGCACACGCTCAGCGGCACGGGCTGCGAATGCCCGCCCTCCCTGGTGCGCCGCTATCAGGCGAGACTGTCCGGGCCACTGCTGGACCGGGTGGACCTGCGGGTCGAGGTGGAGCCCGTCAGCCGTGCCGACCTCATGGGGCGCGGGGGCCGGGGCGAGTCGACGGCCGAGGTCGCCGTACGCGTACGGGAAGCCAGGGCGCGGGCCGCCGAGCGGCTCGCGGGCACGCCCTGGACCACCAACAGCGAGGTACCGGGTCATGAGCTGCGGACCCGGCTGCTGGCGGCCCCCGGGGCGCTGATGGCGGCGGAGCGGGACATGGAGCGCGGCACGCTCACGGCCCGGGGCCTGGACCGGGTGCTGAGAGTGGCGTGGACGGTGGCGGACCTGCGCGGCGCCGACCGCCCGGACGCCTCCGACATCGCGGTGGCACTGGAACTGCGCACGGGCATCCAGCGCGGGGTGCCGATGGAGGTCGTGTCATCGTGACGGGGCGGCCGGAGACAGCGGGATGCGCGGTGCCGGGAAGCGGGGGGCCGGGAGGCGGAAGCGGCGGCGGCGGGTACGGGCCTGACGGGGGCGACGGGTGCACGGAGGGGGTGCGGCTGGCCAGGGCCGCGTTGACACGGATTCTGGAGCCGGGCGACGAGCGTGCCGGACGCTGGCTGCGGGATTCGGGGCCGGTCGAGCTGGTGCGGAGGCTCACCGCCCCGGACGGCTCGGCCGGGGAGCTGCCGGGCATGACCGCCGCGCGCCTGGGTGGCTACCGTCTGCGTGCCGCCGCGGCCGAGCCCGAGCGGGACCTGGCGGCGGTGGCCGCGCTGGGGGGCCGTTTCATCTGCCCGGGTGACCGGGAGTGGCCCAGCCAGCTCGACGACCTGGGTGACGCCCGGCCGGTCGGGCTCTGGGTGCGCGGGCGTCCCGACCTGCGCCTGTGGGCCCTGCGTTCGGTCGCGGTGGTCGGGGCCAGGGCCTGCACCCCGTACGGGGCCCATATGGCCGCGAGCCTCGGCGCGGGGCTGGCGGAGCGCGGCTGGGTGGTGGTGTCGGGCGCCGCGTTCGGGGTGGACGGGGCGGCCCACCGCGGGGCGCTGAGCGCGGGCGGGGCGACGATGGCGGTGCTGGCCTGCGGGGTCGATGTCGCCTATCCCCGCGGTCATGCCGAGCTGATCGCCCGCATGGTGGAACAGGGGCTGGTCATCGGGGAGTTGCCGCCCTCCGGGCATCCCACGCGCAGCCGGTTCATCCTCCGCAACAGGGTGATCGCCGCACTCACCAGGGGAACCGTCGTGGTGGAGGCCGAATACCGCAGCGGTTCGCTCGTCACCGCCCGCAGCGCCCAGCGCCTCGGCCGCTACACGATGGGGGTGCCCGGCCCGGCGACCAGCGGTCTTTCCGCAGGCGTCCATGAGCTGCTGCGCGGCGAGGGCGTCCTGGTCACCGATGCGTCGGAGGTCGCCGAACTGGTGGGGGACATCGGTGACCTCGCACCGGTCGGACGAGGCCCGGTCCTGCCCCGGGACCTGCTGGACGCGGTCACCGCGAGAGTGCTGGACGCCCTCCCCTACCACGGAACCGTCGACGTGCGTGACGTCGCCCGTGCCGCGGGAGCGTCCGCCGACGAAGCACTCGGGCGACTGTACGAACTGCACTCACTGGGGTTCGTCGAACGCGAGGGCGACGGATGGAGGTTGACCAAGGCGCCGGCATGCAACGGCGACGCGCGGCGAGGCGGTACTTGACCTGGAGCATTCGGGTGAAAAGGTAATGCCGATGACCTCGGCAGTTAATTCAGCGGCGCCTCGGGGGCCGGTGCGCGCGGCGACGGTCCCGGCCGCCGGTCGTGTCCGGCGGCGGAATCGCCGGTGCGAAATCGCACAGCGTCGAACCCGTATCCTGCGCGCACTGCGACGCTTCAGTCACGCTACGCTCACAAGGATTCCGCCCCAGACAAACGTCCCCCAGCACTTCACAGCAGAACGGCTCAAGGCACCACATGCCCCAGCACACCTCCGGGTCTGACCGCGCGGCAGTACCACCGGCTGCGCGTGGCACTGTGCGCCCTTCCGCTCCCGCCTCCCTCGACGAGTTGTGGCGTTCGTACAAGACCACCGGCGACGAGCGCCTGCGGGAGCAGTTGATCCTTCACTACTCGCCACTCGTCAAATACGTCGCGGGCAGGGTCAGCGTGGGGCTGCCGTCCAACGTCGAACAGGCCGACTTCGTCTCCTCCGGAGTCTTCGGACTGATCGACGCCATCGAGAAGTTCGACATCGAACGGGCCATCAAGTTCGAGACGTACGCGATCACCAGGATCCGCGGCGCGATGATCGACGAACTCCGGGCGCTGGACTGGATCCCGCGCTCGGTACGGCAGAAGGCGCGGAACGTGGAACGCGCCTACGCCACCCTGGAGGCCCGGCTGCGCCGCACGCCGTCGGAGGCGGAGGTCGCCTCGGAGATGGGCATCGCGCTGGAGGAACTCCACGCGGTTTTCAGCCAGTTGTCCCTGGCGAACGTGGTGGCCCTGGAGGAGCTGCTGCACGTCGGCGGCGAGGGCGGCGACCGGCTGAGCCTGATGGACACGCTGGAGGACACCGCCGCCGACAACCCGGTGGAGGTCGCCGAGGACCGTGAGCTCAGACGGCTGCTCGCACGTGCCATCAACACGCTCCCCGACCGGGAGAAGACCGTCGTCACCCTCTACTACTACGAGGGCCTCACCCTCGCCGAGATCGGCAATGTCCTCGGGGTCACCGAGAGCCGGGTCAGCCAGATCCACACCAAGTCCGTGCTGCAGCTCCGGGCGAAACTGGCCGACGCCGGGCGCTGAGCGTGCGCTGTCGGCCATCCCGATGGAGGTCGCGCCCTTCCCCCGCACGCGTGCCGCCGTAGAGTGGAAGCGTGCCCAGGATTCGAGCGGCCTCCGTGGCCGAGCACCGGACCATGCAGCGCGGCGCCCTCCTGGACGCCGCGCGCTCGTTGCTGTCCGAGGGCGGTACGGAGGCGTTGACCTTCCCCGCGCTCGCCGAACGCACGGGCCTCGCCCGGTCCTCCGTGTACGAGTACTTCCGTTCCCGCGCGGCCGTGGTCGAGGAGTTGTGCGCCGTCGACTTCCCCGTCTGGGCGGCCGAGGTCGAGAACGCCATGGAGCGTGCCGAGACCCCCGAGGCGAAGATCGAGGCGTATGTGCGCCGGCAGCTCGATCTCGTCGGGGACCGTCGCCACCGCGCGGTCGTCGCGATCTCCGCGAGCGAGCTGGACGCGGGGGCCCGCGAGAAGATCCGGGCCGCGCACGGCGGTCTGATCGCCATGATCGTCGAGGCGCTGGGCGATCTCGGCCATACCCAGCCGAGGCTCGCCGCCATGCTGCTGCAGGGTTCGGTGGACGCGGCCGTGCGCCGTATCGAACTGGGCGTGGCCGAGGAGCCGGGCGTCGTCGCGGACACGGCCGTCGCCATGATCCTGCGCGGTGTACGGGGCTGACCCCCTCCGCGCCCCGCGCCCGAGGCCCGTCCGGGTGCGGTACGCCGAAGACCGGCAGCAGCCGGGAAGGGCCCCGCCGCAGTGCCGAGGGCGGCAGCAGGGACAGCGGATCCAGATAGACGTCCCCGCGCCGCAGCCCCCAGTGCAGACAGCCCGCACGGCAGTGGAACGGCCCCCGCTCCAGCACGGCGACCGGCCGGCCCGCGATCACCTCCTCACCCCGGGCCACCAGCGCCCGCACCGGCTCGTACGTGGTGCGCAGCGGCGGCTCCCCGCTTCCCGCCACCTCGATCGTGAGCACCCCGCGTCCGGCCACCCGCCCCGCGAACGACACCCGGCCGGTGGCCGCGGCCCGGACCCGGGCACCGGGCGGCGCCGCGAGATCGACACCGCGGTGACCCGGTCCGTACGGGCCGGCGGGCGGCTCCCATCCGCGTACGACCGTGGGCCGGCCGGGCAGCGGCCAGACCCGTTCGTCACCCGGGACGGGGACGGGATCCGGGACGGGGACGGGATCCGGCGCGGGAGTGGGATCCGGGACGGGAGCCGGAGCGGGCGCCCGTGCGGGAGCGGAAGCCGGAACCCCGCCCGGACCCGGCCCCGCCGAGGCCCGGCCCGAGGACGGCCCGAGCAGCACCGCCGGCACGACGGCCGCCAGGGCGGCCAGCAGGAGCACGGCCGGCGGTGCGGCCCGTGCCGCCGGCCGCCGGGCCCGGGGGACGGGCGGAGGCCTGGACGCGGGCGGGCTGGAACGAGGAGGTCCGGGTGTGGTGCGCATGCACGGAACGATCCTCCGGCCCGCCCGATCCGGGGGATCATGAACCGTTCCTGTGGACAGCCCGCAGGTTGTGGACATCGCCGTCACCCGGCACTCGGCGGGTCCCGTACACTTCTTGTGGCGATCCGGGTCACCGGGTCGACTTCGCACGCCCCGCCACCTCCCTCTCTTCGGGGGTGGCCGCGCTCCTCGGTCCCTTGTGGCACGGCGCGTAGGGGCGTCAGGCGCGATCGCAATCCTGCGGTCGCGACAACCGAGCACCTCAAGGAGTACGGCCATGGCCGTCGTCACGATGCGGGAGCTGCTGGAAAGCGGCGTCCACTTCGGTCACCAGACCCGTCGCTGGAACCCGAAGATGAAGCGCTTCATCTTCACCGAGCGCAACGGCATCTACATCATCGACCTGCTCCAGTCGCTGTCGTACATCGACCGCGCCTACGAGTTCGTCAAGGAGACCGTCGCCCACGGCGGCTCCATCATGTTCGTGGGTACCAAGAAGCAGGCGCAGGAGGCCATCGCCGAGCAGGCGACGCGCGTCGGCATGCCGTACGTCAACCAGCGTTGGCTCGGCGGCATGCTCACCAACTTCTCCACCGTCTACAAGCGCCTTCAGCGTCTGAAGGAGCTTGAGCTCATCGACTTCGAGGACGTGGCCGCCTCCGGCCTCACCAAGAAGGAGCTCCTGGTCCTCTCGCGCGAGAAGGCCAAGCTGGAGAAGACCCTCGGTGGTATCCGTGAGATGCAGAAGGTGCCCAGCGCCGTCTGGATCGTCGACACCAAGAAGGAGCACATCGCCGTCGGTGAGGCGCGCAAGCTCCACATCCCGGTCGTCGCGATCCTCGACACCAACTGCGACCCCGACGAGGTCGACTACAAGATTCCGGGCAACGACGACGCGATCCGCTCCGTCACCCTGCTCACCCGTGTGATCGCCGACGCCGTCGCCGAGGGCCTCATCGCCCGTTCCGGTGCCGCCACCGGTGACTCGAAGCCGGGCGAGAAGGCCGCCGGCGAGCCGCTCGCCGAGTGGGAGCGCGACCTGCTCGAGGGCGACAAGAAGGACGAGACCGCGGCCGCCGCCGAGGTCCAGACCTCCGCCGAGACCGAGAAGGTCGCGGACGCCGAGCAGACCGACGCCGCCGCCGAGGCACCCGCTGCCGAGGCCGAGGCTCCGGCCGCGGACGCCGAGCAGGCCTGACACCCGTCACGGCTGAAGACGGCGGGGCCGGTGCCACAGGGCACCGTCCCCGCCGTTCACCCGTAGATCTTTCAGACTTCGAGAGAGAAATACAGACTCATGGCGAACTACACCGCCGCTGACGTCAAGAAGCTCCGTGAGCTCACCGGCGCCGGCATGATGGACTGCAAGAAGGCGCTCGACGAGGCCGATGGCAACGTCGACAAGGCCGTCGAGGCGCTCCGTATCAAGGGTCAGAAGGGCGTCGCCAAGCGCGAGGGCCGCTCTGCCGAGAACGGTGCCGTCGTCTCCCTCATCTCCGAGGACAAGACGTCCGGCGTCCTGCTCGAGCTGAAGTGCGAGACGGACTTCGTCGCCAAGGGTGACAAGTTCCAGGCCGTCGCCAACACGCTCGCCGCCCACGTGGCCGCGACCTCCCCGGCCGACATCGCGGCGCTGCTGGCGTCCGAGATCGAGCCCGGCAAGACCGTCCAGGCGTACGTGGACGAGGCCAACGCCAACCTCGGCGAGAAGATCGTCCTGGACCGCTTCGCGCAGTTCACCGGCGACTTCGTCTCCGTGTACATGCACCGCACCATGCCCGACCTGCCGCCGCAGATCGGTGTCCTGGTCGAGCTGGACAAGGCCGACGCCGAGCTGGCCAAGGGCATCGCGCAGCACATCGCCGCGTTCGCCCCGAAGTACCTGTCCCGCGAGGACGTCCCCGCCGAGATCGTCGAGGCCGAGCGCCGCGTCGCCGAGGAGACCACGCGCGCCGAGGGCAAGCCCGAGGCCGCGCTCCCGAAGATCGTCGAGGGTCGTGTCAACGGCTTCTTCAAGGAGGCCACCCTCCTCGGTCAGCCGTACGCGCTGGACGCCAAGAAGTCTGTTCAGAAGGTCCTGGACGAGGCCGGTGTCACCCTGAAGCGCTTCTCGCGCATCAAGGTCGGCATCTGAGTCCGTCCGCGAACAACGGTGGACCCCGATAGGGTCTAGTGCAGTCGACGGCCGCACTCATGCCGGACGACCGCAGATCTGACGAGGAGGCCATTGCCGCTGAGGGACACCAGACCCACCGGCAATGGCCTTCTTCGTATGTGCACGAGGAGAATTTCCATGGACAAGGGCGCGGACGCCACTCAGGGTGACCACAAGCGCGACGACGGCAAGGTTTCCGGACGCTTCATGCTGAAGCTGTCCGGCGAGGCATTCGCCGGTGGCGGAGGCCTCGGTGTCGACCCCGATGTCGTGCACGCCATCGCCCGCGAGATCGCCGCCGTCGTGCGCGACGGCGCGGAGATCGCGGTCGTCATCGGCGGCGGCAACTTCTTCCGTGGTGCCGAGCTCCAGCAGCGCGGCATGGACCGGGCCCGGTCCGACTACATGGGCATGCTCGGCACGGTCATGAACTGCCTGGCACTGCAGGACTTCCTGGAGAAGGAAGGCATCGACTCGCGCGTCCAGACCGCCATCACCATGGGCCAGGTCGCCGAGCCGTACATCCCGCTCCGTGCCGTCCGGCACCTGGAGAAGGGACGCGTCGTCATCTTCGGCGCCGGCATGGGGATGCCGTACTTCTCCACCGACACCACAGCCGCCCAGCGCGCCCTGGAGATCGACGCCGAGGCACTGCTGATGGGCAAGAACGGGGTGGACGGGGTCTACGACTCCGACCCCAAGACCAACCCCGCCGCGGTGAAGTTCGACGCGCTGGAGTACAGCGAGGTGCTCGCCCGCGATCTGAAGATCGCCGACGCCACCGCCATCACCCTGTGCCGTGACAACCAGCTCCCGATCCTCGTCTTCGAGCTGACCGCCGCCGGCAATATCGCCCGTGCCGTCAAGGGTGAGAAGATCGGCACGCTCGTGAGCGACGAGAGCACCCGGGCCTGACGGCCCCAAGGATGGACAACGGCCTGCCGGTCGGACACCGTGCAGGTGAGGACGCGACGCAGGACCCGCCGGGCCCGGCGATGACGATGCCGGGCCCACTCAAGACACGCAGGAGCACGTGGTGATCGAAGAAATCCTCCTCGAGGCCGAGGAGAAGATGGAGAAGGCCGTTGTCGTCGCGAAAGAGGACTTCGCCGCGATCCGTACCGGCCGCGCGCACCCGGCGATGTTCAACAAGATCGTCGCCGACTACTACGGCGCGCTGACCCCGATCAACCAGCTGGCCTCGTTCTCGGTTCCCGAGCCGCGGATGGCCGTCGTGACGCCGTTCGACAAGACCGCTCTGCGCAACATCGAGCAGGCGATCCGCGACTCCGACCTCGGCGTCAACCCGAGCAACGACGGCAACATCATCCGGGTGACCTTCCCCGAGCTCACCCAGGACCGCCGCAAGGAGTACATCAAGGTCGCCAAGACCAAGGCCGAGGACTCCAAGATCTCGATCCGCTCCATCCGCCGCAAGGCCAAGGAGACCCTCGACAAGCTCGTCAAGGACAAGGAGTCCGGCGAGGACGAGGTGCGCCGCGCGGAGAAGGAGCTCGACGACACCACCGCGAAGTACGTCGCGCAGGTGGACGAGCTGCTCAAGCACAAGGAAGCCGAGCTGCTCGAGGTCTGATGAACGACTCTTCCTGGGGCGCGCCGCAGGGAGCCGGTTACTGGGGCACGCCCGAGATGGGGGCTGCTCCGGCGGGTCCTGCCTACGATGTGCATGACGCCCAGCAGACTCGGCCCATGCCCAACGTGCCGGACGTTCCCGACGCAGGTAGAGACGCAGACGACCATGACGACCGGGACGGGGACGCCGCTCACGTCGGCGGCCCCCTGTTCCGTGACGAGATGCCGCAGGAGCCCATGTCCACCCCGATGCCGCCCCCGCCGCAGAAGAAGCGTGCGGGGCGCGATCTGCGCGCCGCCATAGGGGTCGGCGTGGGGCTCGGCGCGGTCATCGTCGCCTCGCTCTTCATCGTGCAGGCCGTCTTCGTCGGCGTGATAGTGGTCGCCGTGGTCGTCGGCCTCTGGGAGCTCACCTCCCGCCTGGAGGAGCGCAAGGGCATCAAGGCACCTCTCGTGCCGCTCGCCGTCGGCGGGGCCGCCATGGTCGTCGCCGGCTACGCGAGGGGCGCGGAGGGTGCCTGGGTCGCCATGGCGCTGACCGCGCTCACGGTGCTGGTCTGGCGGATGACCCAGCCGCCGGAGGGATATCTCAAGGACGTCACGGCCGGGGTCTTCGCCGCGTTCTACGTACCGTTCCTCGCCACGTTCGTCGCGATGCTCCTGACGGCGGACGACGGGCCGCAGCGGGTGCTCACCTTCCTGCTGCTCACGGTGGTCAGCGACACCGGCGCGTACGCGGTGGGCTGGCGCTTCGGCAAGAACAAGCTCGCACCGCGCATCAGCCCCGGGAAGACCCGCGAGGGCCTGCTCGGAGCGGTCGCCTTCGCGATGGCCGGCGGCGCGCTGTGCATGCAGTTCCTGATCGACGGCGGCTCCTGGTGGCAGGGACTGCTGCTGGGCTTCGCGGTCGCCGCCAGCGCCACTCTCGGTGACCTGGGCGAGTCCATGATCAAGCGGGATCTCGGGATCAAGGACATGGGCACGCTGCTGCCCGGCCACGGCGGCATCATGGACCGGCTGGACTCGCTGCTGCCGACCGCTCCGGTGGTGTGGCTGCTGCTGGTGCTGTTCGTCGGATCCGGCTGAGCCGAACCCGCTCGCATACCGTCTGACCTGCAATTCTTACGAGTGAGGGTCCGTTGTCCACAGGGCGGCGGGCCCTCACTCGTCTTTCTGCGACACTGGATGAACCATGCCTAAGCCCGGAGAACTCACTTTCGTCGCGCCCCGCGGAGCCAAGAAGCCCCCGCGGCACCTCGCCGACCTCACGCCCGCAGAGCGCAAGGAAGCGGTCGCCGCGATCGGCGAGAAGCCGTTCCGCGCCCAGCAGCTCTCGCAGCACTACTTCGCGCGGTACGCGCACGACCCGGCGGAGTGGACCAACATCCCGGCCGCGTCGCGGGACAAGCTCGCCGAGGCGATGTTCCCCGACCTGATGTCCGTGGTCCGTCACATCAGCTGCGATGACGACACCACCCGCAAGACCCTCTGGAAGCTGCACGACGGGACGCTCGTCGAGTCCGTCCTGATGCGCTATCCCGAGCGCGTGACGATGTGCATCTCCTCGCAGGCCGGCTGCGGGATGAACTGCCCGTTCTGTGCCACCGGTCAGGCCGGGCTCGACCGCAATCTGTCGACCGCCGAGATCGTGCACCAGATCGTGGACGGCATGCGGGCCCTGCGCGACGGCGATGTTCCGGGCGGCCCCGCGCGGCTCTCCAACATCGTCTTCATGGGCATGGGCGAGCCGCTGGCCAACTACAAGCGCGTCGTCGGGGCGATCCGGCGTCTGACCGACCCCGAGCCGGACGGCCTGGGGCTCTCGCAGCGCGGGATCACCGTCTCCACCGTGGGACTGGTCCCGGCCATGCTGCGCTTCGCCGACGAGGGCTTCAAGTGCCGGCTGGCCGTTTCGCTGCACGCCCCGGACGACGAGCTGCGTGACACCCTCGTCCCGGTGAACACCCGCTGGAAGGTCCGCGAGGTCCTGGACGCGGCGTGGGAGTACGCGGAGAAGTCCGGCCGTCGCATCTCCATCGAGTACGCGCTGATCCGCGACATCAACGACCAGGCCTGGCGGGGTGACCGGCTCGGACGGCTCCTCAAGGGCAAGCGGGTGCACGTCAACCTGATCCCGCTGAACCCGACGCCCGGCTCGAAGTGGACCGCCTCGCGGCCCGAGGACGAGAAGGCGTTCGTCGAGGCCATCGCGGCCCACGGCGTTCCCGTCACCGTCCGTGACACCCGGGGGCAGGAGATCGACGGGGCCTGCGGTCAGCTGGCGGCCTCCGAGCGTTAGGCCGGAAATCGCCCGTGTAGCCTGGGTGCGAATTCAACTTCATATTCCGACAGGGGAGCGCCACAGCGCTGAGAGTGCGGCACCGGACAGGTTGGCCGCAGACCCTCTGAACCTCGCCCGGGTCATTCCGGGTAGGAAGTTCGGTCATTACTCAAGCTGTTGCGCCCTGCCCGCTTGCGGTTCGCCGTGAGCGGGCAGGGCCGCGTCTCTTCCTGGTCACTCCAGGAGGAATCACATGAACACCACCAAGAAGTACGCGGCGACGGCCCTCGCCGCGGCGCTCGGCGTCACGGTGCTGGCCGGCTGCGGCAGTTCCGACGACACCTCGGCGGGAGCGGGCGGCACCAAGGGCTCCGGCTCCAAGACCGTGACCCTGGTCAGCCACGACTCCTTCAACGCCTCGGAATCCGTGCTGAAGGAGTTCACCGAGGAGACCGGCTACACGGTCGAGGTGCTCAAGAGCGGTGACGCGGGGGCCGCGCTCAACCAGGAGATCCTGACCAAGGGCTCTCCGCGCGGCGATGTCTTCTTCGGCGTCGACAACACCCTGCTCTCCCGCGCCCTCGACAACGGCCTGTTCACGGCGTACGAGGCGAAGGGACTGGACCGGGTCGCGGCCGCCACCCGGCTGGACGACAAGCACCGGGTCACTCCGGTCGACACCGGTGACGTCTGCGTCAACTACGACAAGAAGTACTTCGCCGACAAGAAGCTCGCGCCCCCGCAGTCCTTCGAGGACCTGCTGAAGCCCGCGTACAAGAACCTGCTCGTCACCGAGAACGCCGCGACCTCCTCCCCCGGTCTGGGCTTCCTCCTCGGCACCATCGCCGACAGGGGCGAGGACGGCTACCAGGACTACTGGAAGCAGCTGAAGAACAACGGCGTGAAGGTCGTCGACGGCTGGGAGCAGGCGTACAACGAGGAGTTCTCCGGCTCCGCGGGCGGGAAGAAGGCCAAGGCGGACCGGCCGCTGGTCGTCTCCTACGCCTCCAGCCCGCCGGTCGAGGTGCTGTACGCGAAGCCGCAGCCGGCCGAGGCCCCGACCGGGGTCGCCACCGGCACCTGCTTCCGGCAGATCGAGTTCGCCGGGCTGCTCACCGGCGCGAAGAACGAGGCGGGCGGCAAGGCGCTGCTGGACTTCCTGATCAGCAAGAAGTTCCAGGAGGACATGCCCCTGAACATGTTCGTGAACCCGGTCGCCGAGGACGCGGAGCTGCCGGAGCTCTTCACGGAGTTCGGCGCGGCCATCGACAAGCCCGTCACCGTGGCTCCGGAGAAGATCGCCGAGAACCGTGAGCAGTGGGTCCAGTCGTGGCACTCGCTCGTCGTGAAGTAGACAAGGCGGCGGTGGCCGGGGCCTCCGCCGCTCGGCGCGGCGGCGGAGGCCCCGGCGGTGACCGGCGCGGGAACGCGGTGCGGCTCGGCCTGATGGCCGTGCCCGTCGCGTTCTTCGGGCTGTTCTTCGCCCACCCCGTCGCCGCGATCGTCGGCCGCGGCCTGAAGTCCGGCGGCAGCTGGCAGTTCGGCCGGATCGGCGAGGTACTGGCCCGGCCGGACATCCTGGACGTCCTCTGGTTCACCACCTGGCAGGCGTTCGCCTCGACCGGGCTCACCCTGCTGATCGCCCTGCCCGGCGCCTATGTCTTCGCCCGCCTGGACTTCCCCGGAAAGCAACTGCTGCGGGCGGTCGTCACCGTGCCGTTCGTGCTGCCGACGGTGGTCGTCGGCACCGCGTTCCTGGCGTTGCTGGGGCGCGGAGGGTTCCTCGACGAACTGTGGGGCGTACGGCTCGACACCACCGTGTGGGCGATCCTGCTGGCCCATGTCTTCTTCAACTACGCGGTGGTCGTACGGACCGTCGGCGGGCTCTGGTCGCAGCTCGATCCCCGGCAGGAGGAGGCCGCGCGGGTGCTCGGCGCCGGACGGTTCGCCGCCTGGCGACGGGTGACGCTGCCCGCGCTGGCGCCCGCCGTGGCCGCCGCGGCGCTGATGGTCTTCCTGTTCACCTTCACCTCCTTCGGCGTCGTGCAGATCCTCGGCGGTCCGGCCTACTCCACCCTGGAGGTGGAGATCTACCGGCAGACCGCGCAACTGCTCGACCTGCCGACGGCGGCCGTACTGACCCTCGTGCAGTTCGCGGCGGTCGGCGGGATTCTCGCCGTACACGCCTGGACGGTACGGCGCCGGGAGACCGCGCTGAAGCTGGTCGATCCCGCGCAGACGGCCCGCCGCCCGCGCGGCGCCGGACAGTGGGCGCTGCTCGGCGGGGTGCTGCTGACCGTACTGCTGCTGATCCTGCTGCCGCTCGGCGTGCTGGTGGAGCGCTCGTTCGACGGGCCCGGCGGGTACGGCTTCGGCTACTACCGGGCGCTCCAGTCCGCCGGGGCCGGCGGCTCCACCTTCCTGGTCGCCCCCCTCGAAGCGATCGGGAACTCCCTCCAGTACGCGCTGGTCGCGACCGTCATCGCCCTGGTCGTCGGCGGGCTCGCCGCAGCGGCGCTGACCCGGCGGGCGGGGCGGCTGGCGCGTGGCTTCGACGCCCTGCTGATGCTGCCGCTCGGGGTGTCCGCCGTCACCGTCGGCTTCGGATTCCTCATCACCCTGGACAAGCCGCCGCTCGACCTGCGGACGTCCTGGATCCTGGTGCCGCTGGCCCAGGCGCTGGTGGGCGTCCCCTTCGTCGTACGGACCATGCTGCCCGTCCTGCGCGCGGTGGACGGGCGGCTGCGCGAGGCGGCGGCGGTGCTCGGCGCCTCGCCGCTGCGGGCCTGGCGCGAGGTCGATCTGCCGCTGGTGCGCAGGGCGGTGCTGGTCGCCGCGGGTTTCGCGTTCGCCGTGTCGCTGGGCGAGTTCGGGGCGACCGTGTTCATCGCGCGGCCCGACAACCCGACGCTTCCGGTCGCCGTGGCGCGGCTCCTGGGGCGGTCCGGGGAGCTCAACTACGGGCAGGCGATGGCCCTCAGCACCATTCTGATGCTGGTGTGCGCGGTGTCGCTGCTGCTCCTCGAACGCATCCGCACCGATCGATCCGGGGAGTTCTGAGTGATGGATGGGGAGTTCTGCGCATGCTGAGGCTGGAAGAGGCCACGGTCCGGTTCGGGAAGCGGGCGGCCCTGGACGCCGTGGACCTGGAGGTCGCCGACCACGAGATCGTGTGTGTGCTCGGGCCGAGCGGCAGCGGGAAGTCCACCCTGCTGCGGGTCGTCGCCGGGTTGCAGGCGATGGACGGCGGCAGGGTGCTGCTGGACGGGGCCGACCAGTCGGGGGTGCCCGTGCACAAACGCGGGCTGGGGCTGATGTTCCAGGATCACCAGCTGTTCCCGCACCGGGACGTCGGCGCCAACGTGGCCTTCGGGCTGCGGATGCACGGGGCCGGCCGCGCCGGGGCGGACCGCGAGGTGGGCGAACTCCTCGATCTGGTGGGGCTGCCCGGCGCGGCACCCCGCGCGGTGGCCGCGCTGTCCGGTGGTGAGCAGCAGCGCGTCGCCCTCGCCCGTGCGCTCGCCCCGCGTCCGAAGCTCCTGATGCTGGACGAGCCGCTGGGCCAGCTGGACCGCAGCCTGCGCGAACGTCTCGTCGTCGAACTGCGCACCCTGTTCGGCCGCCTGGGTACGACGGTGCTGGCCGTCACCCATGACCAGGGCGAGGCCTTCGCGCTCGCCGACCGGGTCGTCGTCATGCGGGACGGGCGGATCGCCCAGGCCGGTACGCCGCTGGAGGTCTGGCAGCGGCCCGCCTCGGCGTTCGTCGCCCGCTTCCTGGGCTTCGACAATGTGGCCGACGCGACGGTGACCGGCACGACCGCCGACACGGTGTGGGGCAAGGTGCCGGTGCCGGGCGGGTCACCGCAGGGCCACCGCGATGTGCTGGTCCGGCCTGCCGGGGTGCTGATCGGAGCCCCGGAGAGCGGGTTGCGCTGCACGGTCGGCGTACGGACGTTCCGGGGGAACCATGTCGCGGTGCGGCTGAGGCCCGACAACGGCCCGGTGCTGGAGGCGGAGTGCGCGCTGCGGGACACCCCGCGGGAGGGCGCGGTGGTGGGAGTCCGCTTCGACGCGGCGGAGACGGTCGTCCTGGACCGGGAGTGACGCGCGCCGTTGGCATCACGCCCCTCTCGTCCCCGCGACGACCAGGCCCAGTTCGTACGCCAGGATGACCGCCTGTGCCCGGTCCCGCAGTCCCATCTTGGCGAACAGCCGGTTGATGTGGGTCTTGACCGTGTGGTCCGTGATGGTGAGCCGGCCGGCGATGTCCCCGTTCGACAGGCCCTGCGCGATCAGCACCAGTACCTCGCACTCGCGGGCGGTGAGTCCCTCGATGCCGCGGACCGGGGGCGCGCTGACCCGCTGCCGGGTGAACTCCGCGATCAGCCGTCCGGTGATCTCGGGGGAGAGCAGCGCGTGTCCGTCGGCCACCACCCGTACCGCGTGCAGCAGTTCGGGGAAGGTCGCGTCCTTGAGCAGGAAACCGCTCGCCCCCGCGGCCAGCGCCTCGTACACGTACTCGTCCAGGCCGAACGTCGTCAGCATCAGCGCCCTGGTGGCGCCCTCCGACGCGGCGACGATCTCCCGCGCCGCCTCGATGCCGTTCAGCCGGGGCATCCGGATGTCGAGCAGCACCAGATCGGGCCGGTGCTCGGCGGCTCCCCGGACCGCCTGCTCCCCGTCCTCGGCCTCGCCGACCACCTCGATGTCCTCCTGCGTGTTCAGCAGGCTGGAGAACGCGGTCCGGACGACCGCCTGGTCGTCGGCCACCAGAACCCGGATCACCACGGCAGTTCCGCCTCCACGAGAAAGCCGCCGGCGGGACCCCGGCCGGTGGTGAGTCTGCCGCCGAGCAGGGCGGCCCGTTCCCCCATGCCCACCAGACCATGGCCGGTGCCGCCGTCCGCTCCGGCGTCGGCGGGGCCCGGACCGTCGTCGCCGATCCGTACCGTCAGCAGACCCGGACGGTAGCCGATCTCCACGATCGCGTGGGCGCCCGGCGCATGGCGGCGGGTGTTCGTCAGGGCCTCCTGCACGATCCGGTACGCCGACAGCTCCCAGGAGGCCGGCAGCGGGATCTGCTCACCGCTGACCCGCAGTTCGGCGGTGCCGCCCACCGCCCGGTGCTGCTCCAGGAGCTCGCCGACACCGGTCAGGGACGGCTGCGGAGCGGTCAGCGCGGCCGGGGCGGTTCCGCTGTCCGTGCGCAGCACCCCCAGGAGCCGTCGCAGCTCCGTCATCGAGGACCGGGCCGTCCCGGCGATCTGCTGGAACGCGTCACGGGCCGGCGGTGAGAGCCCGGGAGTCGTGTACGTCGCGCTCTCGGCCTGTACCGCGATCATCGAGACCGAGTGGGCGATCATGTCGTGCAACTCCCTGGCTATGGCGGCCCGTTCGGCCTCGGCCGCCTGGCGGCGCTCCATCGCCAGCAGCCGGGACTGGGCGGCGGCCCGCTCGTTTTGGGCCTCCTCACGGGACCGCACCGCGTCCCCCATGCTCACCGCCCCCAGGATCGTGACCGTCAGCGCCAGCGTCTCGGCGTACAGCCCGAGGCTGAAGCGGTCACTGCCCTGGAGCGCGGGCAGCCCGGGGGATCCCGCGCGTGCCCACCGGTCGATATGGACGAGATTGACGGTGAGCGAGGCCAGCGCCCCGCCGAGCACGAGCAGTGCCGGATGCTGCACACGGTGGCGCCCCAGGGTGTAGCAGCCGATGACGGCACCGGCCGTCGTCGCGTACGACAGATTGCCGTCGGTCGCGAAACCGAGCAGTGCCGCGCCGACGGTCAGGAAGCCGACGGCGGGCCGGGAGCCGCGCCACATCAGCGACGTCGTGCAGACCAGCACCCCGAAGCACGTGATGGCCGAGCCCGGCACGATGACCAGCTCCACGAGCGCGAAGAGGGTCAGCGCGGCACCCGTCAGCCAGGAGTACGCGGGCGCAGCCGACCAGCGGCGCACGCGCTGCCACAACCGGTGCCGCAGCCGTTCGGGCGTCCGCAGCCGCATCTGCGGGGAAGCGCGGCGGGCCGTCGGCGGGTGCGGGGCGGGGCCTTCCGGTTCTGCCGAGGGGGCCGGGTCCGCCGGAGTGGCCGGTCCCGCCGGAGTGGCCGGGACGGCCCGGGGGGTGCTGCTCATACCGTGATTCTTCGTCACCGCCGGGTGGAGGCGCGTCGGAGCAGGGGTGGAATTCCCCGTCCCGTCTCATGCCACGGGTTGAGTCCCCGGACCGGACGGTGGTGTGACGCCCCGTGAGCACGCCGCTCCTAGCCTCGGACCCATGGGCACAGCGGCACCTCTCACGGTGCGGCGCCCTCAGTCCTTCGCCCGCCCTCGGCCCGCCCCGCGCCGCCCCGCCCTGCCGCGCAATCGCCCGCTTCCGCGCGTGTCACCGTCCCTGTCCCCGCTGCCCGTAGCCGCCGCCGCGGCCCCCACCACCCGTACGAGAAAAGGCACTCCGTTGTCCCGCCACCGCACCCTCGTCGTCACCAATGACTTCCCACCGCGCCAAGGCGGCATAGAGACCTTCGTGCACGCCATGACCAGCAGGTTCCCCGCCGACTCCGTCGTCGTCCACACCTCCGCCGAACCGGGCGCCGCCGCCCATGACGCGGCTCTCGCGTACCCCGTGGTCCGTGATCCGGCCCGGATGCTGCTGCCCACCGCCCGCGTCGCCGCCCGGTCCGCGGAGATCGCCCGCCGCCACGGCTGCGACAGCGTGTGGTTCGGGGCCGCCGCGCCGCTCGGCCTGATGGCGGACCGGCTGCGCCGTGAGGCCGGGGTGCGGCGGGCCGTCGCCACCACCCACGGCCATGAGGTCTGGTGGGCCCGCACCCCGGGCTCCCGGTCCCTGCTGCGCCTGATCGGCGAGCGCACCGATGCCGTGACCTACCTCGGCGCGGCCACCCGGGCACCGATCGCCGCCGCGCTCGGGCCCGCCGCCGCCCGCCGGATGGTGCGCCTGGCCCCGGGCGTCGACACGGAGGTGTTCCGGGTACGGCCCGGGGCGCGGGGCGGCCCCGGCAGCGTCCGGGAGCGGTACGGGCTGGGCGGCAGGCCGGTGATCCTGTGCGCCGCCAGGCTCGTCCCGCGCAAGGGCCAGGACATGCTGATCCGCGCGCTTCCGGCCGTGCGGCGGGCGGTTCCCGGCACCGTACTCCTGCTGACCGGGGACGGACCGTACGCGCGCACCCTGCGCCGCCTGGCCGGGTCCACCGGGGTCGGGGACGCCGTGATCCTGGCGGGCGGTCAGCCCCATGCGGCGATGCCGGACCACTTCGCGGCCGCCGATGTCTTCGCGATGCCCTGCCGCACACGTCGTCGCGGCCTGGAGGTCGAGGGCCTCGGCATCGTCTTCCTGGAGGCCGCGGCGGCGGGGCTGCCCGTCCTCGTCGGGGATTCGGGCGGTGCGCCGGACACCGTGCGCGAGGGGGAGACGGGGCACCTCGTCGACGGGCGGGACGTTCTGGCCATCGCCGCCCGGCTCGTCGGCCTGCTGCGGGACCGCGAGGCCGCCGCCGCGATGGGGGAGAAGGGCCGGGCCTGGGTGCGCGAGGACTGGGGGTGGGACCAGGCGTACGACACGCTGGCGGCGCTCCTCCGTCCGTGACCGCCCACGACCACCTGTGACCACTCGTGACCGCCCATGGCGTCGCCGGTGCGCCGAGCCGCCCCGGTGCGTCGTGGGGCAGCCGGTCAGGCGGTCAGCGGCAGTGCCGCGAGCTCCGCGATCACCCAGGTCAGCGGGGCGAACACGACCAGCAGCACACCCGCGCGCAGGGCCGTCGCGGACCGCAGTGCCGAGGCCGGGGCACCCATCCTGAGCAGCGCTTCGGCGGTGTGGGCGCGGGCGTTCCTGGCCTCCACCGCCGAGGTCAGCAGCGTCGCCGTCGTGCAGCCCAGAACGAGCACGGCCCCCAGCGCGGTCAGCGGGCCGAAGGGCCGCGGGCCCGTCCCGTACAGCGTCGTGGCCGCGATCCCCGCGGAGAGCACGGCGCAGACCACACCCAGCGGGCGGCCGATCCGGCGTGCCTCGTCCATCAGGACCCGGCCCGCCAGCAGACGTACGGCGCCGGGGCGCACCGCCTGGAGCAGCCGCCCGCAGAGGTGGGTGACTCCGGGGCCCGCCATGGCCAGGCCGATCGCGGTGAGGACCCAGCCGGCCAGCACCGCCGCCGGGGTGGAATCCAGCCTGCCGGGCAGCGGGAACGCGTGGCCGGCCGAGCCGCGGCTCGTGTACGCCTCGACCGCGAGACCGGCTGCCGTCAGGGCGACGCCCCAGGGCAGCCCGGCCGGGGCTGGTGCCGGAGCGGACGGCTCCGGTGTCTCGAAGGTCTCCTCGGCGGTGGCGGGGGGCCGGTTCCGCAGCGCCAGCGCGCTCGCGGCCGACGAGGCCAGCGGTACGAGGACCAGCAGGGTGAGCGCGGCGGCGAGCGGCAACGGGGCGTTCGCACCGAGGAGTTCCGCCGCACCGCCGTCGAACGGCAGCCCGGTCAGATCCCCGCGCAGATGGAGGAAGAGGAGCAGGGCCACCATCGAGCCGAGGGTGGTGGAGACGGCGGTGGAGACCGCGGCGAGCACCGACAGCCGGACCGGGCCGAGACCGACGGCCGACAGTCCGGCGCGCGGGCGGGTGCTCGGGTCCGTACGGGCCACCGCGACCGCGAACTGCACGGTGGCCGCCAGCGGTACGAAGCACCAGAGCAGCCGGAGCACGGAGCCGGTGGCCTGCGCCGGGTGCCCGGAGGCGTACCCCAGGGTGCAGAGCAGCAGAAAGCCGACCCCGGCCGACGCGGCGGCCACGAGCAGCCGCCGCATCAGCACCAGTGGGTGACTGCCGCGGGCTAGACGGAGAGCGAGCACGCCGAGCGGCCTTCCGTATCCGATACGGCGGGCGGAGTGACGCCGGCGACCCGGCGGCCGTCCAGCAGGGCGACGGAGCGGTCGGCGAGGGCGGCGATCTCCGCGTCGTGGGTGGCCAGCACGACGGTGATGCCGTGCGAGCGCGCCGCGGTGGTCAGGGTGCGCAGGAGCTGGGTGCGGTCGGCGCGGTGCAGGGTGGCGGTCGGCTCGTCGGCGAAGATCACGGACGGGGACGCGGCCAGGGCACGGGCGACGGAGATCCGCTGGCGCTGGGCCTGGAGCAGCGCGTGCGGCCGCTTCTTGGCGAACGTGCCGATGTCCAGGCGGTCCAGCCACTCCAGCGCGGCCTTCTTGGCGGTCCGGTGCGGTACGCCGCGCAGCAGCAGCGGGAGGGCCGCGTTCTCCCAGGTGGTCAGTTCCGGGACGAGCTGGGGGTCGGAGGCGATCCAGCCGAAGCGGTCGCGCCGCAGCCGCTCGCGCAGCCGGGGTCCCATGGTGTGCACGGGGACGCTGTTGAACCAGACTTCGCCCTGCTGGGGCACCAGCCGGCCGGAGAGACAGTGCAGCAGGGTCGTCTTCCCGCTGCCGCGCGTGCCGGTCACGGCGAGGATCTCGCCGTCGCGGATGCCGAGGGAGACACCGTCGAGGCCGGGCGAGCCGTTGTGGGAGTGGTGCAGGGAACGCGCCCAGATCACGTCGTTGTCCGGCGGGGCCACCATGGCGTAACACCTCGGTTCAGATCAGTTTTCCCGTTCCCCCGTACGGGGGAACGAAGACGCGGCCGATCGGTCACTCGGCACCGTAGGGAGTCGGACCGGGGTGTGCGTACAGCACGTGGCCCGGATGCGCCCCTTCTCACTCGAACGGGTGGATCCGGGCCAGGTGGACCGTATGAAATGACCGCTGGACGCTGATCATCCAGAGGGCGTGAGGCAGGTCAGAGCTTTGTCCAGGCCTCCGTCAGGACGCCCCGCAGGATGCCCTCGATCTCGTCGAACGTCGACTGGTCGGAGATCAGCGGCGGCGCGAGCTGCACGACCGGGTCGCCGCGGTCGTCCGCCCGGCAGTACAGGCCGTTCTCGTACAGCGCCTTGGAGAGGAAGCCGTACAGGACGCGCTCGGTCTCCTCGTCGGTGAAGGTCTCCTTGGTGACCTTGTCCTTCACCAGCTCGATGCCGTAGAAGAAGCCGTTGCCGCGGACGTCGCCGACGATCGGCAGGTCGTGCAGCTTCTGCAGCGTCGTGAGGAACGCGTTCTCGTTGTCGAGGACGTGCTTGTTGAGGCCCTCGCGCTCGAAGATGTCGAGGTTGGCGAGGCCGACCGCGGCGGAGACCGGGTGGCCGCCGAAGGTGTAGCCGTGCAGGAAGGTGTTGCCGCCCCGGTAGAACGGCTCCGCGATCCGGTCCGAGACGATGCATGCTCCTATCGGGGAGTACCCGGAGGTCATGCCCTTGGCGCAGGTGATCATGTCCGGCACGTAGCCGAACTTGTCACAGGCGAACATCGTGCCGAGGCGGCCGAAGGCGCAGATGACCTCGTCGGAGACGAGCAGGACGTCGTACTGGTCGCAGATCTCGCGGACCCGCTGGAAGTATCCGGGCGGCGGCGGGAAACAGCCGCCGGCGTTCTGCACCGGCTCCAGGAAGACCGCGGCGACGGTCTCCGGGCCCTCGAAGAGGATCTCCTGCTCGATCTGGTCGGCGGCCCAGCGGCCGAAGGCCTCCGGGTCGTCGCCGAAGAGCGGGGCGCGGTAGATGTTGGTGTTCGGCACCTTGTGGGCGCCGGGGACCAGCGGCTCGAAGGGGGCCTTCAGGGCCGGCAGCCCGGTGATCGACAGAGCGCCCTGCGGGGTGCCGTGGTAGGCGACCGCGCGCGAGATGACCTTGTACTTGGTCGGCTTGCCCTGGAGCTTGAAGTACTGCTTGGCCAGCTTCCAGGCGGTCTCGACGGCCTCGCCGCCGCCGGTGGTGAAGAAGACCTTGTTGAGGTCGCCGGGCGCGTAGTCGGCCAGTCGCTCGGCCAGTTCGACGGCCTTCGGGTGGGCGTAGGACCACACCGGGAAGAAGGCCAGCTCCTGCGCCTGCTTGTACGCCGTCTCGGCGAGCTCACGGCGGCCGTGGCCGGCGTTGACGACGAACAGGCCGGAGAGGCCGTCGAGGTACCGCTTGCCCTGGTCGTCGTAGATGTAGGTGCCCTCACCCCGCACGATGGTGGGAACGGGGGCGTTCTCGTAGTCCGACATGCGGGTGAAGTGCATCCACAGGTGGTCGTACGCGGTTCGGCTGAGGTCCTTGCTCACGGCTATCGGGTTCCCCACATATAGGTCTGCTTCTTGAGCTTGAGGTAGACGAAGCTCTCGGTGGAGCGCACGCCGGGTATGGCCCGGATGCGTTTGTTGATCGTCTCCAGCAGGTGGTCGTCGTCCTCGCAGACGATCTCCACCACGAGGTCGAACGAGCCCGCGGTCATCACCACGTACTCGCACTCGGCCATGGCCGACAGGGCCTCGGCCACGGGGTCGAGGTCGCCCTCGACGTTGATGCCGACCATCGCCTGGCGCCGGAGGCCCACGGTGAGCGGATCCGTCACGGCGACGATCTGCATCACGCCCTGATCGAGCAGCTTCTGGACACGCTGGCGCACAGCCGCTTCGGAGAGGCCGACCGCCTTGCCGATCGCGGCGTACGGACGACGTCCGTCCTCCTGGAGCTGCTCGATGATCGCGAGGGAGACGGCATCGACCGCCGGGGGCGATCCGTTCCCTGTCCTGGAGTCTGCGCTGCGACTGGCCACGCACTCACCATGCACCGGGACTCGTCTGTCTCGCAACCCCAGATCGATGAAATTCGTTGTTTGAAGGTCCGGATCTCACTGAATCCGAAGTTGCCGGTGGTTGGGTATGTCGAAAGCGTCACCGGACCGATTAGGGTGGACATCTCACCCATCGGACAGCCGACAGGAGGGGTGGTTGTGACCACCGAGGTGCGCCGTCTGCGCAACTACATCAACGGAGAGTTCCGGGACGCCGCGGACGGGCGGACCATCGATGTGGTCAACCCGGTGACGGAAGAGGTCTACGCGACCTCGCCGCTCTCCGGCCCGGCCGATGTCGATGCCGCCATGGACGCCGCCGCCGCGGCGTTCCCCGCCTGGCGTGATGTCACGCCGGCCGAGCGCCAGCGGGCCCTGCTCAAGATCGCGGACGCTTTCGAGGAGCGGGCCGAGGACCTGATCGCGGCCGAGTCGGAGAACACGGGCAAGCCGCTGGAGCTCACCCGTACCGAAGAGGTCCCGCCGATGGTGGACCAGATCCGCTTCTTCGCGGGTGCCGCCCGGCTGCTCGAAGGCCGCTCGGCCGGTGAGTACATGGAGGGCCTCACCTCCATCGTCCGCCGCGAGCCGGTCGGGGTCTGCGCGCAGGTCGCGCCGTGGAACTACCCCATGATGATGGCCGTCTGGAAGTTCGCCCCGGCGCTCGCCGCGGGCAACACCGTCGTGATCAAGCCGTCCGACACCACCCCGGCGTCGACCGTGCTGATCGCCGAGATCATCGGCCAGATCCTCCCCAAGGGCGTCTTCAACGTCATCTGCGGCGACCGTGACACCGGCCGCGCGATGGTCGAGCACCCGACCCCGGCGATGGCCTCCATCACCGGTTCGGTACGGGCCGGGATGCAGGTCGCCGAGTCGGCGTCCAAGGACGTCAAGCGCGTCCACCTGGAGCTCGGCGGCAAGGCGCCCGCCGTCGTCTTCGAGGACAGCGACATCGCCAAGGCCGTCGAGGGCATCTCCGCCGCCGGGTACTTCAACGCCGGGCAGGACTGCACGGCCGCGACCCGCGTCCTGGTCCACGAGTCGGTCCACGACGACTTCGTGACCGCGCTCGCCAAGGCCGCCGCCGACACGAAGACCGGGCACCCGGACGACGAGGACGTGCTGTACGGCCCGCTGAACAACGCCAACCAGCTCAAGCAGGTCAGCGGCTTCATCGAGCGGCTCCCCGCCCACGCCAAGGTCGAGGCGGGCGGCCACCGGGTCGGCGAGAAGGGCTACTTCTACGCCCCGACCGTCGTCTCCGGCCTCAAGCAGGACGACGAGATCATCCAGAACGAGGTCTTCGGCCCGGTCATCACGGTCCAGTCGTTCACCGACGAGGCCCAGGCCGTGGAGTACGCGAACGGCGTCGAGTACGCGCTGGCCTCCTCGGTGTGGACCAAGGACCACTCCCGCGCGATGCGGATGTCCAAGAGTCTCGACTTCGGCTGTGTGTGGATCAACACCCACATCCCGCTCGTCGCCGAGATGCCGCACGGCGGGTTCAAGAAGTCCGGCTACGGCAAGGACCTCTCCGCGTACGGCTTCGAGGACTACACCCGGATCAAGCACGTGATGACGTCGCTCGACTGACGTCACATCGGCGGACGCCGACGCGCGGTGCCGGCTGTCGGCATCGCGCGTCGGCGTCCGCGTCGATGACGGCCCCGGGCTCCGGCCCGGGGCCGTTTCATGCCTGGCGGCCGTGCCCGGCGGCGACGGCCCGCCGTACCGGGCTGCCGCATCATCGGCGCCGTTCGCACCATCGCCGACGTCCGCGCCATCGACAGGGTGTGCGGACCGGGCGGGTGCCGCTGGACGGTTGGTCCATTGCCCGCCGCCCCGCCGAGCGGCATCCTGCGGACGTGCGAGCGATCCCGAACAATCCCATGTCCCGCCGTTCCCTGCTGCGCGCCCTCGGGGCGGGAGCGGCCGGTGCCACGCTGGCCGGCTGCGGAGTGCCCGCCGCCTATGTGCGGCCCGGGGACCGGGCCGGCCGCGACAGCTCCGAGCGTGACCGCTCCCTGCACTTCGCCAACTGGCCGCTCTACATCGACACCGACGACGAGAACGAGTCGAAGCGGCCCACCCTGGACGCGTTCACGCGGCGGACCGGGATCTCCGTCACGTACACCGAGGAGATCAACGACAACGACGAGTTCTTCGGGAAGATCAGCCCGGCGCTGATGAACCACCAGCAGACCGGCCGCGACCTGATCGTCATCAGCGACTGGATGGCCGCCCGCTTCGTACGCCTGGGCTGGGTGCAGGAGATGGACCGGGCGAAGCAGCCCAACGTCGCCAGGTATCTGGACCCGCAGCTGCGCACGCCCGCGTTCGACGAGGGGCGGCGGCACAGCGTTCCCTGGCAGTCCGGGATCACCGGCATCGCCTACAACCGCAAGCGGCTGGGCCGCGAGATCCGGCACACGAGCGAGCTGTGGGCCGACGACCTGCGCGGCAGGGTGACCCTGCTGTCCGGGCTGGACGAGTCGTTCGCGCTGCTGATGCAGGGCAACGGGGTCGACATCACCCGCTGGACGGCCGACGACTTCCACACCATGTGCGAGCAGGTGGAGAAGCGGGTGCGGTCCCGGCACATCCGCCGCTTCACCGGCAACGACTACATCAAGGACCTGGCCACCGGTGATGTGCTCGCCTGTCAGGCCTACTCCGGCGATGTCATCCAGCTCCAGGCGGACAACCCGGAGATCGAGTTCGTGGTGCCCGAGGAGGGCGGCGAGCTCTGGGCGGAGTCGCTCATGATCCCCAACCTCGCGCACCACAAGCGCAACGCGGAGAAGCTGGTCGACTTCTACTACGAGCCCGAGGTCGCGGCCGAGCTGGCCACCTGGGTCAACTACGTCTGCCCGGTCCCGGCCGCCCGGGAGATCCTGGCCTCCGCCAAGGACGAGGAGACCGCCGCGCTCGCCGAGGACCCGCTGATCTTCCCCGACGACGCGATGCGCGCGCGGCTGGCGATCGCCCGGGACATCACGTCGGAGGAGCGCACCGGCTTCGCGAAGAAGTGGAACTCCATCGTCGGCCTCTGAACCGGGTCGGCGGCCGGGGGGCTCCGGCCCCCGGCCCCCCCCGGACCGGCGTCAGGGCTTGCGGGCCACCGCGCCGAACTGGGCCACCTCGGGCGACTCGGTACCCTCCTCGGGGCGCCAGCGGGAGCAGGACACGATGCCCGGTTCCAGCAGCTCCAGACCGGTCAGGAACTCCGCGAACTCGGCGCGGCTGCGGGCGGTGATCGGCGGGGTGGCGTTCTCGTTCCAGAAGCGCATCGCCGCCTCGTTGCCCTCACCGCCCAGTTCCAGCGTGGGGTGGGTGAGCACCAGATAGCTGCCCGCGGGCATCGCGTCCATCAGCCTGCGCACGATGGACAGGGCCTCGCCGGTGTCCAGCACGAAGTTCAGGATGCCGAGCATCATCACCGCGACCGGCTTCTTCAGGTCCAGCGTCGGCTCGACCGCCCGCAGGATCTGCTCGGGGTGGTGGGCGTCCGCGTCGATGTACTCGGTGGCACCCTCGGGCGAGCTGGTCAGCAGGGCCCGTGCGTGGGCCAGCACGATCGGGTCGTTGTCGACGTACACGATGTGCGAGTGCGGCGCGGTGTGCTGGGCGATCTCATGGGTGTTGTGGAACGTCGGCAGACCGGTGCCGATGTCCAGGAACTGGCTGATGCCCGCGTCGCCGGCCAGATGCCGCACGACGCGGCCGAGGAACGCCCGGTCCGCGCGCGCCACTTCGCCGATGCTCGGGTACATATCGGTGACCTGCTCGCCGACCGCCCGGTCCACCGGATAGTTGTCCTTGCCGCCCAGCCAGTAGTTCCACACCCGGGCGTTGTGGGCGATGTCGGAACGGATGCGGGCGGGATCGGAGGGCTTGCGGGGGTCGGTCACGTCTGCTCCTCTGGTGCCGGGCCGGGCATCACGGGCGATGCGGGCACTGCCCATCATGCCGGACGGATCAAGAAACGGCGCTGGTGGGGGAGTTGGTCAGCAGGCTGTGCAGGGCGTCCACCCGGTTGGTGGTGATCGAGTCGACGCCCCGCTCGATCAGCCGGCGCATCGAGCGCTTCGTGTCGGGCGTCCAGGCGGAGACCAGCAGCCCGTCGCGGTGCGCGCGGTCCGTCAGCTCCCGGCTGACCAGTCCGAACCGGTAGTTCAGCCAGCGCGGCTTCACCGCCTCCAGCAGTGTGGCGCGCGGCGGGGCGAGCGTCGTCCAGGTCAGCGCGATCTCGGCGGACGGGTCCGCCGCCCGCACCTGGAGCATCGCCCCGGCGCCCGCGCAGTAGTAGGCGCGCTCGCCCGCCCCGCACTCGCGGACCACCCCGACGATGGTGCGTACCGACGCTTCCGTGGCGCCGGGCAGGTCGACCATCACCCGGTGCGCCCCCGCCGCGAGCAGCGCCTCGCGCAGGGTGGGCACCCGGCCGCGGGTCAGCTCCAGCAGCTCCCGGTGATCGAGGCGCTCCAGCCGGCGGTCGTGGCCCCACAGCCGATCCAGGGTGGCGTCGTGGAGCAGTACGGGCACCCCGTCGCGGGTCACCCTGACATCGATCTCGACCGCGTCCGCCCCCCGTTCGAGGGCGGAGCGGATCGAGGGCAGGGTGTTCTCGCGGAGCCGGTAGGGATCGCCGCGATGCCCCACGGCGGTGACGGCGCCGGTGCTGGAGAAAGGTTTGGCCATGGGGCCATTGTGACCACTGGGGGTCAGCGGCCGGGAGTCTCCAGCCAGTTCGCCGTGTATGTGTCGATCTCGGCGGCGAGCTTCCGCTTGCCGGCCGGGTCGAGGAACGACGCCTCCACCGCGTTCTTCGCGAGATCGGCGATCCCCCGCTCGTCGAGGTCCAGGAGGCGGGCGGCCACCGCGTACTCGTTGTTGAGGTCGGTGCCGAACATGGGCGGGTCGTCGCTGTTGATGGTGACGAGGACGCCCGCGCGCACCATCTCCCTGACCGGGTGCTGCTCGATGTCGGCGACGGCGCGGGTGGCGATGTTCGAGGTCGGGCAGACCTCCAGGGCGATCCGGTGCTCGGCCAGGTGCGCCAGCAGCGCGGGGTCCTGGGTGGCGCTGGTGCCGTGGCCGATGCGCTCGGCGCGCAGCGAGGTGAGCGCGTCCCAGATCGTCCCGGGTCCGGTGGTCTCCCCGGCGTGCGGCACGGAGTGCAGGCCCTCGGCGATGGCCCGGTCGAAGTAGGGCTTGAACTGCGGGCGCTCCACCCCGATCTCCGGTCCGCCCAGACCGAAGGAGACCAGCCCCTCGGGCCGCAGGTCCACCGCGAGCCGCGCGGTCTCCTCGGCCGAGACGAGCCCGGCCTCGCCGGGGATGTCGAAGCACCAGCGCAGGACGACACCGAACTCGGCCTCGGCGGCCTTGCGGGCGTCCTCGATGGCCTCCATGAAGCCCTGCTCCGGGATGCCCCGCCGGACCGAGCTGAACGGCGTGATGGTCAGCTCCGCGTACCGGATGTTCTGCCGGGCCATGTCCCGGGCGACCTCGAAGGTCAGCAGCCGGACGTCCTCGGGGGTGCGGATCAGGTCCACCACGGAGAGATAGACCTGGATGAAGTGGGCGAAGTCGGTGAAGGTGAAGTAGTCGGCCAGCGCCTCCGGGTCCGTGGGGACCCGGGAGTCCGGGTGGTGCGAGGCGAGCTCGGCGACGATGCGGGGCGAAGCGGATCCGACGTGATGGACATGGAGCTCGGCCTTGGGCAGCCCCGCGATGAAGGGGTGCGGATCGGTCATGGGACATCTCCCGGTTCTCAAGGATTTCGGCCGGGCTCACCGGCTGCACCGATCATCGTAGGCGGGGCCCGGTGGCCCGGGGCCGGGCCGTAGCATGACGGGACCACGATGGGGGAGGCCCATGTCAGACAACAGAGAGCAGCCCGGCGGACCCGCGCCGCGCGATCCGTGGGCGCCGCCGGACAGCAGGGTGGATCTGGGGAAGCAGCCCGCCGACGCCCGTCCGCCCGCAGTGCACGACCAGCAGACGGTGACGTCGATGCCGGGCGCCGGAACGGGCCCCGGGGACGGGACCGGGCCGATACCGGCGGCGGGAACCGGCCCCATACCGGGGGCGGGCAGCGGGCCGGTCCCGGGCGCCGGTGGCTTCGGCCCGTCGCCCGGCGACGTACCGCCGCCGCCGATCGCTCCGAACGGCCCCGGACAGGTGCCGGGTCCGCCCGGTCCGCCCGCCGGTCACTACGGCTACCCGGCACCGCCCGCGCAGCCGTACGGCGGCTACCCGGGGTACAACGCCTTCGGCGGCCAGCCCGCCTGGGGCCCGGCGCCGTCGAACGGCCTGGGCACGGCCGCGATGGTGCTCGGCATCATCTCGGTGGTCGCCTTCTGCATGTGGGGCGTCGGCGCCCTGCTCGGCATCCTCGCGCTGACCTTCGGCATCATCGGCCGGGGCCGCGCGCAGCGGGGTGAGGCGAACAACGGGGGCATGGCACTCGCGGGGATCATCCTGGGATCGATCGGCACCCTGATCGGCGCCGCGTTCCTCGGCTTCCTCATCTGGGCCGTGGCCAGCGGCGAGTCGAGCAGCGGCGAGGACATCTACGAGGACGACCCCTTCGCCACGTCCCTGGTCGTCGACGTCACCCGGTAGGACAGGGACACCGCGCGGCCGGTCCGTACACCGGCCGGCCCGTACCGGCAGTCGCCGCCCGTGCGGGTCAGGGAGTGATTCCCGGACCCGGACGGGCGGCGGTGTCATGCCGCGTCCCGGTCGCGCAGCCGCGTCCGCGCCTCCATCAGCGCGAAGCCCAGCAGATTCAGCCCGCGCCACTGCTGCGGGCGCTCCGCCCGCTCGTCGTCCGCGGCGAGGCCGATGCCCCAGATCCGGTCCATGGGGCTCGCCTCGACCAGCACCCGGTCCCCGGTGTTCAGCAGGAACTCGCGCAGGTCCGGGTCCTGGCCGAACTTGTGGACGCTGCCCTCGACCACCAGCCCGAAGCGCTCCCGCACCCAGATGTCCTCGTCGAAGCCGCGCACCAGCCGGCCGGCCTTCTTCGCCGCCGCCGGGCTGCTCGCCTCCAGGGCCTCACGCTCCGCGGCAGCGTCGCCGAAGAGCCGCGCCTTGCCGGCCATCATCCAGTGCTCGGCCGTCGGGTAGGTCACCGAGTCCACGGTGAACGGCGAGGGCCACCACTGGCTGAGACAGCTCGGACCGAGAGTGCCGTCGGGACGGGGGCGGTGGCCCCAGAACGGCAGGTACTTCACCCGACTGCCGCGCGCCAGACCGGCCAGAAGCTCATCAATCCGTTCCATGACAGGTGAGTCTGGCATCCGCCACTGACACTCCGTACGGGGATTTCCGCACCGACACGACACATGGTCGACAGATTCCGTCGCGTAACCAAAAGGCAACAACGGAATCACTTGTTGGGCTCAGGTCCCTCTGTCAGGATCGGCACTCAATTCACGAAGAATCTACGCCGGTCCCGCCCAGCGGGCACGCGGCGGAGGAGAACGTCATGGGCAACGGCATCCAGGTGCAGGACCACTTCGCGAAGGGTGCGCAGTTCATCGGCGGCGAACTGCTTCCCGGTACATCGGGACGCCACCACGAAGTGGTGAATCCGGCGACGGGCGAGACCGTCCACCGCTACGAGCTCGCGGGCCCCGACGACGTGGACGCGGCCGTCGCCGCCGCCCGCGCGGCCTTCCCCGGCTGGTCCGGTGCCACCCCGGCCGAGCGCTCCGAGGCGCTGCACCGGTTCGCGGCCGTCCTCGCCGAGCGGGCCGACGACTTCGCGTACGCCGAGTCGCTCCAGTGCGGCAAGCCGATCAAGCTCTCCACCGAGTTCGACGTGCCCGGCACGATCGACAACACCTCGTTCTTCGCGGGCGCCGCCCGGCATCTGGAGGGCAGGTCCGCGGCCGAGTACGACGGCGACCACACCTCCTACGTACGCCGTGAGGCGATCGGGGTCATCGGCTCCATCGCCCCCTGGAACTACCCGCTCCAGATGGCCGCCTGGAAGATCCTGCCGGCCGTCGCGGCGGGCAACACCATCGTGCTGAAGCCCGCCGAGATCACCCCGCTGACCTCGCTGATGTTCGCGCAGGCGGCCACCGAGGCGGGCATCCCCGACGGGGTGATCAACGTCGTCACGGGCGCGGGCAAGGACGCGGGCGAGCACCTCGTGGGCCACCCGGACGTCGTGATGACCTCCTTCACCGGTTCCACCGCCGTCGGGAAGCGGGTCGCGGAGATCGCCACCTCCACCGTCAAGCGCCTCCACCTCGAACTCGGCGGCAAGGCCCCCTTCCTGGTCTTCGACGACGCCGACCTCGAAGCCGCGGTCAACGGCGCGGTCGCCGGCGCGCTCATCAACACCGGCCAGGACTGCACCGCCGCCACCCGCGCCTATGTCCAGCGCCCGCTGTACGACGCCTTCGTGCGGGAGGTCGCCGCGCTGATGGAGACCGTGCGGCTCGGCGACCCCTTCGACCCGTCGACCGACCTCGGCCCGCTGATCAGCCACGCCCAGCGCGACCGGGTCGCCGGATTCGTCGAGCGGGCCCGCGCCTACGCCACCGTCGTCACCGGCGGCGAGGCACCCGGCGGCGACCTCGCCGCGGGCGCCTACTACCGGCCGACCCTGATCGCGGACGCCGCGCAGGACAGCGAGATCGTCCAGTCGGAGATCTTCGGCCCGGTCCTGGTGGTGCTGCCCTTCGACACCGACGACGAGGGCATCGCCCTGGCCAACGACACCCCCTACGGGCTCGCCGCCTCCGCCTGGACCCGCGATCTGTACCGCGCGGGCCGCGCCACCCGCGAGATCGAGGCGGGCTGTGTCTGGATCAACGACCACATCCCGATCATCAGCGAGATGCCGCACGGCGGATACAAGGCCAGCGGCTTCGGCAAGGACATGTCCTCGTACTCCTTCGAGGAGTACACGCAGGTCAAGCACGTCATGTACGACAACACCGCGGTGGCCCGGAAGGACTGGCACCGCACGATCTTCGGGGACCGATAGCAGCCGCCGCCGACCAGCGGCCACACCCACCCGAAAGGGCAACGCGTATGGAGAGTCACGAGCCCGACCGCCTCTCACCGCCCCAGCTGGCGGCCATGAGGCGGAGCCTGACCACAGGCAGGGGCGCCCTCACCCGCCGTTCACTGCTGCGCGCCTCCGGCATGGGCGCTCTCGCGCTCGGAGGGCTCGGCACGCTCGGCGCGTGCGGTATCCCGCCCGCCGGACGGGCGGACGGCGGGGCGGCGGCCTCCGACGACCACTCGGCCGAGGAGAAGCAGGTCACCTTCTCCAACTGGACCGAATACATGGACGTCGGCGAGGACGACAAGGGCCGTCCCACCCTGGAGGCGTTCACCGAGCGCACCGGGATCAGGGTCAAGTACACCGAGGACATCAACGACAACGTCGAGTTCTTCGGGAAGATCAAGCCGCAGCTGGCGGCCGGCCAGGACACCGGGCGCGACCTCATCTGCGTCACCGACTGGCTGGCCGCCCGCATGATCCGGCTCGGCTGGGTGCAGAAGCTCGACCCGGCGAACCTGCCGCACGCGTTCGCCAACCTCTCCTCCCAGTTCCGTACCCCCGACTGGGACCCGGGCCGTGCCTACTCCTACCCCTGGACCGGCATCCCCGCCGTCATCGCGTACAACGTGAAGGCGACCGGAGGCCGCAAGGTCGACTCCATCACCCAGCTGCTGGACGACCCCAAGCTCAAGGGCAAGGTCTCCTTCCTCTCCGAGATGCGCGACTCGGTCGGGCTGACGCTGCTCGACATGGGCAAGGACCCCGGGAACTTCACCGACGCCGACTACGACGCCGCGATCGGGCGCATCCAGAAGGGCGTCGACAAGAAGCAGATCCGCCGCTTCACCGGGAACGACTACACCGCGGATCTGAGCAAGGGCGACATCGCCGCCTGTGTGGCCTGGGCCGGTGACATCATCCAGCTCCAGGCCGACAACCCGGACATCGAGTACGCCATCCCGGCCGCCGGTTACATCACCTCCACCGACAACCTGCTCGTCCCCGCGCAGGCCCGGCACCGGACCAACGCCGAGAAGCTCATCGACTACTACTACGAGCCGAAGGTCGCCGCCCAGCTCGCCGCGTACATCAACTACGTGTGCCCCGTCGACGGCGTGCGCGGCGAACTCGCCCGGATCGACGAGTCGATGGCCTCCAACACGCTGATCCTCCCCGACAAGGAGATGGCGGCGAAGTCCCGCTCCTTCCGCTCGCTGAGCACGGAGGAAGAGACGGCGTACGAAGAGAAGTTCGCCAAGCTCATCGGAGCCTGAGCCGGCCGCCGGCGCCTCCCGTGCCGGCGGGCCCCTCGTGCGCCCCCTTCCCCGATCTCTCCCCCCGAACACACTGGGACCGCGACCCATGACACAGCAGCAGACAGCGGGCGGCGACGTCCGCCTCTCCGGGATCAGCAAGACCTACGGCTCCTTCACCGCCGTACAGCCGCTCGATCTGACCGTTCCGCAGGGCTCCTTCTTCGCGCTGCTCGGCGCGTCCGGCTGCGGCAAGACCACCACCCTGCGGATGATCGCGGGCCTGGAGGAGGCGACCACCGGCACCGTCTCGCTCGGCGGCGTGGACATCACCGGCCTGCCCCCCTACAAGCGGCCCGTCAACACCGTCTTCCAGAGCTACGCGCTCTTCCCGCACCTGGACATCACCGAGAACATCGCCTTCGGACTGCGCCGGCGCCGCGTCAAGTCCGTGCGGAAACAGGTCGACGACATGCTGGAACTCGTCCAGCTCGGCGACTTCGCCCGCCGCAAGCCGCACCAGCTCTCCGGCGGTCAGCAACAGCGCGTCGCCGTGGCCCGCGCGCTCATCAACCACCCGCAGGTCCTCCTGCTCGACGAACCGCTCGGCGCCCTCGACCTCAAGCTGCGCCGCCAGATGCAGCTGGAACTCAAGCGGATCCAGACCGAGGTCGGCATCACGTTCGTCCATGTCACCCACGACCAGGAGGAGGCCATGACCATGGCCGACACCGTCGCGGTGATGAACGGCGGCCGGGTCGAACAGCTCGGCGCGCCCGCCGATCTGTACGAGAACCCGCGGACGACCTTCGTCGCGAACTTCCTCGGCACCTCGAACCTCATCGAGGGCGAGATCCTCTCCACCGGTGAGGACCTCGTCGTCTCGGCGGGCGGCGGAAAGCTCAGGCTGCCCGGCGGCCGGTGTTCGGCCCCGGCGGAGAACGGCGGCAGGATCCTCCTGGGCGTCCGCCCCGAGAAGATCTCCCTCGCGCACGCCGACGACGCCGGCTCCATAGCCGACGGCCGCAACCGCGTCACCGGCAGGATCGTCGACTCCAGCTTCATCGGCGTCTCCACCCAGTACGTCGTGCGCAGCGCCACGGGCCAGGCGCTCCAGGTCTACGAGCAGAACGTCGAGCGGCGCGCGGGGCTCGCCCCCGGAGCCGAGGTCGTCCTGCACTGGAACCCCGCCCACACCTTCGGCCTCGGGGCCGACCAGGACATCGACGCCGGTGTGGAGAGCGTGGAGGACGCGGCGTGAGTGTCACCGACGCGCCTCCCGCGAAGACCGCCGAGCCGCAGCCGCCCAAGCCCCCCGTCCGCAAGCCCTCCACCCGCAGGCGGCTCGTCCCGTACTGGCTGCTGCTCCCCGGCATCCTGTGGCTCGTCGTCTTCTTCGCCCTGCCGCTCGTCTACCAGGCGTCGACCTCCGTACAGACCGGGTCCCTGGAGAAGGGCTTCGAGGTCACCTGGCACTTCGCGACCTACTGGGACGCGCTGCGGGACTACTACCCGCAGTTCATCCGCTCCCTGCTCTACGCGGGCACCGCCACGGTCCTGTGCCTGCTGCTGGGCTATCCGCTCGCGTATCTGATCGCGTTCAAGGCGGGCCGCTGGCGCAACCTGGTGCTGGTGCTGGTCATCGCCCCGTTCTTCACCAGCTTCCTCATCCGTACGCTCGCCTGGAAGACGATCCTCGCGGACGGCGGCGCGGTCGTCGACGTCCTGAACACCCTGCACGTCCTGGACGTCACCAGCTGGCTCGGCTGGACCGAGTCCAACCGGGTGCTGGCCACCCCGATGGCCGTCGTCTGCGGTCTGACGTACAACTTCCTGCCGTTCATGATCCTGCCGCTCTACACCTCGCTGGAGCGGATCGACGGCCGGCTCCACGAGGCGGCCGGCGATCTGTACGCCACCCCCGCCACCACCTTCCGCAAGGTGACGTTCCCGCTGTCCATGCCGGGGGTCGTCTCGGGGACCCTGCTGACCTTCATCCCGGCCAGCGGCGACTACGTCAACGCGGAACTGCTCGGCTCCACCGACACCAAGATGGTCGGCAGCGTCATCCAGACCCAGTTCCTGCGGGTCCTGGACTATCCGACGGCCGCCGCGCTCTCGTTCATCCTCATGGCGATCGTCCTGCTGATGGTCACCGTCTACATCCGCCGCTCCGGGACGGAGGACCTGGTCTGATGTCCGTACTGCGCCGGCTTCGCCGCAATCTGGTCGTCATCGCGGGTCTGCTGACCCTCGCGTACATGATCCTGCCGAACATCGTCGTGATGGTGTTCTCTTTCAACAAGCCGAACGGGCGCTTCAACTACGCCTGGCAGCGCTTCTCGCTGGACGCCTGGAAGGACCCGTGCGGGGTCGCCGACATGTGCGGCTCGCTCTCGCTCTCCCTCCAGATCGCCGCCTGGGCCACCGTCGGCGCGACGGTGCTCGGCACGATGATCGCCTTCGCGCTGGTCCGCTACCGCTTCCGGGCGCGCGGCGCGATCAACTCGCTGATCTTCCTGCCGATGGCGATGCCCGAGGTCGTCATGGCCGCGTCGCTGCTCACGCTCTTCCTCAACATGGGCGCCGAGCTCGGCTTCTGGACCGTGCTGATCGCCCACATCATGTTCTGCCTCAGTTTCGTGGTGACGGCGGTCAAGGCACGGGTGATGTCGATGGACCCGCGGTTGGAGGAAGCCGCCCGCGACCTCTACGCGGGGCCCGTCCAGACCTTCGTCCGGGTGACCCTGCCGATCGCGGCCCCCGGAA
This sequence comes from Streptomyces sp. NPDC001787, assembly GCF_040297465.1. Lineage (NCBI taxonomy): Bacteria > Bacillati > Actinomycetota > Actinomycetes > Kitasatosporales > Streptomycetaceae > Streptomyces > Streptomyces sp. NPDC001787. The sequence goes on from NZ_JBEOZE010000002.1 coordinate 466,482, forward strand.
TCGCCGCGGGTGCGCTGCTCGCCTTCGCGCTCTCCTTCGACGATTTCATCATCACCAATTTCAACGCGGGCTCGACCGTGACCTTCCCCATGTTCGTCTGGGGATCGGCGCAGCGCGGCACGCCCGTGCAGATCAACGTCATCGGCACCGCGATGTTCGTCATTGCGGTATTGGTGGTACTCGCCGGCCAGCTCGTCGCGAACCGGCGGAAGAACAGCGCGAAGAACTGAAAGTCCTGAAGGAGTTGGAAACCATGGCCCCAGCTGCCATGCGTAGTGCCGCACAATCCCTCTCCGGCGCGAAGCCGGTCTCCTACTGGCTCGACGACCCCGCCAGGCCACAGGCGCTCCCCGCCCTCACCGGCGACGAGCGGACCGACCTGCTCGTGATCGGCGGCGGCTACAGCGGACTGTGGACCGCGCTCCTGGCCAAGGAGCGCGACCCCCGGCGCGATGTCGTCCTGATCGAGGGGCACGAGGTGGGCTGGGCCGCCTCGGGCCGCAACGGCGGATTCTGCGCCGCCTCGCTCACCCACGGCCTGCCCAACGGGCTGGAGCGCTGGCCGGACGAGATCGGGAAGCTGGAGGAGCTGGGCGCACAGAACCTCGACGCCATCGAGGCGGCCGTCGCCCGCTACGGCATCGACTGCGAGTTCGAGCGGACCGGCGAGATCGATGTCGCCACCGAACCGCACCAGCTCGAAGAGCTGCGGGAATGGCACCGGGAGGCCACGGAACGGGGCTTCACCGGGCTGGAGTTCCTGGACCGCGACGCGCTGCGCGCCGAGGTCGACTCACCCACCTTCCTGGGCGGGCTCTGGGACCGGCGCGGCGTCGCGATGCTGCACCCCGCCAAGCTGGCCTGGGGCCTGAAGCAGGCCTGCCTCGGCCTCGGCGTACGGATCCATGAGCACACCCGTGCACTCGAACTCGCCCGTACGGGCTCCGGAATGGCGGTACGCACCCCCTACGGGCGGGTCTTCGCCCGCCGGGTCGCGCTCGGCACGAACATCTTCCCCTCGCTCGTCAAGCGGATCCGCCCGTACACCGTGCCGGTCTACGACTACGCGCTGATGACCGAACCGCTCACCCCCGAGCAGCTCTCCTCCATCGGCTGGAAGAACCGTCAGGGACTCGGTGACAGCGCCAATCAGTTCCACTATTTCCGGCTCTCCGCGGACCATCGCATTCTGTGGGGCGGCTATGACGCGATCTATCCGTACGGGGGCAGGCTCAGCGCCGATCTGGACCAGCGCCCGGAGACGTTCCTGAAGCTCGCGGACCAGTTCTTCACCTGTTTTCCGCAGCTTTCCGGGCTGAATTTCTCGCATGCCTGGGGAGGCGCCATCGACACCTGTTCCCGTTTCTCCGCGTTCTTCGGAACGGCCCATCAGGGGCGCGTCGCGTATGCCGCCGGATACACCGGGCTGGGTGTCGGGGCGACCCGTTTCGGGGCCGATGTGATGCTCGATCTGCTGTCCGGCGAGCGCACCGGGCGGACCGAGCTGGAGATGGTCCGCTCCAAGCCGATGCCGTTCCCGCCGGAGCCCTTCGCCTGGGCCGGCATCGAGCTCACCAAGCGGTCCCTGGCCCGTGCCGACAGCCATGGCGGACACCGCAATCTGTGGCTGCGGACCATGGACCGGATGGGGCTCGGATTCGACAGCTGAGCTGCGCCGATGTCGCTGTGACCCACTTCACTACCGACGAGTAGTGAAAACCCGCGTCATGATCCGGGCCCGGCACTCTCTCGCTCGTGTACGCACCGGCAGGACCCTGCCGGTGCCCAGCGAACGGGAAGGCAGGTCATGACTGACTCGGGGGCAAAGGCGGCGGTGCGGTGGCTCGTGTCCGCGGCACCGGACCCGGCCGCGTGCCGGTGGGAATGGGAGCGCAATCCTCACGGGATCGCGCTCCTTCCCGCCGGAAAGTGCTGGGACGTACTGATTCTGCCGGGCGGGCTGGGGCGTTCGACGCTCGATGTGCTCACCCGTCTCGTCGACCGGCCCGGCCCGGTGCTCGCCGACTTCGGTGACGCCCGGCTGGGCTTCTTCGTGCCGCCGGGCACCGTCTCGCGCTGGCTGGGAACCGGTGTACGGGGGGCGGGCCGGGGCACCTGGATCGTCGTCCCGTACCCGGGGCGGGCGGCCGGGGGAGTGCGCTGGGTGATCCCGCCCGACGGCTCGGGGACGCTCATCGACGCGACCCTGCTGGAACTCGCGATGCACGAGGCCGCGGGGGCGGCGGCGCTCGGCGACGGGGGAGGGGCCGAGGGGGGACAGGGCAGCTGAGAGGGGAGGGGCGTGGCACCCGAGTGGCGCCAGAGGTCTTGACAACCTGATTGGTCTGGACCATGTTGTGCGCACGCCACGCCCAATTCCCCCCTGCACGGAGGCTGTTGTGGAACGCACGGGACCCCCCGCCCGATATTCCGGACTTCTGGCCGCATTCTCGGCCACCCTGCTCGCCGCCGGCACGCTGGTCGCCTCGGCACCCGCGGCCGGGGCGGCTGACGCCGACCTGGCGCGAAACGGCGGTTTCGAGGCGGGCCTGGACGGCTGGAGCTGTACCGGCGGCAGCGGAGCCGCCGTCAGTACGCCGGTGCACGGCGGCACTTCCGCGCTGCGGGCCACCCCGGCCGGCAGCGACAACGCCAAGTGCTCTCAGACGGTGACGGTCAAGCCCGACTCCACGTACACGCTCAGCGCCTGGGTGCAGGGTTCCTACGTCTACCTCGGCGCGGCCGGCACCGGCACCACCGACGTGTCCACCTGGACCCAGTCCGCCGGGGCGTGGAAGCAGCTCACCACCACCTTCAGAACCGGGCCCGCCACCACCTCGGTGAGCGTCTACACCCACGGCTGGTTCGGTACTCCCGCCTACTACGCCGACGACCTCACCCTGGTCGGTCCGGGCGGCGACCCCGTCACGCTCCCGTCCGTGCCCGCCGGGCTGAAGGCCGGAGAGCCCACCTCGTCCTCCGTGCCGCTGTCCTGGACGGCCGCCACCGGCGCCACCGGCTACAACGTGTACCGGGGCGGTACGAAGGTGGCCTCGGTCACCGGCACCTCCACCACGGTGACGGGCCTGACCGCCTCGACCGCGTACAGCTTCCAGGTCGCCGCGACCAACGCCGCCGGGGAGTCCGCGAAGTCGGCCGCCGTCACCGCGACCACCACCGCGGGCGGAGGGGGCGGTGACGCCGGGCTCCCGGCCCACGCGCTCGTCGGCTACCTCCACTCCAGCTTCGCCAACGGCTCGGGCTACACGCGGATGGCGGACGTGCCCGCCTCCTGGGACGTCATCAACCTCGCCTTCGGCGAGCCGACCTCCGTCACCTCCGGTGACATCCGCTTCTCGCTGTGCCCCGTTGCCGAGTGCCCGAACGTCGAGTCCGAGGCGGAGTTCAAGGCCGCCATCAAGGCCAAGCAGGCCGCGGGCAAGAAGGTGCTGATCTCCATCGGCGGCCAGAACGGCCAGGTGCAGCTCTCCACCACCGCCGCCCGTGACGCCTTCGTCTCGTCCGTGTCCAAGATCATCGACACCTACGGTCTGGACGGCCTGGACATCGACTTCGAGGGCCACTCCCTCTCGCTGAACACCGGTGACACCGACTTCCGCAGCCCGACGTCCCCGGTCATCGTCAACCTGATCTCCGCGGTGAAGTCCCTCAAGGCCAAGTACGGCTCCGACTTCGTCCTCACCATGGCGCCCGAGACCTTCTTCGTGCAGCTCGGCTACCAGTACTACGGCTCCGGTCCCTGGGGCGGCCAGGACCCGCGCGCCGGCGCCTACCTCCCGGTCATCCACGCCCTGCGGGACGATCTGACCCTGCTGCACGTCCAGGACTACAACTCGGGCTCCATCATGGGCCTGGACAACCAGTACCACTCGATGGGCGGCGCGGATTTCCACATCGCCATGACGGACATGCTGCTCACCGGCTTCCCGGTGGCGGGCGACCCGACGAAGGTCTTCCCGGCGCTCCGTCCCGAGCAGGTCGCCTTCGGCCTGCCCGCCTCGACCCAGGCGGGCAACGGGCACACCTCGCCCGCCGAGGTCACCAAGGCGCTGAACTGCCTGACGAAGAAGACCGACTGCGGTTCGTACCAGACCCACGGCACCTGGTCGGGGCTGCGCGGACTGATGACCTGGTCGATCAACTGGGACCGCTTCAACAACTGGGAGTTCTCGAAGAACTTCGACGCGTACTTCGGCGGCTGACCCGCTCCAGTCCCGCCCGGAGCGCCAGCAGCAGTACCCCGCTCAGACACCAGCTGCCGACCACGTCCAGTGGCCAGTGGTAGCCGCGCAGCACCAGGCCGATGCTCGTCGCCGCCGTCAGCAGGACGGCGGCCACGGGCATCGGCCATGAGCGCTTCGCGTACGGGACGAGCAGCAGGGCCGCCGCGCCGTAGGCCACCGCGGCGGTCGCCGTATGGCCGGAGGGGTAGTAGCCGGTCGCCGCGGTCAGGGGGCCCTGGCGGTCGGTCCAGATCTTCAGCGGGACGACCAGCGCCGGTACGGCCGCCATGGTGAGGGCCGCGTACAGCGGCTCGCGCCGGGCCCCGCGGACCAGGGCGAGGACGATCGCGCAGGCCAGTACCGGCAGCGCGATCTGCGTGTTGCCGAGGTCGGAGAGGGCGTCGGTGAACCCGGCGGAGCCCCGCCCCGCCAGGGCCCGGCCGATCCGCTCGTCCGGCCCGAGCAGCGGGCCGTCGGCCAGGACCTGCCAGGTGATGAGCGCGAGGACGCCCAGCAGCACCGACATCCGGACAACGGGGGAAGCCGGCCACCCGGGAACAGGGGGGGTTGTTCCGGGATGGCCGGCCGGATCGGTTCGCCGCGCGCCCCGGGGGGTGTGGGGCGAGCGGCCGTCCGATCGGTGAGAAGTCCCGGAGCCGGAGGCTCCGGTGGCGTGCGCGAAGGCACGGCCGGGTCCGTGCTGGGGAAGCCCCGGCCCGGCATCGCCCGCAGTCCCCCGCGGGCGAGGTGTTTCTCTCATCTGCAGAAACCGTACGGCAGCCGGAGGGCGACCGACAGTCGGAACCCGGTCCCGCCATCGGCCCCGCACACCTTCTTCACAGGCCCACACGCGCGCCGCGTCCGGCCCCGGAGAAAGTCCCGCACCCTCGGCCTGGGGTTCGATTTGATCAGGCCTTGGCGAACGCCTGCTCGATGATGTCGAGCCCCTCGTTCAGCAGGTCCTCGCCGATGACGAGCGGCGGCAGGAAGCGCAGCACATTGCCGTACGTGCCACAGGTGAGGACCAGCAGCCCCTCGGCGTGGCAGGCCTTGGCCAGCGCGCCGGCGGCCTCCGGGTTCGGGTCCTTCGTACCGGACTTCACCAGCTCGATAGCGATCATGGCGCCACGGCCGCGGATGTCACCGATGATGTCGCCGTTGGGGAGCTTCGCCCGCATCTCGGCGAGGCGCCCCTTCATGACCTCCTCGATGCGCCGGGCCTTCCCGTTCAGGTCCAGCTCGCGCATGGTCTCGATCGCGCCGAGCGCGCCCGCGCAGGCGACCGGGTTGCCGCCGTACGTGCCGCCCAGGCCACCGGCGTGCGCGGCGTCCATGATCTCGGCGCGGCCGGTGACGGCGGACAGCGGCAGTCCGCCCGCGATGCCCTTGGCGGTGGTGATCAGGTCCGGGACGATGCCCTCGTCCTCGCAGGCGAACCACTGGCCGGTACGGCAGAAGCCGGACTGGATCTCGTCCGCCACGAACACGATGCCGTTCTCCTCGGCGAACCGCGCGATCGCCGGGAGGAAGCCCTTGGCGGGCTCGATGAAGCCGCCCTCGCCGAGGACGGGCTCGATGATGATCGCGGCGACGTTGTCCGCCCCGATCTGCTTGGTGATCTCGTCGATGGCCTGGGCGGAGGCCTCGGCGCCGGCGTTCTCGGCACCGGTCGGCCAGCGGTAGCCGTAGGCGACCGGAACCCGGTAGACCTCGGGCGCGAACGGACCGAAGCCCTGCTTGTACGGCATGTTCTTCGCCGTCAGCGCCATCGTGAGGTTCGTCCGGCCGTGATAGCCGTGGTCGAAGACGACGACCGCGGTGCGCTTGGTGTAGGCACGGGCGATCTTCACCGCGTTCTCGACGGCCTCGGCGCCCGAGTTGAACAGCGCGGACTTCTTCGCGTGGTCGCCCGGCGTCAGCTCGGCGAGCTGCTCGCAGACCTCGACGTACCCCTCGTACGGCGTGACCATGAAACAGGTGTGGGTGAAGTCGGCGAGCTGCGCGGACGCGCGGCGCACGACGGCCTCGGCGGAGGCGCCCACCGACGTCACGGCGATACCGGAACCGAAGTCGATCAGCCGGTTGCCGTCCACGTCCTCGATGATCCCGCCACCGGCACGGGCGGTGAACACCGGCAGGGTGGAGCCCACACCTGCGGCGACCGCCGCGACACGGCGAGCCTGCAGCTCGGCCGACTTCGGGCCGGGGATGGCGGTGACGACGCGGCGCTCCTGCGGAATTGCGGTCATGAGGGGCTCCTGGGGGGTGTTTCGGACGCTTCTTCGTGCAGGCTAGGGGTGGCGCGAGGGCGCGGGCATGCTCCGATCGGGAGTGGTGGGCGCGTGTCCTTGTCCGTCGCGGACAGATGCCGGTGCGCGGGGGCCGGGGAGCGCCCGTCGTACGGATCCGGCCGCCTGGCTGAACTACCCGTGCGCGCGCACTAGATTGACCGGGGCAGTGGACGGACCTGGCTGGTCAGGGGGCAACGGTTCATGAACGACGAAGGCACGCACCACGCACGGGGCACGAGTGCGAAACGTGTGCCAGGACCCACCCCGCCACCCCTGCCGTCCCTGCCGCCCAGGGTGGGGCCCGGGGACGGCGGCACCCCGCTGGGGGAGTGGCTGCGCACCCCGCGCCGGCCCCAGGCCCCGGGCGTCTGGCGGTACGGCCACACCCCGCGCCCGCCCGAGCGGCCCGAGGGCGTCTCCGACCGCTCACTGGTGGTCGGCGTGGTGATCTCGCTGCTCTCCGGCCTGCTCCTGTGGTCGCTCTGGCGCAACGGCTACATCCCCTACCGGCTGATCCCGGTCAAACTCTTCACGCCGGGCGACTGGTGGTACGCGGGGAGCTTCGGCGGTCCCGCGACGGTCGAGGGGGCCCGCGCCCTCACGGTGTACGAGGCACTCCTCTTCGGCCTCCTCGTCTACGGCTGCGGGCGCCTGGGCAACTGGCCCGAGCTCTTCCGGCGCCATGTGGCGAGCCGGGGACAGCCCTCCCTCGCGGTGGCGGCGGCACTCGCCGCCGGACTGGCCCAGCTCCTCGTCTGGAAGGACGCCGTGCCGGTCCTCCGGCCCGCGCTGATCCTGGCCGCCGCCGTCGTGGGCGGCGAGAACTTCCAGAGCCAGACGGTCGTGAACCTGGTGTACACGCTGATCGCCGCCGCGGTGCTCTGGCCGTTCGCCCGGCTGGGCCGCTGGCGCGAACTGGCTGCCGCCCACCTCGGCCGCCGCTCCGCCGCACGGGGCGGGGACGCGGAGCTCCCCGGACCGGCCCAGCTCGCCGCGCCCTCGCCCGACCGCTGGCCCGAGCTGCGGGACGCCGGGTGGACCGACGCCGCCGACACCCTCACCGCCGAGGTGCGCACCGGCCGGATGAACGACGTCGACTGCGCCCGGCTGCGCCACGCCTGGGCCGTCGGCCGGGACCACCCCGACCGGCTCGCCGCGCTCGCCGAGGCCGTCCTGCGCGACGGGGGCGCCGCCGCGGTGCACCCCTCGGGCAGCCGCGACCTGCCCCGGCGCACCGCGCAGCACGATCTGCTCACCGGGCAGGTCCGGATCGGCCGCTGCGCGGACGACGCGCACAACCCGTACGCCCGCCGGGGCTCGGGCCTGGCACTGGAACCCGCGCTGCTGGGCACCTCGCTGCTGGCGGTCGGGCCGCCCGGGGCCGGCAAGTCCGACCGGCTGGTGCGCCCGGTCGTCGAGTCCCTCGCCCTCCAGGCCCTGGCCGGGAGGGCGGCGCTGGTCGCCGTCGGCGGCAGGGGCGCCCCGCTCGGCCCCGACGACGCCTACGACGTCGTCGTGAAGATCGGTGACCCGGCGTCCGGCCACGACTTCGACCTGTACGGCGGTACGACCGACCCCGACGAGGCCGCGGCCGTGCTCGCGGAGGGGCTGGCCGGCGATGTCGGCAGCCTCGACAGCCGACGCGCCGCGACCGTCCTGGCCCAGCTGCTCGGCCCCTACCGCACCGCCCACGGCCACTTCCCCGGCGTCCCCGAACTGCGCGAACTCCTCGACGGCGGCCCGGCCGCGCTCACCGCGCTGCGGGGGGCACTCGAAGCGGGCGGGCACGGCGCGATGCTGCGCGAGCTGGACGCCCGCGCCCGGCAGGCGGGCGGCGCGGGAGACCCCGCGCCGGCGCTCGCGGACCGGATCGCCCTGCTCGACCGGCCCGCGTTCGCCGGGTTCTTCACCACCGGCGGCGAGGCCCGCGTCTTCTCGCTGCGCTCCCTGGAGCAGTATCCGCTGCGGGTCCGCGTGGACCTTCCCGAGCGCGGCCACGCGGAGGCCTCCCGGCTGCTCACCCGGCTGCTGCTCGCCCAGTTCAACGCCGTCGCCGCGGCCCGTACCGACCGCTCGCTGTTCGCCGGACTCGTCCTGGACGACGCCACCCACGCCGTCACCGCCGAGACCGTCCGGGGCATCCGGCGCCTGCGGTCGGTGAACGCGGGCGTGGTCCTGGCCCTGCGGACCATCGACGACGTCCCCGAGACGCTGCACACCCCGCTGCTCGGCGCGGTCGGCTGCAGCATGGCCTTCTCCGGCATCACCACCTGGGACGGCAAACGGTTCACGGAGGCCTGGGGCAAGGAGTGGGTGGAGACCCGTGAGGTCGCCCAGCACACCGTCTTCGCCGACCAGCCGTTCACCCGGGCGCTGCACGCGCTGCGCAAGCTCGTCACCGGCAAGGCCGTGACCAGGGACGCCGTGACCGTACGGCAGGTCGAGCGGGAGCGCTGGTCGGCCTCGGAGCTGGCCTACTCCGTTCCGGCCGGGCACGCGGTGCTCTCCCTGACCACGGTGGCGGGGGAGCACGCACCCCCGCTCCTGGTGGAGCTCGGTGGCTGAGAGCGGTTCCAGGCACCCTGCCGCCCTGGCAGAATCGAAGGCAGTCGTTCATACGGGACGGCGAAATCGACACCATCGACCTCTGAGGGTTCCGGTCCCATGCCCCCTACTCTCGCCTCGCTCATCAAGCATCCGGCGCTCAGGCTCACGGTGCGCGCGGGGGCGGACCGGCTCGGTACCCCCGTGCGCTGGGCGCACGCCAGCGAACTCGCCGACCCCGTGCCGTACATGGACGGCGGCGAGCTCCTGCTCGTCACCGCCACCAACCTCGACGCCGAGGACGCCGAGGCCATGCGCCGGTATGTGCGGCGGCTGGCGGGCGCCGGAGTCGCCGGCGTCGGCTTCGCGGTCGGCGTCACCTACGAGGACATCCCCCGGGCGCTCGTGGACGCCGCCGAGGAAGCCGGGATGCCGCTGCTCGAAGTGCCGCGCCGCACCCCGTTCATCGCCATCAGCAAGGCCGTCTCCGCCGCCATCGCCGCCGATCAGTACCGCGCCGTCACCGCGGGCTTCGAGGCCCAGCGGGAACTGACCCGGGCCGCACTCGCCGGGGACGGCCCCGCCGGGCTGCTCACCCGGCTCGCCGCGCACATCGACGGCTGGGCCGCCCTGTACGACACCTCCGGCGCGGTCGTCGCCGCCGCGCCCGACTGGGCCGCCCGCCGGGCCGCCCGCCTCACCGCGGACGTGGAGCGCCTGCGCGAGCGGCCCGCCCCGGCCAGCGTGGTCGTCGGCGACAGCGACGACCGGGTCGAGCTCCAGTCGCTGGGCACCGGACGGCGCGCCCGCGGCGCCCTCGCCGTCGGCACGGGCGCGGCCCTCGGGACCGCCGAACGGTACGCCGTGCACTCGGCCGTCGCCCTGCTCACCCTCACCACCGCCCGCTCCCGCTCGCTCCAGGGCGCCGAACAGCGCCTCGGCGCGGCGGTCCTGCGGATGCTGCTGGCCGGGCAGCCCGACCACGCGCGGGCCGTCGCCGGGGACCTGTACGGCGGGCTGCTGGACGCGCCCTTCCGGCTGCTGATCGCGGAGACCGCCGAACCGGCCGGCTCCGAACCGCTCGCCGAGGCCATGGAGTCCGCCGCCTCCCGGTCCGGCGAGTCGCTGCTCATGGTGCCCGAGGGCGACCGCCTGGTGGTCCTGGCGGCGGACGGCGGCGCGGCCGTCGCCGCCTGCACCGCGTATGCCGAGGCACAGGACGCGCGCCCGGCGCGCGAGCCGGGCGCGGAGGAGGGCGAGGTGGTCGTGGGCCTCTCCGCCCCGGCCGGACCGATCGCCGTGTCCGCCGCGTACAAACAGGCCGAACAGTCCCTCTCGGTCGCCCGCCGCAGGGGCCGGGCGCTGGTCGAGCACGAGGAGCTGGCGACCGGCTCGGTGCTGCCGCTGCTCGCCGACGACGCGGTACGGGCGTTCGCCGACGGGATGCTCCGCGCGCTGTACGAGCACGACGCGAAGGGCCGCGGCGACCTCGTCGCCTCCCTGCGCGCCTGGCTCTCCCGGCACGGCCAGTGGGACGCTGCCGCCGCCGACCTGGGAGTGCACCGGCACACGCTGCGCTACCGGATGCGCCGGGTGGAGGAGATCCTGGGCCGCTCGCTCGACGACCCGGACGTCCGGATGGAGCTCTGGCTGGCGCTGAAGGCGACGACGGCGGGGTCGACGGCGGGGCCCGTACCGGGGTGACCGGCAGGCCGCCCGCGCTGTGCCCCGCGGCCGCCTCCGACATTTCGTAGCACGGTCACTCCCGTGTGCTCCATGTCGGACAAACGTCCTGAGCGCTCCGTCGCCCTAACGTGGGACACCAGTGGGAAGCCCTCCGGGTGCCCGCGAACTCCGTCACGACCTCCGAAGGGCCGGAACCGCCATGACTTCCACCCACGCCTTCTGGCTGGCCGGCCGCCGGGCCACCGGCGAGGACAGCTTCGACGTCACCAACCCCTACGACGGCCGTCTCGTCGGCACGGTCAGCGTGCCGACCGACGCGCAGGTCGAGGAGGCCGTCGCCGCCGCGCACGCCGTGCGCGAGGAGTTCGCCGCGACCCCGGCGCATGTCCGGGCCGCCGCGCTCGACCATGTCGTCCGGCGCCTCGGGGAGCGCACCGAGGAGATCGCCCAGCTGATCTCGGCCGAGAACGGCAAGCCCATCAAGTGGGCCCGCGGCGAGGTCGGCCGTGCCGTCTCCGTGTTCCGCTTCGCCGCCGAGGAGGCCCGCCGCTTCAACGGGGGCGACGCCCAGCGGCTGGACACCGACGCCGGCGGCACCGGCCGCCTCGGGCTCACCCGGCGCTTCCCGCGCGGCGCCGTCCTCGGTATCGCGCCCTTCAACTTCCCGCTCAACCTGAGCGCCCACAAGGTCGCCCCGGCCATCGCCGTCGGCGCCCCGATCATCCTGAAGCCCGCCCCGGCCACCCCGATCTCCTCGCTGATCCTCGGTGAACTGCTGGCCGAGACCGACCTCCCGGCCGGCTCCTGGTCCGTGCTGACGGTGCCCAACGAGAAGATGCCCGCCCTGGTCCAGGACGAGCGGCTGCCCGTGATCTCGTTCACCGGCTCGGGCCCGGTCGGCTACTCGATCATGGAGTCGGTGCCCCGCAAGCACTGCACCCTGGAGCTGGGCGGCAACGGCGCGGCGGTCGTCCTGGGCGACTACGCCTCCGAAGCCGACCTGGACTGGGCCGCGACCCGTATCGCGACCTTCTCCAACTACCAGGGCGGCCAGTCCTGCATCTCGGTGCAGCGCGTCATCGCCGACGCCTCGGTCCACGACCGGCTGCTCCCGAAGATCGTCTCCGCCGTCGAGGCGCTGGTCACCGGCGACCCCGCCGACGCCACCACCGACGTCGGCCCGCTGGTCAGCGAGGACGCGGCCAAGCGCGTCGAGTCCTGGGTCGACGAGGCCGTCGCCGCGGGGGCCGAGCTGCTGACGGGCGGCAAGCGCGACGGGGCCACCTACGCCCCCACCGTGCTCACCGGCCTCCCCGCCGATGTGAAGCTCTCCTGCGAAGAGGTCTTCGGCCCGGTCATGTCGATCCAGAAGGTGGACGGCGAGGCCGAGGCGTTCGCCGCCGTCAACTCCTCCAAGTACGGCCTCCAGGCAGGCGTGTTCACCCACGACCTGCAGACCGCCTTCCGTGCCCACCGCGCCCTGGAGGTGGGCGGCGTGATCATCGGCGACGTCCCCTCGTACCGCGCGGACCAGATGCCGTACGGCGGAGCCAAGCAGTCCGGCGTCGGCCGCGAGGGTGTGCGCTACGCGATGGACGACTACACCTACGAGCGCGTCCTGGTCCTCACCGGCCTGGCCCTCTAGGACGGGCCCTCCGGAGAGGTCCCAGGCCCTCCGGAAGGCACCAGGCCCCTCAGGAGCCACCCGCCCGCATTCCGCCTGGACAGCACGACGGCGGGCGGGGGAACGCGGACGGCCCGAACCCACTGTGCGGGGGTTCGGGCCGTCCGCGTTCCCCGCGGCACCGGTGGTGGGCCCGGCCTGGATCGGGTAGATACGGACAAGTGACACCGATTCCATCGGTACACGAGCAAAGCCCATGTCCGGTCCATCGGCCCCCACGCGGCGAGGTGAGCTCCTCATGTCCGCCCCACCCCACACGCCCGAGATCCCCCGTGTCACCGAGCGCGAGGCGCGCCGCGTGGCCGAGGCCGCCCGAGAGCAGGACTGGCACAGGCCGAGCTTCGCCAAGGAGCTCTTCCTGGGCCGCTTCCGGCTCGACCTGATCCACCCGCACCCCCTGCCGCCCCCGGACGACGTCCGGCGCGGCGAGGAGTTCCTGGCCCGGCTGCGCGCATTCTGCGAGACGAGGATCGACGGAGCCCTGATCGACCGCGAGGCGAAGATCCCCGACGAGGTGGTCAACGGGCTCAAGGAACTCGGCGCGCTCGGCATGAAGATCGACACGAAGTACGGCGGTCTCGGCCTCACCCAGGTGTACTACAACAAGGCGCTCTCCCTGGTCGGATCGGCCAGCCCCTCGCTCGGCGCGCTGCTCTCGGCCCATCAGTCGATCGGCGTACCCCAGCCACTGAAGATCTTCGGCACCCAGGAGCAGAAGGACACCTTCCTGCCCCGGCTGGCCCGCACCGACATCTCGGCCTTCCTCCTCACCGAACCCGACGTCGGCTCCGACCCGGCCCGGCTCGCCACCTCCGCCGTCCCCGAGGGCGACGACTACGTCCTGGACGGCGTGAAGCTCTGGACCACCAACGGGGTCGTGGCCGATCTGCTGGTCGTCATGGCCAGGGTGCCCGAGTCCGAGGGGCACCGGGGCGGCATCACCGCGTTCGTCGTCGAGGCGGACTCCCCGGGCATCACCGTGGAGAACCGCAACGCCTTCATGGGACTGCGCGGCATCGAGAACGGTGTGACCCGCTTCCACCGCGTCCGTGTCCCCGCCGCCAACCGGATCGGCCCCGAGGGCGCCGGCCTCAAGATCGCCCTCACCACGCTCAACACCGGGCGCCTCTCGCTGCCCGCCATGTGCGTCGGCGCCGGGAAGTGGAGCCTGAAGATCGCCCGCGAATGGTCGGCCGTGCGCGAACAGTGGGGCAGGCCGGTCGCCCGGCACGAAGCGGTCGGCGCGAAGATCTCCTTCATCGCCGCCACCACGTTCGCGCTGGAGGCCATCGTCGACCTCTCCTCCCAGATGGCCGACGAGAACCGCAACGACATCCGGATCGAGGCCGCCCTAGCCAAGCTGTACGGCTCCGAGATGGGCTGCCTGATCGCCGACGAGCTGGTCCAGATCCGCGGCGGCCGGGGCTTCGAGACCGCCGATTCCCTGGCCGCCCGGGGCGAACGGGCCGTCCCCGCCGAGCAGCTCCTGCGCGACCTGCGGATCAACCGGATCTTCGAGGGTTCCACCGAGATCATGCACCTGCTGATCGCCCGGGAGGCCGTCGACGCCCATCTGAAGGTCGCGGGAGACCTCATCGACCCGGACAAGCCGCTGTCGGCCAAGGCCAGGGCGGGCGCCAACGCCGCCGGGTTCTACGCCCGCTGGCTCCCCGGACTGGTCGCCGGACCGGGCCAGCTCCCGCGGACCTACGGCGAGTTCCACCCCGCGGGCCACCCCGACCTCTCCGCCCACCTGCGCTACGTCGAACGCTCCGCCCGCAAACTGGCCCGGTCCACCTTCTACGCGATGTCCCGCTGGCAGGGCCGCATGGAGACCAAACAGGGCTTCCTCGGCCGGATCGTCGACATCGGCGCCGAACTCTTCGCGATGAGCGCCGCCTGCGTGCGCGCCGAACTCCTGCGCACGAGCGGCGACCACGGCCGCGAGGCGTACCAGCTCGCCGACGCCTTCTGCCACCAGGCCCGGATCCGGGCCGAGGAGCTCTTCACCCGCCTCTGGTCCAACACCGACGACCTCGACCGCCGGGTGGTCGACGGCGTGCTGGCCGGCAGGTACACCTGGCTGGAGGAGGGTGTCGTCGACCCGAGCGGCGACGGCCCCTGGATCGCCGACGCCACCCCCGGAGCGTCCACCAAGGAGAACCTCCACCGGCCGATCCGCTGAGCGGCGGTTTCCGCGGGACAGCCCGGAAGGGACGCGTCCACCCGCCGGACGCGTCCCGCCCGGCCGCCCGGCACACGGCACAATGACGGACCGTGACCGTCATCGACATCCCCGGCTCCAAGTCCGTCACCGCGCGCGCCCTCTTCCTGGCCGCCGCGGCGAAGGGCACCACCACCCTCCTGCGCCCCCTGCGCTCGGACGACACCGAGGGCTTCACCGAAGGGCTGGACCGCCTCGGGTACGCGGTCACCCGCGAGGCGGACCGCTGGCACATCGAGGGCCGCCCGGCCGGCCCCGCCGCCACCGACGCCGACATCTACTGCCGGGACGGCGCCACCACCGCACGCTTCCTGCCGACCCTCGCGGCCGCCGCCGCCTCCGGGACGTACCGTTTCGACGCCTCCGCCCAGATGCGCCGCCGCCCGCTCGCCCCGCTCACCGAGGCGCTGCGCACCCTCGGTGTGGACCTGCGGCACGACGGGGCCGAGGGCCACCACCCGCTGACCATCCGCCCCACCGGCATCCGGGGCGGCGGACTGACCCTGGACGCGGGGGAGTCGTCGCAGTACCTCACGGCCCTGCTGATGCTCGGCCCGCTCACCGCCGAGGGCCTGCGGATCGAGGTCACCGAGCTGGTCTCGGCGCCGTACATCGAGATCACCCTCGCGATGATGCGGAGCTTCGGCGTCGAGGTCGCCCGGGAGGGGAACACCTTCACGGTCCCGCCCGGCGGCTACCGGGCCACCACCTACGCCGTGGAGCCCGACGCGTCCACCGCGAGCTACTTCTTCGCCGCGGCGGCCCTCGCCGGCCGTGAGGTCACCGTCCCCGGGCTCGGCACCGGCGCGCTCCAGGGCGACCTGCGCTTCGCCGACGTCCTGCGACGGATGGGCGCCGAGGTCCGCACGACGGCGGACGGCACCACCGTCCGCTCCGGAGGAACCCTGCGCGGACTCACCGTCAACATGCGCGACATCTCCGACACCATGCCGACGCTGGCCGCCATCGCGCCCTACGCGGACGCACCGGTACGGATCGAGGACGTCGCCAACACCCGGGTCAAGGAGTGCGACCGGCTGGAGGCGTGCGCCGGGAACCTGCGCCGTATGGGCATCACCGTTCACACCGGCCACGACTGGATCGAGATCCACCCCGGCACCCCGCGCCCCACGGAGATCGCCACGCACGGCGATCACCGCATCGTCATGTCGTTCGCGGTCGCCGGACTGCGTACGCGGGGCCTGACGTACGACGACCCCGGCTGTGTCCGCAAGACGTTCCCGCGGTTCCACGAGGTCTTCGCCGGGTTCGCGGGGCCCGCGGGCGGACAGGCGGACACCGCAGGCTGAGACTTCCGGGGCCGGCGCCCCGCGTGCTTCGTCCACAGCGATCCGCCGGGTCCGGAGACCGACCCGCACCGCCGGCGTGCGCCCCCGACGGTCTGCGCCCGAGGTGCGGCGTCGCGGCACACCTTGAACCGTGCGCCGGTCCGCCGGTGCGGGCCGGATCACGACGAAGGGCCCACCACGTCCTTGGACGACAGCCGTCCGCCGGTGAAGCACAACCGGTAGGCGTCCGAGGACATCAGCGCCGTGCTGTAGTACACGCAGTCCGCTCCGGCGGGCGCCTCACCCGCCCCTGACGGCGGCTCGCCCCGGGTCATCGCGGGCAGCCGCTCCGACACATCGGCGCGCGGCTCGCCCACGGTCAGCCGCGTGTACCGCCCACCGTCCAGGACCGCGAACGACGAGCCGGCCACGCTGGCCGGGACCACCAGGACGAGTGCTCCGGCGACGACCGCGAGCGGTGCCCGCACGGTCTGTGCCAGCAGCCGGCGCACCTGGCGTCCGGCCCGTTCCAGTTCGACGGCGGACGGCGCGGGCTCCGGCACGGTGCCGCTCCCGGAGCCGGTCCCGGAGTCGGTCCAGGAGCCGCTCCAGGAACCGGTCCCGGACCCGGCGCCCGCGTCGGCGGCCGGTCCCGAGGGCGACTCGGCGGGCAGTTCGGCGACGACCCGGAAGCCGCCCCCGGGCGTGGGCCCGGAGACCAGCGTGCCGCCGGCCAGCCGTACGCGTTCGCCGAGCCCGACGAGCCCCGTCGCGCCGGAGGCGACCCCGGGCAGGCCGGCGGACGCGGGCGCCTCGTTCACCACTCCGGCGCGGACCCGCCCCCCGCTCCGCGTCAGCTCGACACGGACCGCGGCGCCCGGGGCGTGCTTGACCGCGTTGGTCAGGCCCTCCTGGACGACCCGGTGCACCGCGAGGGCGGTCATCCTCGGCAGCCCCTCGGTGATCCGGTCCGCGCTCCCCTCGCCCGAGGGGGCGTACGAGACCGAGACCCCGCACGAGCGCGCCCCCTCCACCAGGGCGCCGAGGGACTCCCGGGCCGCGGGGCGGTCCTCCGCGCCCAGTACGCCGACGATCTCGCGCAGCCTTCCGGTCGCCGCCGCCGCGGCCTCCCTCAGCTCACCGGCGGACGCCCGCCCTCCGGGCCCCAGCGCGGGGTCCAGCTCCAGCGCCGCGGCCCGGACCGCGAGCAGGGTCAGCTCATGGCCGAGCGAGTCGTGCATGTCGCCCGCGATCCGGGCCCGTTCCGCGATCCGGGTCCGGTCGGCGACCGCCCGCCGCTCGCTCGCCACCAGACCGGCGACCCGCCGCCCGGTGGAGATCAGCTCGGCGTACCGCCTGCGGTGGCGGCCGAGCAGCCAGGGCAGCAACACCAGGACCAGCAGCTCCAGGGACACCCGGCCCAGCATCGCCGCGGGCCGGTCCCACGGCTCCCGGGTGAGGTGACACCACGCCAGGACGCCCGCCACCGGCAGCACCGCACCGGCGAGGGACACCGGCGCGGGCCGGGCGGCGGACGGCCGGGACCCCGCGAGGAAGGAAAAGACCGCAAGCGCCGCCCAGTACACGGGCGCGAGCGACCCCGTACCCGACCACAGGCTCAGCAGCACCGGCACACTCGACGCGGCGAGCGGCCACCGGCGCGAGACCCCCACGGCGGCCCCCAGCAGGGGCACCGCGACCGCCGCCTCGGCCCGGTGCCCGCTCCCCAGACAGACGGCGGAGGTCACCACGGGAGCGCAGAGCACGAGCCACAGCCCGGTGAGGGGGAGGAAGGACGGGGGGACGGGCCGGCGGAGGGAGCATCGGCGGTACGGGCGGCGCATCACTTCAGGATGGGCGTTCCGCGGGCGCCCGGGGTCGGACGGAAGCAGGAGACCGCATCAGACCTGAGAACGACCCGGACGGGCAAATCCCGCGCCGCGCGGGGGCCGACGGGGACGCCCTGTCCACGCGCACAGGCGTTGCGGCAACAATGGGGGGCATGAGCGACAGCCCTGCCCCCCTCGCCGACCCGCATCTCGTCTTCGACGCCGCAGAAGGACGCCGGGATCTCGTGATCCTCGGCTCCACCGGGTCCATCGGCACCCAGGCCATCGACCTGGTGCTGCGCAACCCCGACCGCTTCCGGGTCACCGCGCTCTCGGCCGCCGGCGGCCGGGTCGCCCTCCTCGCCGAGCAGGCACACACACTCCGGGTGGACACGGTGGCGGTCGCCGCCGAGGACGCGGTGCCCGCTCTGCGCGAGGCGTTGCGGGAGCGGTACGGGGCCGGGGAGCCCCTCCCCGAGGTCCTGGCCGGACCCGACGCGGCCACCCACCTCGCCGCGAGCGACTGCCACACCGTGCTGAACGGGATCACCGGCTCCATCGGGCTCGCCCCGACCCTCGCCGCACTGGAGGCGGGCCGCACGCTCGCCCTCGCCAACAAGGAGTCGCTGATCGTCGGCGGCCCGCTGGTGAAGGCACTCGCCGCCCCGGGCCAGATCATCCCGGTCGACTCCGAGCACGCGGCGCTCTTCCAGGCGCTCGCCGCCGGGACCCGCGCCGATGTCCGCAAGCTCGTCGTCACGGCCTCCGGCGGTCCCTTCCGCGGCCGGACGAGGAGCGACCTGGCCGATGTCACCCGGGAGCAGGCCCTCGCCCACCCGACCTGGGCCATGGGACCGGTCATCACGATCAACTCCGCGACCCTCGTCAACAAGGGACTGGAAGTCATCGAGGCGCATCTCCTCTACGACATTCCGTTCGACCGGATCGAGGTCGTGGTCCATCCCCAGTCGTACGTGCATTCCATGGTGGAGTTCATCGACGGCTCCACGCTCGCCCAGGCCACCCCGCCGGACATGCGCGGCCCGATCGCCATCGGCCTCGGCTGGCCCCTGCGCGTCCCGGACGCCGCACCCGCCTTCGACTGGACGAAGGCCTCCAGCTGGGAGTTCTACCCGCTGGACAACGAGGCGTTCCCGTCCGTCGGACTCGCCAGGCACGTCGGCACGCTCGGCGGCACCGCGCCCGCGGTGTTCAACGCCGCGAACGAGGAGTGTGTGGACGCGTTCCTCGCGGGACGGCTGCCGTTCAACGGAATCATGGATACGGTCACCGAGGTGGTGACCGAACACGGCACCCCCGCCCCGGGAACTTCGCTGACGGTCGCGGACGTCCTCGATGCGGAGACCTGGGCCCGTGCCCGGTCCCGGGAACTCTCGGCGAAAGCGACAGCGGAGGCGCGCGCATGAGTCTGACCACGATCCTGTTGACGGTCCTGGGGATCGTCATCTTCGCCGTGGGGCTGTTGTTCTCGATCGCCTGGCACGAGCTGGGCCACCTCTCGACCGCCAAACTCTTCGGCATCCGGGTGCCGCAGTACATGGTCGGCTTCGGCCCGACCCTCTGGTCGCGCAAGAAGGGCGACACCGAGTACGGCATCAAGGCCATCCCGGCGGGCGGCTACATCCGCATGATCGGCATGTTCCCGCCCGGAGCGGACGGCCGGATCGAAGCGCGCTCCACCTCGCCCTGGCGCGGCATGATCGAGGACGCCAGGTCCGCCGCCTACGAGGAGCTGGAGCCGGGCGACGAGACGCGGCTCTTCTACACGCGCAAGCCGTGGAAGCGCGTCATCGTGATGTTCGCCGGACCGTTCATGAACCTGGTCCTGGCCGTCGTGATCTTCATCGGCGTGGCGATGAGCTTCGGTTTCCAGACCCAGACCACCGAGGTCGCCGGCGTCCAGAAGTGCGTGATCTCGCAGAGCGAGGAGCGCGACACCTGCAAGAAGTCCGACCCCGTCTCGCCGGCCCAGGCCGCCGGACTCCAGAAGGGCGACCGGATCGTCGCCTTCGACGGGCAGCGGATCGACGACTGGGCGACGCTCTCCGACCGCATCCGCGGGACCATCGGCCCCGCCACCCTGACCGTGCAGCGCGACGGCCAGGAAGTGACGCTGCACGCCGTGCTGCGCGAGAACGCCGTGACGAAGAAGGACTCCAACGGCGAGGTCGTGCCCGACCAGTACATCAAGGCGGGCTACCTCGGCTTCGCCGCGCAGACCGAGATCGTGCCGCTCACCTTCGGCGAGTCCGTGGTGCGCATGGGCGACATGCTGGAGAACGGCGTCGACTCGATCATCGCCCTGCCCTCCAAGATCCCGGACCTGTGGGACGCGGCGTTCGGCGACGGCCGGCGCGCCGACGACTCCCCGGTCGGGGTGGTCGGTGCCGCCAGGATCGGCGGCGAGGTGATGACGCTGGACGTTCCGGCGCAGAACCAGATGGCGATGATGCTGTTCCTGCTGGCCGGCTTCAACCTCTCACTGTTCCTGTTCAACATGCTCCCGCTGCTCCCGCTCGACGGGGGGCACATCGCGGGCGCGCTCTGGGAGGCCCTGCGCCGCAATCTGGCCAAGGTCTTCAGGCGTCCCGACCCGGGCCCGTTCGATGTGGCGAAGCTGATGCCGGTCGCCTATGTCGTCGCAGGGATCTTCATCTGCTTCACCCTGCTCGTCCTGGTCGCCGACATCGTGAACCCGGTCAAGATCTCCTGACCGCCACAGCCGCCCCGGCGGCCCCACAGGTGGACGCCGGACACACAGGTGGTGTCCGGCGGCCCACCACCGGATCGCTCGGGCGGCGTGATGCGTCCGTCACCGCTCCCGTGCCGTAACCTCGAAAGCCGGAGCCCGTCGATCCCGGCACCGTGAACCACCCTGAACCACCTTGATCCGCACCTTGATCCACACCTTGGGGATGCTCAGCGCATGACTGCGATTTCTCTCGGAATGCCGGCCGTTCCGACCAAGCTCGCCGACCGGAGGGCCAGCCGGAAGATCCAGGTCGGCTCGGTCGCGGTCGGCGGGGACGCTCCCGTCTCCGTGCAGTCGATGACGACGACGCGTACGTCGGACATCGGGGCCACGCTGCAGCAGATCGCCGAGCTGACGGCGTCGGGCTGCCAGATCGTACGGGTGGCGTGCCCGACCCAGGACGACGCCGACGCGCTGGCGACCATCGCCGCCAAGTCGCAGATCCCGGTGATCGCGGACATCCACTTCCAGCCCAAGTACGTCTTCGCGGCGATCGACGCGGGCTGCGCGGCGGTCCGGGTGAACCCGGGCAACATCAAGCAGTTCGACGACAAGGTCAAGGAGATCGCGAAGGCGGCCGGTGACGCCGGTACGCCGATCCGGATCGGCGTGAACGCGGGCTCGCTGGACGCGCGGCTGCTGAAGAAGTACGGCAAGGCCACCCCGGAGGCCCTGGTCGAGTCGGCGCTGTGGGAGGCGTCCCTCTTCGAGGAGCACGGCTTCGGCGACATCAAGATCTCGGTGAAGCACAACGACCCGGTCGTGATGGTGAACGCCTACCGTCAGCTGGCCGCGCGGAGCGACTACCCGCTGCACCTGGGTGTGACGGAGGCGGGTCCCGCGTTCCAGGGCACGATCAAGTCGGCCGTCGCCTTCGGCGCGCTGCTCTCCGAGGGCATCGGCGACACGATCCGGGTGTCCCTGTCGGCACCGCCCGTCGAGGAGGTCAAGGTCGGCCTTCAGATCCTCGAAGCGCTGAACCTCAAGCAGCGGCGGCTGGAGATCGTCTCGTGCCCCTCGTGCGGCCGGGCGCAGGTGGACGTCTACAAGCTGGCGGACCAGGTCAGCGCGGGCCTCGAAGGCATGGAGGTCCCGCTGCGGGTCGCCGTGATGGGCTGCGTCGTCAACGGTCCCGGTGAGGCCCGTGAGGCGGACCTCGGTGTCGCCTCCGGCAACGGCAAGGGCCAGATCTTCGTGAAGGGCGAGGTCATCAAGACCGTGCCGGAGTCGAAGATCGTCGAGACGCTCATCGAAGAGGCGCTGAAGATCGCCGAGCAGATGGAGAAGGACGGCATCCCGTCCGGCGAACCCGAGGTCTCCATCAGCTGACCCGCCCCCGCCCTTCCCGACCGCGCCCCGCCGGACCCCGTGTCCGGCGGGGCGCGGCCGTACCGTGCCGGGGCCCGCCGAAGTGCCCCGCCCGGCAGCGGACCGGTCCGTGGGCGGCGCCCGACAGCCTTGTTCGGTACAGTGCGGAAATCAGCAGACCGTATGGTGAGGCCCCCTCGTGTTGACGCAGACCACCACCCGGGTCCTCGAACCCAGCGACCTCGGCGCAGCGCTCGCCATCCTGGAGAGCGAGCCCGTGGCCAACGCCTTTGTGACCTCGCGCGTGCAGGTCGCGGGGCTCGACCCCTGGCGGCTCGGAGGGGAGATGTGGGGCTGGTACGCCGACGGCAGGCTGCGCTCGCTCTGCTACTCCGGCGCCAACCTCGTCCCCATCTGCGCCGGACCCGAAGCGGTCCGGGCCTTCGCCGACCGGGCCCGCAGGGCCGGCCGCCGCTGTTCCTCGATCGTCGGCCCCGCCGAACCCACCGCCCAGCTGTGGCGCCTGCTGGAACCGAGCTGGGGCCCCGCCCGCGAGGTCCGGGCCAACCAGCCGCTCATGGTCGCCGAGAGCCTGTCCGACGAGGTGCCGCCCGACCCGCTCGTCCGCCGCATCCGCAAGGACGAGATGGACATCCTGATGCCGGCCTGCGTGGCGATGTTCACCGAGGAGGTCGGCGTCTCCCCGCTGGCGGGCGACGGCGGACTCCTCTACCAGGCCCGCGTCGCCGAACTCATCAGCACCGGCCGCTCCTTCGCCCGCATAGAGGACGGCAAGGTCCTCTTCAAGGCGGAGATCGGCGCCGCCACCTCCCTGGCCTGCCAGATCCAGGGCGTCTGGGTCGCCCCCGAGTTCCGTGGCCGCGGGCTCTCCGAGACGGGCATGGCGGCCGTCCTGGCCCATGCGCTGGCCGATGTGGCACCGGTCGTCAGCCTGTACGTGAACGACTACAACACCCCCGCGCGCAAGGCGTACGCCCGCGTCGGCTTCCGTGAGGTCGGCGCCTTCATGAGCGTGCTGTTCTGACCGCGGCGGAGCGTGCCGGCCCGGCCGGAGGGACGCGGGGCGTCGCGAGCGGTCCGCGGCGGGCTGTTCTGGCCGTGCGGAACGGACAGTAGGGTTCGCGCATGGCAGCAGCAGTTCCCGGGAACGGCCCCCGGACCCCCGGCATCGTGATCGGCCCGCTCGACCTGGCCGCACGGGTCGATGAAGCCCTGCTCGTCCAGGCCGTCGCCTTCGGACTCAGCCAGGACGAGATCGATGTGCGCCGCCACATCGTCCTCAGACACCTCGACCATCCCTTCGCGCGGGCCCTCGGCGCCACCACGCCCACCGGGCGTCTCGTCGGGTTCGTCTACGGCCTGCCGAACGACCGCGCCCACTGGTGGTCCACCGTCGTCGAGCCCTATCTGCGGGCGACCGGCTCCGACGGCTGGCTGGACGACTCGTTCGTCATCACCGAGCTCCATGTCCACCCGGACTACCAGCAGCGCGGCATCGGACGCGCCCTGATCACCACCGTCACGGACGCCGTGGACCACCCCCGCTCGATCCTCTCCGCCATCGACAGGGAGAGCCCGGCACGCGGTCTGTACCGCGCCCTGGGCTACCGGGACCTGGCCCGGCAGGTGGTCTTCCCGAGCGCCCCGCTGCCGTACGCGGTCATGGGCGCACCGCTGCCGCTCCGCCGTTCCGGCTGAATCGATTTCCGCCCGCACGGGCCGCCCGGTTAACCTCGGCCACACCACCCTTGCGAGCAGGAGTTCATCATGGCCCAGGTCCAGCGCATGTCCCGATTGATGATCAAGACACTGCGCGACGACCCGGCGGACGCCGAGACGCTCAACCACAAGCTGCTCGTCCGGGCCGGATACGTACGCCGCACGGCCGCCGGCATCTGGTCCTGGCTGCCGCTCGGCAAGAAGGTCCTGGACAACATCACCCGCGTCGTCCGCGAGGAGATGGACGCCATCGGCGGCCAGGAGGTCCTGCTTCCCGCGCTGCTGCCCAAGGAGGCGTACGAGGCGAGCGGCCGGTACGACGAGTACGGCGACCTGCTCTTCAGGCTCAAGGACCGCAAGGGCGCCGACTACCTCCTCGGCCCCACGCACGAGGAGATCTTCACCCAGGTCGTCAAGGACATGTGCTCGTCCTACAAGGACCTGCCCGTGATCCTCTACCAGATCCAGACCAAGTACCGCGACGAGGCCCGCCCCCGCGCCGGTGTGCTGCGCGGGCGCGAGTTCCAGATGAAGGACTCGTACTCCTTCGACACCACCGACGAGGGCCTGTCCGAGGCGTACCGGCTGCACCGCGGCGCCTACATCCGGATCTTCGAGCGCCTCGGCCTCGACCACCGGATCGTCTCCGCCGTCTCCGGCGCCATGGGCGGCTCCGCCTCCGAGGAGTTCCTGGCGCCCGCGCCCGCCGGCGAGGACACCTTCGTCGACTGTCCGAACTGCGACTACGCCGCCAACACCGAGGCCGTGACCTTCCGGGCCACCCCGGTGGACGGCTCCGCCACCGGCCCCGTCGAGGAGCTGGACACCCCCGACACCCCGACCATCGAGACCCTCGCCGCCCACCTCGGCGTCCCGGCGTCCGCCACCCTGAAGAACCTCCTGGTCAAGGTCGACGGCGAGATCGTGGCCGTGGGCGTGCCCGGCGACCGTGAGGTCGACCTCGGCAAGCTCGGCGAGCACCTGGCCCCCGCCGTCGTCGAGCTGGTCACCGCCGAGGACTTCGTGGGCCGCCCCGAGCTGGTCCGCGGCTACGTCGGCCCGCAGGGCCTGGAGAAGGTCCGCTACATCGCCGACCCCCGCGTCGCCGCCGGGACCGCCTGGATCACGGGTGCCAACAAGGAGGGCAAGCACGCGAAGAACGTCGTCGCGGGCCGCGACTTCGAGGTCGACCAGTACCTCGACGTCGTCGTCGTCGAGGCGGGCGACCCCTGCCCCAACTGCGGCGCCGGCCTCCAGGTGGACCGTGCCATCGAGATCGGCCACATCTTCCAGCTCGGCCGCAAGTACGCCGACATCTTCTCCCTCGACGTCCTCGGCCAGCAGGGCAAGCCCGTCCGGGTCACGATGGGCTCGTACGGCATCGGCGTCTCCCGCGCCGTGGCCGCACTCGCCGAGCAGACCGCCGACGACAAGGGCCTGTGCTGGCCCCGCGAGATCGCCCCGGCCGATGTCCACGTGGTCGCGGCGGGCAAGGCGCTCCAGACCGAGCTGGCCCTGGAGGTCTCCGAGAAGCTCGGCGCGGCCGGGGTCCGGGTCCTGGTCGACGACCGCGCGGGCATCTCGCCCGGTGTGAAGTTCACCGACTCCGAGCTCATCGGCGTACCGACGATCCTGGTCGCGGGCCGCCGCTCCGCCGAGGGTGTCGTCGAGCTGAAGGACCGGCGCACCGGCGAGCGCGAGGAGCTCACCGTCGACGAGGCCATCGCGCGCATCACCGCCGACCTGGGCTGATCCGTCCGCACATACGACGAGGCCCCCGCGCACCGGCAGGTGCTGCGGGGGCCTTCTCGTGCCGACGGGTGTCCGGGGGGCCGGGGACGTCCTCTCGCGGACACCGCCGGGGACGACGGGAGCGCCTCACAGCCAGCCCGCGAACTCCAGCGTCAGCTCGCCCGTCTGCCGCCGGCCCTCGGCCAGCGCCCGGGTGCCCGACTCCACCGCCCGGAACAGCGTCCAGCCGTGCAGCCGCTCCTGCGGCACTTCCAGCGACTCCGCGAGCTTCTTGACCCTCCGGCGTGCCGTCACGGGGCCGCCGGGCGAGGCGATCAGGTCCTCCACCCGGTCACGGACCAGCCGCGCCAGGTCGTAGGCGCGCTCACCCACGAGCGGTTCGGGACCCACCGTCAGCCAGGGCGCGCGCTCACCGGAGAGCACCTTGCTCTGGCGGAAGTTTCCGTGCAGCAGCAGGAGTTCGGGGGAGTGGGCGACCAGCTCCGCGCGGGCGGCCAGCGCCGCGGAGACGAGCGGGGCCAGCACCGGGTCCGCCTCGGCGGCCTCGCGCATCGGCCCGGCCTGACGTGCGGTCCGCTCGGCGACCGTCTCGAAAGGATGCCCGGCGGGCGGTTCGACCCACAGCCGCCGCACCGTGCCCGCCGCCTCCAGCAGGGCCTTCGCCTCCGGCAGCGAACGCAGCGACACCTCGTGGTGCAGCCGCTCCAGCAGCAGCCCGCCGGCCGGGTCCGCCCCGGCGCCCGGAAGGTCCAGGAGCCGTACCGCGCCCCAGCCGTCCCAGTGCGCCAGCGCCGCCCGCTCCTGTTCGGGCGAGGCGCAGGGCGGGGCGATCTTCAGCACGGCCGGGGTTCCGTCGGGCCGCCGCACCAGCAGGACCAGACTGCTGCGCCCGCCGGGGGCGACCACCCGTTCGACGGACAGCTCCCGTCCGTTGCCGGTCAGTGCCTCCGCGGTGAGTGCGGGGAGCTTCTGCCCGAGCCAGTCGGCGGCGGCAGCCTCGCCGTACGTCTCGCCGAGCGCTCGCACCAGACGCTGCGGCGGTTCGAAACCCATACGTCTTTTGTTCCCTTTCAGAGCCTTCTGTCAGTGCGTCCCGTCCGCCCCGGCGGCCTCCACGGGCGCCGTCGCCACGGGTTCGCGGCCGGCGGCCCGCTCGGCAAGCCCAGGAAAGGCTACGCCGCTGCCCCGCCAGCGCACCGCTCGCACGGCGGCCTCGCGCAGGGCTCCCGCCGCCTCCCGGCGCAGCGGCCCCTCGGCGGCGCGCACGAGATCGGAGTAGACGCCGGCGACCCGGTCCTCCAGCACCGCGGCGAGCCGCACCGCGTCCGCCGGGTCGGTCACCGCGAACGGCAGAGCGTACGCGGCGGCTGCCGCGACCGGCGCACCGCCCAGGTCACGCACGGTGCGCACCAGCGCGTCCCGGCGGGCCCGGTGGCCGTCGTACGCCGCGGTGGCCTCGTCGCGGCGCTCGCGGGCGACCCGTCCGCCCACCACCCCGTAGCCGTAGACCGCGGCGTGCTCGGCGGCGAGCGCCGCCAGTGCGGCGGTCAGGGCGGGCGCGGGCCCGTCCGGCTTCCCGGCCTGCGTGCTCATGACGTCTCCTTGGCCAGTTCGGTCAGCAGGTACGCGTGCGCCGCGGACGCCGCCGCGATGGACGCCAGCAGCCGGGCCAGCTCCGGTCCGGCCGTCATCAGGGCCGTGGTGTGGGCGTCGGCGGCCCGCCGTTCCGCCGCGGCCAGCTCCTTCACCGCGGTCCTCGCGTCGGCCACCGGGGGCGTCCTGACGAAGGAGAGCGACTGCTTCTTCCCGGCGCCCGCCGCAAGGGCCTTCAGATGCTCCTCCGTCGCCGCCCGCAGGGGAGCGAGCCCCGCCGCGGTCGTCGGATGGGCCTTTCCGACCGCTTCGTACCGGGCGAGCAGCCCGGCGCCGGTACGGACGGCAGCGGCCCGCAGCGCCCGGTCGGCCCGGACCGCGGCGGCCTGTGCGCCGGTGTGCGCGGTGCCCCCGCCGCCCTCGGTCCCGCCGTCGCCACCGCAGCCGGCCAGCACGGCGCCCATCGCCAGAGCGCCCGTCGCCGTGAGCGCCCCCCTGCGCGTCGTCCCCGTGCGCCGCACGTTTCTCCTTCGAGTCTGGGCCGATCCTGACCGGATCTGTCCTGAAGTGATCACCGCAGGCGAGCGTACCCGTGGGAGCGGGGGCAGGCGGACGGCAACACCCCTCGGGACCGGATACCCTTTGACCTGACGCACGACGATCCCCACAACAGCACACGCGGCCGAGGAGTCACCCGGATGAGCACCACCCAGAGCGAGAGGCTGCGCGGACTGCTCGAACCGCTCGCCGCCGCGAAGCAGCTGGATCTCGAAGAGATCGAGCTTTCCCGGGCAGGCCGGCGTCGCGTGCTGCGGATCATCGTGGATTCCGAGGAGGGCGTGGAGCTCGACACCTGTGCCGAGCTGAGCCGCGAGATCTCCGAGAAGCTCGATGAGACCGACGTGATGGGCGAGGACGAGTACGTCCTGGAAGTGAGCTCGCCGGGCGCCGACCGCCCGCTGACCGAGCACCGCCACTACGTACGCGCCACCGGCAGGCTCGCCAGGTTCCGGCTGACCGCCGGCCCGGACCAGGACGAGCTGGTCGCGCGCATCCTGGCCGTCGACGAGGAGGGGCTCGACCTCGAAGTGCCGGGCGTCAAGGGCCGGAAGCCCACGTCCCGCCGGGTCGCCTTCGCCGACATCGCCAAGGCGCGCGTGGAGATCGAATTCAACCGCAAGGACAAGAAGGAAGAGGAGGCGTAGCCGTGGACATCGATGTGAAGCTTCTGAAGGGCTTGGCGCAGAGCAAGGAGATCCCCTTCGAGGTGCTCGTCGGAGCGATCGAATCGGCCCTCCTCATCGCCTACCACCACACCCCGCACAGCCATCGCCGTGCGCGGGTGAAGCTGGACGAGTCCGGCCATGTCACGGTATGGGCCAAGGAGGACCCGGCCGATCTCGAAGAGGGCCAGGAGCCCAAGGAGTTCGACGACACCCCGTCCGACTTCGGCCGTATCGCCGCGTCCACCGCCAAGCAGGTCATCATGCAGCGGCTGCGTGACGCGGAGGACGACAAGACGTTCGGCGAGTACGCGGGCCACGAGGGCGATGTCGTCACCGGCGTCGTCCAGCAGGGCAAGGACCCGAAGAACGTCCTGGTCGACATCGGCAAGCTGGAGGCGATCCTGCCGGTCCAGGAGCAGGTGCCCGGCGAGGAGTACACCCACGGCCTGCGCCTGCGCACCTACGTCGTGCGCGTCGCCAAGGGTGTGCGCGGTCCCTCCGTGACGCTCTCGCGCACCCACCCCAACCTCGTGAAGAAGCTCTTCGCGCTGGAGGTCCCGGAGATCGCCGACGGTTCCGTCGAGATCTGCGCGATCGCCCGCGAGGCCGGTCACCGCACCAAGATCGCCGTCCGCTCGACCCGTTCCGGTCTCAACCCCAAGGGTGCCTGCATCGGCCCGATGGGCGGCCGTGTGCGCAATGTCATGGCCGAGCTGCACGGCGAGAAGATCGACATCGTGGACTGGTCGGACGACCCGGCCGAGATGGTCGCCAACGCCCTGTCGCCCGCCCGGGTGAGCGAGGTCGAGGTCGTGGACCTCGGCGCCCGGTCCGCACGGGTCACCGTCCCGGACTACCAGCTGTCGCTGGCGATCGGCAAGGAGGGGCAGAACGCCCGCCTCGCCGCCCGTCTCACCGGCTGGCGCATCGACATCCGGCCGGACACCGAGACCGACGCCGAGCGTGACATCGCGGACCGCGAGCGGGCCGAGCGGGCCCGGGAGCGCTCGGAAAGGCGTTGACCCGGAGCCGCTCCAAGGAATAGATCTGGGTGGCAAGCCACTGAGATCACGACAACATCCGTTCGATTTTTGCCCCACAGGGGTGAGGTCGGTACGGGGAGGTAGACTTAACCGTGTCTGGCCGGACGCAAGCCCGCGCTTGCCCCGAGCGAACCTGCGTGGGATGCCGGGAGCGAGCGGCCAAGAGCGAGCTGCTGCGCATCGTGGTGGACGAGGGCGCCTGCGCCCCTGATCCACGCGGTACGCTGCCCGGCCGGGGTGCTTATCTGCACCCCGCATCTGTCTGTCTCGACCTGGCGGTTCGCCGCCGGGCATTCCCCCGGGCCTTCAAGGCCGAGGGGCCGTTCGACTCCGCCGCGCTGCGGCGGTTCGTCGAGCGGGTGACACCGCAAGAAAAGTGAACGGCACGGGTCCCCGTGCGGTCAGGTACCTCGCGAGTTGGAAGTAGGTCGAGATTGCGATGAGCACTCGATGAGTACGCGATGAGTACGCCCATGAAGTAGCGACGGTCCGGCGGTAACCCGGACCTAAAAGGAGCGAAGTGGCTAAGGTCCGGGTATACGAACTCGCCAAGGAGTTCGGCGTCGAGAGCAAGGTCGTCATGGCCAAGCTCCAAGAACTCGGTGAATTCGTCCGTTCGGCGTCCTCGACGATCGAGGCGCCGGTTGTACGCAAGTTGACTGACGCACTGCAGGGGCCCGGCGGCAACGCCGGCAAGTCCGCTGCCAAGCCCGGCGCGCCCCGCAAGGCCGCGCCCGCAAAGCCCGCGGCGCCCTCCCCGGCCGCTGCGGCACGTCCCGCTGCCCCGAAGCCCGGCGCCCCGGCCCCCAAGCCGGCCGCCGCCGAGGCCCCCGCGAGCAGCACCCCCGCGAGCAGCGCCCCGTCGGCGGGCCCGCGTCCGGGCCCGAAGCCCGCGCCCAAGCCCGCCCCGGTGACTCCGGTCCCCGCTGCCGAGTTCTCGGCACCGGCTCCGGCCCAGCCGGCCGCGCCCGCGCAGCAGTCCCCCCGTCCCGCAGGCGCCACCCCCGGCCCGCGTCCCGCCTCCCGCCCGGCTCCGGCCGGCGGTCAGCGTGACGGTGGCCGCGACGGTGGTCAGCGTGACGGCGGCCGTGGTGGCGAGCGTGGCGGAGACCGCCCCGCACGTCCCGCGGGCCAGGGCGCCCCGCGCCCCGGCGGCGCCCGTCCGGCCGGTCCCCGTCCGGGCAACAACCCCTTCACCTCCGGCGGTTCCACCGGCATGGCGCGCCCCCAGGCGCCCCGTCCCGGCGGTGCCCCGCGCCCCGGTGGCGGTCAGGAGCGCCCCGGCGCCCCGCGCCCGCAGGGCAGTGGCCCCGGCGGCGCCCCGCGTCCCCAGGGTCAGGGTGGCGCACGTCCCTCTCCGGGCGGCATGCCCCGTCCGCAGGCTCCCCGCCCCGGCGGCGGCCCCGCGGGTAACCGTCCGAACCCCGGCATGATGCCGCAGCGTCCCGCTGCGGGTCCGCGTCCCGGCGGTGGCCCCGGCGGTGGCCGTGGTCCCGGCGGCGGTGGCGGTCGTCCCGGCGGTGGCGGTGGCGGCGGCGGTCGTCCCGGTGGCGGCGGCTTCGCGGGCCGTCCGGCCGGTCCCGGTGGCGGTGGCGGCGGGTTCGCCGGCCGTCCCGGTGGTCCGGGTGGCGGCGGCGGTGCCGGTCGTCCCGGCGGTGGCGGCGGCTTCGGCGGTCGTCCCGGCTTCGGTGGCCGTCCCGGCGGCCCCGGTGGCCGTGGTGGCACACAGGGTGCGTTCGGCCGTCCCGGCGGTCCGGCGCGTCGTGGCCGTAAGTCGAAGCGGCAGAGGCGCCAGGAGTACGAGGCCATGCAGGCCCCGTCGGTCGGCGGCGTCATGCTGCCCCGCGGCAACGGACAGGCTGTCCGGCTGTCGCGCGGTGCCTCCCTCACCGACTTCGCGGAGAAGATCAACGCCAACCCGGCGTCGCTCGTCGCCGTGATGATGAACCTCGGCGAGATGGTCACGGCCACGCAGTCCGTCTCCGACGAGACGCTGCGGCTCCTCGCGGACGAGATGAACTACGTCCTGGAGATCGTCAGCCCCGAGGAGGAGGACCGCGAGCTGCTCGAGTCCTTCGACATCGAGTTCGGCGAGGACGAGGGCGGCGAAGAGGCCCTGGTCTCCCGTCCGCCGGTCGTGACCGTCATGGGTCACGTCGACCACGGCAAGACCCGACTGCTGGACGCGATCCGCAAGACGAATGTCGTCGCGGGCGAGGCCGGCGGGATCACGCAGCACATCGGTGCGTACCAGGTCTCCTCCGAGGTCAACGGCGAGGACCGCCGGATCACCTTCATCGACACCCCGGGTCACGAGGCGTTCACCGCCATGCGTGCACGTGGTGCGAAGTCGACCGACATCGCGATCCTCGTGGTGGCGGCCAACGACGGTGTGATGCCCCAGACGATCGAGGCGCTGAACCACGCCAAGGCGGCCGAGGTGCCGATCGTGGTCGCGGTCAACAAGATCGACGTCGAGGGTGCCGACCCGACCAAGGTGCGCGGTCAGCTCACCGAGTTCGGTCTGGTGGCCGAGGAGTACGGCGGCGACACGATGTTCGTCGACATCTCCGCGAAGCAGGGCCTCAACATCGAGGCACTGCTGGAGGCCGTCGTCCTCACCGCCGACGCCTCGCTCGACCTGCGGGCCAACCCGGAGCAGGACGCGCAGGGCATCGCGATCGAGTCCCACCTCGACCGCGGCCGCGGTGCCGTCGCGACCGTCCTGGTCCAGCGAGGCACGCTGCGGGTCGGCGACACGATGGTCGTCGGCGACGCGTACGGCCGTGTCCGCGCGATGCTCGACGACAAGGGCGAGAACGTCGAGGAAGCGGGTCCCTCGACCCCCGTCCTCGTGCTGGGTCTCACCAATGTCCCGGGCGCCGGCGACAACTTCCTGGTCGTCGACGAGGACCGTACGGCCCGTCAGATCGCCGAGAAGCGTGCCGCCCGTGAGCGCAACGCCAACTTCGCCCGCAAGGGTGTCCGGTTCTCCCTGGAGAACCTGGACGAGGCGCTCAAGGCCGGTCTGGTCCAGGAACTCAACCTCATCATCAAGGGCGACGCGTCCGGTTCGGTGGAGGCTCTCGAGTCCTCGCTGCTCCAGCTCGACGTCGGTGAAGAGGTCGACATCCGGGTCCTGCACCGCGGTGTGGGTGCGGTCACCGAGTCGGACATCGACCTGGCGACCGGCTCCGACGCCATCGTGATCGGCTTCAACGTGCGCGCCGCCGGGCGTGCCGCGCAGATGGCCGAGCGCGAAGGTGTGGACGTCCGGTACTACTCGGTCATCTACCAGGCGATCGAAGAGATCGAAGCGGCCCTCAAGGGCATGCTCAAGCCGGAGTACGAAGAGGTCGAGCTCGGTACGGCGGAGATCCGCGAGATCTTCCGCTCGTCCAAGCTGGGCAACATCGCCGGTGTGCTGGTCCGGTCCGGCGAGGTCAAGCGCAACACCAAGGCGCGCCTGCTGCGCGATGGCAAGGTCATCGCGGAGAACCTCAACATCTCCGGTCTGCGCCGCTTCAAGGACGACGTCACCGAGATCCGCGAAGGCTTCGAGGGCGGTATCAACCTCGGAAACTTCAACGACATCAAGATCGACGACGTCATCGCGACGTACGAGATGCGCGAGAAGCCGCGCGGCTGATCCGTACCTCAACGGTCG
Organism: Streptomyces sp. NPDC001787; assembly: GCF_040297465.1. Classification (NCBI taxonomy): domain Bacteria; kingdom Bacillati; phylum Actinomycetota; class Actinomycetes; order Kitasatosporales; family Streptomycetaceae; genus Streptomyces; species Streptomyces sp. NPDC001787. The sequence continues at coordinate 499,375 of NZ_JBEOZE010000002.1, forward strand.
GGGCCGGTCGACGGGTCATATTTCCGTCGATCGGCCCCGGCCGTTCCGGTACGGTTCTGGATGTCCCTGCCGAGTGCGGGCAGGGCGCGGCTGTGCCGGCCCGGGGGATGCCCCCGGGCACCCGAACCCGAACCGGCGGGACATCCGGACATCCATGTATGTGGGGACACTGTCCTTCGATCTGCTCCTCGGCGACGTACGGTCGTTGAAGGAGAAACGCTCCATCGTCCGTCCGATCGTCGCCGAACTGCACCGCAAGTACGCGGTGAGTGCGGCGGAGACCGGCGGGCAGGATCTCCATCGCAGGGCCGAGATCGGCCTTGCCGTGGTCTCCGGGGACACCGGACACCTCACGGACGTACTGGACCGGTGCGAGCGGCTGATCGCCGCGCGTCCCGAGGTGGAGCTGCTGTCGGTTCGACGGCGGCTGCACAGTGACGAAGACTGAACCGTAAGCAAAAACCAGAAGGAAGAGTGACGGACCGGTGACCGACAACGCGCGGGCCCGCAAGCTGGCCGATCGCATCCAGGTCGTGGTCGCGGAGACCCTGGACCGGCGTATCAAGGATCCGCGGCTCGGATTCGTGACGATCACGGACGCCCGTGTCACCGGCGACCTGCGGGAGGCCACGGTCTTCTACACGGTCTACGGCGACGACGAGGAGCGCGCGGCCTCCGCCGCGGCGCTGGAGAGCGCCAAGGGCGTCCTGCGCTCCGAGGTCGGCCGGCAGACCGGGGTCCGGTTCACACCGACCCTGGCCTTCGTCCCGGACGCCCTGCCGGACAACGCCCGCACCATCGAGGACCTCCTCGACAAGGCGCGGGCCAAGGACGCCGCGGTACGCGAGGTGTCGACCGGCGCGAAGTACGCCGGCGACGCCGACCCGTACCGCAAGCCGGAGGACGAGGACGAAGCCGAGGGGTCCGACGGGCCCGAGCGCCCCGGCGGGAGCGAGGGCTCGGCCTCCGCATGACACAGCAGAACAACAGGACGCCGGACGGCCTTGTCATCGTCGACAAGCCGTCCGGCTTCACTTCGCACGACGTCGTCGCCAAGATGCGCGGCATCGCCCGCACCCGCCGCGTCGGGCACGCGGGCACGCTCGACCCGATGGCGACCGGTGTGCTCGTGCTCGGCGTCGAGAAGGCCACCAAGCTCCTGGGCCACCTCGCGCTGACCGAGAAGGAGTACCTCGGCACGATCCGGCTCGGACAGGACACCGTCACCGACGACGCGGAGGGCGAGATCACCTCGTCCACCGATGCCTCGGGCGTGACGAGGGAGGGCATCGACGCCGGGGTCGCCGCGCTGACCGGCGCGATCATGCAGGTGCCGTCCAAGGTCAGTGCCATCAAGATCGACGGCAAGCGTTCCTACGCGCGGGTGCGCGGCGGCGAGGAGTTCGAGATCCCGGCCCGTCCGGTGACCGTCTCGTCCTTCCACGTCTACGACGTCCGCGAGGCGGTCGCCGAGGACGGGACCCCGGTCGTCGACCTCGTCGTCTCCGTCGTCTGCTCCTCCGGTACCTACATCCGCGCCCTCGCCCGGGACCTCGGTGCCGGGCTCGGCGTGGGCGGGCACCTCACGGCGCTGCGGCGCACCCGGGTCGGCCCGTACGGGCTGGACGCGGCCAGGACGCTGGAGGCGCACCAGGAGGAGCTGACCGTGATGCCGGTGGCCGAGGCCGCCGCGTCCGCGTTCCCCCGCTGGGACGTGGACGAGAAGCGGGCCAGGCTGCTGCTCAACGGCGTCCGGCTCGACATGCCCGCGTTCCCGCCGGGACCGGTCGGGGTCTTCGGGCCCGACGGAACGTTCCTGGTGCTCGTCGAGGAGCAGAAGGGCAAGGCCAAGAGCCTCGCCGTCTTCGCCTGACGGACGCTCTCCCCGGGGCCCGCCCGCTCCACCGCCGGTCCTGCCGTGGAGCGGGCACAGCCCCCGATGCCCGCTCCACGACCCCCCTCCCGGGTTGAGCCCTGTCCATCCTGCCCGGCGAATTCACCCCAATGGACGGGCGCTCGGAGTGAATGAGGGGTGTACGAGGGGGCGTGTTCGTACCTCGCGCTTCTCGCGCCGATCACTCCCGACCTACCGTTTGCAGCATGGGCAGCGGGGACCGGTCGAAGCTGGTAAGAATCTGCGATCAGGCCGGCCGGCCGCGAGGGACCGGATTTGTCGCGGACGACCGCGGGACGGTCGTCACCAGCCACCGGGCCGTCGTCTCCGGCGCCCCCCTGGTGCTGCACGGGAGCGACGGCCGCAGCGTCCCGCTCGGCCCCGACGACATCACCGCACTGCCCGCGCTCGGCCTGGCGCTGCTGCGCACCGGCGGCCCCGACGCGCTCGGCGCCGAGCCGCTGCCCATCGCCGCACGGGAGCGGATCGATGCCGGGACATACGTACGCATCGCCGCGCACGGCTGGCGCGAAGCACGCGTGCTCGGTACGTCCCCGGCGACGTACACCGAGCGCGGCCTGAGCCATCCGGTCGGCGCCGCGCTGGAACTGGCCCTCGGCACGGACGGGCGCGACGCGCTGCGCTCGGGCGGGGCGGCCGTGGGAGGCCCGGTGACGGACCCGGAGACCGGTGCGGTCCTCGGCGTGCTCTGCACCGCCCTGCGCGCCGCCCACGAGGCCGCCGGGCTCGCCCTGCCGCTCGCGGCCGGCCCCGAGGGCGCGCAGGGCCCGCTCGGCGCTCTGCTGCGGCGCAACGCGTCGGGCGTCCCGGGCTACGGGCGCGACCTCAACCTCGCCGGTGCCCTCCAGCTCACCGCGACCTCGGTCGGGTCCGCCGGCGGCCCCCACCCACGTACCGAACCGGTGGAGCGGGAGGACGTGCACGCGGAGTTCGCCGCCTTCGAGGAGGGTACGGGCACCGTCCTCGGACTCGTCGGGGCGCCCGGCACCGGCCGCACCACGGAACTCGCCGCCCTGGCCGCCCGCCGGGCCGGCGGCGAGGACCCCGCGCTCACCCTGTGGCTGCGCGGTGCCGACCTGCTGGCCGACGACGTCTCCATCGCCGGGGCACTCGCCCGTACCCTCGCCGGTTCCGCACGGATCGTCTCCGCGGCCGGGGCCCGGGGCGACATGGCGACGGCCACCCCCGAGCGGGTGGCCGGGCTGGCCGCCGCGGCCGGGCGCCCGCTGCTCGTCGTGCTCGACGGCCCCGAGGAGATGCCCCCGCTGCTGGCCCACCGGCTCGCCGAGTGGACGGCGGGCACGGCCGGCTGGCTGCGGCAGCACGGAGCACGGCTCGTCGTCGCCTGCCGCCCCGAGCACTGGGAGCGGGCCGGGTCGCTCTACCCGACGGACACCCTGCACCGCCCGGCGCGGTCCGCCCGGGGGCTGCCGCCCGCGCTGCGGCTGGGCGACCTGACCGCGAGCCAGGCCGAACGCGCCCGCGAGCGGTACGGCATCCCGCCCGGCGCCCTCGTCCCGGGCCACGAACGGCACCCGCTCACCCTGCGGCTGCTCGCCGAGGTACGCGAGGCGCTGCCCCCGGACGTGCCCGGCCGGCCCGGCGCCGAGGACGTCTTCGGCGCCCACCTCGACCTCATGTGCGTCCGCGTCGCGGTCCGGATCGCGGCGGCGGCCGATCCACAGCCACGGGGTACCGCCGTGCGCCGGCTGGCCGCCCGGGTGGCCGGGCAGGTCCACGAGGCGGCCCGGCGCTGTCTGGGGCCGGGCCAGGGCGAGCTGGACCGGGCGGCGTTCGAGGAGATCTTCCCCTGGCGCACCGGCTGGGCCTCGGCGGTCCTGACCGAGGGACTCCTGGTCCCGGCCGGCGCGGGCTACCGCTTCGCCCACGAGGAGCTGGGTGACTGGGTGCAGGGCGCGCATCTGGACCTCGACGCGGCACTGCGGTCACTGGTCCACCGCTGGCACCTGGAGGAGGAGCCCGACGCCCCGCAGGCCCCCGGACCGCACATGCCGCGGCCCCGTCGCTCGCGCCGGCCCCAGCGGGACCAGCAGCCCCGGCGGCCCTCCGAGCCACGCGAGCCCCGGTCCTGCGAGCCGGGCGAGACCCGGCGTGACCAGCGGTGGCAGCCCGCACCGCTCCAGGTGCCCCGGCAGCCCCGGCCGGCCCAGGAGCTCCCCGGGACACCGGAGCCCCGCAGCCTGCCCGTACCGAGGCACCGCATCGGACCGGTGATCCAGGCGATGCTCCTGCTGGGGCGCCGCCAGGGCGCCTCCGCCCTGGCGCACCGGATGGCCGATCTGATCGAGGCACTGGACCGGCTCTCCCCCGAGGAGGGGCAGGCGCGGCCGGACGAGGACGCCGCGTGGTGGGCCGCCCATCTCCTGGGCCAGTCGCTGCTCACCGTGCCCGACGCGCGCCCGTATCTCGGCGTCCTGCGGGTGCTGGCCGGACGCATCACCCGGCGGTCCGCCGACGGCGGCGCGGCCGGACCGGGGGCGTACGCGCAGTTCGGGCCCTGGTTCTGGCGGCGGCTGCGGCTGCCGGAGGAGGACCGGATCGACCTGCTGCGACGGCTCGTGCCCGCCGACGGGGTCCCGCGCGCGGACGGCGACGAACGGTATCTGGACGCCGTGGCCCGGCGGCTCGCCGTCGACCCGCCCGCGGTGCAGGCGCTGCTGTGCCGGTGGTTCACCGACGAACGCCCGCTGCTCCACGACCGGGACGTGCCCCTGCGGCCCACCGTGGCCGCCGCCGCGCAGGCCCTCCTGTACGCCCGCCGGGACCTGGCCGTCGACGAGCTGACCGACGCCCTCGTGGTGACGCCCCACCCCCGGGCCGCCGAACTCCTCGCCGCCCTCGTCGAGGACGAGCCGGCCGCGCTCTGCCGGGCCGTGGCCCGCTGGGCGCGCGACGGGGACCGGCCCGCGCGCCACCCCGCCGCCGCCCACCACGCCATGCTGCTCGCGGGGCGGACGCTCACCGGCACCGACCGGGCCCTGCTGCGCACCGCCGCGCTCGCACTGCTGGGCCGCCGCTCCGCCGGTGCGCTGCACGGGGCGGCGCTCACTCTCCTCGTACGCGATCCGCAGACCAGGGACGACTACCTCGCCGAGGCCCTGCGGGTCTTCGCCGCGGGTGACCCCCGGCTGCCGGTGGCACTGCTGGCGGAGGTCTTCCCGGCCCGCCCGCAGCCGGTGCTCGCCGCCCTGCGCGCCCGGCTGGCCCGGCCCGGGGACGGCGCGGGCGAGGTGCTGCGGGAGCTGGCCGTGCTGGACACGCCCGCGCTGGCGCTGCACGCCGCGGGACTCGTACGGGAGTACATCGACAGCCATCCGGAGGACGGCACACCCGTCGCCGGGTACGTGGACCTCCGGCTGGAGCACGGCGCCGCCGCCCGTGCCCTGCTGCTGCCCCTGGTGACCGGGCTGCTCCGCGACCGGCCCGCGCCGCCCGTCGTGCGCGGGGCGCTCGCCGGCGTGCTCGCGGGTCCGGGGAGCGCCGACTCCCGGCCGCTGCGGGCCGAGCTGCTGGAGGTCCTGCTGGAGTTCGAGCAGGACCGGGGGCGGGACCCGGAGGTACTGGACGCGCTGCTGCGGGCCGCCGCGGCGGGCTGCGGGAGCCGGCCCGAGGTACGCACGAGAGCGCTGGTCCACCGCACCGGCATACTGCTGGTGCGCACACCGGAGGGTGCCGCCCGCTTCGACCGGCGGCTCGTCGAACTCGCCCGGGACGTGCCCGGGTTCGCCGCCCTGGTCATCGGATGGCTGAGCGACGCCCCGCAGGAATGGGCGGCCGTGGTGGGGCCGAGCACCCGGCGGACCGTGGAGGCGCTGGAGGCGTCGCGGCCCGCGATGCCGATGCCGATGCGGGTCGCGGGACGTGAGCATGGCAGTCTTAGACCTGCGTAATCGACATACACACGTACACAGGTTCGGGCGAGGAGCGGTCACAGTGCAGCGCTGGCGTGGCTTGGAGGACATCCCCCAGGACTGGGGACGCAGCGTCGTCACCATCGGCTCCTACGACGGAGTGCACCGCGGGCACCAGCTGATCATCGGCCGGGCCGTGGAACGGGCGCGCGAGCTGGGCGTTCCGTCCGTCGTCGTGACCTTCGACCCGCACCCCAGCGAGGTCGTCCGCCCCGGCAGCCACCCGCCACTGCTGGCCCCGCACCACCGTCGCGCCGAGCTGATGGCGGAGCTGGGGGTGGACGCGGTGCTGATCCTGCCGTTCACGGCCGAGTTCTCGAAGCTGTCGCCCACCGACTTCATCGTGAAGGTGCTGGTCGACAAACTGCACGCACAGGCCGTCATCGAAGGACCGAACTTCCGTTTCGGCCACAAGGCGGCGGGGAACGTGACGCTGCTCACCGAGATGGGCGCCACCTACGACTACACCGTCGAGGTCATCGACCTCTATGTGAGCGGTGAGGCCGGCGGCGGTCAGCCGTTCTCCTCCACCCTCACCCGCCGGCTGGTCGCCGAGGGCGATGTGGCGGGCGCCGCCGAGATCCTCGGCCGGCCGCACCGCGTCGAGGGCATCGTGGTGCGCGGTGCGCAGCGCGGCCGTGAGCTGGGCTTCCCGACGGCGAACGTGGAGACGCTGCCGCACACCGCGATCCCCGCCGACGGCGTCTACGCGGGCTGGCTCCAGGTGAACGGCGAGTCGATGCCCGCCGCGATCTCCGTGGGGACGAATCTGCAGTTCGACGCCACCGAGCGGACCGTCGAGGCGTACGCGATCGACCGTGTGGGCCTGGAGCTGTACGGGCTGCATGTCGCCGTGGACTTCCTCGCGTATGTGCGCGGGATGCTGAAGTTCGACTCGGTCGACGACCTCCTGGTGGCCATGGCCGCCGATGTGAAGCGGTGCAGCGAGCTGATCGAGGCGTACGAGCGCAACGCCTGACGCCGGGCGCCGGGCACCGGCCCGACGCGGGCCTCCGCGTCCGTGCCCGGTGTCCGCCCGTCGTCGCGCGGTCCTGCGGCGGACGGCGGATGCTTGCAGGGTGCGCGACATCCTGCCCGAACTCCGCGACTGGCTCACGGCCGGTACGCCCTTCGCCCTGGCGACCGTCGTCGCCGTCCACGGCAGCGCGCCCCGGGGCCCCGGGGCCGCGATGGCGGTCGGCTCCGAGGGCGCGGTGGCGGGCAGCGTCTCCGGGGGCTGCGTCGAGAGCGATGTGTACGAGGTGGCCGGCGAGGTGCTCGCCTCCGGCCGGCCGCGGCTGCGGTCCTACGGGATCAGCGACGACGAGGCCCTCGGGGCCGGTCTGACCTGCGGCGGCACGATCGAGGTCCTGGTGCGCGCCTACACCTCGGCCGCGGACCGCGACCGGCTGCGTACGGTGATGGACCTCGTCGCGGCCGGTGAACCGGTGGCGGTGGCGACGGTCCTGCCGCGAGCGGACCCGGTTCCGGACCTGGGCCCGGACCCGGACCCGGTTCCGGGAGGCCTGGGGGCCGGGGACCTCCTGGTGGTCCTGGCGGACCGTACGGCGGGTTCGCTCGGCGCCGAGGGGCTCGACGCGGCGGTCACCGACGACGCCCGCGGGCTGCTGGCCCAGGGGGCCACCGGGGTGCAGCGGTACGGGGCGCGGGGCCAGCGCCGGATGCAGGAGGTGTCCGTCTTCGTCCAGACGTACGCCCCGCCGCCGCGCATGCTCGTCTTCGGCGCCATCGACCACGCGGCGGCCACCGCGCGTATCGGTTCGTTCCTCGGCTACCGGGTCACGGTCTGCGACGCCCGCCCGGCCTTCGCCACCCGGGAGCGCTTCCCGTCCGCCGACGAGGTCGTCCGCGCCTGGCCGCACACGTACCTCGAATCGACCCCGGTCGACGCCCGCACGGTCATCTGTGTGCTGACGCACGACCCGAAGTTCGATGTGCCGCTGCTCGTCGCCGCGCTGCGGACGCCCGCCGCCTACATCGGGGTCATGGGCAGCCGCCGCACCCACCGCGACCGGACCGCCCGGCTGCGCGAGGCCGGGGTGGGCGAGGCGGAACTGGCCCGCCTCGCCTCACCCGTCGGCCTCGACCTCGGGGCCCGCACCCCGCAGGAGACGGCCGTCTCGATCGCGGCCGAGATCATCCAGCACCGCTGGGGCGGCACGGGCCGCCCCCTGGGCGAACTGGCGGGCTCCATCCACCACGGGGCACCCGGCCCGTCCTGCGGCTGAGGGCGGGCCGGAGCGCCGGCCGGAGCGCCGGTCGGGCAGGACGCCGGTCAGGCCGGGGCGGACGTGTCAGGCCGGGACCGGCGCGGTCAGCCCGGGACGGACGCGTCAGCCCGGGACCGGCGTCTTCGGGACCGCGGCGGCCCAGTGGCAGGCCACCTGGGTGGCGTCGCCCCCGTCCAGCACCGGCAGATCCCTCGTACGGCAGGCGTCCGCCACCCCCGCCCGTTCGGCCTCGCCCGAGGCCAGGACCTGGCAGCGGACGTGGAACCGGCAGCCCGACGGCACCTTCGACGGGTCCGGCGGCTCCCCGGTCAGAATCACCGGCTCCCCCTCCGCGTCCGGCAGCACCGACAACAGGGCCTTGGTGTACGGATGCTGAGGCGACGTCAGGATCTGCTCCACCGGGCCCGTCTCGACGATCCGGCCCAGATACATCACGGCCACCCGGTCCGCGATGTTCCACGCCAGACCCAGATCGTGCGTGACGACCAGCGCGGAGAGCCCCAGTTCGTCGCGCAGCCGCAGCAGCAGGGCCAGGATCTCGCCGCGCACCGACGCGTCCAGCGAGGCCACCGGTTCGTCGGCGACGATCAGTTCGGGTTCCAGGACGAGTGCGCCCGCGATGACGACGCGCTGGCGCTGGCCGCCGGACAGCTCGTGCGGGTAGCGCAGGAAGAAGCGCTCGGGGGGCCGCAGCCCCGCCAGGGACAGAGCCCGGGCCACCGCGGCCCGCTCGTCGCCCGCGTACCCGTGGATGCGCAGCCCCTCCGCCACCGCGTCGTACACCGTGTGCCGGGGATTGAGCGAGCCGCTGGGGTCCTGGAGGACCAGCTGTACACGCTTGCGGTACGCCTTGAGGGCACGGCCCGAGTAGTCCAGCGGGGTGCCGTCGAAGGTGACCCGGCCGGAGCTGGGCGCCACCAGGCCCAGCAGGGAGCGGGCCAGGGTCGTCTTGCCGCAGCCCGACTCGCCGACCAGGGCCACGATCTCGCCCGCCCGGATATCGAGGTCGACGCCGTCCACGGCGCGCGCCGCGGCGGCGCCGCGCCGGCCGGGGAAGGTGACCTTCAGCGCCTCGGCGCTGAGCAGGGGAGTGGTGGTGGTCATGACGTGCTCCTCGCTTCCTCGGCCCCGGGAAGGCCGGGCTGTGCCCCCGGCAGGCCGGATTCGGCTCCGGCCGAGGCGGCCTCCACGTCCGGCAGCCCGGCGTCCGGTGGACCGGCATCGGCGCCCGCGAGCGCGGGGGCGGCGGCCACCGGTTCCACCAGCACACAGGCCGCCCGGCGCCCGGCCCCGACGGCCCGCAGCTCCTGGTCCGCGGTGGCACAGGAGTCCAGCGCCTCCGGGCACCGCGGATGGAACGTACAGCCGGAGGGCAGCGCCGCCGGGTCCGGCGGGTCGCCCGGCAGGCCGCGCGGGGCGTGGCGGGAGGAGAGGTCACCGATCCTGGGGAAGGCGGCCGACAGCGCCTTGCCGTACGGGTGGCGGGCGCTCTCGTACACCTGCTTGGCCGGGCCCTCCTCGACGATCCGGCCCGCGTACATCACCGACAGCCGGTCGCAGGTGTCGGAGAGCACCGCCAGGTCGTGGCTGATCATGATCAGCCCGACGTCCTGGTCGGCGACGAGCTGCTCGATCAGCCGCAGGATCTGCGCCTGGATCATCACATCGAGCGCCGTGGTCGGCTCGTCCGCGACGATCAGACGCGGGTCGCAGGCCAGGGCCATCGCGATCATCACGCGCTGGCGCTGGCCGCCGGACAGCTCGTGCGGATAGGCCTGCGCGCGGGCGGCCGGCAGCCCCACCTGTTCCAGCAGCTCACCGGCCCGCTTCCGGGCGGCGGCGGGGGTGGCCTTCCGGTGCAGCAGGATCGGTTCGGCAATCTGGTCCCCGACGCGGTGCACGGCGTTGAGCGAGTGCATCGCGCCCTGGAAGACGATCGACGCCCCGGCCCAGCGCACCGCCCGCAGCCGGCCCCACTTCATGGTGAGGACATCCTCACCGTCCAGCAGGATCTCGCCCGACAGGGTGGCCGACGCGGGCAGCAGCCGCAGCAGGGCGAGGGCCAGCGTCGACTTCCCGCACCCGGACTCCCCGGCGATGCCGAGCTTCTGGCCCGCCTCGACGCGCAGGTCGATGCCGCGCACGGCGGGCACGGCGAGGGCTCCGGAGCCGTAGGTGACCCGCAGGTCCCTGACTTCGAGCAGCGGCGGCCCGGTCGCGGGTTTCTTCGTGACGGTCGTCGTGGTGGTCAACGGGACACCCCCAGCTTGGGGTTGAGCACGGTCTCGATGGTGCGGCCGCACAGCGTGAACGCGAGGGCGACGACCGCGATGGCGAGTCCGGGCGGAGCGAGGTACCACCAGTTGCCGGAGCTGACCGCGCCGGCCTCACGGGCGTCCTGGAGCAGCCCGCCCCAGGAGACGATCGTGGGATCGCTGAGCCCGAGGAAGGCGAGGGTCGCCTCGGTGAGGATGGCGGTGGAGATCACCAGGGTGGTCTGGGCGAGCACCAGCGGCATGACGTTGGGCAGCACATGGCGGGACATGATGTGCCCGTGGCCGCCCCCGAGCGCCGTGGAGCGCTCGATGTAGGGCCGGGACTCGACGGACAGCGTCTGCGCGCGGACCAGCCGGGCGGTCGTCGGCCAGGTCGTCACGCCGATCGCCAGGATCGTCGTCCAGACGGACCGCGACAGGACCGTGGCCAGCGCGATGGCGAGCACGAGGGTCGGCATCACCAGGAACCAGTCGGTGATCCGCATGATGACGGTCCCGTACCAGCCCTTGAAGTGTCCCGCGGTGATCCCGACCAGGGTGCCGATGGCGACCGAGAGGAACGCCGCGAGCAGGCCGACGGTCAGCGAGACCCTGGTGCCCCACACCAGCAGGGCCAGCAGGCTGCGCCCGAACTGGTCGGTCCCCAGGGGGAATTCACCGCTCGGCGGTTCCAGGGGGCCGCCCGGAGCCTGGGTGACGCTCTGGGAGCCGGCGCCCACGAGCAGCGGGGCGGCCAGCGCGATCAGGGCGATCAGGGCGAGTACGGCGAGTCCGACGAGGCCCGCCCGGTGGCTGCGGTACTGCTGCCAGAAGGCCGCCGCCGAACGGCGTCTGCGGGCCCAGGCGAGCGCACGCGGGCCGCTGTTCCTCACGGCATCGGTCGAGGTCGTCATCGGCCCACCCGGGGATCGAGCAGCGGATAGATCACATCGGCGAGTGTGTTCATCAGGATCACCGCGGCGGCGAAGACGAAGAACAGCGCCTGCACCAGCGGCAGGTCGGGCACGCTCAGCGCCTGGTAGAAGAGCCCGCCGAGCCCCGGCCAGGAGAACACGGTCTCCACCAGGATGGCGCCCGCGACCGTGGTGCCCAGGTTCACGAAGAGCAGGGTCACGGTCGGCAGCATCGCGTTGGGCACGGCGTGGCGGCGGCGTACGAGATCGTCGCGCAGCCCCTTCGCGCGGGCCGTCGTCAGATAGTCGCTGCCCATCTCGTCGAGCAGCGAGGAACGCATCACCAGCAGGGTGCGCGCGTACTCGACGGCGACGAGGGTGATGACCGGCAGCACCATGTGGTGGGCGACGTCGAGGACGTAGTCGAAGCCGCTCGTGTTGCCGGACTCCATGCCTCCGGTCGGGAAGAGCCCGGGGATCGGGCCGATGCCCACCGACAGCGTGATGATCAGGAGCAGACCGAGCCAGAACGAGGGCACCGAGTAGAGCGTCAGTGCGAAGGCCGTATGGGTGCGGTCCCCGACGGAACCGTTGCGCCAGGCGGACCGGGCACCCAGCCAGATGCCGATCACCGTGTAGATCACGAAGGCGGTACCGGTGAGCAGCAGGGTGGCGGGCAGCGCCTCGGTGATCTTGTCGATCACGGGGGCGCGGAACTGGTACGACGTACCGAAGTCCCCGGTGAGCGCCTTGCCGCAGTAGTCGGTGAACTGCTGCCAGAGCGGCAGGTCCAGACCGAACTCGCGGCGCATCGCGGCGATCTGCTCCGTGGACACCTGCCGGCCGCCGGTCATCTGCTTGACCGGGTCTCCGGGGATCAGCCGGAACAGGAAGAAGCTGGTGACGAGCACGGCGAACAGCGAGACGGCCGCACCGGCCAGCTTGCCCGCCACATAGCGGAGATAGGCGGTCGTGCTGCGGGAGCGCGGACCGCGGGCCGACGGCCCGGCCGGAGCCGGGCCGTCGGATTCCGCACCGTCCACGCCCGCCGCGCCCTTCAGCAGCGCGGGAGTGCTTTCTGTGCTCATGGACTATTCACGGTCTTCCGCGGTGGAACGACGACGCATGGCGAACAGCAGTCCGCCACCGGCGAGGACGACGACGGCGACACCGACACCGATGAGCACCCCGGTGGAGCTGCCACCGGAGTCGCCGGAGCCGGAGGAGGCGGACGCGGCCGGAACCGCGGACCACCAGCTCCAGTAACCGTCCTGGCCGTAGATGTTGCCCGCGTCCGAGGGCATGGTCGTGATCGACTTGATCTGGTCGGTGCGGTAGGCCTCGACGGCATTCGGGTACGCCATGACGTTCATGTACCCGGTGTCGTACAGCCGTGACTCCATCCGCTTGACCAGATCAGCCCGTTTGGCCGGGTCGTACTCGGCCAGTTGCTGGTCGTAGAGCCCGTCGTACTGCTTGTCGCAGATGAAGTTGTCGGTGGCGGCCGACTCCTTCGGCTTGGACGGCAGCGCGGCGCAGGTGTGGATCGACATCACGAAGTCGGGGTCCGGGTTGACGGACCAGCCGTCGAAGGCGAGGTCGTACTCACCGGCGTACCAGGGGTCGGAGACGTTGTCGATGCAGTCGACCTTCAGCCCGATGCCCAGGCCGCCCCACCACTCCTGGAGGTACTTGCCGACCGCCTTGTCGTTCGGGTCGGTGGCATGGCACAGGATCCGGAAGCCGAGCGGCTTGCCGTCCTTGCCGACGCGCTTGCCGCCGCTGTTCTTCTTGTACCCGGCCTCGTCGAGCAGGGCCCCCGCCCCGGCCGGGTCGTACGCCAGCTTCTGGCCGTCGGCGGGCTTCCAGAAGTAGTCGGCGAAGCGCGGCGGGATGTAGCCCTCGCCCTCCACGGCGTGGCCCTGGAAGACCTTGTCGATGATGGTCCTGCGGTCGACGGCCATGAAGAGCGCCTGGCGCACCTTCTGGTCGAGCAGCGCGGGGTGGCCGTCGCCGAACTTCTTGCCGTCCTTGGTACGGGCGCCCGGGTTGACGGCGAGGGCGTAGAAGCGCCTGCCGGGCGCGTCGTTCACCTTGATGTTCTCGGCGTTCTTGAGGGAGGCCGACTGGGCGGGGGTCAGGCTGGGGCTGCCCGCGACGAAGGAGACCTCACCCTTGCGCAGGGCGGCGACGGCCGCGTCCTGGTCCTTGTAGTAGCGGAAGACGACCTCGTCGAACTTCGGCGCGCCACGCCAGAAGTCCTTGTTGGCCTTCAGCTTCACATAGCTGTCGACCTTGTAGTCCGTGAGGATGAACGGACCGTTCCCGACGATCGGGAACTCGGTGTCGTTGTTGAACTTGGAGAAGTCGGAGACCTTCTCCCAGACGTGCTGGGGGACGATCGGCACATCGAGCGCGGCCATCGTGGCCTGCGGCTGCTTCAGTTCGATGACCAGCTTGTCCGCACTGGGCGCGGTCACCTTCTTGAAGTTGCTCACGAAGTTGCCGTTGGAGGTGGCAGCGCCCTCGTCGGTCATTATTTTGTTGAAGGTCCACGCGGCGTCCTCGGCGGTGGCCTGCTGCCCGTCCGACCACTTCGAGTCCGACCGGATCGTGTACGTCCAGGTCAGCTTGTCCGCGGAGGGCTCCCACTTGGTCGCGAGCGCCGGGATCGCGTGGTTGTCCTTGGGGTCATAGTTCGTCAGGTAGTCGTACATGAGCCGGGAGACACTCGTGCTGACCAGGCGCTGCGCGAGGAACGGGCTCAGGGAGTCGACGCTCTGCGCGACGGCGACCGTGAGGGTGGTCTTGCCGCTGTCGGCGGCCCGCGCCTGCGAGGGCGCGGGTGTGAGGGGATTCCCGGGGACGACCGATCCGGCGGCGAGCGCCAGTGCGGCGGCGCCGGAGGCCAGGAGGACGCGCATACGGCGACGTGGCCGGGAGGAGCGTGGTGGAACTCTTGTGACCATGGGACGTGGACCTCGCGTCATGACTCGCATGGAGAAGGGCGGGTAGATCTCTTGTTCGTCAACTGGTGATGCGAAGGTTTATCAGCGGTGGCCGAGCCGCGTCAACGGTCCGTCAAACCGCGTGTGGGCTGCGAAAATACGCAAAGGGCCCGCACCGTGGAGACGGTGCGGGCCCTCATTGGTTTAGACCTCTATTGCCCTACTGCTGAGGCGCGGGCGGTGGCTGCGGAGGGGTCTGCTGCCAGCCCGCGGGCGGTACGGGACCCTCCAGTTCGCCCTGTCCGCCCGGCGCTCCCGCCTCCGGGAGCGGGAGCCCCGGGCTCGCCTCCGACGGGGGCCGCGGGGGCGGCGACTGCTGCTGCCAGCCGTTCTGCTGCCAGCCGCCCTGCTGGGCGCCGGGGGCCGGCGGGCCGGGATACGGCTGCTGCGGGGGCTGCTGCTGGGCCGGCTGAGCTCCCCCGTACGGCGGCTGGCCGCCATAGGGCTGTTGGGGGTACGGCTGCGGCTGTCCGGGCATGGGCTGACCCGGCATGGGCTGACCCGGCATCGGCTGACCCGGCATGGGCTGTCCGGGCTGCTGGTATCCCGGCATCGGCTGTCCGGGCTGCTGGTGTCCGGGCATCGGCGGGGCGAACTGCGGCGGCATGGAGCCGTCCGACGTCCACAGCCCCTGCTGCTGCTGGGCGCGCGCGAAGTCCTCGGCGACCATCGCGGAGAGATGGAAGTACGCCTCGCGGGTCTTCGGCCGCATCATGTCCAGGTCGACCTCGGCGCCCGCGGACAGGTGCTCGTCGAACGGTACGACGACGACACCCCGGCAGCGCGTCTCGAAGTGCTGCACGATGTCGTCCACCTTGATCATCTTGCCGGTCTCGCGGACCCCGGAGATGACCGTGATGGATCGCTGCACCAGATCCGCGTACCCGTGCGCGGACAGCCAGTCCAGCGTGGTCGACGCGCTGGACGCGCCGTCGACGGAAGGCGTCGAGATGATGATCAGCTGGTCGGCGAGGTCGAGCACGCCCCGCATCGCGGAGTAGAGCAGACCCGTGCCCGAGTCGGTGAGGATGATCGGGTACTGCTTGCCGAGCACCTCGATCGCCCGCCGGTAGTCCTCGTCGTTGAACGTCGTGGAGACCGCCGGGTCCACATCGTTGGCGATGATCTCCAGACCGGAGGGCGCCTGCGAGGTGAACCGGCGGATGTCCATGTACGAGTTGAGGTACGGGATCGCCTGGACCAGGTCGCGGATGGTCGCCCCGGTCTCGCGGCGCACCCGGCGGCCGAGCGTACCGGCGTCCGGGTTGGCGTCGATGGCGAGGATCTTGTCCTGCCGCTCCGTGGCCAGCGTCGAGCCGAGCGCGGTCGTCGTGGTGGTCTTTCCGACACCGCCCTTGAGGCTGATGACGGCGATCCGGTAGCAGGAGAGGACCGGAGTGCGGATCAGCTCCAGCTTGCGCAGGCGCTCGATCTCCTCCTTCTTGCCGCCGAGCTTGAAGCGCGACACCCCCGACGGGTTGCGGCTGCTCTTGGCCTTCTGCTTGCCCCGGACCAGCCGGTCGGAGGAGAGCTCGACGGCGGCCGTGTAGCCGAGCGGCGCGCCCGGCACGGAGCGCTCGCGCTGGTCATGGGTGACCGGGGTGGGCCAGGCGTTGCCGGTACGCGGGTCGACGGGCGGAGCCTGCGGGTCCGGGTGCTGGGGCTGCTGAGGCGCCTGCTGCGGTGCCTGCTGCTGGGCCGGGAGGTGCGGCTGGGGCTGATACGGCTCCGGCGGCTGCGGGGCGGCCGGGGCGATGGGCGCGGGCAGGTGAGGCGTGCCCGGGGCCGGCTGCTGCGCGGGGAGCGGTGCTCCTTGTCCGGGGAACCCGGGCTGGGGTGTCCGGGGCGGCTGAGGTGCCTGGGCCGCCTGGGGGAACCCGTAACCGCCCTGCTGCTGCGGGGGCTGGGGCTGCTGGGGGAATCCGTACCCGCTGGCGGCCTGCGGGGCCTGCGGGGCCTGCGGCGGCAGAGGCGCGCTCTGCCCCGGGAACTGCTGCTGCGGGGGCTGCTGGCCCGGTGCCTGGTACGGCTGAGGCGCTTGCGGCGCCTGGTACGGCTGCGACTGCGGCGCTTGGTACGGCTGCGGTGCCTGGTGTGACTGCGGTGCCGGGTACGGCTGCGGTGCCTGGGACGCCTGCGGGAATCCGTATCCGCCGGGCGCCTCGTTCGCGGGCACCGGGGCGGGCCACTGCGACGCGGACTGCGGCGCGGTGGGCTGCGGTGCGGCGGGCTGGAAGGCGGGCGGCAGCGGGGGCAGGGCGGCCTGGGCGGGCAGCGCGGGCGCCCACGGCGCCGGAGCGGCGGCCGCCTGCGGCGCGTCCTGGGGCACCGCGTCCGTGACGGCGTGCGGGGGCTCGTCGGCGGGCGCCGCCGGATCCGTCGCGGCGGAGGCATCGCCCGCCGCTCCCTCGGTGCTCCCGGCGTTCGCCGATCCGTCCGCGCCCCCGGCGCTCCGGGGATCCCCGGGCACCGCGTCGGCGACGGCGGGGGCGGAGTCCGGTTCCGGAGCCGTGGCGGCATCCGTACGGGACTCGGATGCGTCCCCCTCGGTTCCGGCGGCGCTCGGCGCACCGGTTCCGGCGGTGTCCGTCGTCCCCTGCGTCCCGTTCTCCGGCGCGTCTGCGTCCGGCCGCGCACCGGTGGCATCGGGAGCCGCGGTGCCGTCAGGGGCCGCGGTGGCCGCCGCCTCGCGCTCCGCGATCTCCCGCTTCAGCGCGGCCGGGGAGAAACGCATCGTCGCGCCGCTCTCCAGGTCGCCGCCGCCGAACGGGTCGGCTGCGCCGTCCTCGGCTCCCTCGGAGGGAGCCGGCGCGGGCGGGGACACGGGTGCGGGCGCCGAAGGCGAACCGGCCTCGGGCGACGGCAGGGAGGCGGGCGGCATCGAAGCCGGTGGCGCCGAAGCGGGCACGCCCGGCAGCGACGGCTCCGCCGGAGCGGGCGGCGCGGGTGCCCAGTTGGGGTCGAAGCCGCCCGCGGCGGGCGGTCCCGGCACGGAGACCGGCGCCCCGTTGGGCGGCGGAGGCGGTGCCAGATGGGACCCCGCCCCGCCCGAGGAATCCCCCGCGGCGTTCTGCGTGTACCAGGCGGGCGGGGTGTAGTCGATGGTGAACTCACCCGTCATCTCGGCGGGATCCGCGTCGGACGACTCGTCGACGGGCGTGTTCCATCCCCCGCGGATCTCGTCCCGATCGCCGTTCACTTTGCCTCCTGGTGTGGTCGAGCACCCTTGTGCCGTGGGGGGTGGGGGTGTCGGTTCCCGGCGTCCGATCCGCCCGGCTCTCCCCCTGGGACGCGCCATGCCTGTCCGCAGGTTCTGCTGCCGCGCCCGCACCCACCCTAATCGCCATCGGGCGCTCTACGGCAGGCCGTACGGCAAGGCGAGGTCTGTCCCGTACGCCACGCGCTGCCCCCAGGTGAACGGGAAGCGACACGGGGAGCGAACCGAAAGCGGTACGAATGCGGAACGTTGCGCGCAAGTCGAGCGCGCGGGCCGACATATGGAACCCCGCGCGGGCCGACCCGGCGGATCCCGCGCGCCCGGCGTACCGTCCGACGCGGCAGGAACACGGACTCCCGCACGGGCCGACGTACGCACCCCGGGCGGGCCGACGTACGCACCCCGGGCGGGCCGACGGGGGTCCCGCCCCTGCCCGTTCGGCGACTTCGGCCGACGTACGCTGCCCGCGCGGACCGATGTACCGACGTGCGGGTCAGTCCATCCGGCGGGCGCTGCCCAGCAGTCCGGTCTCGGCGTCGGTCGCCTGCGTCATCACGAACTGCCGGTCCCGGTCCGTGCACCACAGCGTCACACCGTCGGCCAGCGTGGACAGCGCCTGTGCCTCGGCGGCCGGCAGATTCATGATCCGGCCGATCTGCGCCGCCTCGTCCGGGGAGACCCGCTGGATGCCGACGAGCGCGGACTTCTCCATCAACCGCGGTGCCACCGGGCTGAGATAGGGAAGCAGCGTCACGACGGACTGCCAGGGCCCCGACACCACCCGGCCGCGCGGAGGCCGCATCCCGCAGTCGCGCACCACGACGACCGGCGATCCGGCCGACGCGCCCTGCGGCGGCACCCGGCCCACATCGTGCAGCGAGACACAGGGCTGCCCCCCGCCCGCCGCCTGGGCGAGCCCGGTCCAGGCCTGGGCCCGTCCGGTCTCCACCGCGATCCGGGCACCCGTCGCGGCGGCACGCAGCGCCAGCACCTGCGCCGTCCACAGACCGCCGATCAGCGTGACCTCGTACGGTGTGGGCCGGTTGATGCCCAGGACCGCCGGGCGCCCCTCGGCGTCGACCCCGATCACCGTGCCGTCGTCACCGACCGGCAGGCCGAGCGCGGCCAGTTCGTCGAAGGAGACGGCGTGCCGGCCGCGGCGCGGACCGATGAGCCCGAAACCCAGCCGGGGCCGGTTGCCGGTAGAGGTGGACATCAGCGGGTACCTCCGAGCGGCAGGGTGGCCAGCACGCCGGGCAGCTGTTCACGGTCCAGTCGAACGAGCGCCGTCTTCACACCGCGTGCGGTGCGCTCCAACTCATGCCGGGCGGCGAGGAGTTCGTCATCACTGCGGCCGGTGATCCGGACATGCCCGGTGACCGACACCCCCGAGCGGTCCCCGTGTCCCAGCGTCAGGCTGAAGGTGGTGGCCAGCGCCGGGATCGAGGTGAGCAGCGCCACCAGCTGAGGCATCGAGGCACCGCCGCCGCCGAGCTGGGGCCATCGGCCCACCCAGTACGTGGTGTGGCGCCGGTCGTCGCAGCGCCAGGTGCGCGAGGTCTCCTCGGTGCGCCTGCCGGGTGTCTCCGCCCGGCTGGCCTGGGCCATCGCCAGCGGACTGACGCACGCCGAGGTCGCGATGGCGGAGGTCAGTTCCTGCTCGGTGAGCACCGTCGCGCGGAACCCGGCCCCGGTCAGCCGGCTGGCCAGCTGGTCGGCGGCCCGCACCACGCACTTCTGCGCGCCGGTGATCCCGCCGCCGCGCGCCTGCACCGCCTCCGGGCAGAGCTCCGGGTCCAGCTTGAGCGCGATCCAGGTGATCCGGAGCGCCGGCGAACCCGTCTGGGCCTGCAACGGCGCGTAGTTGCGCGCCGCGACCGACTGCTGCGGCAGATGGGGCGCGGGGGCCGGCTGGGTGTGCTGGACGATCTGCGCGGACTCCAGCCGGATGCCGTCGACCTCCAGCACATCCCGTACGAGGGTCAGGGGAAGCGGCCGTGCCGAACGGTCGGGCCGCAGCGCCGTGGCGTCCGACTCGACCTGGACCAGGGCCGTGACGAACGTACCGTCACCGATCATGCCCACCGGCCGCCGGTCGCGGTCGCTGAAGGAGTACGTGCGCAGCGCCGGGTCGCACTCGACGGCGGGCGCGAGACCCGGCTCGGTGTCCGGGGGCAGCACCTGCGCGGCGGCCCGGCGGGTGCGGGCCCGCAGCGCGAGGACCGTACCCAGCCACTCGGGCAGCGAGCGGCGGTGTCTGCGGACCACGGCGAGCACCACCAGCAGCGCCGCGAACACCCCGGCCGGGGCGAGCAGCAGCGGCTCCACCACCCAGGCGGCGAGCAGCAGCGCGGCGGCGATTTCGATCAGTACGAACTGTTGCAATCGGAACGAACCGAAGTGTCCGGCACGTCCGTTCAGTCGTGGTGCGGCCGGTCCGCCGGTCCCCGCGGGGTCACCGGAGGGCCTTCGGGACGAGGAGCGCGAACCCCTGCGAGAGGCGGGTGGTTCCCCTGCCCCCGGAGCCCCGGAGGGCCCCCTGTTCCCGGCCGGACGTGTCCGCGTCGCGGAAGCCATCATTCCGGCATTCCCCCGTTCGTAAGGCCCCAACTCAACCCGATCGCCCCTGCCCCGCCGGGGGCTTTGGAGGCTGGATCACCCTACCCGCCCCACGGGCACTCGCCTTCAGCAGGCATAGTAGGGGGCCGGTCCGGCACCAGGGTCCGGCATCGGGGGTCCGGCACGGGGGCAGGGGTGTGTCCGCCCCTGGAGCCGCGCGGGGAGACACGGGAGACAGACAGACTCATGGCATCACGGCGGGATGAGCTCAACGCGTACACCTTTGCGAAGAAGCGCACGGTCGCGGCATTCCTCCAACCCTCGCCCACGGGTACCGAGGAGGGCGCCCCGCGCCCGTTGCGGGCGGTCGTACCGAGCCTGATCGTCGGTGCGCTGATCCTGGCGGGGTTCGGGGCCTGGGGCATGTTCAAGCCCACCGCGCCCAAGGACTGGGACAAGCCGGGCACCAAGGTGATCGTCGGCAAGAAGTCCACCACCCGCTACGTGGTGCTCTCCACGGGTAAGGGCAAGGACAGGAAGAACCTGCTCCACCCCGTGCTGAACCTCGCCTCGGCCCGGCTGCTGCTGACCCCGCAGCAGTTCGCCGTCATCCAGGTCGCCGACAACATCCTGGACGCCGGCAAGCCCCCGCGCGGTCCGATCCTCGGCATCCCGTACGCCCCCGACCGGCTGCCCGAGGCGACGGACGCGGGCAAGGCCAAGCGGTGGGCGGTCTGCGAACAGCCCGGCGGCAAGGGCAACACCGTGCAGAAGGCGGCCTTCGTCTTCGCCGAGCGCGACAACAAGCTCACCGAGGGCAAGAAGGAGAAGCTCGGCGGCGGACAGGTGCTGTACGTCCAGGGCCAGGACGGGACGCGCTATCTCGTCGACGCCGGCGGCACGAAGTACCGCGTCAACGAGGTGGCCACGGACAACGGACACCTGACCAACGCCCTCGTCGGGAGCAGGCAGCCGCAGGCCGTCACCGACGACTGGCTGGCCACCCTGCACGAGGGCAGCCCCATCGTCTTCCCGCAGATCCCCGGCACCATCGGCGCCCCCGCGCACATCGAGGGCCAGCTCTCCGCCGAGGAGAACAAGGTGGGCATGGTCCTCAAGACCCGTACGGGCGAAGGCACCGCGCACTACGTGGTCCTCGACGGCAAGGTCCAGCCCATCTCCGAGTTCACCGCCTGGCTGCTGATCAACTCCCCGCAGACCGCGCCCCTGAACCTGGCCAGCGAGGCCCGTGCCGCGGACCTCCAGGACTTCGTCCCGGACCCCCGGCCCTTCGCGGGCCAGGCCCCGCGCTGGCCGGCCCACAGGGCCCAGCAGGTCAACTCCGCGGGCGGCGAAGGCAGCCGGGACACGATCTGCAGCGTGCTGCGCAAGGTCGACGACCGGGGCCGTACGACGCTGAGCACCTGGGCGGGCACCGCCTACCCGGCCGCGATCAACGCCGGTGGCACCAGCACCTACGTCACCCCCGGCAGCGGCCTCCTCTACACCCAGATCCAGGGCAAGCAGACCCGCCCCGACGGCTCGCTCTTCCTGGTCACCGACACCGGACTGCGCTACGCGGTCCAGGCCAACGGCGACAGCGACGCGGAGCGTTCCGACATCGGCACCGGCGGCCAGCAGACCCAGGACGGCCGCCCCGAGGCCAGTCAGGCCCAGATCCGGCTCGGCTACGAGAAGGTCACGCCCTCGCTCGTACCGATCGAGTGGTCGGACTTCCTGTCCAAGGGCCCCCGGCTCGACACCAACAGCGCCCGGCAGCCCCAGGGCTCGTGAGCCACCCGTACGACAGCCCCGCGGCCGCCGCGGGACGGTGGACCGCGGGACTCGGGGGAGAGGAACAGATGTTGTACCGGAAGACCGTGCTGCTCACGGCGGCAACCGCCGCGCTGGCCGTACTGGCGGCGCCCCAGGCCGCGTACGCCGCCCAGGACTCCGCAGGTCCGGGCGGCCTCGGGATAGACGGCAGCGGTGAATGCACCTTCCCGATGAAGAAGCAGTTCGAGGGCAGGCCGTGGCCGCTCCAGCGGGTCATGCTCGACGAACTGTGGCAGGACACCAAGGGCAGAGGTGTCCGTGTCGCGGTCATCGACACCGGCGTGGACAACGCCAACCCGCAGCTCAAGACGGCCGTTGACACCGCCGCCGGGCGCAATCTGCTCAAGGGCGGCAAGGCGGACGGCACCACCGACGAGGTCGGCCACGGCACCAAGGTCGCCGGCATCATCGCCGCGCGGCCCGCGAAGGGCACCGGGTTCGTCGGCCTGGCCCCCGAGGCCACCATCATCCCGATCCGCCAGAACGACGAGAAGAACAGCGGCAAGGACACCACGATGGCCACCGCGATCGAGCACGCGCTCGTCAAGAAGGCCGATGTCATCAACATCTCCCAGGACACCACCAAACCGCTGACCCCCGACTCCGCGCTCGGCCGGGCCGTGGCCAAGGCGATCGGCCAGGGAGTCGTCGTCGTCGCCTCGGCGGGCAACGACGGCATGGACGGCAAGCTGAAGAACACCTACCCGGCCGCCTTCCCCGGGGTGCTCGCCGTCGCCTCCTCCGACCGCAACAACGAACGCGCCGCCTTCTCGCAGGCCGGTGAGTTCGTCGGCGTCGCCGCGCCGGGCGTCGACATCGTCTCCACCGTGCCGGGCTTCGGCCAGTGCACCGACAACGGCACCAGCTTCTCCGCGCCGTACGTGGCCGGGGTCGCCGCCCTCCTCGTCGCCAAGTACCCCAAGTGGACACCGGCCCAGATCACCGCCCGGATCGAGCAGACCGCCGAGCGGTCGGTCACCGGCCACGACGCGTACGTCGGCTGGGGCGTCGTCGACCCGGTGAGGGCCCTCGCCGGGGACAAGGACGACATCCCGCTGGACGCGGCCCGCCCGGACCCGGCACCGCCCAGGCCGCCCGCTCCGGAGCCGGCGCACCTGGCCATGTCGGAGACCTCGCAGGAGCGCGGCGAGCGATACGCCACCTACGCACTGGCCCTGGCGGCGGTGCTGGTCTCCGTCGTGGCCGGTACGGCGACCGTCGTCCGTGATGTCCGGCGACGACGCGGTTTGCGCTGAGGGCGCCGGCGGTGACGTGGATCTCTCCTATAAACCGCAGTTGGGGAGAGATGACGAAGTGACTAGGGTGGTAGCAGACTTCACGTGTGTGACGGGGGAACGAGAAGTGGTCGAGTCCGATTCCAGGGCGTGGGAACACCGCCACGCACTTCTTGGGCCTTGCATGTACCCCACTCCTTATCCGGAGCACACGGGGGCAAGAGGAAGCCTGGCCGCGGCCCGCGGGCAGGCTCGGGAACTGAGAGATAGGACCTCCGGATGACCAACCCCGCCGCTGGTTTCGGACTCGCCGACGATCCGATCATCCAGGCGAAGAACAAGATCGTCGACACGGCCGACGCGGTGTCCAAGCAGGCCCGTGAGCTCGCCGACATCCTCGCGACGGTCAGCGCGGGCTGGACGGGTGTCGGTGCCTCGGGATTCACGACTGCGCAGGTCACGATCAACGAGGACCACGACGAGATCCGGCGCCTGCTCCAGGTGCTGCTCAACGCCGTGGGCCAGACGAAGAACCTCAGCAACGCCAACGACGACGAGGTCCGCGCGGCCTTCAACGCGGTGAAGGAGTCGGCGTCGTCCTCCAACACGTCCGGCCTGAACGGCGTCTGAGCCACCCGCCGCACCCCTTTACCGCACACGCTGAGCACAGAGGAGAAGACTGATGGCTGGGGACCCGAACACCAAGGTCAGGTACGAGAGCGTCCAGGAGATGGCGAACCGCATCCGTGTGGTGTCGCGCAACATCATCAAGGACCTCGAAGAGATGGACGCCGCGCTCAAGGTCGTCACCGACACCTGGGACGGTGACGCCCACGGCGAGTACGTCACGCTTCAGGGCAAGTACAAGGGCCGGGCCGACCACATGCAGAAGCGGCTGGACCAGGTGGCGAAGATCATCGAGTCCGGCAAGGACAGCTACCGCTCCACCGACGTCAAGGCCTCGCGCTACTTCACCGAGGCGTTCTGACCCACGCGTATCGGCCCGTACGCCGGTCGCGGCGCGACCGCCTCGGCGCACGGGCGCCCACGCACACGAGAGGGGCACGCTCCCACCGGAGCGTGCCCCTCTCGCATGCCCGGCTCCCGGCCCGGCCGACCAGCCCTACTTCAGGTCGAACTCACCGTCACGGGCGCCCAGCACGAACGCGGTCCACTCGGCCTCCGTGTACCGCAGCACGGTCTCCGGATCCAGCGAGGACCGCATCGCCACGGCCCCGCCCGGCAGATGCGCGATCTCCACACGCTCCTCCGCCTGCTCCGTCCCGGGGGCACTGAGCCACTCCACCCCCGAGATGTCGAGTGCGTACAGCTCGTCCTTCTCCGCTTGCGTGCCCATCAGTTGCCTTTCCTCTCGTGCGGCGGAACGTGTTCCTCGCCCTGTCCAGGCTATCTCCGGACATCGACGCCGGGGCGGGATCGCCCCCGGTTCACGAGGCCGTGGTGGAGCAGCCGTAGTTCTTGCCGGCGGCGGTGACGAAGTCGGCGAAGACGGCCTTGGCCGAGGGGGTGCCGGGGGATTGGAGGGCGGACTGATAGGTGGAGCCGATTTCCATCGAGAAGTACGTCGGTGTGCCCGAGCAGTCGGCCACCACGTGCCGTTGGTCGAAGCCCGAGACACGCAGGCCCGCGAGCGGCGGCTGTTCCCCGAAGCCGGGGGAGGAGGCGATCGCCTCCAGGACGCGCGGCTCCTGGGTCACGGAGAAGGTGGCGTGTCCGCTCACCTCGCAGGCCCAGGTGGGACCGGTCCGCCCCTGGACCGTCTGGCGTGCCGCCGGCCTTCCCGCGGCCGGGCCGG
Source organism: Streptomyces sp. NPDC001787 (assembly GCF_040297465.1). Classification (NCBI taxonomy): domain Bacteria; kingdom Bacillati; phylum Actinomycetota; class Actinomycetes; order Kitasatosporales; family Streptomycetaceae; genus Streptomyces; species Streptomyces sp. NPDC001787. The sequence continues at coordinate 524,314 of NZ_JBEOZE010000002.1, forward strand.
GGAAGGTCAGGCCCTTGATGCCGCACACCGCGCCGTCCGGGACCTTCTGGCCGGCCGGTACGGCCGGGAGACCGCCGGACAGGGTGAGCGGACGGTCCGGCGCGCACCCCGCGCGTTCCGCCGCCCTGTTCGCCACGTCGGTCAGGAGCGCGGCCAGTGCCGTGGGGTCGGAGCCCTCGGGGGCGTACCCCTCGATGATGGCCGGGGCCGTCTTCGCGCAGCCCTCCGGCAGGAGCACCCAGCCATGGTCCCTGCCCACCCCGCCGGTCGCCGGTCCGGAGAAGAAGGACACCGTGGCGGGACTGGGCCAGCGGCCGTCGGTGAACGCGAAGTCACCCCGCTCATGGGTTCCCGAGATCCTCAGGTGCCCCTCACCGGCACCGGGCAGGAACGACGAGGCCTCGACGGTGCAGGAGAACTCCAGGTCGTCGCCCGCCCGGACATCCAGGCCGTCCCCGTCGGAGATACGGCCGCCCCCGGACAGGACGGAGCCGGCCCGCGCGGTGGACACGAGGCCCCCGCACACCTCGTCCCCGGCGAGGAGATCGGTGTTCCACCACACATGGGCGCCCGCGAGTACGACACCGAGCGCCAGTACCGGAGCGATCCACTTCCACCGGGGTGCCCGGTTGCCCTTGCCTTGCGTCATGTCCTACTTCCTCGTGCGCAGCGCCGAGTACGCGTCCTCGCGCCCCGTGATGTAACTCTGTTTGGCTTCGCCCTTGGCGTGGTCGTGCGCCTCCGAGCCGGCGACACCCCGCTCGTTCCCCCACGCGTCGAGGAGCTTGTTCGTGCCCGCGATCCCCGCCGAGGTGTTGGTGCTCTCCTTGGCGCGGGCCGCGTCCTCCGCCTCGGCGGCGACGTCCTTCGAGTACTCGTAGGTGGCCGCGTCGACCATGCGCTGGATCGGGTCGCCCACGACCGGGATCTGTGTGAAGAGGCCGCCGACGCCGTGGTACGTGTACCGCATCTCGTCGTTGAGGTTCCCGATCTTGGTGTCGCGGTCGTCCAGGGTCATGTCGGAGCCGATGGCGTTCATCGCTCCGTACACCTCGCCGACATGGCGGGCCTTGTTGTCCCAGTCGCCGACGACATTGCCCACCTGCTCCGGCGGAGCGTCCTTCGCGGTGAGGAGGTACTCGGCCGCGTACCGCTTCTCGTTCTCGTACAGCAGGTCGTAGACGAGTACGGGCTCGCCATCGGCCGTCTGCCCGTACGACGCGTCCGAGACACCGCGCATCACACGCAGAAGGCTGTGCTTGGAGTTGGTGATCCCGGACTCGTCGCCGCGCCCGCTGATCTCGTCGAGACCGGTGGGGCTGCCCGGGGCGGTACCGCTGAGGATGGCGTGGGTGTCGGCGGTGTAGTCCGACAGGGCACGGCCGAGGGGCACCTTCAGGTTCTGCGGGATCGTGTCGCCCTTGGAATCCTGGTCCAGGACGCTGATGGTCTCCTGCATGACCCGGGCCTGGGCCTCGGAGTGGTGGCCGAACGCGGCGCCCCCGGCGTTGGGTTCGCGGCCCGTGGTCGCCGCCTCCAGGGCGAGACCGAGGCCGATCTTGGAGGTCGGGTCGTCGAAGGTCGTGACGCCGTAGCCGGTGATCGTGTTCCTCGGCCAGTCGCGGGCGTCGTCCCCGTCGCCGAGGAGGTACTTCAGGTGGTTGTTGGGTACCTTGTCGCCGTCCGCGCCATTGCCCGTGGAGTCGAAGAAGGCGGTGGCCGCGTCCGGGTTCTTGCTCATGACACCGAGAAGGCCGTCGATCGGGTCGCTCTCGATGCCCTTGTGACCGCCGCCCCACAGCGTGAAGATGCCGTCCTGCTTCTTCTCGGCGGCTATGAGGTCATCGCCCAGCTCGTACAGGAACTGATCGTCGAACTTCGTGTCCGCGTGCTGCATCATGCTGACGAACGACTGGTAGCCGTACAGCGGCTGGGTGTTCGAGCCGAAGTTCTTGGTGCCGGAGCTGTCGAGTCTGTCCGTCCACTCCCGGTAGAACCTGCCCTCGTCGGACGCCTTCCACTTCTTGAACGCCTCCGATCCGGGCGGCGCGTCCTTGACGCTGCCCGGCACCTGGGTGGCGGTGGCGGCGGAGTTGGCCAGACCCTTCTGGATCTCCAGGTACTGGTCCTTGTTCTTCTTGTCCGAGTCGTAGGCACGGTCGTTGAGCTTGTTGTTGACCTTGATCAGCCCGTCGGGGCCCAGCCCGTTGAGGAGCGTCTGGGAGAAGGCCTTGTCGTGCGAGTTGTCCCGCACCGAGCGCTGGAACTCCGCCATGTCGGCCGCGGAGACCTTGTCGCCGTTGTTGATGCGGGTGGCGATGTCCTTGGTGTTCTCCGCCTCGTACTTCTCCACGTCGCCCTGCGCGTGCGCGTTGAAGCCGGTGCCCAGCGTGTTGTCGTTCTTGTCCCCGTACCCGTCCTTGGTGACGGCCTCCAGCGCGATCTTCACGCCCTGGTCCGCGTCGTCCACCGCCTTGACGCAGTCGTCGACCGCCTTGGTCCAGGACGCCACGGACTTGCGGATGCTCTCCGCGTAGTCCGGGTCGTGCCGGGTGGCCGCGCGTTCGGCCTCCGTGAGCTTGGAGTAGTCGTAGGTGACCACGCCGCCCTCGGAGATCTTCATGCCCGCCTTGACCGCCGCGGCGCACTGGTTCTCCAGGTTCTTCTTCAGGCGTACGAAGTCGTTGTGCGCGTCGCGCAGCAGCGAGGCTATGGCCTTGGCCTGGGTCTGCGCGGCGGCGTACTCGTAGCGGGTGGCGGCGAAGTTCATCTGGGCGGTGTTCGCGCTCAGCCCGGACCAGGACTGGCCGAGCGTGATGCACTGGACGCTGTCCTTGTAGCGGTTCTCGACCTTCTTGATCTCCGCTGCCGCGTCGTCCCACTTGTCCGCGGCCGTGGTCAGCTTGCCCAGGTCGGTCGTCATGACCTCGCTGTAGGTGAGCATGTTTCTCCCCGTGATGCTGTGTTCAGTCGAAGCGGACCGGGCGGCGCGGCCCGGTCCCGTGCGTGGCGGCCGGAAACCTCAGACGAGCTGCGCGTGCAGCGCCAGCGCGAGGCCGGTGAGCTTCCCGCCACCGGGCCCGGCGCTCCCGTCCTCGCCCGCGGTCACCACCAGCGAGGCGTCGCCGTCGTCCGAGGGCTTCACCCGCACGGTGACGCAGTCGCCGTTCCCGGAGGCCACCGCCTCACCGGGCGCACCCGCCGCCGTCCGCCGCAGATACGCGGTCAGCTCCTCGGTCGAGAAGCCGCCGGCGGACATGATCACCGGTGCCAGCAGGTTCTCGGCTGACGCGGACTCCGTGGCGATCGTGTGGACTTCCACGGTGCCCGCGCCGATGTGGAACAGACAGCTGACCAGGGCCCCGGGGTTGGCGGCGAATCCGCCCGGCCCCTGCGCGTCGCGCCCGTTCTCGGCCGTGACGGCGGGCTCGTCCGCGTCGTCGCCCGGAGCGGCCCCGGCACCCGTCTGCCCGGACAGCCCCGCCGCCCTCGCCGCGCGGGCGATGTCGTACGGGAGCGGGCAGCTGTCCGCTCCGTCCGGCCCGACCTTGTCCGCGGCCGCCCGCAGCGCGGAGACGCTCACGGGACCGGATGCCTTCCCCGCCCCCGCGTCGGAAGCGCCGGAGGCACCGTCGCCGCCGTCCTGCCCGCAACCGGTCAGCAGTGCTGTCGCGAGCAGTACGGCCACGGCGCCGCCGCTCCGGAGTCGTGTGCGTTCCATGGGGCCGGGGCCTTTCGTCCTGCGCGTACGGGGGAGGGGCAACGGTTTGTTCCGGATCATGATCTGGTCCCGCCCTACACCCCGCCGAGGCCGGACGCCCACGGACCGTACTGCGGCTTGAGCAGCGGCGAGAACTGGGAGTTGATGTCCAGGTCGTTGCGGGCGAAGCCGTTGGCGGCCCCGCGCAGGCCGTTCTTCTCCGAGCTCAGCCGGCCCATCAGGGTCTTCACCTGCTTGTCCCAGGTCTCGCCCAGCTTGGTGATCGCCGGACCGGTGGCCCAGTCGGTGAACTCCTTGGCGGCGGCCGACGAGGCCTCGTCCGCCAGGTTGGTGGACTTGTTGGTACTGTCCTCCAGCTCGTTCTCAATGGTGTTCGCCGCGGCGGCCTTCTCCGCGGGCGTCGAGGCCAGGACCTGTCCGCCGAGGCCGGGCAGCGGGCCGTCGTCGGTGCTGTTGAGCCGCATGTCCGTGCTCTGCCGCTGCGTGGCCTCCGCGCGCAGCGTGGCCCATTCGTCGTCGAATCCCATGAGATTCCCCCGTATCGCATGCCTGTGGACGGTGCCGCCCCTACCCGGGCGCACCGATGGATCACCACTCGACGCTAATACATGGTCGCTACCGGTTTCGGTCCGGGCCCCGGCCTGCGTCCCCGGCCCCCGCCGGGCGGACCCACCACGGCCCGCGGCGCGCCCCGGACCCACCCCTCCCGGGAACGCGCCGGGGCCCCGCGCACACCGCGCGGGGGCCCCGGTCGTAGCGCCGGCGACAGCCTCAGTGCTGCTCCGGCAGCCGCCCGATCTGCACCAGCGGCGTACCGCGCCTGCGCGACGCGAAGTACCCGCGCCCCGGCGGCATCGCGTGGCCGCGCACCGAACCGATCAGCTCGCCCTCGCCCGGATCACCGGCCAGCACCACGCCCTGCGCGCCCAGTTCCTTGATCCGCTGCATGAACGACTCGTACATCGACCTCGACGCGCCCGCCGAGTTGCGGGCGATGATGAACCGCACCCCGGTGTCCCGGGCGAACGGCAGATACTCCGCGAGCGGACCCAGCGGGTTGCCCGCGTTCGTCGCCACCAGGTCGTAGTCGTCCACGATGATGAAGATCTGCGGCCCGCTCCACCAGCTGCGGTCGCGCAGCTGCTGCGGGGTGACGTCCGTCGGCGGCTGGCGCCGCGCGAACACCCCGGACAGCGCCTCCATGTGCATCTGCATGGAGCTGGCCATCGGCGCGTACTCCAGCAGATGCGACTCCGGCAGCGCGCCCAGCAGAGCCCGCCGGTAGTCGCCGACGACGAGCTTCGCCTCGTCGGGGGAGTACCGCTCCGCGATCTGCTTGGCGATCAGCCGCAGCAGATTGGTCTTGCCGGACTCGCTCTCGCCGAAGATCAGGAAGAACGGGTCCGTCTCGAAGTTCACGAACACTGGCTCCAGCGCCGTCTCGTCGATCCCGATGGCGATGCCCCGCTCCGGGAACTCGAACCCCTTGGGCAGCTGGTCCGCGGGCAGCTTGCGCGGCAGCAGCCGCACCGAGGGAGCCGCGGGCCCCGCCCAGTTCGCCTTCACCGTGCTGACGAACGCGGCCGTGCCGTCGGAGAGATCCGCGGCGCTGCTGACCGAGTCGATACGCGGCAGAGCGCCCATGAAGTGCAGCTTCTCCGGGACCTGACCACGGCCGGGCACCCCCGCGGGCACATTGGAGGCGACCTTGCGGTCGAACTCGGAGTCCATCACGTCACCGAGGCGCAGTTCGAGCCGGCCGAGGATCTGGTCCTTCAGCGCCGCCCGCACCTCCATGTAGCGGGCCGCCGTGATGACGACATGGATGCCGTACCCGAGACCGCGCGAGGCGATGTCCGTGACGGTCTGCTCCAGCAGCTCGTACTCGGCCCGGAAACCGCCCCAGCCGTCGATCACCAGGAACACATCGCCCCAGGGCTCGCCGGGCAGCTCGCCCCGGGCGCGCTTGCGCCGGTAGGTGGCGATCGAGTCGATGGAGTGGGCCCGGAAGAACTCCTCGCGCCGGTTGAGGACCCCGGCCACCTCGGCGACCGTACGGCGTACCCGCTCCGGGTCCAGCCGGGAGGCCATCCCGCCGACATGCGGAAGCTCCGCCAGCGAGACGAGCCCGCCACCACCGAAGTCGAGACCGTAGAACTGCACCTCGTGCGGGGTGTGGGTGAGCGCGAACGACGAGACCAGCGCCCGCATCATGGTCGACTTCCCGGACTGCGGACCACCGACCACCATCATGTGACCGGCCGCACCGGAGAAGTCCCGGTACAGCACCTCACGCCGCTGCTCGAACGGCTTGTCGATCAGACCGAGCGGCACGATCAGCCCGCCCGGACGCGTGTACTCGGTCGAGGAGAACCCGCGGTCCGACGTCGGCGCCAGCCCCGGCAGCAACTGGTCCAGCGTCGGCGCCCGGTCCAGCGGCGGCAGCCACACCTGGTGGGCCGGAACCCCCTGACCCTCCAGGCGCCGCACGATCACATCGAGCACGGTGTCGGCCAGCGCGTCGTCCTCCGCCGTCGACCGCGTCGCCGCCAACTGCGCCGGATCCGGGGCCGCGTACACCACCGGCACCGGAGCGGCGGTGAACACCGCGGGCCGCCGGTCGATCGGCAGCTGCCCCACCGACAGATCGGGGCCGCCCGTACGGTACGTCCCCGACACGTACGCCGCCTTGAACCGGGTCATCTCGTCCGTACCGAACTTGAGATAACCGGAACCGGGCACCGACGGCAGGTGATAGGCGTCCGGCACACCCAGCGCCGTACGCGACTCCGCCGCCGAGAAGGTCCGCAGACCGATGCGGTAGGAGAGATAGGTGTCCAGACCGCGCAGCTTGCCCTCCTCCAGACGCTGCGAGGCCAGCAGCAGATGCACGCCCAGCGAACGGCCGATACGGCCGATCTGGATGAACATGTCGATGAAGTCGGGCTTGGCGGTGAGGAGTTCGGAGAACTCGTCGATCACCAGGACCAGCGAGGCCAGCGGCTCCAGCGCGGCGCCCGCGGCCCGCGCCTTCTCGTAGTCGTGGATGTTGGCGTAGTTGCCGGCCGACCGCAGCAGCTCCTGACGCCGCTGGAGCTCACCGCGGATGGCATCGCCCATGCGGTCCACCAGCGTCAGGTCGTCCGCCAGGTTCGTGATGACCGCCGCCACGTGCGGCATCTGCGACATCCCCGCGAACGTCGCACCGCCCTTGAAGTCCGCGAGGACGAAGTTCAGGGTCTCCGAGGAGTGCGTGACCGCGAGCCCGAGCACCAGGGTGCGCAGCAGCTCCGACTTGCCGGAACCCGTCGCGCCGACACACAGCCCGTGCGGCCCCATGCCCTCCTGCGCGGCCTCCTTCAGGTCCAGCATCACCGGCTGGCCGTCCTCGCCGATACCGATCGGCACCCGCAGCCGCTCCGAGACCGAACGAGGCCGCCAGGTGCGCGCCACGTCGACCGAGCCCGCGTCCCCCAGATTCAGCAGATCCGTGAAGTCCAGGTTGGCCAGCAGCGGTTCGTCGTCGTCGCCCCCGCCCATCCGGAGCGGGGCCAGCTGCCTGGCCAGCGCCTCGGAGGCCGGCAGCGACATCCCGTCCGGCACGCCCTCGTACGCGAGCCCCGCACCCGACTCCAGCCGCAGCAGCCCCGGCCGTACCACCACCGACAGGCCACCGCGCTGCTCGTCCAGCTCGCCGGAGATCACCTCGACGATCGTCACGCCCTGCAGGCCCTCGGCCGCCGCGAACAGCGAGTCGGGCGGCACCATCCCGCCGTCCAGGACCACCACGACATGCGGCTGGTCCAGCACCGGCTGGCTCTCCCGGCCGAACCGCGGCCGCCCGTCGAGACGGCTCGCCAGCAACTGCTCCAGCTCGCCCAGATCATCCCCGAACAGCCGCTTCGTACCCGCCCCGTCGACCTGACCGGGAACCTGCGTGTGCGGCAGCCACTTCGTCCAGTCCCAGCGCCGCACCGCGCCCGGCGCCGCCACCACGGCGACCATCAGATCCTCCGGGGAGTGCAGCGTCACCAGCTGCGCCACCAGCGAGCGCGCCGTCGACTGCGCCGCCTCCGGCTGCCCGGAGACCGTCACGTGGTAGAAGGCCCGCATCGAGACCGCCATCGGCAGCCCGTCCAACGACCCGTGCACCGCCAGGAACTGCTGCATCGCGCCGGCGCACATCGGCTCCAGCTCATCCACCGGCGCGGTGTCCGGAGCGATCAGCGGCGTCGACAGCTGCTGCGCCCCGAGCCCGACCCTGATCTGCCCGAAGTCCTTGTCCCCGACCCGCCGTTCCCAGACCCGGCTGCCCTCGGCGACCACCGACCACAACTGCTCCGGCGCGGGGTGCAGGTACAGCTGCACATCGCGCTGGGAACGCGCCGTCCTGCGCACCGTCCGCCGTGTCTGTGCCAGGTATTTGAGGTAGTCCCGCCGGACATCTGCCATTTGCCCCTGCGTACCGCGGCGATACCGGACAAGCTGGGCGACCACCATTCCGACGGTCGAGACGAGCATCAGGACACCCATGATCCGCATGAACGGAGGGGCCTGGGGCGAGAAGAAGAAGACCACCGACGAACCCATGCCGAGCACCGGCAGGATCTGCATCAGCATGCCCTCCTGCTGCCCGCGCGGCAGTTCGGGAGGAGCCTCCAACGTCAATTCTTCCGCGGGTACTTCCGGCGGCAGAGACCGCGGAGGTCGTTTCACGACGATCTGGCTCACCGGAACATCAATCCCTCAATACGGACGGGCGGAAGGCCGGTCTGGTCCGCACCGACGCCCCCGTGGCTGCGTGTGCGCGGACTTCCCTCCGCGCGACGGCGATCCTACTTGCAGATCACCCGCCCACCTCCCGGTAGGGTGGCGCGCGCACTGTGCGCAACCGCGAATCAGGGGGACCAGACACGTGAGTACGACCGCAGCGACGGGTTTCTGCCGCGTCACTGTCGTGGCGCCCGACAGCCGCATAGACGTCGCCCTGCCGGAGGACATCGCCGTCGCCGACGTCTACCCGGAGATCCTGCGTCTCACGGGCCAGACCCAGGCGGCCGGAGCGCCCACCGGCTACCACCTCGTACGCCGCGACGGAACCGTCCTGGACGGCGCCCGCACCCTCGCCGCCCAGCAGGTGCTCGACGGCGAACTCCTCAGCCTGCGCCCGTTCGCGCAGTCGCTGCCGCCCGCCGTGTTCGACGACGTCTCGGACGCCGTCGCCTCGGCCGTCACCCGCGACCGCCATCTGTGGAGCGACGAACTGCTGCGCGGCGCGGGCCTGGTCGGCGGAGTCCTCCTGCTCGTCCTCATGGGCTTCGTGCTCTGGTTCGCCGACCCGGTCCGGCACGACATGCACAGCCTGCCCGGCATCATCGCGGGCTCCGCCGGACTGCTGCTGACCGCCTTCGCCGGAGTGCGCGCCCGGGTGTACGCGGACCGTGCCACGGCCGTGGCCCTCGGCCTCGGCGCACTCCCGCTCGTCCTCATCGCGGGCTCCGGCATCATCGGCCCGGACGCCGGCCAGGGACCGGGACGCCTGCAGTTCCTCCTCGGCTGCGTCGCCGTCCTGGTCGCCTCCGTCGCCCTGGTCGCCCTCACCCCCAGCGGTGACGCGCCGTTCGTCGCGGCCACCTTCCTGGCCACCGTCGGCACGCTGGCCACCTTCGTCGCGATACTGACGGAGGCGTCGGCCACCCAGACCGCGGCCGTCTGCGCCCCGGTCGCCCTCGGCCTCGTGGCGTTCCTCCCCGGCCTCTCCGCGCGCTTCGCCCGGCTGCCCATCGGCTACGCCTCCCCGCGCGCCGCCCCCGGCGGTTACGACGACGACTTCGCCGACCCGAACGGCCCCGGCGCCGACCCGGAGCCCGTCGACGCCGAGCGCATCGCCGCCCAGGCCCGCCGCGGCCACGAGATGCTCCTCGGCCTGGTCGGCGGCTGTGCCGCCGTGGCCGTCGGGTCCGCCGCCGTCCTCGGCTTCTCGGACAACATCTGGGGCCAGATCCTCGCGCTCGCCGCCGGCCTCGCGATGCTGCTGCGCGCCCGTCTCTTCCGCTACACCTCACAGGTCGCCTGCGTCCTGGTGGCCGGCGTCGGCGCCATCGCCCTGCTCGTGCTCGGCCTCTCCCTGAACCCGCCCACCGACCTGCTGTACGACCTGGTCCGCTACGGCGACCGCGGCTCCCTCGACATCCGTACGATCTGGCTCTCCGCGGCCGTCGCCGCGGGCGCCGCGCTGTTCACCGCGATCGGCCTGGTCATACCGCGCAAGGGGCTCTCACCCTTCTGGGGCCGCCTCCTCGACCTCGCGGAGAGCACCCTGCTGCTCTCCCTGGTCCCGCTCTGCCTGGCCGTCCTCGACATCTTCGCCAAGGCCAGGGCCCTCACCAGCTGAGGCCCGGCCGGGGTGCTCCGAACGGGCTGGTACTCTGACTGGTGGCCGTTTGTGTACGCGCCCTCGGGTCAGCCTGAGGACTGCGCTCATCGGACCTTCGCCTCCGAGTCACGGAAGCACCCCTGCGATCAAGACCAGGGGCACTCGTGGGCGCATCGAACATCAAGAGGAGTACGCGTGCCGCTCGACGCCGCTACGAAGAAGCAGATCATGGCCGAGTTCGCCCAGAAGGAGGGTGACACCGGTTCCCCCGAGGTTCAGGTCGCCATGCTCTCCCGCCGGATCTCGGACCTGACGGAGCACCTCAAGACGCACAAGCACGACCACCACTCCCGTCGTGGTCTGCTGATCCTGGTCGGCCAGCGTCGCCGCCTCCTGCAGTACCTCGCCAAGAAGGACATCCAGCGCTTCCGTGCGCTCGTCGACCGCCTCGGCATCCGCCGCGGTGCGGCCGGCGGCGCCAAGTAAGGACGCTGTGGAAGGGAGCGGTTCCCGGTTCTAGGGGGCCGCTCCCTTTGCCGTATGTGCAGGACCGGTGTCAAGCTCAGTAACCTGGGCGCAATACACCAGAACGATGGAGAGGCGCATCGACGCCGCCGCCGGTCCTCGGTAGTGGCCCCCGGGACAACGCCCGGGAGCTTCGATCGAAGACCGGCCCGCACCCACGGTGCGCTTCTCCGTACCGTCCTCCGCCACACGGGCAGGAGGACGAAGACGACGAGTATGGAGATATCACTAGTGGAGAACGAGACCCACTACGCCGAAGCCGTTATCGACAACGGAACCTTCGGCACCCGCACCATCCGCTTCGAGACGGGCCGCCTGGCCAAGCAGGCCGCCGGCTCCGCCGTCGCGTACCTGGACGACGACACCATGGTGCTGTCGGCCACCACCGCCTCCAAGCGGCCCAAGGACAACCTCGACTTCTTCCCCCTCACGGTGGACGTCGAGGAGCGGCAGTACGCGGCCGGCAAGATCCCCGGCTCCTTCTTCCGCCGCGAGGGCCGGCCCTCCGAGGACGCGATCCTCACCTGCCGCCTGATCGACCGCCCGCTGCGCCCCTCCTTCACGAAGGGCCTGCGCAACGAGATCCAGATCGTCGAGACGATCATGGCGCTCAACCCCGACCACCTGTACGACGTGGTCGCGATCAACGCCGCCTCCTGCTCCACCATCCTGGCCGGTCTGCCCTTCTCCGGCCCGATCGGCGCCACCCGTGTGGCCCTGATCAAGGGCCAGTGGGTCGCGTTCCCGACGCACACCGAGCTTGAGGACGCCGTCTTCGACATGGTCGTCGCCGGTCGCGTCCTGGAGGACGGCGACGTCGCGATCATGATGGTCGAGGCCGAGGCCACCGAGAAGACCATCCAGCTCGTCAAGGACGGCGCCGAGGCTCCCACCGAGGAGATCGTCGCCGCGGGTCTGGACGCCGCGAAGCCCTTCATCAAGGCGCTCTGCAAGGCCCAGTCCGACCTGGCCTCCAAGGCCGCCAAGCCGGTCGGCGAGTTCCCGGTCTTCCTGGACTACCAGGACGACGTCTTCGAGGCGCTCTCCGACGCCGTCACCTCCGAGCTGACCCAGGCGCTCACCATCGCCGGCAAGCAGGACCGCGAGGCCGAGCTGGACCGCGTCAAGGAGATCGCCGCCGAGAAGCTGCTCCCGGCCTTCGAGGGCCGCGAGAAGGAGATCTCCGCCGCGTACCGCTCGCTGACCAAGAAGCTGGTCCGCGAGCGCGTCATCAAGGACAAGGTCCGCATCGACGGCCGCGGCGTCACGGACATCCGTACGCTCGCCGCCGAGGTCGAGGCCATCCCGCGCGTGCACGGCTCGGCGCTGTTCGAGCGTGGCGAGACCCAGATCCTGGGCGTCACCACCCTCAACATGCTCCGGATGGAGCAGCAGCTGGACACCCTTTCCCCGGTGACCCGCAAGCGCTACATGCACAACTACAACTTCCCGCCGTACTCCGTCGGTGAGACCGGCCGCGTGGGCTCGCCCAAGCGCCGCGAGATCGGCCACGGCGCCCTCGCCGAGCGCGCGATCGTCCCGGTCCTGCCCTCGCGCGAGGAGTTCCCCTACGCGATCCGCCAGGTCTCCGAGGCGCTGGGCTCCAACGGCTCGACGTCCATGGGCTCGGTCTGCGCCTCCACCATGTCCCTGCTGAACGCCGGTGTGCCGCTCAAGGCCGCCGTCGCCGGTATCGCCATGGGCCTGATCTCGCAGGAGATCGACGGCAAGACCCACTACGTCGCCCTCACCGACATCCTCGGTGCGGAGGACGCCTTCGGCGACATGGACTTCAAGGTCGCCGGTACGAAGCAGTTCGTGACCGCGCTCCAGCTCGACACCAAGCTCGACGGCATCCCCGCCTCGGTCCTGGCCGCCGCGCTGAAGCAGGCCCGTGACGCGCGTCTGCACATCCTGGACGTCATGAACGAGGCCATCGACGTCCCGGACGAGATGTCCCCGAACGCCCCGCGGATCATCACCGTCAAGATCCCGGTGGACAAGATCGGTGAGGTCATCGGCCCCAAGGGCAAGATGATCAACCAGATCCAGGAGGACACCGGCGCCGACATCACGATCGAGGACGACGGCACCATCTACATCGGTGCCCAGCAGGGTTCGCAGGCCGAGGCCGCGCGCGCCACGATCAACGCGATCGCCAACCCGACCATGCCGGAGGTCGGCGAGCGCTACCTGGGTACGGTCGTCAAGACCACCACCTTCGGTGCGTTCGTCTCCCTGATGCCCGGCAAGGACGGCCTGCTGCACATCTCGCAGATCCGCAAGCTCGCCGGTGGCAAGCGCGTGGAGAACGTCGAGGACGTGCTCGGCGTCGGTGCCAAGGTCCAGGTCGAGATCGCCGAGATCGACTCCCGCGGCAAGCTCTCCCTGATCCCCGTGATCGAGGGCGAAGAGGCCGATGAGAAGGACGACGCCGCCAAGTGACGTCCCGTAGTTCCGTGACGACGGCCCGCACCTCTCCCAAGGCGCGGGCCGTCGCCCGTACCCAGACGCTCCTCAAGGGCACCAACGGCATCGGCACGGTCCGCCGCACCGTCCTCCCCGGCGGCCTGCGCATCGTCACCGAGACCCTGCCCTCCGTACGCTCCGCCACCTTCGGGATCTGGGCCAACGTCGGATCACGCGACGAGACCCCCACCCTGAACGGCGCGACCCACTACCTCGAACACCTCCTCTTCAAGGGCACCGCCAAGCGCAGCGCCCTCGACATCTCCGCCGCGCTCGACGCGGTCGGCGGCGAGATGAACGCCTTCACGGCGAAGGAGTACACCTGCTACTACGCGCGGGTCCTGGACACCGACCTGCCGCTGGCCATCGATGTCGTCTGCGACATGCTGACCGGCTCCCTGATCGCCCCCGAGGACGTCGACGCCGAGCGCGGAGTCATCCTCGAAGAGATCGCGATGACGGAGGACGACCCGGGCGACTGCGTGCACGACCTGTTCGCGCACACCATGCTCGGCGACACCCCCCTGGGGCGCCCGGTCCTCGGCACCGTCGACACCATCAACGCGCTCAACCGCGGCCAGATCGACCGCTTCTACAAGAAGCACTACGACCCCACGCACCTCGTCGTCGCCGCGGCCGGCAACGTCGACCACGCCACGGTCGTCCGCCAGGTACGCAAGGCCTTCGAACGCGCGGGCGCGCTCTCCCGCACGGACGCCGTCCCGATGGCGCCGCGCGAGGGCTCCCGCACACTGCGCACCGCCGGCCGCGTGGAGGTGCTGAACCGCAAGACCGAGCAGGCCCACGTGGTCCTCGGCATGCCCGGTCTCGCCCGCACCGACGAGCGCCGCTGGGCCCTCGGCGTACTCAACACCGCTCTCGGCGGTGGCATGAGCTCCCGCCTCTTCCAGGAGGTACGGGAGAAGCGCGGCCTCGCCTACAGCGTGTACTCCTACACCTCGGGCTTCGCCGACTGCGGGCTCTTCGGTGTGTACGCGGGCTGCCGGCCCGGCCAGGTCCACGATGTGCTGAAGATCTGCCGGGACGAACTCGACCGCGTCGCGACGGACGGCCTCGGCGACGAGGAGATCGCACGCGCCATCGGGCAGCTCTCCGGCTCCACCGTCCTCGGCCTGGAGGACACCGGCGCGCTGATGAACCGGATCGGCAAGAGCGAGCTGTGCTGGGGCGAGCAGATGTCGGTCGACGACATGCTCGCGAGCATCGCGGCGGTCACCCCCGACGACGTCCGCGCGGTGGCGGGCGACCTTCTGGGGCACCGGCCCTCGCTCTCCGTCATCGGCCCGCTCAAGGACAAGCAGGCGGACCGCCTCCACCAAGCGGTCTCCTAACCCCGAAGGAAGCAAGCAATGAGCAAGCTGCGCGTAGCCGTTCTCGGTGCCAAGGGCCGTATCGGAGCCGAGGCGGTACGAGCCGTCGAGGCCGCCGGCGACATGGAGCTGGTGGCGGCCCTGGGCCGGGGCGACCGGCTGGAGACCCTCGTCGACACCGGCGCCCAGGCCGTCGTCGAGCTCACCACACCCGCTTCGGTGATGGGCAACCTCGACTTCTGCGTCCGGCACGGCATCCACGCCGTCGTCGGCACCACGGGCTGGACCGACGAACGGCTCGCGCAGCTGAACGGCTGGCTGGAGGGCTCCCCGGGGACCGGTGTGCTCATCGCCCCGAACTTCTCCATCGGCGCCGTCCTGACCATGAAGTTCGCGGAGCGGGCCGCCCGGTACTTCGAGTCGGTCGAGGTCATCGAGCTGCACCACCCCAACAAGGTGGACGCGCCGTCCGGCACCGCCACCCGTACGGCCCAGCTGATCGCGGCGGCCCGCGAGAAGGCCGGCCGCGCCCCGCAGCCGGACGCCACCACCACCGCTCTGGACGGTGCGCGCGGCGCGGACGTCGACGGCGTCCCGGTCCACGCGGTCCGCCTCCGCGGCCTCCTCGCCCACCAGGAGGTGCTGCTCGGCGGCGAGGGCGAGACCCTCACCATCCGCCATGACTCACTGCACCACAGCAGCTTCATGCCGGGCATCCTGCTCGGCACCCGCCGTGTGGTGACCACTCCGGGCCTCACGTTCGGCCTGGAGCACTTCCTCGACCTGAACTGACTGGGCCACACCCATGCGCGCAAAGATCACCTACGTTGTCACCGCTGCCGTCCTGGTCTTCTATTTCGCCCTGGTCGGCAGCCGCGGCGTGCTCCTCATACGGCACGGCACCCTGCTGACGGTCACCTTCGGCGTGGCGGTCCTGGTCCTGCCGGTGATCGGCGTCTGGTTCCTCTGGAAGAACACCCAGTTCGTCCGCAGGGCCAACGCGCTGGCCGCCGCGCTGGAGGCCGAGGGCGGGCTCCCGGTCGACGAACTGATCCGTACCCCGGCCGGCCGTATCGACCGCGACTCCGCCGACGCGGTGTTCGCCCGCCGCCGCGAGGAGACCGAGGACTCCCCGGACGACTGGCGGTGCTGGTTCCGGCTGGCCGTCGCCTACCAGGACGCGCGGGACACACCACGAGCCCGCAAGGCGATGCAACGCGCGATCGCGCTGCACGGCGGCAAGCCGGTAGGGGCCTGACGGCAGGGCGTCGGCCGGCGCGTCCGGCGAGCGGGCGAGCACGCACCCCCCGACACCGGGGACGTCCTCACGGACAGCGGGCCCGGTACGGAGTGTCCGTACCGGGCCCGCTGTCCGCGTGGGACCACTACTGGCGGTATTCGTCGCCCCAGGCCTCGATGGTGTCCGTCGCCCGCTCGAAGGCCTCGTCGCGGCCCAGGAAGTCCGCGTTGTGGTCGGTGACCAGCGGCGGCAGGGTGTCGCCGCCGTGACGGACCACGACGAGGGCCTGACCCTGCACGGTACGGGGGAGACCGAGCCACTTCACCGGCTGCTGGACGGTACGTACCGCCGCCGCCCGGTTCCACGGCACGGTGGTGGTCCGGAAGAAGCCCACCCGCCGCACACCGTGCCGGCTGACCCACGCACCGACCCGGAGCAGCCGTAGCGAGCACATGATCACCGCGGCGGCGAGCGCGAAGCACGCGAGCGCTCCGGACAGCGCACCAGCCGCGCCGATGATCACGGCCGCGAGGAGGACGAACGAGGCGAGCAACAACAGGGTGGCCGCTGCCGCGACCCGCCACGGGCCGGGACGGTAGGGCCGCCGCCAGCTGTCGTGGTCGTCGAACGGCAGCGCGACGTCCTCCGCGCTCGCGTCGAATGCGCGGTCGGCCGTCAGAAAGGGCAGGGGCACGACTGATCCTCACTCACAAGCACGCTCGATTGCTGTGCCCGGTGAGGCTACCGAGACCCGCACCGGGCCGACCACCCCAGGGGGTCCGTACGAGTCAGCGGCCTTCGGAGGCCTCGGACTGCTTGCCCTGGGCCGGGGCCTGGTCGGGGTCGAGGGCGGGAAGGCCGAAGAGCAGCGATCCGACGAGGCCCGCGACCACGGTCAGCCCCACGAGGGAACGGCCCGCCAGCTCGGAGACGCTGACGCGGGTCCGGGGCGGCGGAGTGACATTACTGCGGAACCGGTCGGCCTCGGCGACGAACGAGAACGGAACGGATTCACGCCGGCGGAACATGAGGAAACTCTCCTTGAAGTCTGTGGCGGGTGCTGCTAATGAGTCAGACGTACAGAACGCCCGATCGGTGCCCCGAATCGCCGAATCAATGCGAGATTTCCCCGTACGGGCGGTCCCGGACGCGTTGTCGGTGCCGGGCCGTAGAGTGGACGCCGCCCGAGCGACGCCATTGGAAGGACCCCCGCCGGTGACCGACACCCCCGAACCCGCAAAGCCCAGCTTCCGCAGTGATGTCACCGTTGACCTGGTGAAACACGCCGCAGGTGACTCCGACGTCCTGTTCGCCGCCCGTGTCTCCACGGCGGGCGAGCAGTCGCTCGGAGAGGTCACCAAGGACCCCGAGCGGTCCAAGGGGCTGATCAACTTCCTGATGCGGGACCGGCACGGAAGTCCGTTCGAGCACAACTCGATGACCTTCTTCATCAGTGCCCCCATCTTCGTCTTCCGCGAGTTCATGCGGCACCGCGTCGGCTGGTCGTACAACGAGGAATCGGGCCGCTACAGGGAGCTGGAGCCGGTCTTCTACGTCCCCGGGGAGTCCCGCAAGCTCGTCCAGCAGGGCCGCCCCGGCAAGTACGAGTTCGTCGAGGGCACCGAGGAGCAGCACGCGCTCACCAGCCGTGCGATGGAGGACTCCTACCGCCAGGCGTACGAGGCGTACCAGGAGATGCTCGCCGCCGGAGTGGCCCGAGAGGTCGCCCGCGCGGTCCTGCCCGTGGGCCTCTTCTCGACGATGTACGCCACGTGCAACGCACGCTCCCTGATGCACTTCCTCGGCCTGCGCACGCAGCACGAGCTGGCGAAGGTCCCGTCCTTCCCGCAGCGCGAGATCGAGATGGTGGGTGAGCAGATGGAGGCCCACTGGGCGCAGCTCATGCCGCTCACTCATGCCGCCTTCAACAAAAATGGACGGGTCGCCCCGTAAGCGGTGTCCGTATTGCGGCGTTTCATGAAGTTCATCTAGGCTGATCAAACGGACCCGGCACTGCTTGAACCCCCGAGCAGGCAGTGTCGGGTTCCACTTCCCCGTCCCCCCGAGGGGACACCGTGCGCTGAGCAACGAGTAGCGTGTTACCCATGGCTCCGATCTCCACTCCGCAGACCCCCTTCGGGCGGGTCCTCACCGCTATGGTCACGCCCTTCACGGCGGACGGCGCACTCGACCTCGACGGCGCCCAGCGGCTCGCCGCCCATCTGGTGGACGCAGGCAATGACGGCCTGATCATCAATGGCACCACCGGCGAGTCCCCGACCACCAGCGACGCGGAGAAAGACCGGCTCGTCCGGGCGGTGCTCGAAGCGGTGGGAGACCGGGCCCACGTCGTGGCCGGCATCGGCACCAACGACACCCGTCACAGCGTCGAGCTGGCCCGCACCGCGGAGCGCGCCGGTGCCCACGGCCTCCTCGCCGTCACCCCGTACTACAACAAGCCCCCGCAGGAAGGCCTCCTGCGCCACTTCACCGCCATCGCGGACTCCACCGGCCTCCCCGTGATGCTGTACGACATCCCCGGGCGAAGCGGTGTCCCGATCGACACGGAGACGCTCGTCCGGCTCGCCGAGCACCCGCGTATCGTCGCCAACAAGGACGCCAAGGGCGACCTGGGCCGCGCCAGCTGGGCCATCGCCCAGTCCGGCCTCGCCTGGTACTCGGGCGACGACATGCTGAACCTCCCGCTGCTCTCGGTCGGCGCGGTCGGCTTCGTCTCCGTCGTCGGCCATGTGGTGACCCCCGATCTGCGGGCCCTCATCGAGGCCCACCTCGGCGGCGACGTCCACAAGGCCACGGAGATCCACCAGAAGCTGCTTCCGGTCTTCACCGGCATGTTCCGCACCCAGGGCGTGATCACCACGAAGGCCGCTCTGACGCTCCAGGGCCTCCCGGCCGGTCCGCTGCGCCTCCCCCTGGTGGAACTCACCGCACAGGAGACGGCGCAGCTCAAGATCGATCTGGCTGCCGGCGGGGTACAGCTGTAACCACGGACTTCACAACTGAATAGGCGACGAACGCTCGCCGAGCACCATCCCAGACAACAGCAAGTGCACGAATGACACGCGCGCCACGTGCCTCAGCGGTACGTGGCGCGCGTGGTAAGGAGAGTCTTTTGAGTCATCCGCATCCTGAACTCGGTACCCCGCCGAAGCTTCCGAAGGGCGGCCTGCGGGTCACCCCGCTCGGCGGCCTCGGCGAGATCGGCCGCAACATGACGGTCTTCGAGTACGGCGGCCGCCTGCTCATCGTCGACTGCGGAGTGCTCTTCCCCGAGGAGGAGCAGCCCGGGATCGACCTGATCCTTCCGGACTTCACCACGATCCGGGACCGTCTGGACGACGTCGAGGGCATCGTCCTCACACACGGCCACGAGGACCACATCGGTGGCGTCCCGTATCTGCTGCGCCTGAAGCCGGACATCCCGCTCATCGGCTCCAAGCTGACCCTCGCGCTCATCGAGGCCAAGCTCCAGGAGCACCGGATCCGCCCGTACACCCTGGAAGTCACCGAGGGCCAGCGCGAGCGCATCGGCGTCTTCGACTGCGAGTTCATCGCGGTCAACCACTCGATCCCGGACGCACTGGCGGTCGCCATCCGCACCCCCGCGGGCATGGCCGTCGCGACCGGTGACTTCAAGATGGACCAGCTCCCGCTGGACGGGCGCCTCACCGACCTCCACGCCTTCGCGCGGCTGAGCGAGGAGGGCATCGACCTGCTGCTCTCCGACTCGACGAACGCGGAAGTCCCCGGCTTCGTACCGCCCGAGCGGGACATCTCCAACGTCCTGCGCACGGTCTTCGCCAATGCTCAGAAGCGCATCATCGTGGCGAGCTTCGCCAGCCACGTCCACCGCATCCAGCAGATCCTGGACGCCGCCCACGAGTACGGCCGCAGGGTCGCGTTCGTCGGCCGTTCGATGGTCCGCAACATGGGCATCGCCCGTGACCTGGGCTATCTGAAGGTCCCCGCGGGCCTGGTCGTCGATGTGAAGACCCTCGACGACCTGCCGGACGACGAGGTCGTGCTCGTCTGTACGGGCTCGCAGGGCGAGCCGATGGCCGCCCTGTCCCGGATGGCGAACCGCGACCATCAGATCCGGATCGTCCAGGGCGACACGGTGATCCTGGCGTCGTCCCTGATCCCGGGCAACGAGAACGCGGTCTACCGCGTGATCAACGGCCTGACCCGCTGGGGCGCCAATGTCGTCCACAAGGGCAACGCCAAGGTCCACGTCTCGGGCCACGCCTCGGCCGGCGAGCTGCTGTACTTCTACAACATCTGCAAGCCGAAGAACCTGATGCCGGTCCACGGCGAATGGCGCCACCTGCGGGCCAACGCCGAACTGGGCGCGCTCACGGGTGTCCCCAAGGACCACATCGTCATCGCCGAGGACGGCGTCGTCGTCGACCTGGTCGACGGCAAGGCCAAGATCGTCGGCAAGGTCCAGGCGGGTTACGTCTATGTCGACGGCCTCTCGGTCGGCGATGTCACCGAGACCTCCCTCAAGGACCGCCGCATTCTCGGTGACGAGGGCATCATCTCGGTCTTCATCGTGGTCGACAGCTCCTCCGGCAAGATCGTGGGCGGCCCCCACATCCAGGCCCGGGGCTCCGGCATCGACGACGCCGCCTTCAGCGCCGTCGTCCCGAAGGTCGAGGAAGCGCTCAACAAGTCGGCCCAGGACGGAGTGATGGAGCCCCACCAGCTCCAGCAGCTCGTCCGCCGCACGGTGGGCAAGTGGGTCTCCGACACCTACCGCCGGCGCCCGATGATCCTTCCGGTCGTCGTCGAGGTCTGATCCTCACGACCGCCGGTACGGAGCGGGGCACCTCGATTTGCATCCGGGCGCCCCGCTCCAGTACGTTTACGTCTCCGCCCGACCGGGAAGCGCCCGCGCAGTCATGCGCAGGGAGCCCACCGAACGGGGCGGGAATTCCGACTCAGAATCTCTGATAAAGTCGGGCCCGCCGAAAGGCAAAGGCCATCCGCAGGCCGCTGGAATCGAATTCGGACCGGAAACGGAACGGAAAAGAGTCTGGTAAAGTCGGACTCGCCGGAAAGGGAAACGCGAAAGCGAAGAACTGGAAAGCGAAAAAAGTTTGACCCGCTTCGACCGGGAATCGGACACGAAAGAGTCTGATAGAGTCGGAAACGCAAGAACGAAGGGAAGCGCCCGGAGGGCCCCGGTGAA